>NZ_JAJJNF010000067.1:0-286 GCF_021245805.1 Mangrovimonas futianensis
TCGACATGTTTTGCAGGTGGAGGAGGAAGCACAACCGGTGGAGGGTGTGCATTAGTTTCATGTGGTGGATCTGCCTGCACTGGACGTATGAGAGGCCGGTTCAGTCTATCCGCTGGAATTGAAGATCCAAAGAAGCCCAACGGAGGTCGCTCTACTGAGTCCTCATCATCTTCAGGCCTTGCACATGCTTTTCCTTTTCGTATCCTGTCAAGTTTTGGAGTCAAAGATAAACAATATGCACTGCCCACAAAGAAAATAGCAGTTGAACCAGGAATATCTTCACCAA
>NZ_JAJJNF010000068.1:0-286 GCF_021245805.1 Mangrovimonas futianensis
AGCCAGGGGCTGGACGCCGGTACCAGCTTCGGCGAAGAGCTGATGCGCCAGGGCGGCAAGCTGGTGCTGGGCGCCGGCATTGCGCTGCTGTCCTATGGCCTGTACGCGGCCGCCACCCGGCTGTGCAAGGTGCCGGCCACGCTGCGTCCCGGCATGCTGCTGGCGGCGCTGCTGATCGACCTCGGCCTGTGCTCGATCTCGTCCTCGAGCGCGCTGCTGTCCCTGTTGCTGATGGGCCTGCTGCTGCGCAACGTCGAGCGCCGCGACAACGTGTTCCAGGCCCAGC
>NZ_JAJJNF010000069.1:0-286 GCF_021245805.1 Mangrovimonas futianensis
TCCACCATTTACCACCACTATTTCCGTTAAGCTAGATGGCTCCCACAATTATTTGGCATGGAAAATGCAATTCCTTAATCTCCTCCGAGGACACGACTTAGTTGGCTTCGTTGATGGTACTGAAGCCTATCCTCCAAAAAATCTTGCCTCTGGTTCATCAAATCCCCTATGTTGTTTGGCAGAAGAAAGATGTTTGCCTCTTTGGATGGGTCCTTGCATCTCTTTCAGAAAAACTTGTTTCCAATGTTTATGGATTGGAAACGTCTAAGCAAGTTTGGATTGCCTC
>NZ_JAJJNF010000070.1:0-286 GCF_021245805.1 Mangrovimonas futianensis
ATTCTAATATCTATATAGTGAAAAAAATCTTCCCTGCAATGGATGTTAGTACAACCATCTAATTATGGACTACCATATCAGCGCGTGTGAGATACACTTGCCCCATGATCGGTCTATATATTAGTGATGCTTGGTGAGTATGAAGACATTTGGAACTTGATGGAAGCTTGGAAGTTAAAGGTTAGTCGTTCCTAGAAGTGGGGTTATAATCACCATGTTGTTTTCATTTCACATTCTATTCTTTTCTTTTTGACTGAGCATATAAAATATCGTATTGATACGGTAA
>NZ_JAJJNF010000071.1:0-284 GCF_021245805.1 Mangrovimonas futianensis
AGGCCGAGGGCACGTCTGCCTGGGTGTCACGCATCGTTGCCCCCCCCAAATCCTATGATCTTGCGGCGGTGGGCGGAAAATGGCCTCCCGTGTGCCTGTGCCCGCGGTTGGCCCAAACAAGAGTTCTCGGTGACGCTTCCTGCGACAATCGGTGGTGTTTTGAAACAGAACCTAGTGATCCTGTCGCGCGGTCGTGTTCTCCTGTCCACGGACTCCTCGACCCTCGAGGGCGTGCGAAAGCGCGCTCGCATCGCGACCCCAGGTCAGGCGGGATTACCCGCTGA
>NZ_JAJJNF010000072.1:0-284 GCF_021245805.1 Mangrovimonas futianensis
TAATAGGGGCAAAAAGGGTATTGAATATTTTTTCCTTAGTTTGGTGTCAGAATTCCGATCAATCTAACAATGATAGGGCTTGAGAGTTATTTTTAGAACTATAAGGGGTTTATTAACGTAAGTTATTCGTCAAGGGTTCAGATTATTTTCTTGGTTTCCTTAATAAAAGAGTATTATTACACTTTTAAAGAAATCTTAATTACAAATATTTCTATACAAAATGACGTGACAAAAAATGAATGAAAAAATAAATATAATGAGTTTGACTTTTTGTATTCACTTTT
>NZ_JAJJNF010000073.1:0-284 GCF_021245805.1 Mangrovimonas futianensis
CAGAGATTAAAGAAACGTCTCTCAAATTAAAAGAAAAAGAATTTCTTAAATCATCAATTAAATTCCTTATTAATTTACAAATTACTTTGTAAAAAAGAATTAATATAATATAGCTAAACCAATAACTTAATACACTTCTAATCCATACAACACGCCGGCATGTTTTTCCGGCCCGTCATTCACAAAATACATATCCCTCATCTTTTGAAAAGCATGCCACGTCAGCAAGCTATCAGAACCGGCTTGGTGACACTTCCCAACCGCCCGGTTCACCTCCAATATCC
>NZ_JAJJNF010000074.1:0-284 GCF_021245805.1 Mangrovimonas futianensis
CATCCACAATCAACAAATCCAATCAAATTCTCAAATTAAAAGTACTAACAATTGTATTTGATCAAATTTAAGGATAGAGAACTTTAAGTCTTACCACTCCCACTATGAATGCACAACCGAACTCACCGGAATGGAGGGAGGAAAATGCACCTGGATGCACTGGATTGAAGGTGGATTTTTCGGCTTTGAGAGGTTTTGGGTGGGGGCAATTCTCTGTGCTTGAAAATGAGAAAGAGAGGTTTTGCCTCAATTTTGCCCTTCACCTGAAACACTAAGAAAATCAA
>NZ_JAJJNF010000075.1:0-283 GCF_021245805.1 Mangrovimonas futianensis
CGAGGACGCTGAAAAGCCGCACTCGGACTTCCCGTACGACGCTGTGAACGACGCTCTATCTGCCTCGCCGATCGCTTTGCCGCCGCCTGTCGTCTTACCCCCGCCTATTGCAGACACTCCGGACAACAATGCAGCAGCAGCCCTCACCAGCTACTCTAGGTCGAACTCCACCCGTTCCTCAATCCGGGCCCCGATTCCTCTCACCGCCAGCCCTGCGCCTCTAACGCCAATCGTCAAGCCGGTTCTACTGCTACCGCCAGTGACTTCTCGTATTCCTTCTCCG
>NZ_JAJJNF010000007.1:0-220765 GCF_021245805.1 Mangrovimonas futianensis
GTACGGTTACTGTATTGGTCGTCGTGTCCGGACAGGTACCGTTGGTGGTATACACCACCTCATAGGTCGCTCCAGGGGCTCCACCGGTGATGGTTCCCGTAGCTGCATCAATCACGGCATCTGTTGGCTGTGGGTCTGTAAAGGCATAGGTCCCTCCCGGGGTTACGGCTTCAGCTGTAGCGCCGTCACAGGTAGGGGTAAGCGTAAAGCTTGGGTCATCGGTCACTATCACCGTCACATCCAAGGTCGTTGGCTCACTGCATACGTTCTCAAAGGCATAGGTGACCGTATAGGTCGCTCCTGAAAGTCCGCCAATGATCTCTCCCGTGGCAGGATCGATGCTGGCACCGTCTCCTAGGTCTACCATGCTAAAGGTCCCGTCCACATCGCCCAATATGGTGGCGGTTGCTCCGCTACAGTTGGGGGTCATCTCAAAGGTGGTATCCTCGGAGAAAGGTACGGTTACCGTCAGGGTCAAAAAGTCCGGACAGGTACCGCTGGTGGTATAGGTCACGTCATAGACCGCCTCGGATGGACCGCCGGTGATCTCACCGGTATCCGGGTTGATCGTACCGCCAACGCCATTGACGTCCACCATGGTAAAGGTCCCGCCAGGGGTACCTGTTACCTCGGCTGTGGCACCGTCACAGGTCGGGATCAAGGTGAAGCTCGGGTCGTCTATGTCGATCACGTTGAAGGTCACTTCAGAGGAAGCGCTACATTCGTTGTCTAGGGCGTATATGATGGTGATCTCCTCGGATGGGGAGGCTCCGGTCACTTCTCCGGTAGTTGGGTCAATCACCGCAACCGGTGGCTGGGGATCCCCAAAACTGAAGGTCCCGCCAGGTTCGCCCGTAAGGGTCACCACCGCTCCGTCACAGGTAGGGTCTACCGTAAAGCTCGTGTCGGCAAATGGCTCGATGATCAAAAAGAATACTGGGTCGGGGCTGACGGTGGTACATGCTGTCTCAGCATTTAGATCGATACGAACCCATATAGGTTGAGGGGATGAAGTCACCGTGTATGGACTATCCAAAGAACCGGTTCCTGAATCGGCAGCAGCAAAACTGTCATAATAGGTCACTATAAAATCGCCTTCAGGTTGCGTGCCCAAAATACCTAAGGTCTGCGTTTCCAAGTCAAAATCGGCGATGCCGTCATTTGAAGGATCATCACATTGGATCATATCTTCAACTGGGTTGATGATTGGTTCAGAAACTACATTTAAAGTAAAACTGTCAATCTCAAAACAATCTGTTCCCGGTAAATCTATCCTAACCCATATCACTTCACCATCAGTTCCGGAATAGGCATCGGCAGGATCAATAATTCCAGTGTCTAGAATGGCATCCGATTCTGTATTATGATAAGTGACTTCAAAAATATCAGGATTATCAGCAGTTGCTAAAATCACTGATGTGTTTTGAGTCAAATCAAAAATATAAGGTGGGTTAGGTTGCCCGCAAATAAATAAATCATTGGGCTCTTCATTTACAATTTCAGGATAAACAGTCACACAAACAGTCTCGGAATATTCGCAACCAAAGTCATCTACAGCGGTATAGGTATAACAGTACTGTCCTTCTGTTGGAGGTTGTACTGTAATTACATTACCGTTTGTATCAATTATTGATGAATCTGCATTCCACGACTCTGATTCAATCTCAGGTGTAAATGAAAGTTCTGGAGGTTGTAAATTAGGGTCAAATTCTAATCCCCAAGAAAATATATATCCATTATCAACGGATAGATTATCTATAATGGTAATACACCAATCGCCATTTAAAGGACTTCCTATTAAATCATTAAAAGATCCTTCAGGCAAATAGGTACCAGGGACATAAGAATTATTCGGCGGATTACTTCCAGCTATCATGGTTGGAGCATTTTCAAGAATTACAGAACCAGACATTGAAAAACAATAATCAGCTCCTACTCCAGGGGTATTTGATCCATCATCATTGGCCCCTCCTAAATAAGTTCCTCCTCCACCTGGATATTGCTTCAGATGAGTATCCAGACCTGTTGGCCCAGTAATAATGATATCTAAATCTCCGGCAAAGGAATGCTCCATGTTAACACAAATACTTACTAGTTGATTCACATCTGTTAGAAGTTGATCTGAATCATAGCAATCTACTGTTATACATGTTTGATAAACGGCACCTGAGCCATCAGGTAAATATGTAGTTCCACTTACTGGTGGTGTACAATCATTAATAAAGTCAGTAGGAGTTACAACTCCAGTGATTGTAGTGGACTCCCCAAAGCAAAGCTCCGTATCAGCTGCCTCGGTACCAGTAAAATCAGGATCTGTCGAAACTTGAACCACCTGATTAATTAAGTTTGTACTTTGACACCCATCAGGGTTTACAGAAGTATTAGTATCTGTAATATTTAAATTTACAATATAAACTCCTGGTTCGCTATAAGAAAAGGTTGCTGTTTGACCAGAAGCCGTATTTCCATCTCCCAGATCCCATTCATAAGTAGCGCCCGTACCATCTACTGAAAAATCACCACTACCAGTTAAAGTTATTTCCTCATTTTGACACACTCTGATATATCCATCTTCATTGGGAGCCGGAGAGGCACTATCCAATTGAGATACTATAGTTTGACACGGTGTCAAACAAGAAATATCGGCTGCCCATCCAGCGACACTTTGTGACCCACCTGTACTATCAAATTCAATAGTTAAACAACCTGATGGATTGTTAGGCGTAGCCGTTACTGTACCCGGACTATTTACTGGTCCACCACCTGAAAAAGATCCAAAGGCATTCGCAGTAGTATCCGGTCCATCATAAATGGTCATGGTAACTGTATTCAATTGCGTACTGAACTCAGTAAAGTCTAACTGAATTTGTTGGCCATCACTTTCTGGGCATATCGTCATTACATAACTTTCACCAACGGCATATCCACTAGTGGCTCCACCAGAATCATAAAAAACCCCTGAACATTGGTTCACAGTTCCATTTTGCATGAGAACATCCTGTGAATGTATGGTGGAAATCAAAAAGAAGGAGAAAAGGAAAAATAAATATTTCATAGCTATGAGGTATAATTTCTTAATAATTATATTGAGAACGAATTAAGATAAAATAGTTAGTTCCATCTACTCTATACATTTGCGATCCTCGAGAATAAAAATTGAAATTATATTTTAAGGGATTGAAAAGGTCTTGATTAAATTTTTTGTCTCTCGTAAGGTTTTTATTGTAGGCATCAAATAAGGAAACCTCTGAAAGCATTTCACATTTTTTCTGATCACTTGCATCATTAATTTGAAGATACTCAATTCGGTTTCTAAGTAAATTTTTTATTTCTTTTTGTTTCTGATTATTATTTATAACAACTTGGTCCAAATACTCCCCATAAACTTCCTCTAGGAATCCCAATTCTTGAGCAGAAAAAGGAGCTCTGACATTCTCTTTATATTCTATTGGCTTTAAAGAAGGATAATTTGAGTTTTCTTGAGCTCTGACCTTAAAGAAGATCAACCAAAAAAACATTGTGCAAAGTGCCATATTTCTTAAATTCATAACCTAATTTTTTGTTAAAAAGAGCCTAAAAATAATAAAAAATTAAAACTACCCACGTTAATATTTCCTGCATTTTAATAATCTGTTAAGATTCCCGACGGTTCAAGGGGAAATTCTTATCTTTGCAAATTAAATTACTACCACTTTTAAGGAGCGATAATGAAATTTGATAAAAATTTAGAAGAGTTTGAATCTATTGGAGATAATCACATAGGAACATCCCATGAAACCCCTCTGAGAGTCGATGCTTTCAAACTCACTAATGATGAAAAAATTGACATCATTAAGGATGATGTGAGACATATTATGGAGACCTTGGGATTAGATTTAACAGACGACAGTCTTAAAGGAACTCCGCTAAGAGTCGCTAAGATGTTTGTTAAGGAAATTTTTGGCGGTTTACACCCAAAAAGCAAACCAAGCGCTTCTACTTTCGACAACAAATATAAATATGGTGAAATGCTGGTTGAAAAAAACATTACCTTATATTCAACTTGTGAGCATCATTTACTTCCTATAGTAGGTAAAGCCCACGTAGCTTATATTTCAAATGGAAAGGTTGTTGGACTATCCAAAATGAACCGTATTGTAGATTACTATGCGAAAAGACCTCAAGTACAAGAACGTTTAACCATTCAAATTGTTAAAGAACTTCAAGAAGTTCTAAACACTCAAGACGTAGCCTGTGTTATTGATGCCAAACACCTTTGCGTCAACTCCAGAGGAATTAGAGACATAGAAAGCAGTACCGTTACGGCAGAATTTGGCGGTCGTTTTAAAGAAAAAGAAATTAGGAGAGAGTTTTTAGACTATATTCAGTTAGAAACTAAATTTTAATCACCCCCTACCTTTTATAACTCATGCATTTGTATCAAGAGCAGCCCATTAAAATTTACAATTCCCTTACCGGAGAAAAAGAACTTTTCAAACCTATTAATGACGGCTATGTAGGCATGTATGTCTGCGGACCTACCGTATATAGCAATGTCCATTTAGGAAATGTTAGGACTTTTATGTCTTTTGATATGGTCTTTAGGTACCTTAAGCATTTGGGATATAAGGTAAGATATGTGCGAAATATTACAGATGCAGGTCACTTAGAAAACGATGCTGATGAAGGGGAAGACCGCATTGCTAAAAAAGCACGTTTAGAATCTATTGAACCAATGGAGGTGGTTCAGCGCTATACTGTAGATTTTCATAATATTCTGAATAAATTTAATTTTTTACCGCCTAGTATTGAACCTACAGCAACCGGACATATTATTGAACAAATTGAATTGATCAAAGATATTCTTCAAAATGGTTTTGCCTACGAAATTAACGGTTCGGTATATTTTGATGTCGTTAAGTTTAACCAAAGTCATGACTATGGTAAGCTAAGCAAGCGAAATCTTGAAGATATGATTCACAATACTCGTGAACTTGATGGTCAGAGTGACAAAAGAAATCCTCAGGACTTTGCGCTGTGGAAAAAGGCAGAGCCTCAACATATCATGCGATGGCCTTCACCTTGGAGCGATGGATTTCCTGGCTGGCATCTAGAATGTACTGCCATGAGCACCAAATACCTAGGAGAACATTTTGATATTCATGGAGGTGGTATGGATTTGAAGTTTCCTCATCATGAATGTGAAATTGCTCAAAATGAAGCTGCAAAAGGACAATCACCAGTTAATTATTGGATGCATGCAAACATGCTTATAATGAATGGTAAGAAAATGGCCAAATCGACTGGAAACTTTATTCTACCGAATGAGATATTCACAGGAGATAATGCCAATATAACCAAAGCTTTTTCTCCTTCAGTTGCTAGATTCTTTATGCTTCAAGCTCATTACAGAAGCGTTTTGGACTTTACAAATGACGGTTTATTAGCTAGTGAAAAAGGATTTAACCGTTTAATGGAAGCCATTAACCACTTGGATCATTTACCTGTTTCAGCAACAAGTAGTATTGATCTACCAAGTTGGATTCAAAAATGTTATGATGCGATGAATGATGATTTCAATTCGCCCATTTTAATAGCAAATTTGTTTGAAGGGGTTAAATATATCAATCAAATAAAAGAAGGTAATGAATCGATAAGTCAAGAAGATTTAAACACCTTTAAAAATACCATTCACACCTTTGTTTTTGATGTTCTGGGATTGTTACCTAGCCAATCCAGTTCTGATAATTCAGACGATAAACTGACAGGTACCGTTGAATTACTTATCAAGCTAAGACAAGAAGCCAGAGCGAATAAGAACTTTGCACTTTCAGACCAAATTAGGGACGAGCTTACTTCCTTAGGAATTCAATTAAAAGACGGAAAAGAAGGCACTACATTTTCCACAAATTAAGCATATGAAAAACATCTTGATAAAACCGTTTATCTATTTGGTAAAGTTTTATCAAGGTGCCATTTCACCTCTATTCCCTGCTACTTGCAGATACCAGCCCACTTGCTCTCATTATACCATTGAAGCTTTACAAAAGCATGGTCTTTTAAAAGGCGGTTGGTTGGCTATTAAGAGGATTTTTAGTTGTCATCCTTGGGGAGGTAGTGGTTATGACCCAGTTCCTGACAAGCATGACAACTAGCCCACGCGCCAGCTCGCCTGTTCTCTAAAAATGTACCTCGTACATTTTCTTAACGCTCCAGCGCCTTGAGGAGGTAGTGGTTATGACCCAGTTCCTGACAAGGATGACAACTAGCCTACCCGCCAGCTCGCCTGTTCTCTAAAAATGTACACCGTACATTTTCTTAACGCTCCAGCGCCTTGGGGAGGTAGTGGTTATGATCCAGTTCCTGAAAAAGACCCAAAAAAATAACGTATTGTTATAATTCTTTTATTTTTTCTCCGAGTTTCAATTGGCTATATTTACCCTTTAAAATTAAACTCTATGTTTTTACTTAAATTCGATTGGAATCCCGTCTCAGGAATTGATATTATCGGAAATTTCAAAATCCATTTTTATAGTGTCATGTGGATTATTGCCTTTCTTTTGGGATGGCAAATCATGAAACGAATTTTCATTCGAGAAAAAGTAAAACTTGAATATTTAGATCCTTTATTTCTTTATACGGTTCTAGCTACTTTAATAGGTGCCAGATTGGGTCATGTCTTATTTTATCAAGCCGAATTAATCAAGGAAGATTTCTTTAGCATTTTCCTTCCTTTCAGTTTTAAAAACGGGATCGAATTTACAGGGTTTCAAGGATTGGCAAGCCATGGAGCGGCCATTGGAATCATTACTGGCATGTATTTATACCGAAGAAAATACAAATATAAAACCCTAATGTGGATCTTGGACCGAATTGTTATACCTGTAGCAAGCGGTGCGATCTTTATTAGGATAGGTAACTTTATAAACTCTGAAATAATAGGTAAAATAACCGATTCACCTTTAGGAGTCCGATTCATTCAGGATGAATACAGCAAATATGAAATTGTTAAATTAACAGGGATCAATAAGGTTCAAGAGGCTTATATGGCGGTAACAAATAATCCACAGTTTTCTAATCTATTGGAGGCTGTCCCTTATAGACATCCCGCTCAATTATATGAGTCCTTTTGTTACATTATTGTATTTTTAATTTTAGTGTGGGTTTACCTTAAAACCAATAAAGGACAACAAGAAGGATTCTTATTTGGCCTATTTTTAGTTTTCTTATGGACCGTTCGGTTCTTTGTTGAATTTGTCAAAGAGGCACAGGTTGATGAGCGAGCCACATGGGCTTTAAATACAGGCCAATGGTTAAGCATACCTTTTATTCTTTTAGGCTTCTATTTCATGTTTGTTTATAAACCAAAACACAAAGTTGCATAAAGCCATGAAATTAAAAAACGTGTCTTTATACTGTTTGCTAATGGGAGGTATTTTCAGCTTTTCATGTAAAGAAAAACCTGAACAAAATAATATTAAGCAAACACAGATCAGCTTTAAGAAAGAAGGTGAATTAAAGCTATTTCACCAAAAGACAGATTCCATAGTAAAGCAATTGGATATTGAAATAGCCGATTCTGAATATGAAAGAGAAACAGGCTTGATGTACCGTCAATCTATGCGAGACAGTCAAGGAATGCTTTTTGTTTTTCAAGATTACAACCCAAGATGGTTCTACATGAAGAATACCCAAATTGCTTTGGATATTATTTATCTGGACAAAGACCAAAAGATTGTCAGTTTTCAGAAGAATGCCCAACCCATGAATGAAACTTCTTTACCCTCAAATAAACCGGCCATGTACGTATTGGAAGTAAATGCTGGTTTGTCTGATCAATGGGGCTTAAAAGTAGGCGATTCCATATCCTATATTAGAAATTAATTTATTTACACATATGTAATAAAAAAAGCCTTTCCAATTGGAAAGGCTTTTTAATAAAATCTAGTTAGTTCTATATTTAAGCTTCTGCTGTTTCTTCAACAACTTCTTCTTTCTTTCTTAAACTTTCCTTAGCATCACCTTTTTTCACTGAATCATACATGATTGGTGTTGCAATAAACAAGGATGAATAGGTACCAACAACTACACCAACTATCAAGGCAAACATAAATCCTCTAATAGAATCCCCTCCGAAGAAGAAAATAGCCAACAACACCACCAAGGTAGTAAGTGAGGTATTCAATGTTCTACTTAATGTACTGCTCAATGAAGAGTTAATTACTTTATTGAATGGCCAAGCTGTATGCTCATTGAAGAACTCTCTAATTCTATCAAACACAACCACGGTATCATTTAATGAATAACCAATAACCGTTAAGATGGCAGCAATAAAAGCTTGGTCAATCTCCATGGAGAATGGCATAAACTTATAGGTTAAAGAGAACACCCCAAGAACAATAATCACATCATGGAAAACAGCCGCAACTGCCCCTAATGAGAATTGCCATCTCTTGAATCGTAACAAGATATAAAGGAAAACCACTAACAAGGATCCTAAAACCGCCCAGAAAGACTCTTTCTTAAGATCATCTGCAATCGTTGGACTTACTTTATAATATTTCATTAAACCAACTGTCTTATGCTCATTGTCACTGATGAAATCATCATAACTAGCATCTCCTAAATATGGTTGTAATTCAGTGTAAAGCGATTTTCTGATTTCTTCATCAACTTCAGCTCCTGTTTCGTCAACTTTATATTTGGTAGTTATTTTTAATTGGTTTGCATTACCAAAAGTTTTGGCGTCTGCACTTCCAAAGAAATCATTTAAAGTCTTAGAAATTTCTGAAGAACTAACTGCTTGTGGGAAACGAACTTGATACGTTCTACCTCCAACGAAATCAACTCCTTGATCCAAGCCATTTGTAAACAAAGAACCTAAGCTAATTACTAGTAAAGCTCCTGATAAAATGTAAGCCACCTTACGCTTCTTCAAGAAATTAATATTGATATTTCTAAATAAGTTTTTAGTAACACCAGTTGAGAACGTTAAAGTTCCTCCTCTATTCACATACCAATCAACTATCAATCTTGTAATGAAAATAGCAGTAAACAATGATGTACCAATACCAATTAATAAGGTAGTAGCAAATCCTTTAATTGGTCCTGTACCAAATACAAATAAGATTAAAGCCGTTAAACCAGTTGTAATGTTAGCATCTAAAATAGAAGATAAAGCATTACTAAAACCGTCTTGAATGGATTCCTTTTGTCCTTTACCCTTTTCAAGTTCCTCACGGATTCTTTCAAAGATAAGCACGTTAGCATCTACAGACATACCAATTGTCAAAACGATACCCGCAATACCTGGCAAAGTCAATACTGCTCCTAATCCTGAAAGAACTCCAAAGATTAAAAGAATGTTGAACAACATAGCGATATCAGCGAATAAACCACCTTTTCCGTAATAAACGATCATCCATAATAGAACCAAGGCCAATGCAATTGCAAATGATAACTGACCGCTATCAATAGCCTCTTGTCCTAAAGATGGTCCTACTACTTCACTTTGAATAATATCTGCTGATGCTGGTAACTTACCTGCACGCAATACGTTAGCTAAGTCGGTTGCCTCATTAAGAGTGAAATCTCCAGAGATTTGAGAGTTCCCTCCTGAAATAGCCCCAGTGGTTACACCTGGTGCAGAATAGACAACGTTATCTAGAACGATAGCAATTTGACTCTGTTGTTGGTAAGCTACACCGGTCATTTCTTCCCAAATTTTAGCTCCTTTGCTATTCATTTGCATAGAAACAACTGGCTTACCCGTTGGACCATATTCTTGACGAGCATCTGTAATTACAGCTCCACTTAGAGGAGGCATGTTATCACGGTTTCCTGCTAAAGCATACAATTCAACTATTTCACTATCGGTATCAGGTTTTCCAAAGGCAAATTTCACATATCTAAAATCTGCAGGCAATAAGGCTCTTACTTGAGGCATATTCAAGTATTCTTCCATAGTTCCCTTATCCTTAGTAGCAAATTGAGCTACTACAGGACCACCTTGGTAACCAAATCCTTTAATTAATTTTCCAATAGGGTTGTTATCATTGACAGCGGTTGAATCTGGATCGTCTCCTAAAAGATCTGCAATTTTATCATCTTGGGTAGTATCGGTTGCAACTGTAGAATCGGCTTGCTTTTCAGCATCCTTCTCCGTTTCCATGTCTTTCAACAATTCATTAGCCTCACTAAGAAAGTTCAAAAATTGATCCCCTCTGTAAGCATCCCAAAATTCTAATTGAGCTGTACTTTGTAATAGTTTTGTAGCACGCTCTACATCCTTAACCCCTGGTAACTCCACTAAAATTCTACCAGAATTCCCTAAACGCTGAATGTTTGGAGATGTTACACCAAATTCATCAATACGCTTACGTAATACTTCAAACGCAGACACAATTGATTCATCAACTTTTCTTTCGATAATTGGTTGCACCTCACTGTCGGACATATCAAAAGTAATCTCCTCACTTAAGGTTCTATTTCCAAAAATATCAGGAGACGCTAATTTTTTATCTCCTTTGATTTCGTCAAATGCAATAAAGAAATCTTCAACAAAGGTGTTTTGACTAGTTACTTGCGCTTCTGAAGCATTATCCAATGCTTGATTGAAAGTGGCGTCTTTAGAGTAATTTGCAAGTCCTTTCAAAATGTCTTTAACAGACACTTGTAAAATAACGTTAACCCCTCCTTTTAGGTCCAGACCTAAATTCATGGAGTTGTCCTTAACTTGGTTATAGGTATAGTCTGCTACACCTAAACTGAATACTTTTTCGTTGGAAATAGAATCTAAAAACTGACGTTCTTTTGCCGCATCTCCACTGGCATAAGCCCTTGCTTCATCTTCAATACTATTTGCTTTAAATGTAAAGGAAAGCTGGTAAATACTTACCAAGCCGAACAAAATTGCAAACAGTTTTACTAGTCCTTTGTTCTGCATTATCTATTATATTAATTAGTTTATTTTAGTTTTTTAACGTTATTTTTAAAAACGAGCAAATATATGATTTACACAATGAATACCCAATAGAAATTAATATTTTGTAAAAAAAAAGAGCGACCGTATAGTCGCTCTTTTTTTTATCTGAAATTCCATCCTATTAATTCTGTGGATTTGGAACTTGAAGTTCTGTATATCCCTCTGGAATTGTCATGTCAAATTTATCATCAGAAACCTCTTCTTTTCTTAATTCTTTAATTTCATAAGTCAAGGTAATTTCAGCTTCTGGTTGATTCATTTTCATAACCATATATAAAGGAAAACCTTCCAGTTTTGAACCATAACCGGAAAACTGTTCAGAAACTGCTTGAATTTTATCAGTCACAAAATACTCTGAAGTCATTTTCATGCCTCCTTCTTCAATTGTCACAAAATATTGTTGACATTCATAGCCTAAAACAGTTTTAGTTTCAGTCCCTTTTTCTACGGTCATCTTATCTAAATCTTCCTGTGTAGGCGCTATATCCTTTTTAGAATACATTTTGCCTCCCATGTTATTCATTAACAATAACATCTTCTTGGCTTTAGCATCAATGATGGTAATGGTTTCACCAGCCATTAAATTATTAGATTCAGAACGTGTTTTGTTCCCCTTAAAATAAGTGGTTGTTGTCATATCACCCATCATCGCCAATTGCCCTTGAACTTCTGCATTGTTGCTTGACATGGTCATACTGCCCACAGCTACGCCTTCATCAAAACTTTCTTGAGAAAATACGGTAAGATGAATAGATAATAAAAATAGAAAAACGAATCTTTTCATAAATTCAGACCAATTAAACATCTAATAAACCATTTGTTTTACTCACGCCTTCGGCACTGGTAAACATCTGTTGCTTTTCTTCTTCAGACAATTCAATTTCAACTACTTTTTCAATTCCTTTTCTACCTAGAACAACTGGAACCCCGATACAAAGATCATTTAATCCATATTCACCTTCCAACAAGGTAGAGCAAGGGAAAATTTTCTTTTGGTCACATGCAATAGCTTGTACCAAAGCGCTTACAGCTGCTCCTGGAGCATACCACGCAGAAGTTCCTAAAAGTTTGGTTAGAGTAGCCCCACCAACTTTGGTATCTTCTTTCACTTGGTCTAATCTTTCTTCTGAAATAAATTCGGTAACAGGCACAGAATTTCTAGTAGCTAAACGTGTTAATGGAACCATACCCACATCACTGTGACCACCAATTACCATTCCGTCAACATCACTAATAGGAGCTCCTAAAGCTTCTGCTAATCTGTATTTAAATCTAGCTGAATCTAAAGCTCCACCCATTCCTATAATTCTGTGTTTTGGCAAACCTGAAGTTTTGTGAGCCAAATACGTCATAGTATCCATAGGATTACTTACTACAATCAAAATGGTATCTGGAGATTGCTCAATTAGGTTTGAAGTTACACTTTGAACAATTCCGGCATTGATTCCAATCAATTCTTCTCTAGTCATTCCAGGTTTACGGGGAATACCAGAAGTAATAACACAGATATCACTACCTGCAGTCTTGGTGTAATCGTTTGTTACACCCGTAATTTTTGTATCAAAACCATTCAAAGAGGCTGTTTGCATTAAATCCATTGCTTTACCTTCAGCATATCCTTCTTTGATATCCAATAAAACAACTTCTGAAGCAAAATTTTTAATCGCAATATATTCGGCACAACTAGCCCCTACTGCTCCTGCTCCAACTACTGTAACTTTCATGTATTTAATTTTTTAAGATTTGTAAATAATTCCCACAAATTTAAAACTTTTCGAGCAATATGGATTCCAGATTTAAGGAAATATAAACTCAAACACAAACTTTTTTAACTTCAAACGATTGAAGTTTTTAGAACTCAAAATTCAAAGGGTGTATGAAAAAAGGAAAGTTATAATTTGGCCTTATAAATTATAATTGATACCAACTATTAAGTTAGTGAATTTACCGAAAGTGATCATTGAGTTAAATGAAAAATCATGGAATCGATAGTCTACACCTAAATCGGCCTTGAACATTGATTTACTGTCAGCAAGGTTTTCCAAAGCACTATTAAGAGTCTCTAGTAAACCCTCTCCTTCTCCACCCATAGTATATTCAAAACTACTTGATGTCAAACCCAAAGCCGATGAAATAGTCCAATTGCTAACCTCCTTTGAAGCTAAAAGATTAAAAGCCCAGGATTTTCCGTCTACAGAAATGGTATTTAAAGAACCCAAAGGAGTACTTACGGCAGAAAATGTATTACTTACGGAATAATTTGAATAAGAAACTAAGGCAGCCAAATTAAAAGTAGGTTCTGCATTACTTTTTTGAAACCATTGATTCAGATTATGCTGCAATCCAAAACCTAAAATTTGATAATAGGTCTTTTTAATCTTGATTTCTGGAGAATACCTAACAATCACTGTAGTTCCCTTCCAAAGTCCCATTGCCACCTGTAATTGGGCATGTTTAACATTGGATTCATTCAATCCTTCAGGAGAGTCAAATTCAAAGGTGTAATCTCCTATATGTCCTTCCAAGGGCACAAAATCATCTCCTCCAAGTGCGGTTGGAGAATAAGCTGTGGTTTCGTCACCTTGAATGGTTAAATTGTAAAGTTGGGATTCGTCAATTAAAAAAGAATCATACTTAGAGTTGACAAACAACATGTTTCCTTGAAGAGAAAACTCAAAATCCCATAAGTCTTTTGCTTTAGCCGATGTGTACCAACCTCCTGAAGATTGGTACACTGCAGCCTCTGCAGCTGGAGTCACATATTGCTCTGATAGAAATACCAAATCCTGTGTCACTCCAACTAAATCCTCAATTTGTGCAAATACAGTCGAGGAAATAAATATAAAGAATAAAGATAGTCTATACATCAATATTCGCGTAGATGGCATTCTTCTCAATGAATTCTCTACGAGGTGGTACATCATCACCCATTAACATAGAAAAAATGCGATCTGCCTCACTACCGTTATCAATATTTACTTGACGAAGCGTTCTAAATTCAGGATTCATGGTTGTATCCCATAACTGCTCAGCATTCATCTCTCCAAGACCTTTGTAACGTTGAACGCTTACGCTTCCTCCAAACTCTTCTGCAATACCATCACGCTCCTTATCATTCCAAGCGTAACGTTTTTTATTACCTTTTTTAACCAAATACAAAGGAGGCGTTGCGATATAGACGTGTCCGTTTTCAATCAATTCCTTCATATATCTAAAGAAGAACGTTAAGATTAAAGTAGCAATGTGGCTACCATCAATATCCGCATCACACATAATAACGATTTTGTGATAACGTAATTTGGTAAGATTTAAAGCTTTACTATCTTCTTCGGTTCCAATGGTCACTCCTAAAGCCGTAAAAATATTTTTAATCTCTTCATTTTCAAACACCTTATGCTGCATCGCCTTCTCCACATTCAAAATTTTACCACGTAGCGGTAAGATTGCTTGAAAGTTTCTATCACGCCCTTGTTTTGCAGTTCCACCTGCCGAATCACCCTCTACAAGGAACACCTCACATTTTGCAGGATCTTGCTCGGAGCAATCACTTAATTTTCCTGGTAGGCCTCCAATGCTCATCACCGTTTTACGCTGAACCATTTCACGGGCCTTTTGGGCCGCATGACGCGCTTGGGCCGCCAAGATTACTTTTTGAACAATAATTTTGGCATCATCTGGATGCTCTTCCAAATAATCGGTTAGCATTTCAGAAACGGCTTGACTTACGGATGCCGAAACTTCCCGGTTACCTAATTTGGTTTTGGTTTGTCCCTCAAACTGAGGTTCCGCAACTTTAACGGATACAATTGCTGTTAATCCTTCTCTAAAGTCGTCTCCTGAAATTTCAAACTTCAGTTTATCTAACATTCCAGATTCATCAGCATATTTCTTTAAGGTATGTGTTAAACCTCTACGGAAACCGGATAAGTGAGTCCCTCCTTCATGAGTATTAATATTATTTACATAAGAGTGTAAATTTTCAGCATAAGACGTATTATACACCATGGCCACCTCAACAGGAATACCATTTTTCTCTCCTTCAAAAGCAATTACATCCTTCATGATAGGCTCTCTTGTTCCGTCTAAATACTTCACAAACTCAGTCAACCCCTCTTCAGAATAAAATATTTCACCTTCAAATTCACCTTCCTTATCAGTCGCTCTTCTATCTGTCAATACAATGGTGATTCCCTTATTCAAATAAGCCAATTCACGCATTCTACTAGCTAAAGTATCATAACTGTATTCTAACGTTTGCTGGAAGATTTGTGGATCTGGTTTAAAACTTACAATGGTTCCTCTTTCCTCTGTTTCTCCAATCGGTTTTACTGGATAAAGTGATTTTCCACGTTCATATTCTTGTTCCCAAATTTGACCATCTCTATAAACGGTTGCTCTTAAATGTTCTGATAGCGCATTCACACAACTCACACCAACACCATGTAAACCTCCAGATACCTTGTAGGAATCTTTATCAAATTTACCCCCAGCTCCAATTTTGGTCATAACTACTTCAAGAGCAGATATTCCTTCCTTTTTATGAAGATCGACAGGAATACCACGACCATTATCCTCTACAGTAATGGAATTATCCTCATTAATGGTCACTTTTATTCGATCACAATGACCTGCCAAAGCTTCGTCAATGGAGTTGTCCACCACCTCATAAACCAAATGGTGAAGCCCTCTTACACCAACATCACCAATATACATGGAAGGACGCATTCTTACGTGCTCCATCCCTTCTAATGCCTGAATACTATCGGCGGAATACTGCTTTTTAGCTTCTTCGCTCATAAAATATATTTTAGTTATTTAGCTGTTTTAATTCAATGATCTGAACCAGAAAAAACTTGTTCTTTAACCATAAAAAAATGCACTCAGTGCATCTAGGTTCAGACTTTCAAATATACGAATTAAAAGCCCCTTTTAAAAGCATTTGAGATACTTTACCATTAAATTATCAACAATTGTTAATTTCCAGAAAACCTCTTAAAACCGCTAAAAAGTACCTTAAATTGAATTTTACCCACTTTTAACATTTCCAGCAAACTTGATAAAATGACAAAATCCCGCATAAGCGGGATTCTGAAAAATAAAGAAAGGAATTAAAACAACAAAAAACAACTTTTAATAGGCATCGGCGTGCACTTTTGACACAGCCCTACCAGATGGCTCATTCATATTTTTAAAGGCTTCGTCCCACTCTAAAGCAATTTTGGTACTACAGGCTACACTTGGCTCTTGAGGCACACACATAGCTGCAGCATCACTTGGGAAATGATCAGCAAAGATGGAACGATAATAAAATTCTTCTTTAGATGTAGGTGTTTGAATTGGAAATTTATATTTAGCATTCGCTAGTTGCTCATCTGACACAGCCTCATTAACAACCTGCTTCAAGGTATCAATCCAACTGTATCCTACACCATCACTAAATTGCTCTTTTTGTCTCCAAGCAACACTCTCGGGCAAATAACTTTCAAATGCTTTTCTAATGACCCATTTCTCCATACGTTCGCCATTAATCATTTTATCTTGAGGATTAATGCTCATAGCTACATCCATAAATTCCTTATCTAAAAATGGAACCCTTCCTTCAATGCCCCAAGCCGCTAAACTTTTATTAGCCCTGAGACAATCATACATATGCAATTTACTCAGTTTCCTAACAGTTTCTTCATGGAACTCTTTGGCATTTGGCGCCTTATGGAAATAAAGATATCCACCGAACAATTCATCAGCTCCTTCTCCAGACAACACCATTTTGATTCCCATAGATTTAATCACTCGGGCCATAAGATACATCGGGGTGCTGGCTCGAACCGTAGTAATATCATATGTTTCAAGATTGTAAATTACATCTCTAATAGCATCTAAGCCTTCTTGTATTGTGAATTTAATTTCATGATGTATGGTCCCAATATGGTCAGCAACCTTTCTAGCAGCTGCCAAATCGGGGGAGCCTTCCAAGCCTACAGAAAAAGAATGCAATTGCGGCCACCAAGCATCAGCCACGTCTCCACTTTCGATTCTTTTCTGGGAAAACTTTTTAGCAATAGCCGAAGTAACCGAAGAATCCAATCCGCCACTTAGCAACACCCCGTAAGGCACATCACTCATCAATTGTCTGTGTACCGCCGCTTCAAGAGCTTGCTTTATTTTTTCAATACTTGTTTCATTATCCTTAACGGCATCAAAATCCACCCAATCTCTTTTATACCATTGAACCATTTCACCATCCTTACTATGTAAATAGTGTCCCGGAGGAAACAACTCAATTTTAGTGCAATAGGTTTCCAATGCTTTTAATTCTGAAGCAACATAAAAAGTTCCATTTTCATCCCACCCTATATATAATGGTATTATTCCCATATGGTCTCGGGCAACGAAATATTCATCCTTCTCCACATCATAAATAGCAAATCCAAAAATGCCATTCATTTCATCAATAAAGTCAACGCCCTTTTCTTTATATAAAGCCAAAATTACCTCACAATCGCTTTCAGTCTGAAACTCATAATCTCCTTCAAACTGCTTTCTCAACTCTCTGTGGTTATATATTTCTCCATTAGCCGCTAAAACCAAACTTTTATCGTGAGAAAAAAGAGGCTGCTTTCCTGAAGCTGGATCTACAATCGCCAACCGTTCATGCGCCATAATAGCCTTATCATTATCAAAGATTCCACTCCAATCCGGACCACGATGACGAATTTTTTTAGACATCTCCAAAACTTGAGATCTTAAAACCTCAGACTTCTGCTTTAAATCAAACGCACATACTATTCCACACATATTTTTAAAACTTAGTATTAATAACGAAGCAAATATGCGTTTATAGTTTCATTTTAAAAACAACAAAACGTTTTTTGATTTCATTTAACACTAAAAACAGTTAACACAATATCATTTTAAAAGTATTAAACCTCTTTTAAGAACTTATAGTTAACTTTTCATATCATTTCTTCAAAAAATTCGTTTAATTGGATAGATGATTTTATCTTTAAGTCTTTAAAAAATTGTAACATGAAAAAACACCTATTAAAAACCTCTCTATTTATTCTTTGCTTTTCACTTTTTTCTGTGGGAACCAGCGCCCAAGATTTTAAAGATTTGGACGTAAGTCCCATGGATGCTGCTGCATACCCTTCAAGCCACAATGAACCAAACAAACTGGTAAAAGTTATTTATAGTAGACCTCAACTAAGAGGAAGAACAGTAGAATCTCTAACTCCTTTAGAAAAAGTATGGAGAACAGGAGCCAATGAGGCTACAGAAATCACTTTCTACAAAGACGCTTTTTTTGGCGGAAAAGCCATAAAAAAAGGAACTTACTCTTTATTTTCCATTCCTGGAGAGAAGGAATGGGTCTTTATTATTAATAAAGATATAGATGTATGGGGTGCTTATAGCTACAATGAAGAAAACGACGTCTTAAGATGTACTGCTCCAGTGAGCTCATCTGAAGATTACCTTGAACCTTTTTCCATTGCATTTGCAGACGATGGAAGCATGTACGTGGGATGGGGAAATTTAAGAGTTATTGTCCCGGTAAAAGAGCAACCAAAACCTGAACAAGTAGAAGATTAAAAATAGAAAAGCCTTGATTACTCAAGGCTTTCTTTTTATTACGGAATATTTAAATATTTATGTGTTTGAAGTGACACTTTCCATTTGGGGTTATTCATAACATAATCAACTATCAATGGAATCACCTTATCGCGCTTACTCCATTCTGGTTGTAAGTACAAAATACAATTTTCGGAAACCTGAGCTGCCTGCTCTTCAGCAAACCGCAAATCATCTTTGTTATAAACGATCACTTTTAACTCATGAGCTTTCTCATAAACTTCTTTGGTAGGAAGCTTCATTTTTTTAGGCGACAAGCATATCCAATCCCACTCACCTGTCAAAGGGTATGCCCCAGAAGTTTCAATATGAATCCTTAGTCCTTTATTCTTTAATTGTCGTGTTATAGGCCCCATATCCCAAGTTAATGGTTCACCCCCTGTAATTACAATTGTATCACTGTACTTTGAAGCATTTTCCACTATTGTTGTAATTTCTGTAGGTGGATGCAATTCTGCATTCCAACTTTCTTTGACATCACACCAATGGCATCCCACATCACAACCTCCAACTCTTATAAAATAAGCCGCTGTACCCTTGTAAAATCCTTCTCCCTGAATGGTATAAAATTCTTCCATAAGAGGTAACATTTCACCTCTTTCTACCAATGCTTGCATCTCTTTTTTCATCGGCGCAAAGATAACCAATAACCCATTAGCCACTAGATATATTAGAAATATTTTACAGGTTTTAAATGATAATAACCCATTATCACCCATTTTAAACTTGATTAAAATTGTACTACTTTTATAAAAATTTTCAAGGATGGAAAGACAAGAACGTTTTTTAAATTTTATTCAAGAGGGTAACGCCTGCAAAGGAGATTTTATCACCGTTGGTTCGGCCATGTTAGATGGAGAAACCATTAAAAATGCGTTTGTCAACATCCCTTTAAAAACCATGAATCGTCATGGCCTTATTGCCGGAGCCACGGGAACCGGAAAAACAAAATCCCTTCAGGTTCTAGCAGAAAATTTGAGTGATAAAGGCATCCCTGTGCTTTTAATGGACATTAAAGGTGATTTAAGCGGTTTAGCCAAACCAAGTCCTGGACATGCAAAAATCGATGAACGACATGAGCAAATAGGTTTGCATTTCACTCCAAAATCATTTCCTGTTGAAGTTATGTCACTTTCCGAACAAGGTGGCGTAAGATTGAGAGCTACCATTAGCGAATTTGGCCCTGTTCTTATATCAAGGATCCTTGGTGTTACCGAAACTCAAGCTGGAATCATATCGGTTATTTTCAAATATTGTGATGACAACAAGCTACCTTTACTGGATTTAAAAGACTTTAAAAAAATCCTTCAATATGCCACTAATGAAGGTAAGGATGAATTCCAAGAATCCTACGGTAGAATTTCAACTGCTTCTACTGGTGCCATTTTAAGAAAGATTATTGAAATTGAACAACAAGGCGGCGATCTATTTTTTGGAGAAAAATCTTTTGACACGCAAGATCTTTTGAGAATAAATGACCAGGGTCAAGGCTACATCAATATCATTAGATTAACAGATATCCAAGACAGGCCTAAACTTTTCTCAACATTTATGTTGAGCCTTTTGGCAGAAATTTATTCGACCTTTCCAGAACAAGGCGACTCAGGAAGACCTGAGTTGGTCATCTTTATAGATGAAGCCCATTTGATTTTCAATGAAGCATCAGATGCCTTACTAGATCAAATAGAAAGTATTGTCAAACTAATTAGAAGTAAAGGAGTTGGTTTATATTTTGTCACCCAAAATCCAACCGATGTTCCAGAAGCCGTTTTAAGTCAACTAGGATTGAAGGTACAACATGCCTTAAGAGCTTTTACGGCTAAAGACAGAAAAGCTATCAAACTTACTGCTCAAAATTATCCAGACTCAGAATATTATGATACTGTTGACGTTCTCACCTCACTAGGAACTGGAGAAGCCTTGGTTTCTGCACTGGATGAAAAAGGTCGTCCAACACCATTGGCTGCCACCATGATGAGAGCTCCAATGAGCAGAATGGACATTCTTACTGAAAAAGAATTAAATACACTATTAAGCGAATCTAAACTAGTATCCAAATACAATGAGACCATAGATCGCGAAAGTGCCTATGAAATGTTGTTGGAGAAGATTGAAAAAGCTGAACTAGAAGAGACTAAAAGAAAAGCCAAAGAAGAAAAGGAAAAATTTGAAAAGGCAAAAACGAGAAAATCCTATTCATCAAACAACCGGCAAAATCCGATTGTCAAAGTACTTACCAGCCCTACGGTAATAAGAAGTGTATTAGGAATTTTAGGAAAAATGATTAAATAATATATCTATATAACAACAATTCAATTTTATGAAAAAATACCCCTTTATTATAACTGCTTTAGCTTTAATAACCATGGGATGTAAAAGAACCCAAGACCCTTTTGAAATTGACAAAGGACATATTGGTTTACTTACAGATTCTACTCAAGTGAAAGACATCAAATCTTTATTTTCGAATGATTCGGTTGTAATTCTAACTGGTAGAGATGCCATGATGAACCCGAACAAAGGCATCGAAATATTTGATAAGGAAGGCAAGTCATTACTTGAGCTAACCGCTAAATCTAAAAATGACTCTACCTCTACTATTTCAACAGTAAAGGTGATCGACCCAAGATTCAAAACTCCAAAAGGGATCAATGTAAATAGCACTTTTGGCGATTTGGAAAAAAACTATAAAATATCAAAAATTGAAACCACTTGGAGGAATGTTGTGGTTTTTGTTAACGAATTTGATGGTTTCTTTACTATCGAAAAATCAGAATTGCCTGGAGAACTTCAATTTGACCAAAATGCTAAAATTGAAGCCATCCAAATACCTGATCAAGCAAAAATCAAGTACTTCATGATAGGTTGGTAAACCAATGAACCCTTTTTTCTCTAAAATACTAGCAGATATCGCCCGAAAAAAGCTTAAAGCAAAAGCTCCTTCGGCACCCATAACTAAACGGCAACTTGTACCTGCCATTAGGTCCCTAAAGGTGGAAGTCTCACATGCTACTAAGGAATCACTTTATATCATTATTGGGGTGTTTTCTGCTGGTTTTGGATTGAAAGGTTTTTTACTCCCCAACGGATTTATTGACGGCGGAGCTACAGGTATTTCGCTTTTATTAGAGAACATTACAACAATAGAGTTAAGTTTTTTACTCATTCTTGTTAACCTTCCTTTTTTAATTTTGGGCGCTAAAACCTTTAATATCAAATTCGCTATTAAAAGTATGGCTGCCATTGCCTTCTTGGGATTTGTTGTTCATTATTTCAATTACCCAACCATTACTGATGACAAATTACTTATTGCTGTTTTCGGTGGTTTTTTCCTTGGATTAGGAATTGGAATGTCCATAAGAGGTGGAGCTGTAATTGACGGGACTGAGGTCTTAGCTATCTTTTTAAGCAGAAAGCTCTCTTTAACGGTTGGTGATGTTCTGTTACTTATAAATATTGTTATATTCTCCTTTGGAGCTTATATGCTCTCTATTGAAATTGCACTCTATGCCATTTTAACCTATTTGGCAGCAGCAAAAACAGTAGATTTTGTTGTAGATGGCGTTGAGGAATATGTAGGAGTAACCATTATATCTAAAGAGCATGAAGCTATTAGAGACATGCTTATTGAAAAGCTAAGACGGGCCTGCACTATTTATGCAGGAAAGGGCGGATATGGAAGTGAGGGAAAAAGCTATGATAAGGACATAATCTATACCGTTGTTACCCGCTTGGAATTAGCAAAACTGCACACTGAGATTGACAAAATAGACAGCAAAGCCTTTATTATAATGTCCTTGGTTAAGGATCTGAAAGGCGGGATGATTAAACGTAAACCTCTAGAAAAAAAATGAAAAAATTCATCATACAAACTGAACCATTCGTAGTCCCTACAACTGACGGAAAAATCATTAAAGAACATTTTGGAAACGCCACTGATGGTAATTCGGAAATAAGTATCGCTCATATGATTGCTCCTTCTGGATGGAGTGAACCATTTCAAACCCCAGAATTTGATGAATACACGTTGGTCCTTAGAGGTAAAAAACAATTTATTATTGAAGGAGAAACTGTGGTTTTAAGTGCTGGCCAATCCATTAAAATTCAAAAAAATACCCGAATCCAATATTCCAATCCATTTGCTGAACCTTGTGAATATGTTGCTATTTGTTTGCCTGCCTTTTCCATGGATGCAGTGCATAGAGAAGAGAAGTAAAAATGATTATTCAAAAACTTATTGGATTTAAAATAAATTCGGTCAGCCTTTTTTCATCAAAATTAGCTGGTAGGATGGCCCTGTTCCTTTTTACAAAGCCATTAAAGGGAAAAATCAACGAGGAACAATCTGACTTTTTGGATTCGGCCTTCCATGAAGAATTAAACCATCAAGGAACTCCAATTATGACCTACCGTTGGTTAGGAACCAAAAAAACGGTTCTATTAGTACACGGATGGGAAAGTAATTCTGCGAGATGGCGAGCTATTATACCAGAACTTCAAGCAAAAGGTCATACAGTCGTAGCACTAGACGCTCCAGCCCACGGACGGTCGGGAAGCAGAAGATTTAATGCCTTATTGTATGCCGAATTTATCAACGAAGCTACAAAAAGATTCCATCCAGAAATCATTGTAGGCCATTCCGTAGGAGGAATGGCTTCGGTTTATTATTTACACAAATACCAACCCCCTTCTGTAAAAAAAGTAGTGCTTTTGGGAGCCCCATCTGAATTTTCAGATATCATTAGTCGGTATTTTCTAATGATGGGTTACAATAAAAAAACCATAAACGCCATTAAAAAAAGAATCAAAGATAAATATGGCATTGAGGTGGATGATTTCTCTTCTGTAAAGCACCTTAAAACCATTCTTTCAGAAGGTTTAATTATCCATGACAAAACAGATCCTATTATACCTTACGAAGATGCCGTTTTAATAAATTCCAATTTTAAAAACAGTACCTTGATAACAACCGAAGGATTTGGTCATTCGCTTTATGATGAAAGTGTCTCAAACCACATATATCACTTTATAGAAAGTTAGACTATCTTTGCAGCCATGGAAGACAACCAAGTAAGAATAAATAAATACTTGAGCGAAGCTGGATATTGCTCCAGAAGGGAAGCTGATAAATTAATTGAACAGGGCCGCATTACCATAAATGGACAAGTCCCAGAAATGGGAACTAAAGTATCTCCCGGTGATCAAGTTTTTGTTGACGGAGAGCTAATTTCCAACAAAAAGAACGATTTCACCTATTTGGCTTTCAATAAACCTGTGGGCATTGTTTGTACGACAGATACCCGAGTTGAAAAAGACAATATCATTGACTTCATCAATTACCACAAACGCATTTTCCCTATTGGAAGACTGGACAAACCTAGTGAAGGCCTTATCCTATTGACTGATGATGGAGATATTGTCAATAAAATTCTTCGGGCCTCAAACAATCACGAAAAAGAATACATAGTCACAGTTGACAAACCCATTTCCCAAACTTTTATTGAACGAATGTCTCAAGGCGTTCCTATTCTTGATACGGTTACAAAAAAATGCCACGTTGAGAAGATAGACTCCTTTACTTTTAAAATTATCTTGACTCAGGGATTGAATCGCCAAATTAGAAGAATGTGTGAATATTTGGATTATGAAGTTCAGACCTTAAAGAGGGTACGTATTATGAATATTCCTTTGGATGTACCCATTGGAAAATACCGTAAATTAACGGATCAAGAACTAAAGGACCTCAATAAATTACTTGGGGAATCTAAGAAACATTTCACAGAAAAAACAAGACCCAGACGCTCCAGGAGATAGCACTTCAGTTGTTAAAACTTTTATAACTACCCTTTTAATCAGGAAATAGTATCCTATCTTGATGCTATATTAACACGTAATCCCTTATTGATTACTTTAAAACCATCATCAATTTATGATACGTATATTAGCAATCATCCTAACCGTTGGAGGTATGATAGGACTCGTCTTAGGAGTACTTGGTATTTTTGGAAATAACCTCATATCCTTAAGCCCTTGGGCATTAACAATCTTAGGATTTATATTTTTCCTATCTGGAGTTTCTATGCTTAAATATCGCAGGGACAAACCAGCGTAGAGCAAATTCTATTTTTTGCTTTTTAGGTGTCTTTCCCTAGCCAATAACGTATTTTTCATAAGCATGGCAATGGTCATCGGCCCTACACCACCAGGAACAGGGGTAATGAAGCTTGCCTTTTTACTTACGTTTTCAAAATCTACGTCACCAGTGATGCGATAACCTTTTGCCGTGGACTCATCAGCAACTCTAGTGATTCCAACATCGATAATGACTACGTCATCCTTTACCATTTCGGCTTTAAGGAAACCTGGAACCCCAAGTGCAGTAATGATGATATCAGCTTGAGACGTTATTTGGGAAATGTTTTTGGTATGACTGTGCGTTAAGGTTACAGTAGAATTCCCTGGAAATCCTTTTCTACCCATAAGAATACTCATAGGACGACCAACGATATGACTACGTCCAATAACCACAGTATGCTTACCTTGGGTCTCTACTCCGTAGCGCTCCATAAGCTCTAAAATCCCAAATGGCGTAGCTGGAATGAAAGTACTCATATCCAAAGCCATCCTTCCAAAATTCATAGGGTGGAATCCATCGACATCCTTATCTGGATCAACAGCCAAAAGCACTTTTTGGGTATCGATTTGTTTTGGTAAAGGCAATTGAACAATGTATCCATCTATTTCTGGATTGGCATTCAATTCTTGAATTTTTTCCAACAACTCAATCTCACTGGTTGTACTAGGCATTTTCACAAGTGTAGATTCAAATCCTACCAACTCACAAGCTTTAACTTTGCTACCCACATAGGTTAAACTAGCGCCATCATTTCCAACCAAAATTGCAGCCAGGTGAGGAACTTTTTCTCCTCTAGCTTTCATTCTATCTACTTGTTCTGCGATCTCAGCCTTGATATCGCTACTTGTTTTCTTACCGTCTAAAATTGTCATATCCTGTTTGTTGAGTTGTATTTATAAATAAAAAATATGAGGGATTACCTCATATTTTTCATCATTTGCATCATTTGTTTGCCGCGGCCTCCTTGCATCATCTTCATCATTTTGCTCATCTGATTGAATTGCTTCAATAACTGATTCACTTCTTGAACCGATGTCCCAGAACCCTTTGCTACACGTTTTTTTCTAGTAGCATTCAAAACAGAAGGTGTTGATCGTTCTTCTGGAGTCATGGAATGGATTATTGCTTCGATATGCTTGAAGGCATCATCATCAATATCAATATCTTTCATCATTTTACCAGCACCTGGGATCATGCCAATCAAATCCTTCATGCTTCCCATTTTCTTGATTTGCTGTATCTGACTTAAAAAGTCATCAAATCCAAATTGGTTTTTGGCAATTTTCTTCTGAAGCTTACGCGCTTCTTCTTCGTCATATTGTTCCTGAGCTCTTTCCACTAAAGACACAACATCTCCCATCCCCAAAATACGGTCTGCCATACGCGAAGGATAGAACACATCAATCGCATCCATCTTCTCGCCTGTTCCAATAAACTTGATTGGTTTATCTACAACAGACTTAATTGAAATGGCGGCTCCTCCTCGGGTATCACCATCCAACTTGGTTAAAATAACACCATCAAAATTCAAGACATCGTTAAAGGCCTTTGCCGTGTTCACTGCATCCTGACCAGTCATGGAATCAACCACAAATAAAGTTTCCTGTGGCTGAATCGCCTTATGGATGTTTGAGATTTCGGTCATCATGGCCTCATCAACAGCCAAACGACCAGCGGTATCTATGATAACCACATTGTGTCCATTTGCCTTAGCGTGGGCAATACCTGCTTGTGCAATGGCAACAGGATCTTGATTTCCTTTATCACTAAAAACCTCGACATTTATTTGGCCACCAACCACATGTAACTGATCAATCGCAGCTGGACGATACACGTCACAGGCAACCAATAAAGGTTTTTTGGTCTTCTTATTTTTTAAATAGTTTGCCAATTTACCAGAGAAAGTCGTTTTACCAGACCCTTGTAAACCAGACATCAAAATAACAGATGGATTCCCAGATAAATTGATTCCTTCGGCATCACCACCCATCAATTGGGTCAATTCATCTTTTACAATTTTCACCATTAATTGACCCGGCTGGAGAGTTGTCAAAACATCTTGACCTAAGGCCTTCTCCTTAACCCTATTGGTAAATTCTTTGGCAATTTTAAAGTTAACATCGGCATCCAGCAACGCTCTTCTAACCTCTTTTAAGGTTTCCGCTACATTGACTTCGGTAATACTCCCGTGTCCTTTTAATACGTGTAACGCCTTATCTAACTTCTCACTTAAACTATTAAACATATGTTACTTGAAATTTTAAGAAGTGCAAATTTAAACATTTTAATGTGTTTATACGAATAAAAAAGACTGCATAGAGCAGTCTTTTAAATGAACCTATTCAATTCACTGATTCTCTATTAATCAAACCGTTTTAAAAATTATTAATTCAAAAAAGAATTATCAAATCTTAAATATTTTACTAGTCTGTATTTTACCATTATTCATCATTACTTGAACAATATAAAACCCTTGCTTTAGATGACCAATATTTATATTTTTATTTAAAGGCTTTTGCTTAAATACTTGCTGACCACTTGAATTAAAGATTTTTACTTCAAAAATGTCTTGATTTGATTTCAAGTTTAATACGTCTTTTACAGGGTTAGGGTAAAAACCAAAAACATATTCTGAGTCAAACAATTCATCATCAGATAAAGTTATACTATTACCAAACTTAACGACCGTGTAATTAATTTCCATAACAGCATAAACATTCTCATTCGAATCCAATACTAGACCCATAGGTAAGACTCCTTCGTTATTATAGGTAGTTGACCACTCAAACCCATTAGTTGTAGAAAATGCATATAAAAACATTTCTGCTGGTGCACCTCCTTGATTATCAGAAGTACCTGAAACATAATAATTGCCTGAGGGAGCTACCTCAACATTATAAACCCAATTGTTAGATTGATTAAGTGAATAAATACCATCTGAAACAATTGTTCCATTTGAGGTTAAGACCTCAGCAACGTATAGTTTTCCACCTCCAGAGACAGACCAATTAGTCCCCGATATTACCAAATTACCATTCGGTAACATTTTAAGTCTTCCTGAGGTAGAATCTTGATTAGGTAACGGATAAGTAATTACAAAAACTGTATTTCCTGATAAATTATACTTAACCAAACCTACATTTAAATTATCGTTGACATCATAAATTTGGACTAAAGCATAGGTGTTTCCTGAAGAGTCCATAACAACATCTGTTCCCCATGTTTGGTCAGCTCCAGTTGTAGGTGTTGACCATAACTCATTTCCTGAACTATCCCAAGCCACTAACCTATTATCAAAATCAGAAAATGCGGCTTTTCCAGTTAAAACTACTCTTCCATTATTATAATCCATATTCCTCACCAAATGAACATTGCTAAAGTTTTTTGTTCGGCTCCAAAGAAGATTCGCATTATTATCAAATTTCAACAGAACATATCCTGATGTAATATTATCAACAGTACCAGTTGTTGCCACATATAGATTACCATTTTCATCAATTTCAGCTTTATTCCTATGGCCTAAATTTGTATTAGCACCCGAACCAAATACACCATCAACCGTTGTATTATTCAATAGATTTCCATTATTATCATACTTCAAAACCTTAATTGCATTTGGCACTTGATTTGATCCTGAGAGTGTAAATCTGTAGCCTACTACAAATATATTATCATTACTATCCGTACCCACCCAAGTTACACTATGGTAGTTGTTAGTTAAACCTGTAGCTATAGATTCCTCCCAAATAAGATCTCCTAGTGGTGACAATTTTTGAGTATTAATGTATTCGTTATAGGCGGTAGTTGGACCACCATTTCCTACTGAAATGATTTGGTTTTGTGAATTCCTGGTTATAGACTTTCCCTGTGTCAAATAATTTGGATTTATATATTCCCATTCAACACTTTGAGAAGAAGCCATATTACATAAAAACAAAACAAATACTAAAAGAATGATATTTCTCATACTAGATTTCGATTAAAAGAGCAGGAAATATATGGTTAGATTAAGGGTTTCTAAATGTAATTATTTGTCTTTTAATATGTAAGACTTTTTTTTATTTTATAAGTCTGTTTTTTAAAAAAAAGCACATGCTAAATCCAACATCAAATACGAGAATCAAACATGTGCTTAATTTTATGGCTTTAAAAGCCAAAGGAAAAGCTTAAGTAGATAAATTGCTATTAATTACACTTTTCCTGTCACCAACCAAAAACTGAGATTATTGTTTTTCAAATGTTAATAAATCAGTCCCTCCATTTCCACCACTTACATCTCTCAATTCTATTTTTGAAGAAGTATAACTCAATATCTCCCAATCATCAGTTAAATCAGCAAAGTCTGCTGGAGAGGAGAAATTAATATTGAAATGTAGATCGTCAGGGCTATCATCATTACTGTTACTATCTGTTACAGACCAGGTTCCGGTTACCGTTGTACTACCATTAGTGGCCGTCAAAGCACCACCATTTCCAAAGGTAAAAGTATAACCCGTAAAGTTACTAGTCTCTTCACTATCAGTATCAAAAAAATAAGTAATTACCCAATTTCCTGATTGTGCAGTATCAACTACTTCTTGGGTTGAATTGGAACTGTTTGGGGAGTCATCATCACTCGATGAACAAGACAATACCAACATTGTGAGTGATAACATTATTACTGATGCAAAATTAAAAGTGGTTTACATGTGTTTACTGTTTTTAAGTTTTAGTTATTGATTAATTAATTTTGTATTATAAGCATTGGTAACATTCTCCTTCAAGGCTATAAAGATCTCCTACTTCGTTATCGCTCAAGGTTCTTTTATAGACCCTTAAATCATCTAAAGCACCAGTAAAATCATCACCTAACAAATAATTTGACAAAGGATCTGAATCTATATCAAAATTAGAATTCTCGTCTATATTTCTCAAAACACCATCACGATAAAGTCGTATAGTATTATTGGAATCTCTAGTAACCACAAGATGGTGCCAATCGGAATTATCCCATACTACATCAACCTCTTGATTCCAATCATTATCCCAAAGACCATATCCGCTTGTAGTATCGCTTACCAAAGGTGTATTTAAATCATATACTGCCAATTGGAATCCTTCTGAAAATCCTTCTCCTTTTTGAAAGAGGGTCTCCAAATTCCCAGCATCATCATTTTGCATTTTAAACCATAAGCTCACCGAAAAATCATCACCCTGAACCAATGCATTTCCATCAGTTACAGGAATACTAAAGGAATCTTCACCTGTAAAAGCAACAGCACAGGTAGGATTGCCATCTCTATCCATTACAAACTCATTACTAATGTTTTCAGCCACATTGCCACTTATCAAATCCTTAGCCTCATTGGAAAACGGCATGTAAAGAACCAAATCATTAGTTAGAATCCCTGGATTAGCACAATCATCACAAGTACTCTCAAGAACCATAGTACCCTCACTATTAAGAGCTTCCAACATTAAGCTATTTTCCTCACAAACCACTACAGCCCAATTACCCGTAATAGCTTGAATATTTGGTCCCGCAACATTATTAAAAGTGACCACCACACCGGCAGTTGGTGTTTGGGATGTTGACCAAATAGCCGTTGTATCTAGACCATTTCCTATGATATTAAAAGTTCCATCTCCATTAAATGTAAGTTCATAAACCACCAAATCATCACTGCCATTATAGTTCACTATATTCCAAGTACAACTCTGTAAATAACCATCAACATCTACTTCTGAACATTCAGCGGCACATTCAACAGCTTCTAAATGAATTTCAAAAACTTGAAAATTACCACTATTATTTTCTATTCTTAAGTAGACGGTTTGTGGATTCATTTGATTTGAAAAATTACTTGCTGCAGGAATTTGATTTACTGCCATTTCTGCATCAGGCATAGTCATATAAAACGAAGGAGTGAAATCTACATCGCAAATAATGTTTCCTAAAACTTGGGTTTCCAAATCGAAAAGAGCCACTCCATCCCCATCGTAATCACAGGCCGTGATAGTCATGTCATCAAAACAATTGAAGGGATTTTCTATTTCTGTGCAGTCTTGGGAGATAATAAACTCTATGGTTCCAGCAACCGACTCTTGAGTCATAATAAACTCGCTTGTATTACATGTTTCTATCAACCAAGATCCATTCATAACCTCGGCACCCCAGCCAATTTCCGAGATATCTAATACGACTCCTGCACCAGCGTCAGTAGTTGAGGTACCCCAATTAAAGTCACCAAAACTCACCGTTGTATCTCCATCAACCATATAGGCTGTACCGTTCTCATCAAAATAGATCATATAATTTGCAAAAGTTTCAGCGTCTCCTGCTACAGATATCACATTCCAGTGACATTCGGTTAAATAGGCATCCACTTGCTCCTCGTTACAATTAACATAATCACAATCCTCTTCAGCACTGTTAATAGCTTCTTCCAAAGCTTGATTGCTATTAACTTCTATAGTATTACCATTAGCATAAACCAAAGTCACCGGAAAGTTTAAACTTGCTAAAACCACATCATTCTCAGAGCCTTCCAAGCTTTCCAAAAATGCATAAAGAGCTTCATCACTATTAATTTCAATCGTATCAACTATTTGAAAATCGGTATTATAAATGGAGAAAGAAATGGGATATTGAAAATCAACACATTCAATGACTTCAGGCTCTTCAAAACATTCAGAAATAAGGGCGTCCAATTGCTCTTGGTTTTCAATGATAATTTCGGAATAGTCTCCCATTACCACAGTAATTGGGAAAGTAAACTCCACTTCATCACTCGTTGGCGTGAATAGTTCTTCAACCATCCACAAATCATCTAAAGAGCCAATTGTGATGGTGGTTTGGTTCACGGTAACCGTGACAGGCAATACAACCTCAGTACAACTGGAATTATCTAGAAGATTATCAACAGAACCATCATTGGTTACGGCCATATTCATTAAAACCACCAGATTGGATTCCGATTCCAAAATATTTTCGGCTGGGGGGGTTTCAATAATGACTTCTTCATCTTGGCAAGAAAAAACCAACATAGATAAAACTAAAAAAGTGAGTGAAAATTTTAAAAGTGATTGCATAGCTTTAAATTTTTAAAAGACGTGTTTGAATATGAAACAGTTAAATTTCAAAATCTCCTACCTTCAAATTACATTTTTTTTACATTTACACATACTAATCCTCCAAAATGCCCAAAGATTTACAAGATCATATTTGTGATGACGCCCTATTTTCAAAGGCTTTCAGGACCCATGCAGACCATTTATACAAATTTCTATTTTACAAGTTTGGATCGCAATTAAATCCTAAAGATAAAGTACAGGAAGCTTTTATAAAGTTATGGGAAAATTGTAAAAAGGTACCACCAAGCAAAGCAAAAAGCTACCTATTCACCGTTGCCAACAATTTAATGTTGAATGAGGTCGCCCACCAAAAGATCGTTCTCAAACATCAACAAACCCAGCAAAAGTCTCAAACAAATGAATCGCCAGAGTTTTTGATGCAAGAAAAAGAATATCAGGAGAAGTTGGAAAAGGCCATAAACAATTTGTCAGAGGCACAGCGGGTAGCATTTTTAATGAACCGGGTAGAAGGAAAAAAATTCAAGGAAATTGCATTCATTCTGGATATTTCAGTAAAGGCCGTAGAAAAAAGAATTTATGGCGCTTTGGAAAAATTGAGAAAAGACATCAAAGAAATTTAAAAATAAGGTAGGGTTTTTATTAAGTGAACTGTTATATAGATATCAAAGATTATGGACAGAGAGCAATTAATACATAAATGGTTAAATCACGAGCTTACTCCTGAGGAGTTTGAAGCCTTTAAATCTCTGGATGATTATGAGGAGTTAATGAAACTGTCTCAAAATCTTCAGTCTTATAAAGCGCCCTCATATGATTTGAACCAAGAACTTGCCATAGCCCTAAATAGGAAAAACGAAACTTCAAAAAAAAGAAGTTGGATGGTTCCTTTCATGAAATTTGCAGCGGTTTTGGTAATTTGCTTGGGTATCTTCTATGTCCTTACCACACAGCCTACTTCCACTCATACTTCTATAGCGGAAAGAGCAGAACTGGAGCTTCCTGACGACTCCCACGTCACCTTGAATGCTTTATCAAATTTAACTTACAATAAAAACAACTGGAAGAAGGAAAGAAAAGTAAACCTTGATGGAGAGGCCTTTTTCAAGGTTGAAAAGGGATCCAGGTTTGAAGTGATCACCAATTTTGGAATTGTCTCTGTTTTGGGAACACAATTCAACATCAAACAAAGAGAACAATTTTTTGAAGTAATATGCTATGAAGGGTCTGTCAATGTTTTATATAAACAGAATAATACTGTTTTGAAAAAGGGAGACACTTTTTTAATAATCGATGGGGAAATTTTAGCTACAGAAAAAGAAAACAAAAAACAGCCTTCATGGCTTGACTATTTAAGTTCGTTTAAAAGTATGCCTTTTAGGGAAGTGATTGCCGAAATGGAACGCCAATATGACGTCTCAATCAAAGTCAAAGGTATGGATCTCAAAACGCCTTTTACCGGAAGCTTTCCAAACAACAACTTAGAAGTCGCCTTAAAGACTATTAGTAAACCCCTACAATTGAATGTCAAACAAAAAGGTCAAACCATTATTTTAACGCGTGATTAGAACTCGAATCGGCTATTTTTTCTTGATATTCTTGAGTAGTATGGTTATGCTTTACGCTCAAGACAACCTCAATGAAAAAAGACCCTTGACCGAGGTTCTTGAAATTCTTGAATCTAAATTTCAAGTGCGTTTCTCATATGCCGACGACACCATTCTTGACAAATTTGCAATGGCACCAAATCCAGAGTTAACACTAAGTGAGGCTCTTAATTCCATTTCAAACCAAGTCAACATAACTTTTGAAATAATCAATAACACCTTTATAGCGGTTCAATCGGTTGAAAACACCTTATTCACAACCCAAAACCTCAATGAAGTTCTGCTCACAAATTATTTGACTTCCGGTATAACTTTAAACAAACAAGGTGATATTTCTATTAAACCTGAAGCTTTTGGTATTCTGCCAGGATTAATTGAACCAGATGTCTTCCAAACCATACAAGCACTACCAAGCATTACCAGTATAGATGAAACGGTTTCAAACATCAATGTTCGAGGAGGCACCCATGACCAAAACCTGATACTTTGGGAAGGTATTAAAATGTATCAATCTGGTCACTTTTTCGGAATGATTTCAGCAATAAATCCTCATACCATTAAGCAAATTGATATTTTTAAAAATGGAAGCAGTGCCAAATATGGCGATGGCGTTTCTAGTATTTTAGACATGGAAACAAAAGGGTCTTTAGGAAATAATTCACAAGCTTCTTTTGGGATTAATATGACTCATATCGATGGCTATACTGAAATTCCTTTGGGGCAGAACACTCAAATTAGCATATCCGCCAGACGTGCTATAACCGATTTCCTAAATACACCCACCTATCAAGACTATTTTGACCGTGTCTTCACCTATTCTGATTTGAATTCTGATAATTCTAGAAGCCAAGACGAAACATTCTACTTTTATGATGCCTCAGTAAAAATCTCACATCAATTAACAGATAAAGACCAATTGAACATTTATGGATTGACCATGAAAAATCAATTGGATTACCGAGAACAATCCATGATAGATTTGTCTTTATCTGAATCGAAAAGCAACCTTTCCCAGGAAACTTTTGCCGGTGGTATTTCACATACAAGAATTTGGAATTCAAAATGGAAAACAAATATTGAAGTCACAGCCTCAAACTACTTGCTTGACGGCACCAATTTTGATATTGTAAACAATCAACGCTTGATTCAAGAGAATCAGGTTAAGGAAAATACCATTAAGTTTGAATCAGATTACCTAATACATCCCAACTTGAAATTAACTGGAGGATATCAGTTTTTTGAAACGGGAATCAGTAATTTGGAAGACATCAACAATCCAGATTTCAGAAGATATATTAAAGAAGTCCTTCGCTCCCATGCAATTTATGCCGAAGGGAGTTTTCAAACCAAAAATCACCAAACCTATTTCAAACCAGGAGTACGATTTAATTACATTCCAAAGTTTGACAAATTCCTTTTGGAGCCCAGATTGCGCTTTGGACAGCGTTTTTTAAACCATTTCCGATTGGAAGTTTTGGGTGAGCTAAAAAGTCAAAACACTTCACAAGTCATAGACCTTCAACAGGATTTTTTGGGCATTGAAAAACGTCGGTGGATATTGGCCAATGATACCTCTGTGCCCATTATTAGAAGTAGGCAAATTTCAACCGGCATTCATTTTAACAGAAATAAGTTATTAGTTAGTGGTGAAGTTTTCATGAAAAAGGTAGAAGGGATAACAACTCGAAGCCAAGGATTTCAAAATCAATATCAATTTGTAAATGCCACCGGATCCTATAACACCAAAGGAGTAGATTTTTTAATTAATAAAAAGTTTAGAGCATTTAGTTCTTGGATGGGATATTCATATAGTATAAACAATTACCATTATAGAGATCTCAATGATGGAAAAGATTTTCCTAATAACGTGGATATAAGACATCAAATAAAACTGGCTTCCACATACAGTATGAATAATTTCAAATTTGCTTTAGGTTTGAATTGGCATTCAGGGAAGCCCTATACCTCTCCTATGTTTGAAGAGTCAGACGCTAGTATCATTAGTTACAATACACCCAACGCCGAAAGAATCAGTGATTATTTCCGTGTGGATCTTTCCGCCACTTACGACTTCAACATTTTCAAGGACAAAAAAGGCTTTGTAGGAATGTCTGTTTGGAATTTACTTGACAGGAAAAACACAATCAATCGATATTACATCAGAGATGCTTCTCAAAACTTAAAAAAAGTAGATATAAAATCTTTGGGACTGACACCTAATGTCAGTTTAAGAATATATTTATAGATCCTCGGTTCTTTCTAATTTCAAGTAATCGATTTGGCCACCAGAGTGGTGAACTACCAATTCGATTTCATTTGTTGTATAATTTGAAATATTCCAAGTTTTGTTCAAAACCTTCATTTGACTGGGAGTTGCAAAGTAAACACGGAAATCAATATTTTGGAACTTAGTTTCTGCTGTTTCCTTAATACTTCCATCAACAGCCCAAGCACCAGAATACTTGGAATTCCTTTTATTGAGAACTTCTAAACTTCCATCTGGATTAAAGCTAAAAGACATTTTTTGAAATGCTTCGGTTTTATCAACTCCAGACTCCAAAAAATAGGAAACTTCCCAACTTGTAGATCGAGCTGTAAGTTCAATATCTTTCATTATGACAGCTTGAGACATTTCTGCCTCATCCCTACTACATTGTGTTGACATTAAAGAAAAACCCAACATAAGGCATAATCCAAAAAAACATGTTTTTCTTAACATTTAAGCAATTTTTTATTTTAAATCGACCTCTAAGATACTAAATCCTAGTGAAAAACCTTAAAAAGACCATTTCATTTTTCACACCAACGCTCTAATATTAGCATAGGAGTTTTCCATAGCCTTTTCGGCTTCTTGTTCACTTAACCAAGAAACCTTAGTGATTCCTTCGTTCTCTTGTGGATTTAGATGGCCTGTATAACTGGTTTTCATCTCAAACCAATGGGTCACCTTAATACGGTTCCTTCCATTCCTCTTAAAAATATGGTAGGTAATTTGAAGTGGCCTTATAATTTCAAGTCCCAACACGCCCGTTTCTTCTTCAACCTCACGTATCGCCGTTTCTTCAATGGATTCCTTCTTTTCTGCCTTTCCTTTGGGCAAATCCCATTTATCATTGCGATAGATAAATAATACTTCCCCACTTTCATTGTACACTTTGCCACCTCCAGCTATAACGTTTGGCAACTTTTTAAGAAACTTCTTCAGTAATTTATCCTTATTCTTATGAATCAAACGCACCTCCTTTAAAGATGTCTTGTTTAATTCCCTAATCACTTTATTGACATTTACCGAATTAAGCAAATAGTTTTTAAAGTCTGTTTCCTTTTCGACTTTAGTTGTCAAAACTATAGGCTTATCGTTTACAAAAACCTTATACATATGCGGGGTTTTGAATCCTATCTTTTGTAAAAGTATTAATTTTTAAATCATAGCAAACAGAAACCTATATTAATTCTAAATCTTATCAAGACCAGAATATTATTTTAAAAAAAGTGTATTTTTGTTGTCATGATTTTCAACAAACACACCGCAAGAAAAACTGCAGAAGTTTTATTGCAAGTCAACGCTATTAAACTACAACCCAAGAATCCCTTTACTTGGGCATCAGGCTGGAACTCACCTATTTATTGTGACAACCGCATCGTTTTGTCATATCCTCCTATTAGGAACTACATCAGGGAAACCATGGCTAAACAAATTGAAAAACAATTTGGAAAACCAGATGTCATTGCTGGAGTTGCTACGGGAGCCATTGGTATAGGTATGTTGGTTGCAGAATATATGGGCCTACCTTTCATCTATGTAAGACCAGAGGCTAAAAAACATGGGCGCCAAAATCAAATTGAAGGTCATGCAGAAGGTGGTGCTAATGTGGTGGTGGTTGAAGATTTGATTAGCACAGGAATGAGCAGCTTAAATGCAGTTAAAGCCTTAAGAGACGCCCACTTGAATGTTAAAGGAATGATTGCCATTTTTTCATATGGCTTTGATATTTCCAAAAAGAATTTTGAAAAGGAAAAAGTGACGCTTAGCACTCTAGGAGACTATGAAACCCTCCTAGAGCAAGCACTTGACACTAATTACATCTCTCAAAAAGACCTGACAACTTTGTCAGATTGGAATGCTAATCCAAGTGAATGGAACGCTAATTGATTAAAGCATTTCTAAACAACAAAAAATGAACTTAGAATCACCCAAAGTAAGCATAGACAAATCGCCTCAAGAGGTATTTGATTTTTTATCAAAAATTGAAAATTTCGAAAAATTAATGCCTGAAAGCATTAGCAAATTTGAAGTTCTTAATGAAGATACGTTTCTCTTTGCCTTAAAAGGCATGCCAGAAATCACACTTCAAAAAAAGCAGCTGAACGCCCCTAACCAAATCGTTTTGGGTGCCGGAGGAGGAAAAATTGATTTCACCCTAACCGGAAACATAGAAGAAACTGGTGCTGAACAAAGTGAATTGCAATTGGTTTTCAATGGCTCATTTAACCCTATGATGGCCATGATGATCAAAGGCCCTATCACGAAATTTATAGAAACTTTGGCCACCAATATCCCAAAAGCTATTTAATAAAGTAATTTAATTTCTTTAACCTCATACCCCTTAATCTTCTCATCTTCCAAGAGAACCTGAAGATTACCATCAGGACTTACAGAGGTAATGATACCCGTAAATATAGAACCTTCAGCATCTTGAAATGTTGAAGGTTTATTTTTTCTAAACAAATAAGAATGGTATTCATCATACACTTGTCCATACTCATCGGCTTCTAATTTTTGAAAATAGTGCTTTAATTCATCCAAAATCAAATAAAGTATTTCATCCAAATCAAATAGCTTACCCGTTCTAACCAATAAAGAGGATGCTTGCGGCAAATCTTGAAAATCTGATTGGTTGACATTGAGTCCAACTCCAATAATTGTAGCTTTAAGCTTACCTTGCTTTATGATATTTTCAATTAAAATTCCACAAATTTTCTTATTCTCTGACAAAATGTCGTTAGGCCATTTAATAGCCAATTTGGGAATATTCAACTTTTCTAGAGCTCGTTTGACACTTAAAGAAGAAACCATACTTAGATAAAAACTGTGCTCAATTGGTAGAAACGAAATATCCTTAATGGAGCTAAACATAAGGTTTTTAGCCGATTCCGAAGCCCAGACACTTCCCATCTGTCCTTTTCCCTTGGATTGAAATTCAGCAACCACCGTTGTAAAATCTTCTAGAAGACTGTCACTACTTAACTGCCTTAAAAAGGTGTTTGTTGATTCAGTGGCATTAAGTTTGATTATACGCATATAATTTGGTTATCTTAGTACTGAAATTTCTTATGAAAAATTTAAAGTATAAAGAACTAAAAAATAATAACTTTGCACAAATTAAAACATATTAATGGCGAAAAAGGAATCTAATGCTGATCTACTGATAGCAACTATTTTAAGTGGAATTGAAGATGTCAAGGGGAAAGAAATCAATATTTTAGATTTACGGGAGATTGAAAACACAGTTTGCGACTACTTTATCATTTGTGAGGGGACTTCGAATACGCAAGTAAGTGCCATTGTAAACTCAATCCAGAAAAAAGTTAGTAAAGAATTAAAAGACAAACCATGGCACGTGGAAGGCATGGATAATGCTGAATGGGTTTTAATGGATTATGTCAACGTGGTTGTACATGTTTTCCAAAAACACGTTAGGGAGTATTATGACATAGAAAGCCTTTGGGGTGATGCGAAAACAACAATTATCGAAACGAATTATTAAAGAAATTAATGGCAGCTAACAAAAATAATCCTAAGAATAAAAAACCAAAATTCAGTCCTTATTGGATTTATGGAATCCTGATAGCTATGTTTATCGGGCTTCAACTTTTTAGTGGTGGCGGCTTACAAGATGCTAGCACTACAACGCCTTCACAATTTATTCAATATCTCAAGGATGGTGATGTTCAAAAGGTAGAAATAGTCAATAAACGTGAAGCAAAGGTTTACTTAACTACCGAAGCTGAATCAAAAGAAATACATAAAAATTCAAAACCTACATCTTTACTACCTTCAGCCACTAAATTACCGAACTACAAGTTTGAATTTGGAGATTTAGCAAATTTTGAGGATCAAATTAATGATGTCATTAAAAATGAAAACTTGGATCCAGCGCCAAAAGTTGTTTACAAAACAGAACAAAATGTTTGGGGCGACTTTTTAATCAGCATGCTTCCTTTCATATTACTAATAGGTGTTTGGATTTTTATCATGAGAAGAATGTCTGCTGGAAGCGGAGGTGGTGCTGGAGGGCAAATTTTCAATATTGGAAAGTCGAAAGCCAAATTATTTGACGAAAATACCGAGGTGAAGGTTTCTTTTAAAGATGTTGCCGGACTAGAAGGAGCTAAAGAAGAAGTTCAGGAAATCGTTGACTTCTTAAAGAACCCAGAAAAATACACCTCTTTAGGAGGAAAGATTCCAAAAGGAGCCTTATTAGTAGGTTCTCCGGGAACAGGTAAAACATTATTGGCTAAAGCTGTTGCGGGAGAAGCCCAAGTACCATTTTTCTCTCTTTCAGGATCTGATTTTGTGGAAATGTTTGTAGGTGTTGGTGCCTCAAGAGTAAGAGACTTATTTAAACAAGCTAAAGAAAAATCTCCATCCATAATCTTTATTGATGAAATTGACGCCATAGGTAGAGCGAGAGGGAAAAACAATTTTTCAGGTTCTAATGATGAGCGCGAAAACACATTAAACCAATTGTTGACAGAAATGGACGGTTTTGGGACTAATACCAATGTCATTGTATTGGCGGCAACCAACCGAGCTGATATTCTTGACAAGGCTTTAATGCGTGCAGGTAGATTTGACAGACAAATTTTTGTTGATCTTCCAGATGTGAGAGAGCGTAAAGAAATATTTGAGGTTCATTTAAGACCTCTTAAAAAAGATAAGGATTTAGATCTTGACTTTTTATCAAAACAAACTCCAGGATTCTCTGGTGCAGATATTGCCAATGTTTGTAACGAAGCTGCTTTAATTGCCGCTAGAAAAGGAAAGAAGAGCGTTGGGAAGCAAGATTTCCTTGATGCTGTAGATAGAATTATTGGAGGTCTTGAGAAGAAAAATAAAATCATAACTCCTGAAGAGAAAAAAGCCATTGCTTTTCACGAAGCTGGACATGCTACTGTGAGTTGGATGTTGGAGCATGCTGCTCCACTAGTCAAAGTTACAATCGTTCCAAGAGGAAGATCTTTAGGTGCCGCTTGGTACCTGCCAGAAGAACGACTTATTGTAAGGCCAGAGCAAATGCTTGATGAAATGTGTGCTGCCATGGGTGGTCGTGCTGCTGAAAAGGTCATCTTTGATAAAATCTCAACAGGAGCTCTAAGTGATTTGGAAAAGGTAACCAAACAAGCAAGAGCTATGGTAACCATTTACGGACTGAGTGATAAAGTTGGAAATTTAACTTATTACGATTCCAGTGGACAAAATGACTATGGTTTTACCAAGCCTTATAGTGAAAAAACGGCGGAGTTGATTGATAAAGAAATTTCTGATATCGTTGAAGAACAATACCAAAGAGCCATCAATTTATTAACCCAACACAAAGATAAGTTGACCGAATTGGCTGAAGTTCTTCTAGAAAAAGAAGTTATTTTCAAGGACAATCTAGAGAAAATTTTCGGTAAGCGTCCCTTTGCAAAAGAGGAAGAGCTAGCAGAAATGGATAACTTGGAAGACAACAATGAACCTATTGAGGTTAATGAAGAAAAGTAATTCTCGAAAAGTCTTTTATATTTGTTAACCTTATTCAAAAATCTTAATTTAACGATAACGTTAGGTTAAGATTTTTTATATTTGAAAAAAGCCGCGAAAACCAGATTTTAATAGCAAAGAAACTAAATGAGTCTATTTAGAAAACTTTTTGGTTCCAAAACAGATCATTCGGAAGAAGAAATTAAGTCGAATGAACGAAGCAAATACATGCCAGAAGTTAAGTTGCCAGTAGACGAAAGATTTACCATAAATTTCAAGCGAAATGGAGGTAAATTTTTGTACTGTGAAGACTTGAATGAAATCTTTGATGCATTAGAAAACATCATTCATGAAAACCAATGGATGAACAAACAGGTTATGGTTATTGACAATAACCTCAAGGATACTTTCAAGAACTTTGAGGTTAAAATGACAACATCAGCTCAAGATTCAGAATTCTTCTTGACTACCTGTGAAAATCTAATCGCAGATGATGGTTCCTTACTAATTTCGTCCAATCAAATCGCTGAAAAAAAATTAGGCGAGTTCCCTGATCACTTTGTTGTTTTCGCTACAACTAGTCAGATAGTTGAAAGCATAAGTGAAGGACTGAGGGGAATCAAATCAAAAAATAAGAGACAGATTCCAACTAACATTACCACTATTAAACATTTCAAGGCCACTTCTTCTGAAGAAGATTTTATGACCTACGGAAGCCATTCTAAGGATCTATACCTCCTACTCCTAGAAGACCTTTAATATGAAAGAAGTTCTCATCAGATCATTTTCTGGATTGTTATACATATCCTTACTCATTTGTTCTATGTTTTTTGAACATGCGTTGGTTATTGTATTTTTTATTTTTGGACTCATTTGTATGGCTGAGTTTAGAAAACTAATCCATTACAAATCCTATGTGCCCTTTATTTCCTTTTCAATCTTATATCTGATCTTCGGATTTTGGCCGTTTGTCATGAAAACAGATTCAGGATTAAAGGAGGCCACACAAATACTTCATGTCATTACTATTTTTGTCCAATTATTTTTGATTAAAGATTTATTCACTCACAAGAATATACCTCTATTCATTTCTAAGCGGGTTATACTTACCACATTTTACTTATCCAGTGGATTTGTATTTATGATTCTTATTTCAAAGTTTAAGGAAGTCTATAATCCTTATGTCCTCTTAGGATGTTTTATCCTGGTTTGGACTAATGACACTTTTGCTTATTTAGTCGGAAAAAATTTTGGAAAACAGAAGTTATTTGAGAAAGTATCTCCAAAGAAGACAGTTGAAGGCTTTTTAGGAGGTTTGTTTTTTTCCTGTGTGGCAAGTTATTTTATTGCTACCTTTACAGATACTTTTAGCTTTACCAAATGGCTATCCTTAGGTATAATTATAGCGGTTTTTGGTACGTTAGGAGACTTAATAGAATCTAAGTTTAAAAGACAGGCAAAAGTAAAGGACAGCGGAGTTATTATGCCTGGTCATGGAGGGTTATTAGACCGATTGGACAGTATGATTTTTGCATCACCTTATATCTTTTTGTTTTTACAATTATTTAAATATGTTTCATAAAGAAGGACATAAAATTATTTTAGGGACTTTCATTTTAATTATTGCCCTAACCATCCTTGTAGAATTTACCATTTCGCTATCATGGCTTCGTGTTTTATTGGAAATCGCACTTTTGGTGTTTTTTGTCCTCATCCTTCAGTTTTTCAGAAATCCAAAAAGGATTTTTGCTTCCAATGAAGCTCAAGTTTTAAGTTGTGTAGACGGTAAGGTAGTTGTCATTGAGGAAGTATTTGAAAAAGAATATTTTAAGGACCAAAGACTTCAAGTCAGTGTTTTTATGTCACCTGTCAACGTGCATGTTACTAGATATCCTATTACAGGAAAAGTACTATTTAGCAAATACCATCCAGGAAAATATTTAGTGGCCTGGCATCCTAAAGCCAGTGAAGAAAATGAACGTACAACGGTTGTTGTTGAAAACCCAACTTTTGGGCCAATACTGTATCGACAAATAGCCGGCGCCTTAGCAAAGCGCATTGTAAATTACGCTGAAGAAGGACAAGAAGTTCTACAAAGTACAGATTCTGGATTTATCAAATTTGGGTCAAGAGTAGATTTATTTTTACCTTTAGATAGCAATATCAAGGTTGCTTTAAATGAGGTGGTCAAAGGAGGTATTACGGTTATTGCAGAAAAATAATGACTGCAGAGGATTTAGATAAAACATTTCAAGATGCCGTAGAACGCATTAACAAACACAAGGAACCATTCCCAGCAGATTTCCTATTACGCCTTTATGCCTATTACAAAAAGGCCACCAATGACTATGGTCGCCCTAACAGCAAAAAGCAAATAATAAATGCTTTTAAAACAAATGCCCTATTTCAAGTGCAAAATGTTTCTCCTGACGAAGCGAAAAGAAAATATATTGAACTTGTAAATAACTACTTCCTTTATAGAAAGTAATCTTCTCCAATAAAATTCTATTTCAATAAAAATCCTAAAGGTCTGCCCGTAGCGCCACTAGGAAAACTTACTCCCAACAATGAAGAGATTGTTGAAGCAATATCTGGAATTACCGTACGCTCAAACGTATGACCTTGTTTTATTCCTTTTCCATAAAATAATAGAGGCACATGCGTATCATAATTAAATCCAGAACCATGAGTAGATCCAGTTCTGCCGTAAGAAATGAAGGCTGGGTCTTGCACCACTAGAACGTCTCCCGATCTTTTTTGGTTAAATCCATTTTCCAACAATTCTTCAACTCCTGTTGTAAAAGAGGTTGAAGCCATAGTTTGTGCAGTGTAAGCCTTATATACATTTTCATAGGATAAAAGCTCTTCAACAATAGCATCTTGAACATCATCCAAATCCAATCCCAACTCCTTTATTTTCTCTCTATTTAGAAAGACCTGATTATTGCTAATATTTTCAACCAAATCGTCATGTCCAAAATCCTTCTTCATAAACGCATCAAACTTCTTTTTGGAATCTGAATTATTCAAATAACCAGAAGGTATTTTTACACTGTGTAAATAAGCAGGCACCTCAACAGCTCCATGATCTGCAGTTAAAAAAACTGTGTATTCTCCTTCCCCTACCTTATCATCCAATGCTTTAAACAAGCGTGCCAAATCCAAATCTAGTCTAATGTACGTATCTTCAATTTCTTTAGAATTAACCCCAAAATTATGTCCCACATAATCGGTACTTGAAAAACTAACTGTAAGCACATCTGTTATTTTGTCCTGTCCCAATTGTTCTCCATCCAATGCTGCGATAGCAAAATCGGCAGTCATACTATTACCGTATGGTGTTGTTTTTAAAATATCAAAATATCCGTTTTTCTCTTTTATGGCATTTAAATCATAAGGAAAGGTTGCAGTTTCTTTTCCTTTAAACCCGCCTTCAAATTCATTTAAATCCAAACCACTCTCCACATAAGTATCAATATTGTAGTAGGTATCCCAAGTTTTCATATAAGAAGCTGAGTTCCCTGATTTATTAAAATCAATCACCCATTGAGGCAATTCCTTCATATAAAAAGAACTTGTTATCCAACGGCCCTCATCACTTCCATGAAACCAGTAGGCTGCATTAGCAGTATGTCCTGCTGGTAAAATAGCTCCCCTATCCTTTAATGCAACCCCTATCGTTTTCCCTTTAAATTGGGTAAACATTCTGTTTTCATCTCCAAAGGTAGTTGTCATTAATCTGTGAGGTGACATTTTTCCACTAGGAGAATCCGTTCCTACAGGCGAAACGCCCTCATCTCCTGCACAGTAAATAGTTTCCTTTATTTCCTTATCATACCAGTTATTTCCAATAATTCCATGATACTTAGGCGTGGTTCCTGTATAAACTGAAGCATGCCCAGGCCCAGTATATGTGGGGATATAGTTAAAATGATTGTTTCTACAATCAAATCCTTGATTCATCAGTCTTTTAAAACCATCATTTCCATATTTGTTATAGAATCGTGTTAAATAGTCATATCGCATTTGATCAACTACAATACCGACCACTAATTTTGGACGATTCCAATCACTTCCATTTTCAGGGGTAGCTTTTTTAGATTTTTGGGCAAATAAATTCGCACAACTAATAGAGATTAAAACAAATACTAAAAACTTTTTCATTCTAAGGGTATTTTAATGCCCACAAAAATAACCCATTTCGTATAGGATATGTTAAAATTAAGGTTAAAAAACATATACTTTTCTTACTTTAGCATCAACAAAAAAGTCTATGACCTACCTTCACAATATTGGTGCTTATTTTATCATGATTAAGGACATGTTCCGCAAACCAACAAGGTGGTCTGTAATGAAAGGACTTATCTTTAAGGAGATTGATGACTTAATCATCGGATCTATGGGAATCGTGGCTTTTATCTCATTTTTTGTGGGAGGGGTTGTCACCATACAAACAGCTTTAAATATTAGCAACCCATTAATTCCGAAGTATTTAGTAGGTTTCGCCACAAGACAATCCGTCATTCTAGAATTTGCCCCCACTTTTATTTCCATCATTATGGCTGGAAAAGTAGGCTCCTATATTACTTCAAGTATAGGTACCATGAGGGTGACTGAGCAAATAGATGCCTTGGAAGTCATGGGGATTAATGCGATAAACTATTTAGTCTTCCCAAAATTTGTAGCCATGATGTTTTATCCATTTGTTATTTCCATCGCCATGTTCTTGGGAATTGTAGGTGGATTGGCTGCTTGTGTTTATGGCGGTTTTACAACTGTAGAAGATTATGTAAGAGGGGTTCAAGAGGATTTCATTCCATTTCATATGGCATATGCCTTTATCAAAACCTTTGTTTTCGCATTTTTATTAGCTACTATTCCTTCTTATTATGGCTATTTCATGAGAGGTGGCTCTTTAGAAGTTGGAAAAGCTAGTACAACAGCATTTGTTTGGACCAGTGTTGCCATTATATTATCAAACTATTTATTAACCCAAATGCTTTTAAGTTAATGATTGAAGTTAAAGACATTCATAAATCTTTTGGGGACACCGAAATTTTAAAGGGTATTTCTACCACCTTTGAAAAAGGAAAAACGAGTTTGGTTATTGGTCAAAGTGGTTCTGGAAAAACTGTATTCCTAAAATGCCTATTGGGGTTGTTCACTCCTGAAAAAGGACAAATCATTTATGACGGACAATCTTATACAGATTTAAGTCCAGACCAAAAGCGAACGCTTCGGTCTGAAATGGGTATGGTTTTTCAAGGAAGTGCCTTATTTGATTCCATGACCATTGGCGAAAACGTCATGTTCCCCTTGCGTATGTTTACCAAACAGAGCATGAGTGAAATGCAGGATCGTGTGAATTTGGTTTTAAAAAGAGTTAATCTTGCTGATGCCCAAAAGAAAATGCCCAGTGAGGCATCAGGAGGAATGCAGAAACGTGTCGCCATTGCTCGCGCTATTGTAAACCAACCTAAATATTTGTTTTGTGATGAGCCCAATTCAGGGTTGGATCCTAGAACAGCAATTGTCATTGACAATTTAATTCAAGAAATAACAGACGAATATAACATTACAACCATTATCAACTCCCATGACATGAACTCAGTTATGGAAATTGGCGAGAAAATTGTATTCTTAAAAGATGGCGTAAAAGCTTGGGAAGGCTCCAATGCAACCATTTTTAGAACTGATAATGAAGCCGTAACTAATTTTGTTTATTCTTCTGAACTATTCAAAAAAGTAAGACGGATGTATCAGGAAGAGAATGAGTAAATAACTATTGATTTACCACTCTCAAACTATCCAAATCCTTGTACTGATACCTTAACCATTCTTCCAAATTCTTACGTTCCTTTTCTTTCTGCTCTGAATTCAAATTTGAATCATTCCAAGACACTGAAAAAACAGAGATAGTATCAATTTTAGAAAAATTGGTAGTTACCACATTGGAATAAGAAAGTCTTGTAATATTCTTAAAAAGAATTTTCAATTCTTCACTTAGCTTATCCATGGGTACTTGATTCTTTTCAAAACGGGATAATTGCTTCACACGGCTTTCTAATATGGAAACCTTTTGGGATTGCGTCAATAATTCCAATGAATCTCTAGAACGAAGTTCCTGCATGTATTTAATATTGTCGACACCTTCAATACTTGATTGATTAATGACCAATTTAGTATTTTTCAAGGGTGCATACTCCTTCATTCTCCCCTCCAAAAGAATAATAGTCTCTTCAGAAATTTTATTCAAACCATAGGTATTGACTTCAATGGTAGAATTTTCCCCATCGTTATAGTTATAGGCAACATTTCGTTTTAAATAATTGGAATATGGCAATTTCCCTACTTCGTTATCCATGAAATTTTTAGCCGCTTTATTAAAGTTACTTTCTCCTAAAACAGTTACAAATGTCCACAATGCTGGAATCATAGCAATAATTGCCAATAAGGTAGCCAACTGTGCAATACGTTTTCTTTTTTTGGAATTGGCATACTTGATCATTGGGAACCTCAACACCTTAACCACGATAAAGGTTGCTAACGCAATAAAAATGGCATTAATAGTAAACAGATACATCGCCCCAAGGAAATAAGGGATATTACCAGAAGCTAAACCATAGCCTGCGGTACAAAGTGGAGGCATCAAAGCTGTTGCAATCGCCACCCCAAAGATAACTGAGGCTATAGTTCCCTTTTTTGTTCGCGCAATGATAAGTGCTAAACCACCAAAAAAAGCAATTAGTACATCACGAATATCTGGTTTGGTTCTTCCCAATAATTCAGAATTATCCTCACTTAAAGGAAAGAAATAGAAAAACAGAAAGGCCGTCAATAAACTAAGACCAATCATAATTGCTAAATTCACCAAGGAGCGCCTTAAGGTATCAATATCATTAATGGCAATGGACATTCCTATTCCTAAAATAGGACCCATTAGCGGAGATATTAACATGGCTCCAATAACTACTGCAGTAGAGTCTGCATTCAGACCGATGGAGGCCACAAAAATAGAACAGACTAGAATCCAAGAAGTAGCTCCTTTAAAGGAAATATCACTTACTACTGCCTGCAAGGTAGCATCCCTATCTGTATCTTCTCTAAAGTCTAAAAGCTCTTTTAAAAACTTCTTAATACTCCTAAATAAACCTTGGGCATCCTGTTTGACCTCTTCTTTGGTTTCTTCAATTTTTTGAGCACCCTTTTCAGCCTCTTCCGAAAAATTAAATTTATTTTCTGTCATAGTTTAGTTTAGCCATAGTGCTCACCAAATTTCTGTTTCACTTGTTGAAGCACCTTTTTGATATCTTGTTCCTTTTCTTTTGGAAAGATAAGCAAAACTTCTTCTTTATCAACAATGATATAATCACTTAGACCATCTACTACAACTATTTTATTTTTAGGGGAGCGAATCATATTTCCAGAAGCATCAACACTTAAAGTCTTCGCATTTACCACTGCATTTTGGTCTTCATCCTTATCCAATTTATCGTAAAGGCTTCCCCAGGTTCCCAAATCATTCCAATCAAAAGTAGCTGGAATGACATAAACGTTTTGACTCTTCTCCATAATGGCATAATCAACCGAAATATTTTCTGCCAAAGGATAATTATCAGCTATAAACTTATCCTCATCATCCGTATTATAGGCTTCCATCCCCTTGTTGAAATGATCATACAAATTGGGCTGGTTGTTTTGGAAAGCTTTTAAAACCGATTTAGCGCTCCACATAAAAATACCGGCATTCCATAAAAAATTCCCTTGAGCTAAAAATTGCTTAGCTGTTTCATAATCAGGTTTCTCCCTAAATTGAGATACGGGCTTGATAGTATCACTACTGGATTTATCAAACTCAATATAACCGTAACCTGTATTTGGAAACGTAGGTTGAATACCCAAGGTCATCAAAGCATCATGTTCCTGACAAAATTGAAAAGCCTGATCCACATTTTGAACAAAAGCTTCTTCATCTTCGATCCAATGGTCACTAGGAGCAACAATCATAACAGCATCCGGATTTTCCTTTTGGATTTTCATGGAGGCATACAGAATACATGGTGCCGTATTTCTCATGGCTGGCTCCAGAACAACTTGTCTTTGGTTTACTTCAGGTAACTGTTCCAACACCAAATCGTTATATCTCTCATTGGTCAATATGTAAATATTCTGTGCCGGGATTAGTTTAGATAATCTATGAAAAGTTTTTTGAATAAGAGTTTCTCCCGTCCCAAGCATATCATGGAACTGTTTGGGAAATTGAGAGGTGCTAACTGGCCAAAATCTTGATCCTACACCTCCAGCCATCAATATGGCATAATAATTCTCTTTCATATCTTTAAACTATTTATTTTTTACTAATTCAATTTCTGCATTGGGATTGAACAAATATACTTTTCCTGTAGCTATTTCTATACATTCAATACGCTTTGTGCGTTGACTCCCCTTTTTAAATACCCTTCCATTATACAACCTAAAGATACTTCCTGTTGGAACTTCAAAAACAAAGTGTTTCCCATTTGGAGGGTCATACTGCTTTAACGCCAGAGCCAACTGCGTATCGGTATCACTACTAGCTTTCGGATTTCGAAAATGCTTTGCTAATAATGGCAATAGTTCATCAGGAAAAATATTTGGATTAATAAACGGTAACATCAACCTCTGAAAAGTATACTTCCATTCTTTCCCATGTGGCTTAATGTTTCTTCCAAACAGGGAAAAAGCTTCAAAATGGGCAATTTCATGAATTAACGTGATCAAAAAACGATAAGGGTTTAGATTGCCATTGATGGTTATTTGATGTTGACCATTGATCAATCTTCTGTAATCTCCATGCCTTGTCTTTCTTTCTCTTTTCACCTTGACCACCAAATGGTCATGATCCAATAATTCTTGAACTTGGGCAACAGCCGCATTCGGAATGAATTCATTCAATTTTTGTTGCATCCTGCAAACTTAATCGATTTTCCATTAATTTGATAGGTCTTCATTCACTATGATGATTGAAGTCTAAGAATTAACCATAATTTCACATAAGAGCAGGTCATTTATGTGAAACTAAAAACTTTAAATCTAAACATCTTTTTTCCCTAATTTTATATCAACAGATATTTCATAATGAAACAAAGACTACTCAATCTGGCCTTAATACTGACTTCTCTTTTGGGATACCTTGAATGGGGTCAAGATCAATCGGTTTTTCTTTTTCAAGCTGAATTAGATATTTTAATCAAATTATTTAATGACCCAGGTTCGATACTTCATCCTTTAACCCTACTTCCTCTATCAGGGCAACTGATTTTATTTTTTACACTATTTCAATCTAAACCTAGCAAAATACCAAGCTTAATTGGAATAGGATGTTTGGGCAGTTTGTTCTTATTTATTCTTATTGCAGGAATTCTGGGGCCCAACCTAAAAGTCATACTATGTACGCTCCCTTTTTTATTGACAGCCCTCTATTCTATTTGGAATCTTAAAAACAAGAAAACCTAAAAAAGTATTCCTATATTTAATTTCATGGACGCCTATCAAGAAACATTTGAAACTTGGAATCAAATAGCCAAAATTTATGAGGAAAAATTTATGGATTTATCATTGTATAATGATTCATACGATGCATTCTCAAACAAATTGCCTCCGCACGTCAAAGTTCTTGATGTAGGTTGTGGCCCTGGAAACATTTCCAAATACTTACTAAACAAAAAACCTAATTTAGAAATATTAGGGATTGATATTTCACAAAACATGGTGGATTTGGCAAATAAGAACCTGCCAAAAGCTAAATTTCAAGTGATGGACTTCAGGAACCTTAATAAACTTAAAATGAAGTTTCAGGGTATCATTTGCGGATTTGGCTTACCCTACCTTTCACTGGAAGAAATAGATGATTTCTTCCAACAATGCTATGATCTGCTATCTGAAGAAGGTATCCTTTACATCAGTTTCGTTCCTGGAAATAAAAAGAATTCAGGTTTTATTACTGGTATGAATGGTTTGCGGGTTTATTTTAATTACCACGATTCCAATCGGATTAATGAAATTTTAAAGAAAAATTTATTCCAGTGTATCCAGACCATGGAAGTTCCATTCAATAAAAAAGATGGCAGCAAAGAAATTCACCAAGTTCTAATTGCTACAAAATACATCCATCACCCAAAGAGATCATGAGCAAAAATTCATTACCCGTTTTAAAGACTAAAAGGTTACTGTTGAGAGCGCTCAAGTCTGAAGATTGGAAAATGATTTCCTTTCTAAGGTCAGACCCAAAAATCAATGAATTTGTTGACAGACCAAAAGCAGAAACCAAAGAAGCTGCACTGGCCTTTATAAATAAAATTATTAACCCTGTGGATGGACCTCCAGCTCAATATTGGGGAATCTGCCTCCGATCTAAGGATAGTATCATCGGCACTGTTTGTTTATGGAATTTTTCAGAGGATAGAACCCAAGCAGAACTTGGTTATGATTTAAATTATGAGTTCCAAGGTAAAGGTTATATGAATGAGTGTTTAAATGAGATTCTGCGGTTTGGATTTCAATATTTAAATTTAAAGGAAATTTCTGCCATGACCCATTATAACAATGTGGCTTCTATGAAATTACTTGAACGTTTGGGCTTTTTGAAGGAAGCAAAACCTTTTGAAGAGGATCCAAATCTTCTTATTTTTAGAAAATCCAATCCTAATGCCCATTAGTTGGAAACTTGTAAACATGAAACAGGTTCAAATGAAATATTAATTTAAAATCTTAAACTATTTCAAATTCTAACAAAACAATCGGTCTCAAAGAAGCCATTTCAATAGGCATTGGAGGTATGGTAGGAGGTGGTATTTTCGCTGTCCTCGGGCTAGCCGTTTCTCTGGCTAAAGGCGGAACGCCTATAGCATTTCTAATAGCAGGAATAATTGCGCTTTTAACATCTTACAGTTATGTAAAACTGACGAAAAAATTCCCCGATCGCGGCGGTACGGTTCGGTTTATCAATGAGGGATTTGGAAAAACTATATTCAGCGGAAGTATTAACAACTTGCTCTGGGTGAGTTACATCATCATGCTGTCATTGTATGCTTCGGCCTTTGGCTCCTATGCACAAAATTTACTTCCTTTAGTCAACAAGACCATTGATTTTCATATTTATGCCAGTGCTATTATCATTTTAGCAACAGCGATCAATTACTACAGCATTAAAGTAGTAAGCAAAATTGAGTCTTACTCAGTCATCATTAAACTAATTATTTTACTGGGTTTTGTAGGAGTTGGAATTTACGGTTTGGGAGGAAATCCCCATTTGGAGCAACTTCAAGTAACGAATTGGGAAACGCCTTTACAGTTACTTACAGGAGGGATGGTCATATTTGTGGCCTATGAAGGTTTTGAACTTATTGCTAATGCTGCTCCCGATATTAAAGACCCCGATAAGAATATTTCGAAAGCTTATTTTTATTCCGTCATTTTCGTTATTCTACTATATATAATTATTGCTATTGTTACTGTAGGCTCTCTTTCCTTTGAAACCATCAAAAAGGCAGAAGAGTATGTATTAGCTGAGGCAGCCAAACCAGTTTTAGGTCAAGTTGGATTTACAGTCATCACGATTGCTGCCATGATTTCAACCTTTTCAGCCATAAATGCGTCTTTATATGGCGGTAGTAGGGTAAGTTATGAAATAGCTGAAGATGATGAATTACCACATAGCTTAACAGACAGCTTCTATAACCATCCCATCGGACTTTTAATTACAGCCATTTTAAATTTGATCCTAACCAACACACTCAACCTTGAGAGCATCTCAACAGCTGGAAGCATAGGGTTTCTACTCATATTTGCCACGGTCAATTTTGTAGGATTTAAATTATCTAATAAAATCAATGGTTCAAAATTCATTCATATTATTGGGTTCCTATTTTGCCTCATAGCTAGCATCACATTGATAACGCAACAGTTCAAGGATAATTTTATAGGTGTTGTCATTTCAGTTACTATAATAGCCTCCTGCCTTTTGGGAGAATTCATTTACAAGACCTACTTTGACCACCAAAATTCAAAGAAGATAAACAACCGTTAATCTGATGTTAATTTTCCCACAGAGATTAAACCAATTTTCTTTTTAGAGGTCTTAATACCAAACAGAAACATTTAAACACTATGAAAAAATTATTGTTTATGGTCATGGCCTTTTTAGCTATACAGACCATGTCCGCCCAAGAGAGACGCATGAATAAAATGGCAGATTATACGCCAGAAGAACAAGCCGAAATCCAGACTAAAAAAATGACTTTGGCATTAGACCTTACTGAAGCGCAACAAAAGAAAGTTCAAGCCATCCATCTTGAAAATGCAAAAAATAGAAAGGTAAGGATGGAAGAATTCCAAAAAATGAGAGGATCAGGTGAAAAACCAACAAAAGAACAGCGTTTGGCTCGAGAGAATGAAAGACTTGACAGACAAATTGAAATAAAAAAACAAATGAAGTCCATCTTAAATGAGGATCAATATACCAAATGGGAAACCCAAATGGAACAAAGACGCAACAGAATGGCAGACAGAGGTCAAAAAATGTCAGGAAACAAAAAAATGCAGAAAAGAAGACCTTAACCTATTGAAAAAAAGCCTTGAGATTCAAGGCTTTTTTTTATTTCATTTTTTTACTCACCACATCACATGCCGCTATGGTTTTATCCAAATCTTCATATGAAAGTGCATCGGTAATAAACCAAGTTTCAAAAGCACTTGGGGCAATGTATATTCCTTGATCCAACATACCATGAAAGAAGGCTTTAAAAGACTCATTGTTACCATGGGCGGCACTATCAAAGTCATACACCTCGTTATCGCAGAAATGCACAGAAATCATTGAACCTACCCTATTGATTTGATGAACAACTTCATTTCTTTCTAATACATCTCGCAGCCCTCTTTCAAGATAGGAGGTCTTTTCTTCCAAACGTTGAAACACTTCCTTATCCTCATTCAAGGCTGTCAACATAGCCAGTCCAGCAGCCATAGCCAATGGATTACCGCTTAAAGTCCCAGCTTGATAAACAGGCCCTAAAGGCGCTAAGTGATTCATAATCTCATTTCTAGCTGCAAACGCACCCACTGGCAAACCACCTCCTATTACTTTTCCAAAACAAACAATGTCTGCGGAAATATCAAACAGCTCTTGAGCACCTCCTGAAGCCAACCTAAAACCGGTCATCACCTCATCAAATATCAATAAAATATTTTCTTTATCACATAGAGCTCTTAACCCTTTAAGAAATTCCTCTTTGGGTGGAATACATCCCATGTTACCGGCCACTGGCTCTAAAATAATACATGCGATATCACCAGAGTTAGCAGAAACAATCTCTTCAACATGGGCGATATCATTATATCGCGCTAACAGCGTATCTTGAGCGGTTCCTTTAGTCACACCAGGACTATTTGGACTCCCAAAAGTAACCGCGCCACTTCCGGCTTGGATTAAAAAGGAATCACTGTGTCCATGATAGCAACCAGCAAACTTGATAATTTTATCTTTACCCGTATAACCGCGAGCCAATCTGACGGCACTCATACATGCTTCTGTGCCAGAGTTGACAAATCTTATTTTGTCAATGTTAGGAACCATGGAAACGGCTAATTCGGCAATCTTAGTTTCAATTTCCGTTGGAGTCCCAAAAGAAGTACCTAGTTTGGTTTTTTCAATAACGGCATCTACAACAGGTTGATAGGCATGTCCCAAAATCATCGGTCCCCAAGAATTGATATAATCTATTAACTGGTTTCCATCTTCATCATAAAGGTATGCGCCCTTGGCTTTATTTATGAAAAGTGGTGTACCTCCCACCGCTTTAAATGCCCTCACAGGAGAATTTACTCCTCCAGGAATAACCTTTTCTGCATTAGCAAACAATTCACTGCTGCGTTTATATAACATATTGGTATTTTTTATTTGACCGAAAGAACTTGGCCAATTTGCAAATCATTATTTTTTAATCCGTTCATTTTTCTCAACTGCTCCACGGTAAGATTATGTTTCTTGGATATGGAATATAATGTATCTCCCTTTTGGACCGTATAGGTGTTTCCAAAATTATCAACGGATGTTGGAACATTAGTTGACGTAACAGTTCTTATTCTGTTGCGACTGGCAGGATTACCTAACACTTGATCATCATATTGATGGAGCTGATAACGCTCAATCAAGTCTATTAATTTTTCGGGATAACGTCTGTCAGTTGCATAGCCAGCAGCTCTTAGTTCTTTGGCCCATCCTCTATAATCGTCTGGGTCTAATTCAAACAATTTATAATAACGCTTTCGTTCCTTTAAAAACAAAGAATGGTCCCTAAATGAATATTTGGCATCATTATATTTTCTGAAACATTCTTGTGATCGATCGTCATCATGATAAATTTTTGCACCTGTCCAATCATGGCACTTTATTCCGAAGTGATTATTGGCCTCAACAGACAACCTTCCCTTTCCTGAACCAGATTCCAAAATACCTTGAGCTAGAGTAATACTTGCAGGTATCCCATAAAGTTTCATTTCCTCCATAGCCACTGCATGGTATAAATTGATATATGCAACGGTTGGCGAACTAGAAGAACTTGAGGTATTAGGAGTCGTAGTGGGCGCCGTATTATTTGATTTCGGCTGTGTGCTTGAGGTTGCAGATCTAGTATTTTGATTTCTCACAACACGCTCCTTCTTTGTTTTTACCGAAGCAGCCTTTTTCTTGGAACCACAGTTAAACACCAAAACACTTAGTAAACAAAGAAATACTATCTTTCTCATGTAATTATTTTATTAATGGTAGATTTTTTTGCTTCAACTTTTGGTTCATTCCTTCAATGCCTTGTAGGCCTCCAGTATGAATTGCCAAAATTTGCGACCCTTTTGGAAAAAAACCCTTCTTAATCAAATCAAAAATACCAAACATCATTTTCCCGGTATAAATGGGATCTAAGCGTATTTGATATTTCATTTTGAACTCATTAATAAAACCGATCAATTCCTGATTTATTTTACCATAACCGCCAAAATGATAATCTGTAATTAATTTCCATTGGTCTTGGGTTGCAAACTTACGAATATCCTCCGACAAAAAATCACCTTTCAAAGCGGGAAATCCCAAAACCATTTGATCTTTATTTGAAGCATTTATTAAACCCGAAATGGTTCCTCCCGTACCCACAGCACAACAGATATAATTCATTTCTTGATCAACCTGCGCCAATATCTCTTCACACCCCTGAACTGCTAAATTATTTGTTCCTCCTTCTGGAATCAAATAAAAGGATCCAAACTCTTCTCTTAAATTGTTAATGAAATGTGCCTCCCCTTTCAGACGATACTGAGACCGTGTGACAAATTTAAAGGTTATCCCCTGTGAAGCTGAATATGATAAAGTAGGATTATCTGGAATCTTTGATTCCAATTCTTCTCCCCGAATAATCCCTATGGTTTCAAAACCAAATTCGTTACCTGCTGCAGCCACGGCAGCAATATGATTTGAAAATGCTCCTCCAAATGTCAGTAGTTTAGAACATCCCATTTCTCGAGCTTCCAAAAGGTTATACTTCAATTTTCGATATTTATTCCCTGAAATCATAGGATGAATGCGATCCTCCCGTTTTATTGTAACAGAAATCCCTCCTAAAAAACTACCAACAAATTGGTTTTCAACAGAATTAAAAGACAAATTCATAAAAATCAAACAAATAGACGTTCAAAATATTGGGAAATTAAAAAATATTCTACCTATTTTTTACAATATTCAACAATGCACAGCGATTTAACATTTTTAAAACAAATATTAATATATTTACATTAGTTTAATATACTTTTACCAATTACCCTCTCGAATCTTCCAAACCACTAATACGCCAACTTATTTCTTTGGTATCCTAAGAATAATTAATAAATAGCAACCCGATTTGGGTTGCCTAGATTGGCATATGAAAAAAAATTACTTACAGGAAAATTGTTGCAAAGCATTCAAACATTTCATCTATACCCTCCTTCTTTTATCAGGTTATTTTGTTCAAGCACAAACCACGCTTTTTTTTGAAGACTTTGAAGCAGCCTCTGGACCAGAAAATCAAGCAAGTCCATATCTTGGATGGCAGAATGGTCAATTTACTACCACACCAGCCACCAATGACAATTACTTCTGGGTATTTGACAACACAAGATGTAATGTGATTTCTGGATCATATTCTATGGCAGTAAGTGTTAATAATCCAGCTACTTCTGGAACCATGCCTCAATACAAAGCCAACAAGGTAGCTGCAACCTTAGTATATTTCACAACCCCCATCGATGCGACCAACTTTGAATCGGTTACGTTAGATTTCAATTGGATTTGCCAAGGTGAGGCTAACTTTGATTATGGTTCGGTACTCTACTCCTTTGATGGTAGCACTTGGGCCGTATTACCCGGAGAGTACGAAGGACAAAATACGACTCAAAGTGTAACCAATCTTGATTTATCTGTGGTTGACGGACAAAGTTTCTATTTGGGGTTTGGCTGGAATAATGATAACTCTACGGGAAATTATCCTGCATTTACTATTGATGATATTGAAGTTAAAGGAACACCATTACCCGCTTGCGCTACACCTTCTCAGCAACCCACAACCTTAACCTTATCGGCCACAGGTGATTCGGCATATGGTTCATTTACCGCCCCTTCCCCAGAACCAGATAATTATTTGGTTGTAATCAGTACGTCGGCTACTCCCCCAACACCTGTTGATGGGGTTAATTACAATATAGGAGACTCCATTGGAACTGCCACTGTAGTGGATATTGATGGTAGTACCAACTTCACCGCCACAGGTTTAACCCAGAACACCACCTATTACGTCTATGTTTTCTCGTTTAATTCGGACTGCACTGGAGGACCTTTATATTTTACAACTAATCCGTTATCTGGGAGTGTAACGACCACCAATTCAAGTTACTGCACCCCTACAACTACAACTCCAGAGAATGAAGATCATTACATTGAAGACGTTGAGTTTATCAGCTCTTTGAATTACACCTCAAACTCAAGTACTTTCTCAAACACTACCCCAGGATATCAAGATTTCACTTCTACCACCCCGTGTATACAAGCCCAAGGAGAAGGAATAAATGTTTCGGTAGGAACAAGTACTGGCAGAGGAAGATGGAAAGCATGGGTAGATTGGAATAAGGATGGGTTTTTTGCAAATGACAATAGTGAAATTGTTTACGATTCAGGGGTAGTAGTCACAGCATCAACATCATTTGGTTTTACAATTCCTAGCAACCAAGGAATTGGTAATTATAGAATTAGAATAAGATATCTAAGAAGGGAACAAAATAGTGGTTCTGAGGTTTTTGGAGCTTACAATTACACAGCATGTCAAAACTTTGGATTTTCTAATGGGGTAAATAACTTAGGTGAAGCCGAAGACTATCTATTTACAGTTATTGAAAATTGTTCCTCACAGATAACAAGTATTACCGATGGTACAACCTGCGGGGAGGGCAATGTAGATTTAACAGTTACTGGATCTTCAGATACCACTCAATTTAAATGGTATGACGCTGAGACTGGTGGCAACCTTTTAGCCACTACCAATAGTGGTACTTGGTCACCATTCATTAGTGCCACTACCAGCTATTGGGTTACGGCCACCAATGGTACCTGTGAATCAGTGAGAAGACTAGAAATCATTGGTACCATCAACCCTGTCACAACTTTAAGCTTTGTACCTGAAACACCAGAAATCTGCGGTGAAAATGATATTATAGAGATCTCGGCAACAGGCGATACTGAAATTGCCTACCTCATTGATGAAGATTTTGAAAGTGGTTTTGGTACCTTTTCTCAAAATAATATAATCACAAACGGTTCACCTGCTGATGATATTTCCACTTGGCAAGTCCAAGCTAGCACATATGTTCCTAATGGATATGTGTGGTATCCTGCCATTTCCTCTGGGTTTGGAACAAATAGCTTCGTAATAAGTGTAGCGGATTCAGGGGATTACACAGAAAACGAATTAGTTTCTGATGCATTGGACTCCTCCACTTTCACCAATTTGACCCTAGAGTTAGATATGTATTTTTCAAGATACAACCTATCAGTTCCAGAAGAGGTTAATTTGGAAATATCCACAGATGGTGGTAATACATGGCCCAACATTGTAGCAAATATAACGGATGACATCGGATACGGAACGCAATTCTCTCATTTAACCTATGATTTATCAAGCTACATAAATGAACCAAACTTAAGATTTCGAATTTACTACTACTCTGAATGGGGGGATGGTGTAGCCATAGATAATATCGAGCTTTATGGCTCCAGACCGCTAACACCATCTTTCACATGGTCTGGAACACCTTCCGTGGATGCCTATACCGATGCAGCAGCTACTATTCCTTATGTTCCTGGAACTACCATTGGAACCGTGTATGTAAAGCCAACCATTGCTCAACTGGAATTGGAAGATTTTACATTTACAGCCATTGCCACTCTTAATAACGGCTGTGACATCAGTAAAGATGTCATCATTTCCAATAAAACCAAGGTATGGAAAGGCACGGATAATAGCAACTGGAATGAAGCTAACAATTGGGCTCCTTACGGAGTTCCTGATGAGACGAATTGCGTAATAATCCAAGATTCCGAAAGTAACATTCCATTCTTAACAACTCCCATGCCACCAGTATTGTATACCGCTCTAGCAAAAAATTTGACCATCAAAGACAGTGGAAACCTAAATGTTTTGGATAATAATAATTTAGTCGTCATGGATTGGATTGCCATTGAAGACAACACCGATTCTTCTATTTTAGAGCTAGATGTTCGAAATGGAGCCAACTTGGTTCAGATTAATAATACCACCAATTCAGGTGACATACACCTTAAGAGAATTGCAGATGTGGATGATGCGACAGATTATGTCTATTGGTCTGCTCCTGTGGCTAATTTTTCCTCAGGAAATCTGCCTTCTGGGGGCCTTATTTGGAAATGGATTCCATCAGTAAACAATGGGGGAACATACACCAGTAATTTCGGAAATTGGATTAATGGTAATGAAATCATGACCAGTGGAATGGGATACATTTCAAATTCACCAACCAACACGAGTTTTACTACAGAATTTATAGGAACACCAAACAATGGGGATATTTCTGTCCCCATTTCCAGAGGAACTTATACAGGAGTTAATTACACCAACGGACCAACCACAACTCCTGTTACAAAAGATGACGACAACTGGAACCTCTTGGGGAATCCATACCCATCAGCCATTAGCGCCGATAAGTTTCTTGCCAGTAACGCGACGCATTTAGAACCCTTTATTTATTTATGGACCCACGGCATTAATCCATCAACAGCCACAGATGATCCATTCTATGGAGATTATGCTTCCAATTATGATTCCGCAGATTATTTAACATATAATGCCACTGGAGGCACCCAATTTGGTTTTGAAGGATTTATCGCGGCCGGTCAAGGATTTTTCACACTTATGACAGATAATGGAAGTACCTCTGAAATTGCCAATTTTGACAACAGCATGCGATATGAGTATGACTCTGTTAGCTATGAAACTTATGACAATTCACAATTTTACAAGACTAATAGCAATTCCACTGCATCCATAACTTTTGATGAAAAGCACCGCATTTGGCTATCCTTGTCATCTCCTGGCTTACCAACCTCCAATATTTTAGTGGGATATGTTTCCAATGCTATAAATGGCTATGATCCCATTTATGATGCACCTGCTCAAGGCGTGAAAATTGAATTTGAACTATACTCACTGGTTGAAGATAAATCTTTGGCCATCCAAGGAAAAAGCGTGCCATTTGATGAATTGGACACCGTACCCCTAGGTCTCAAATTACCTCAAAATGGAAATTATACCATTTCCATAAATCATGTGGACGGACTTTTTGAAGACGCCACCCAAAACATTTATTTGGAAGACACTTATACGGGAATTATTTCAGATTTAAGAATGGCTCCTTTCAGCTTTAACAGTGATGAGGGCATTTACAACGATCGATTCATTTTAAGATACACGAATGAAACGCTTAGCTTACCTGAATCTATGTTGGAAAACACCATTTCAATAAAAGCTCCAAATGGCAGTTATATTTTGGTGAATTCCTCACAAGGTCCCATTGAAGAAATTCATATTTTAGACCTCACAGGAAAGCGCCTTATACAAGAGAATGCTCTAAGCTCCTCTCAGGTAAAGTTAGAATCCTTAAATCTTTCAACAGGTTCCTATTTGGTTTCCGTAACTCTTAAAAATGGATTTAAGAAAACACAAAAAGTGATTTTAAAATAAACACCAACTAAATATATTTTAAAAAGGCCCAAACAGATCTTGATTTTAGATAGTCAGGATCTGTTTCGTTTAAATAAGCTTCTCTTTCAAACGAAATGTTCCGATAGGCCAATCGTTTATTTCTATACTTGAAGAATCGTATGGTAAATTCCAAAAAATACCACACATAAAAAGGAATAATAAAAAGTTCCAATTGCTGTATTTTGTGGATCCTTTCATGAAGCAACAATACCTTGTCATTTCTTAATTCGGGATATTTTAAAATGATAAAAGGAAAAATAGTCAAACCACTATAGCCTTTTGGTATCAATTTTTTTGAAATGACAATCATATTTTCAGAAAACTAAAATCAATCCAAATTACATTATCTTTGCCACATGATAAAAAAAAGAATTCCTATTGAGGAAGGCGATTATTATTTAACCCCTGAAGGCTACCGATGCTTTACCGAACAATACCATTTAAAAAGAGGTTATTGTTGTGAAAGTGGCTGTAGGCATTGCCCATACGGATATAACAAAAAGACAAATTCTCAATAGCCTTGGATCGGTTGTTAATGACATATCGCAAAAAAGTTGCAAATACCCACCACCGGGTAGATATTCGTTACCCCTAGTTTTTCTTGAACACTTCACACCAAACAAGTTTAACTAAATTAAAGCAACAATGACATTTAAAGAAGAAATATTACAGGGGATACCTAGTGAATTACCTACCCTAAAACCATTCGACAATCAAATAAACCACGCTCCTAAACGAAAGGAAATTTTATCCCAAGAAGAAAAAACCTTGGCACTTAAAAATGCACTTAGGTATTTTGAGCCCAAACATCATAAAGCATTAATACCTGAATTTAAGGAAGAGCTAGAAACCTATGGACGAATTTACATGTACAGATTCCGTCCCAATTATAAAATGTATGCTCGCCCTATAGAGGAATACCCGGCAAAAAGCAAGCAGGCTGCAGCCATTATGTTGATGATTCAAAACAACCTAGACTATGCTGTGGCTCAACATCCACATGAATTAATCACCTATGGTGGTAATGGTGCTGTCTTTCAAAATTGGGCCCAATACTTATTAACCATGAAATATTTGGCTCAAATGACCGATGAACAAACATTAGTCATGTATTCTGGCCACCCAATGGGCTTGTTCCCTTCTCACAAAGAGGCTCCGAGGGTTGTAGTTACCAATGGAATGATGATACCTAATTATTCTAAACCGGACGATTGGGAGAAATTCAATGCGTTAGGTGTCACCCAGTACGGACAAATGACAGCTGGGAGTTATATGTACATCGGTCCACAGGGTATTGTTCACGGAACTACAATTACCGTTTTAAACGGATTCAGAAAAATAAACAAAATACCTAATGGTCACCTCTTTGTTACCTCTGGTCTTGGCGGAATGAGCGGTGCTCAACCAAAGGCAGGAAATATTGCAGGTTGCATCACCGTTTGTGCGGAGGTGAATCCTAAAATCACCAGAATTAGACATGAACAAGGATGGATTGATGAAATCATTACCAATTTAGATGATCTAGTTACCAGAGTTCGAAAAGCAAAAAAAGCTGAAGAAACCATTTCATTGGCCTATCTAGGCAATGTCGTTGATGTTTGGGAAAAATTTGATACCGAAAACATTCAAATAGATTTAGGAAGTGACCAAACGTCCCTTCACAACCCATGGGCTGGAGGATACTATCCAGTGGGATTATCTTTTGAAGAAGCTAATAATATGATGGCAAGCACGCCAGAACTATTCAAAGACAAAGTGCAAGAAAGCCTACGTCGTCATGCTAATGCTATCAATAAACATACAGCCAAAGGCACCTATTTTTTTGATTACGGAAATGCCTTTTTATTGGAAGCTTCCCGAGCCGGAGCAGATGTTATGGCCGAAAATCCAACTATAGGTCGTGAATTTAAGTATCCTAGCTATGTACAAGATATCATGGGACCCATGTGTTTTGACTATGGATTCGGACCATTCAGATGGGTTTGCACTTCAGGAAAACCTGAAGACCTGGAAAAAACAGATGCTTTAGCTTGTCAAGTTTTGGAAGATTTAATGAAGCAAGCACCAGAAGACATCCAACAACAAATGGCAGATAATATTCAATGGATCAAAGGTGCACAGGAAAACAAACTTGTTGTTGGTTCCCAAGCCAGAATTCTTTATGCCGATGCAGAGGGTCGTATGAGAATTGCAAAGGCTTTCAACGATGCCATTGCCAATGGGGAAATAGGCTACGTTGTTTTAGGAAGAGATCATCATGATGTTTCAGGTACAGATTCTCCTTACCGAGAAACAAGCAACATCTATGACGGATCCCGATTTACTGCCGATATGGCCATTCACAATGTTATTGGAGATAGTTTTAGAGGCGCTACATGGGTGAGTATACACAACGGTGGTGGAGTTGGATGGGGTGAAGTTATAAATGGCGGATTCGGCATGGTTCTTGATGGTACTTTAGACGCAGAAAAGCGCTTAAAATCAATGCTTTTCTGGGATGTCAACAATGGTATTTCAAGACGCAGTTGGGCCAGAAATGATGGTGCGATGACAGCCATTCAAAGAGCCATGGAAAACGAGCCATTACTAAGCGTAACTTTACCAAATTTAGTTGACGAAAATTTGCTAAATTAGAAGGACTAAATCATACGCTATGAAAAACACTTTAAGAACTTTTGGAGTATTACTTTTGTTAATCTCTGTATCCTCTTGCACCTCTGTAAGGGTGGCAACGGATTATGACAAAAACGCAAATTTTGACAATTATAAATCATTTGCCTTTTACAAACCAGGTATTGATAAAGCCGAAATAAGCGATTTAGACAAACGAAGGATTCTTCGAGCCATTGAAACCGAGATGTTAGCCAAAGGCTTTACCAAATCTGAAACTCCCGATTTGTTAATAAGCATTTTTACCAAATCTAGAGAGCAAGTGAATGTTTACAACAACGGCTGGGGACCATATGGTTATGGTTGGGGCTGGAGTCCTTATTACTGGAACTCTTACAGTTCTGTATCAACAAGTACCGAAGGAACCTTATATGTTGATCTTATTGATGCCCAAAGAAAAGAATTGGTTTGGCAGGGTGTTGGAAGTGGATACCTGACTCAAAACATGGATAAGAAAATTGAAAGAATTTCTGAATTTGTCCATGAAATCCTAATGCAATATCCTCCTGGACAAAAAAAATAAAGCATAAAAAAAAGCGACTTAAAGTCGCTTTTTTTTTATTTAGGCATATCCATGTAATGATACTTCTTGTATTGTTCTGGTGTTAGGATATCAGTCATCTTAAGATCTAGATTTTCATTAATGACATCCATTCTAGCTTTCTCTAATTTTGGCTCTAGATTAGCTTTTTTTATCTCTCCTGTATTCTTTGCAGCCTCAACAAACACTTCAAGAACCAACTCTTCTTGTTGACCATTTAAATGTAGTTTTTTACTCAATTCTATTGCATCTTGTTTAGCCTGTGCAATTAAATCTTCTGATGCAGCAACTTTTTTATCTTGAGCTACAGTAGTTTGCATTCCAACAAAGAAAAGCAACATAAAACCAAATAAGGAAATGACCTTTTTCATAATATAATAATAGTTAATTAGAATTTTAATTTAAGTGCTAAATATACAAATTAAATTGAATTATTTTTCCTCAGCTATGAAAAATGCCTTTTACAGCATAGCTTTTCACTTTATCCAATAAAAACGTATCTAATATTCAATATCTCCCATTTTTTGATCTCCTTTATTAGTTCATCTAACAAATTATAAAACTCTTTAAAATTATTTTTCCTCAAAGAAAATCCGAATAGTAATTACGTCCTTGACTTATAAATAGTTAAATAGGCAAGATGAATTGCAAAACAAAGGAAGATAGGTTATTTTCCTTTATACCAACAAAAAAATTGAATATTTTGTAACTTTACCCAGATACTTTTAAGAATTATGGAATTACAATCAATAGAATCCAATAACATTTTAGATAGGCTTCCAAAGCACTTAAAACAATTCATCAAACCACAGAACTATGATGATTACACCCCAATTAATCAAGCTGTTTGGAGATATGTGATGAGAAAGAATGTGGACTATTTGAGTAAAGTAGCTCACAAATCATATGTTGACGGATTAAAACAAACTGGCATTTCTATTGATGACATTCCTAACATGTATGGAATGAACCGCATTCTTAAAGAAATTGGTTGGGCAGCCGTAGCAGTAGATGGATTTATTCCTCCGAATGCGTTTATGGAATTTCAGGCCTATAATGTGCTGGTAATTGCCAGTGACATCAGGCAATTGGAACATATTGAATACACACCAGCACCAGACATCATCCATGAAGGAGCGGGACATGCCCCTATAATTGCAAATCCTGAATATGCCGAATATTTAAGACGATTTGGAGAAATAGGTTGTAAAGCCATTTCTTCTGCCAAAGATTATGAACTTTATGAGGCTGTAAGATACCTTTCCATATTGAAAGAAGCTCCAGGAAGTAAAGAAGAGGACATTCAAAAAGCTGAAGCCGATGTTGAATACCTTCAGGAAAACATGGGTAAACCAAGTGAAATGGCTTTAATAAGAAACCTACATTGGTGGACCGTTGAGTATGGATTGATAGGCACTTTGGATAATCCAAAAATTTATGGCGCTGGATTACTTTCTTCAATAGGCGAAAGTACTTGGTGTATGACAGACCAAGTAAAAAAACTTCCGTATTCTATTAAAGCCGCAGACCAAAGTTTTGACATTACGAAACCCCAACCCCAATTGTTTGTGACCTCCAATTTTGCCCATTTAAGTTTGGTTTTAGAAGAATTTGCAAATACCATGGCACTTCGAACTGGAGGTTTATCGGGAGTCAATAAACTTATTGAATCAGAAGCTCTAGGGTCTATTGAATTAAGCACTGGTCTTCAAATTTCTGGCGTTTTTTCAAATGTAATTTCTCACAAAGACAAACCTATTTATATTCAAACAACAGGAAAAACAGCTCTCTCCTACAGAGAAAAACAACTTGTTGGACATGGCACAAATCATCATAATGGAGGCTTTGGTTCTCCTATAGGAAAACTTAAAGGCATCAATATATCTATCGAGGATATGAGCCCTAGAGATCTAACGGCCTATAACATTTTTGAAGGAGAGCGTGTTACATTAGAATTTGAAGGCGGCGTCAAAGTCACTGGAAATATCATTACAGGAAAGAGAAACTTACAGGGTAAAATTATTTTAATCAGCTTTGAAAACTGTACCGTATCGTACAAAGAAGAGATTCTTTTCCAACCAGAATGGGGCATTTACGATATGGCTGTTGGTAAGAAAGTTGTTTCAGCATTTTCGGGACCAGCAGATTTCAATAGTTTTGATTTATTGACTCACAAGTCATCTACAGAAACGATTAAGATTAAAAAAACTCCTAAAGAGGAAGAGCTAGAGATACTTTATCAACAGGTTAGAGATTACAGAGAAGGCAATACCCAAACTATTTCCAGACACAAAGTTTTAGAACAGTTAATTGAAAACCATCCAGAAGATTGGTTGCTTCCAATAGAGTTATATGAATTGGCATTCCAATCCAGCAAACAGGAACTCTGCGAAGCTATTTTAAAGCATTTGGAAGGTATCAAATCCAACAGACCGCAGGTAGGTCATCTTATTGATGACGGATTGGACATTATTGAAAAATCTGGAGTATTGAATTAAAATTTATTCAGGAAGTTTTTTGTCGTTTCACTAAGAACCAACTCACCACTGGTTTTAGCCCGTTCAATCAGTAGGTTGTCCCAGTGTTCTGTCCCAGACCACAAAGCCCGTTTCATGGATGCCATGGCATCTGTATGGTAACTAGACAAGCTTTTAGCAAGTTTTTCAAGTGTATGGTCCATATCCTTTACATCTTCAAAACATTCAGAATACAAACCCTTCCCTAGACACCACTCTGCCGAATAGAAATTTTTGCAATCCATGCTTAATTGAGATAAGGCTCCTACCCCAATTTTTCGCTCAATTGCAGGAGCTATAACGAAAGGTCCTATCCCTATGCTCAATTCGCTTAATTTGATCGAGGCGTGCTGGGTAGCCACACAATAATCTGCGGCCGCTAAAATACCAACACCACCACCTACTGCTTTTCCTTGGGCTCTTACCAAAATAAACTTGGAACATCGCCTCATAGCATTAATCACATTGGCAAATCCAGAAAAGAAAGCCAATCCCTCCTCCGGTGTTTGAATCTGTTTGAGCTCATCAAAACTAGCCCCGGCACAAAACGTTCTATCACCACCACTTTTTAAAACAATTACCTTGACACCAGGATCCTTGTCTGCATCCAAAATGGCATTCTGTAATTTTTTCAATAAATCACTGGGGAGTGAATTATGGGATGGATGGTAAAACTCAATGGTACCAACATGCTCCGAAACAGAAAAATTAACGTATGGATTGGACATAATGTTTTAATATTTTAAAGCCGAATATACAGTTTTTAATGATTTTTAAAAATGATAATCATGAGGTTTTTCCCGTAGATAAACCAAAACATAAAATATTCTAGCTTGATTTAAAATGGCAAAAATTCAAGTTCTTCTATTTCATTAATAGATGAGCCGTTATACTCCAAAGTCCATCCCAAACTATTGGTAAGAATATAAAATTTGGAGAGCTCGCTTATCAATCTATTTTCGGCATTTTTCTTCAAATCGGAAGCTTCAATTTTCTTCATCAAGGAAACTTTCACCTTATTCTTAATCTGGTTATAGTCCTTGGCGTCAAACTGATTAAGAAAATCTGCTTGCACATCGTAATATTCAAAATCTGGATTGACCTTTATTTCCTCCTTTGGAATGCTCAGTATTCTCAATGTTTTGGTTGATTCATCCAATTCATATTCAATTTGACTCAAATCATAAGCAATTGTAACATCGGCATTGACTACTACCAATGCCTTTTTTTCTGCGCTGATCAAATCGCCAAAAAGCGCCTTTGAATTTTTATAGGTAAACACATCACTAAAGTGACCCTCGGTAACCACCAGCTTACCAACATTCTTAATTTGTTCCAAAATAAGATCGGAGTTTTCCTGTAGTATAATCTGATCTTCCTTTTTGTTTTCGCATTGCCTAAAAACAAAAATAATTGCCAAGGCAATAACAACTCCCAATATGATTTTTCGCATAGCCCTAAAATACAAAAAGCATTGGTTGCTTCGACAACAAAGCCTAACCAATGCTTTTACCCCTTTGATAAATTAATAGCTGTGTAAAAATAAGTATGAAATAGAATATTTATATTACTGAAAGGTTAATTAATAATTAAATCAACTTGTTGTTTTTAGCCTTCTGAACTGCCTCCAATTTGTTATGAACCTGTAACTTCTTGTAAATATTTTCAATATGCTTTCTAACGGTTCCTGAAGAAATCAATAGATTATCTGATATTTGGATATAACTTAATCCTTTACTCAATTGTTCTAAAACATCTATCTCCCTTTTGGTTAAAGTGATTTCCTCTTGACAATTGCCATCCTCCAGTTCCATGGGCTCCCTAAGAAGCTTTAGGGTCTTTAGAGCTATGGAAGGATTCATTGCTGCTCCTCCATTCATGGTATCTAGAATACCATCATGTAAATCCTGAGCATTAATATCTTTCAACAAATAGCCGTCTGCCCCAGCTTTTATTGCCTTGAAAATATGTTCGTCATTATCAAAAACGGTAAGCATAATAATCTTAATCTGCGGGTATTTCTTTTTCACATGGGCGGTAGCTTCAATACCGTTTAACTGTGGCATTTCAATATCCATTAAAATCAAATCGACGAGATGGTCTTTCTCAAGTTTCTCCAACAAATCTTCTCCTTGTATTGCAGTATACTTACAAAGTAAATCTTCAAAAAAAGACAATTTTTCTTTTACCGTCTTTATCAGAAAGGAATTATCATCTACAACAACAATTTTAACTGGCATTGCTTAAACTATTATGAGGTGGTAAACTTAAAGTAATTTGAGTGCCAACTCCGGGTTTAGAATCAATCTGGCAAGAAGCTCCAATGTCTCCTGAACGCTTTTCTAGGTTATGCAGCCCATTTCCCCGGTTTACATCATCAATGGAAAAACCTTGACCGTTATCCTTTATGGTGACCAGATAGTTTTTAGGCTTATCAATTTCTATTATGATTTCAGAAGCATTGGCATGCTTTAAAGCATTATGAATACTTTCCTGAACCATTCGATAAACAGCAATACCTTTTATCGAGTCGAACACATCCGATTTATCAACCGTTGGAGCAAGTCCTAAATGAAATTGAACGCCTTGGGTAGCCTTTTTAGCTTTTTCCAAATAATTGATAATACGTGACTGAAGGTCTTCAATGGTTATATACTCCTTATTCATTGCCCAAATGGTATCTCGCAATTCAAAGATCGTATCTGAAGCAAAGTGCCCAATTTCGTCCAACTTATCTTTAAGACGACTATCTTGGATATTATAGGCATACTTTAAATTATCTAAAGATGAAATGATGAAGGTCAATTGTGCTCCTATATTATCATGAAGATCTCTTGAAATGCGCAACCGTTGTTCTTGTAACTTGTTTTGCGTTTCAATTTTTAAAAGAGCACTTTTAAGTTCGCTTTCTTTAGCCAACTGAATATTTTTAAGCTTTTGTTGGTTGTACATAAAAAAGCCAATTACCCCCAATAAAATGGCTGCAGCAATGGCTCCGTAAATCTGATAGTTTTTGTTTTGAATGGTAAGCTTTTGCTCAGCTAGTTCAGCCCTATGAACTAGTATTTGCTTCTCTTTCTTTTCGGTGTCATATTTCACTTCCAAATTGGCAAACTCTTTAGCATTTTCCTTAGAAAAAAGGGAATCCTTTAAAACCACATATTCTTTAGTTAGCTGTCTGGCCTGATCCAAATCCTGAAGCATGAAATAACTTTCAGCTGTATTTAAATATAACTCTCCATTAGCAATGCTTTCAGCAGGGTATTTATCTATGAGATCAAAAGCCTGTTTGGAATATTTCAAAGCTTCCTTAGGTTGATTTTTGTAATTGAAAAGAGAAACTAAATTCATTAAAATTGAAATATTTTCTCTTTCGTCAAACTCATAATTCTCAGGCTTATTTAATGCCTTAAAGTACAAATCTATGGCTTTGCTATAGTCTCCAAGTTCTTGATAAGCATTGGCCAAGTTGTCTAATATTTGATAATAGCCAATTTTATTGTTGCTTTTGTCGGCAAGCTTAAGACCTTTTTCAAGAACCATAACCGCTTCATGAAACCTACCCAAGGTTTTTAGATTTATCCCTATGTTGTTTAATGATGCTACTTGTTCTTTTTCTAAATTGTATTTCTCCCTAATTTCCAAGGCTTTTTGGTGATACTCTAGTGATTTTTCAGGCAAATTCATGTCTTGATAAATCAATCCGATATTATTAAGTGGCGCAGCTGTACCTCTTTCACTCCCTTGATTTTCATACATTTTCAAAGCCTGAAAAAAGTAATTTAACGCTTGCTTATAATGACTTTGGTTCCAATGGAACATCCCTAAGTTATTCAAACACATGACCTCAATGTTTTTGAATTGATGATCTCGGCTCAATTTCAAAGCCTTTTCAAAATAATATCTAGCCGAGTCAGCTTTCCCTGTAATATCCATATAGATTCCATGGGTATTGGTAAGTTCTATCAAGCCAAACATAAATTGGCTTTGCTTAGCGAGATGCTCACCTTCTTCAATCATATCTAATGCTTTTTTAGCATCGTTAAAGAGATAAGAAGAAGCAATTCTGTTTAAGGCTCTAATTTTTACCGAATCATTTTTCATTTCCTTTGTGGCTGCATAAAGACTATCCAGGTTTTGTGAAATCAAAGAAAAACTTAAGAAAAAAAAACAACAGAAAAGAAGGGGAATCTTTGTCATGGTAATATAAAAAAAGACATCAATGGAGATCTTATGATCTTTCTACTGATGTCTTTCTTATTAAATTGATTAATAGCTTCCTAAATATAGTTAAAAATATCAATTCCTAGTAATTTAATCGACAAACTACTCGTTCTAAAAGATTAAGGGTTTTGCACTTATTTTTTCTTTTTAAATATTGCTAAAAAAACCCCTTTGACATCATTAAATAACTACATCTTATTTAAATTGAAAGAACCATCCGTTACTTCCCTAGTTGATCCATCATTCGGGTTTTTGGCTGTAAATTGAAAAGTCCCCTTTATGGTAGCATCCGTTTCTTCTGAAATATTAATTTCCCCAACCACCCCAGATGCATCAAAAGGAGCACTCCAAGTTTGACTTTGAGCAGGATTCTGGGTGTTGGGCTCAATATAAGAAGCGAGGATAAAGACACTTTCATCAGTTATATCATAGGTACCTACTCCATCATAATAATTAATTTGCATATTGATTGCTTGAGATGAGGAGTTTCCCTGCATTACTAGAACCGTATTACCTCCCCCCGATTGTACAGTAGCAAAAGAGGTTATCTCAAGCGAAGTAAAACTCTCTCCATTAATTTTTGCTGTAATGGTTCCTGATGCCGCTTGAGTATCACCCGGATCACCGCCATCGTCGTCCTTTTTACAAGAAGTGAGCGTTACGAAACCCAATGCCATAAATAGCATAAGTGTCAATTTAAATGTTTTCATTTCAATAAGTTTTGATTAATAGTTCAGCAAAAATGCAACCTACTGAAATTAAATTCAATACGACAAATGTCGTATTTATTAAAAATGTATAGACGGAATTTCTTTCTGTAGTTCTAACTTTTCTCTCTCCAATTGACTAAGAAAAGCTTTGTAAGATTCGGATTCAGGATTAAACGGTTTGTGTTGCAGGCCTTTTTGAATTTTATCCACGCGTTTCATAATGGGTTCGGTTGATTCCGAAAACCATACCTTTTGAAACAGATTCCAAATGTAGTCGATAGCCATATTATTGGGATGAACCAAATCCTCTGCATAATAACGGTAATCCCTTAAATCGTCCATCATAATTTCATATGCGGGGAAATAGAATAAATCCAAATCATCAATTATTTGGTGAATAGCTGCCAAAAGATGCGCTTTGCTTCTTGTGTTTTCAACAAAACCATCCTTAATATGTCTGATAGGAGAAACTGTAAAAATGATCTTTACAGTTGGGTTAAGCTGTCTTAACAATGAAGTTATTTTCATTAAACTTGAAACTATCTCCTCTATAGACAATAGCTTCTTTCTAAATTCCCTTTGAGGTACTTTATGGCAATTAGCCACAACTTTTTCAGAAGCTTGATGTTCATATACCCATGCTGTTCCTAAAGTGATGACTACATGGGTAGCCTCCTTTACAGTTTTGAGTGTATTCTGCTGGGATTGATTTAAATTTTGGAGTAAGTCTTCCAGATCAAGAGCATTCATCTGTGAGTGGGCCTCAAATGACTTCCAAACGCCATCCATCTCAAAAATATCCTCAGACTTGTATGGAATGTCGTCAACAACCCTTTGAACAAACCTTTCAATGGCTAGCGGGTGAAAAAAAATTCCAATCGGGTTGTGTACCGACTGGAATTTAAAATAGTTCAATTTTGAACCTATATTTTCTACAAAACAAGAACCGATTAAAAAAAGCTTGGAATCGTAATCAATGAGACCTTCCTTTTCTTTGTTTAAAGTTATTTCGGTTCTAAATTTCAATGTATCAATTTAAGTAAGTCTTGGCCTGATCCAATGCCTCTTTGATCCCCGCCGGGTTTTTACCTCCTGCTGTAGCAAAGAATGGCTGTCCGCCACCGCCTCCTTGAATGTACTTTCCTAACTCCCTTACAATAGTTCCTGCATTCAAACCTTTATCTGCTACCAACTCTTTAGAAATATAGCATGACAACATCGCTTTTCCATTTTGCTCGGCACCAAATAACAAGAAAAGATTGTCCATTTGTCCGCCTAATTCAAAACTTAAATCCTTGATTCCGGCTGCATCCAAATCCACCTGTTTGGCTAAGAACTGTACTCCATTCACTTCGGTGATTTCCTGTTGCAAGTCTCCTTTCAAGTTTTTGGCCTTTTCTTTCAACAAGTTTTCTATTTCTTTCTTAAGCGCATTGTTTTCTTCTTGAAGCTCTTGAACCACAGTCACAGGATCTTTAGGACTTTTTAGCAACTCCTTTAATGATTGATAGTCTCTATCAATTTCTATAAAATAATCCCCAACCTCAGCATTTGTAATAGCTTCAATCCTTCTAATTCCTGATGCTACGGCGCTTTCAGAAACAATCTTAAAGTACCAAATCTTACCTGTTTCTTGCACATGGGTTCCACCACAAAGTTCTATTGAATTCCCGAATCTTATGGTACGTACACTATCGCCATATTTCTCCCCAAATAATGCCATGGCTCCTTCATTAATAGCCTCTTGAATAGGAATATTACGTTGTTCTTGTAATGGAATATTTTCTCTTATTCGAGCATTAACGAAATCTTCTATTTGCTGCAATTGATCTTTCTCGACCTTTGAAAAGTGTGAAAAATCAAAACGCAAACCTTTAGCTTTCACCAAAGACCCTTTTTGCTCCACATGAGTCCCAAGAATACTTCTCAATGCTTGATGTAATAAATGTGTCGCTGTATGATTAGAAGCCGTTAAGTTCCTAGCTTCCTCGTTAACCACAGCTTTAAAGGTTTCTTCTATATTCTTTGGTAAGTTCTTTACAAAATGAATGATGACATTGTTTTCCTTTTTTGTATCTATGATATAAACCACATCTCCATTAGAACTTTCTATATGCCCTCTATCTCCTATTTGTCCACCTCCTTCTGGATAGAAAGGTGTCAGGTTGAAAACCAATTGATATTGCTCTCCATCTTTCTTTGTAGTCACTTTTCGGTAACGAGTAATGCGAACATCTACCTGTAATCGGTCATAACCTACAAATTCTTCCACATCATCGTCTTTCAAAATGACCCAGTCTGAAGTTTCTGAAGCAGAAGCTTGTCTAGATCGGTCCTTTTGTTTTTGCATCTCCGTTTGAAAAGCCTCTACATCTACTTGATATCCTTTTTCACGAGCAATTAATTGTGTTAAATCCAAAGGAAATCCATAGGTGTCGTACAATTCGAAAGCTTTTTTACCAGAAATTGTTTTTTCCTTTGAAGTTTCAATCACTCCCGCCAATAATAACAATCCTTGATCTAAAGTTCTCAAAAAGGATTGCTCCTCTTCTCGTATGACATTTTCTATTAATACACGCTGCTTTCTAATCTCTGGAAAAGCCTCTCCCATTTGATTTGAAAGCGTTTCAATCAACTTATAAATAAATGGCTCTTTTTGATCCAAAAAGGTGAAGCTATATCGAATCGCTCTTCTAAGGATTCTTCTTATGACATATCCAGCTCCAGTGTTACTTGGTAATTGTCCGTCGGCAATAGAAAAAGCAACAGCTCTCACATGATCTGCTATAACCCGAACTGCTACATCAATTTTTTCATCCTTGCCATAATTTACTCTAGAAATAGTTTCTATCTCTCTTATTATCGGAGTAAAAACATCGGTATCATAGTTACTTTGTTTTCCCTGCAGCACCATACATAAGCGCTCAAATCCCATCCCGGTATCAATATGCCTATTTGGTAAATTTTCCAAAGAGCCATTGGCTTTTCGGTTGTACTGCATGAATACCAAATTCCAAATTTCTACCACTTGTGGGTGGTCTTGATTCACCAATTCTCTTCCAGATTTTTGAGCCTTTTCTTCTACAGAACGAATATCTACATGAATCTCACTACAAGGACCACAAGGACCTTGATCTCCCATTTCCCAAAAATTGTCTTTCTTATTTCCTAACAGGATTCTGTCTTCAGGTATGATAGCTTTCCACAAATCATAGGCCTCTTGATCCATAGGGATGCCTTCAGCTTCATTTCCTTCAAAAACAGTAACGTAAAGAATCTCTTTATCTATCTTGTAAACTTCGGTTAATAATTCCCAAGCCCAAGCAATAGCCTCTTTTTTAAAATAATCTCCAAAACTCCAATTCCCCAACATCTCAAAAAGCGTATGATGGTAGGTATCATACCCTACTTCTTCCAGATCGTTGTGTTTTCCTGAAACTCTTAGACATTTCTGGGAATCGGCAATTCGGCTACTTTTGGGTTCTGTATTGCCTAAGAAGTATTCCTTAAAAGGAGCCATTCCCGAATTGACAAACATTAAGGTAGGATCATCCTTTAAAACCATCGGAGCCGATGGTACAATTAGGTGACTTTTATTCTCAAAAAAGTTTAAAAAAGTAGAGCGAATCTCTTGCGATTTCATAGAGTTGGAAATTCTCGTTGCTGTTAAAATTATATTAATTGCGAAACAATTTTTATCTTTGTTCGTTTCGCTTTAAAATCAATCTATTTAAATGATTTTTACTAATTGCAAAAATAGCATAATTTAAGTAATGAGTAAGGTAAAATATTATTACGATCCAGAAACCCTTTCATACCGAAAAATAGAGCGCAAAAAAAGACGAACCTTTAAGTATATTTCTGTTTTTTTATTGGCCTCTGCCCTCTTTGGTTTTTTGTCAGTATTTATTTCAAGCCAGTATATCGAATCTCCTAAGGAGCGTGCTCTAAAACGTGAATTATCCAATCTTCAATTGCAATACCAGTTAATCAACAAAAAGATGAATGAGGCCGAAGCCGTTTTATCCAGTATTGAAGATCGAGACAACAACATATATCGCTTATATTTTGAGGCCAATCCTATACCTGAAGAACAACGTAGAGCTGGTTTTGGGGGTATCAATCGCTATAAAGACCTAGAAGGATTTAACAACTCCAAATTGATCATTGAAACCAACAAGCGTTTGGACATCCTTCAAAAACAGATTGTGGTTCAGTCCAAATCTCTTGATGAAATAGCTAAATTGGCTGAAGAAAAAGAAAAATTACTAGCAGCCATTCCTGCCATTCAACCTGTAAGAAATGAAGATTTACGCCGTATGGCTTCTGGTTATGGCGTGCGTTCTGACCCTTTTACAAAAGCAAGAAAAATGCACTGGGGCATGGACTTTTCAGCTCCTAGGGGAACACCCATTTACGCCACAGGAGACGGTGTTGTAACACGTGCTGACAATAGAGCAACAGGTTATGGGAATCACATAGAAATTGATCATGGTTATGGCTATGTGACCATCTATGGGCACCTTTACAAATACAACGTCAAGAAAAATCAAAAAGTGAAACGTGGTGATTTGATAGGTTTTGTAGGAAGTACCGGTAGATCTGAAGCACCACACCTCCATTATGAAGTCCATAAAGACGGCGAACGCATCAACCCCATCAATTTCTACTACGGAAGTTTAACTGCCGAGGAGTTTGATGAATTACTGCAACATGCGAGTATGGAAAATCAATCTCTTGACTGATGCACATCAATTTGCCCGAAAAACGATATTACACAATTGGCGAAGTGGCCAAAGCTTTTGATGTCAATACCTCATTGATTCGTTTTTGGGAAAAAGAATTTGATGTTTTAAAACCTAAAAAAAACGCCAAGGGAAACCGAAAATTCACACCAGAAGACATTAAAAACCTTCAGTTCATTTATCATTTGGTAAAAGAACGTGGCTTTACGCTAGAAGGTGCCAAAACACATCTTAAAGAGGAAAAGAAAAAATCCCTCAGTAATTTTGAAATAATTAGTAAATTAGAAAGTATTAAATCTCAGCTCATTAAAATTAAAGAACAGCTGTAACAATTTTCTAAATCAAGCTACAAATTATTTGTATTAATCATCATAACATTTTAAAACTTTAAACACGTCACTATTATGAAAAAATGGCTTATACCCTTAATTATTATCCTTGTTGTAGGATTTGGAGTTTATAGGTGGGCAGTAGGATTTAACAATACCGCTGTAGAATTAAACGAAAACGTAAGCGAAGCTTGGGGTAATGTTCAAACCTCGTATCAAAGAAGAAATGATTTGATTGGCAATTTAGTAAACACAGTAAAAGGAGCTGCTGATTTTGAACGCACTACTTTAACCGAAGTGATTGAAGCCCGTTCTAAAGCAACGCAAACGACTATTGATCCTTCTAATATCACACCAGAACAATTAAAACAATTCAACGAGGCTCAAGGCGGTTTAAGCAGTGCCTTATCAAGATTATTGGTAACCGTAGAAAGGTATCCAGATCTTAAAGCCAATCAAAATTTCCTTAAACTTCAAGACGAATTGACCAGTACGGAAAATACGATTCAAACTGCGAGAACACGTTATAATGAGGCTATAAAACCTTACAACAACCATGTTAAGAAGTTTCCAAACTCCATTCTGGCAGGTATGTTTGGCTTTGAGGGCAAACCTTACTTCGATTCAGAACCTGGAGCTGAAAAGCCGGTTGAAGTTGATTTCCAATTTGATTAAACATTATGTCCAACATTGAAGACTTTTTAACTTCTGAAGAAGAGCAGGAAATTATTGAAGCCATAAGGATTGCAGAAAAAAATACTTCTGGCGAGATAAGGGTTCACATTGAAAGAGAAGCCAAAAAAGACACCTTTGAAAGAGCCTTGGAGGTTTTTCATTTATTAAAAATGGATAACACCAAACAGCAAAATGGCGTACTTATTTATGTTGCAGTTGATGACCACTCGTTTGTCATTTATGGAGATAAAGGCATTAATGAGGTGGTAGAACATGATTTTTGGGAGACCACCAAAAATGCCATCCAAGCTCAATTTAAACAAGGACATTTTAAACAAGGACTTATTGATGGTATTCTAAAAGCTGGAAAGGAACTGGAATCCTTTTTCCCTTGGGATGCCAATGATATAAACGAATTACCAGACGATATTTCAAAAGGTTCCATTTCATGATAATAAACAAACAAGGCAATAAACTATGGGGTTTCAAACGCCTCTGGACCTTATTGTCCCTATTACTTTTAACCTCAGTATCTCAAGCACAATTTGATATTCCGCCTGTTCCTAAGGAACAGACCAGTGTTTATGACTATATTAACTTGTTGAATAGCTCTCAAAAAAGCAATCTTGAAAACAAGTTGATAAAATACTCTGACACTACTTCAACTCAAATTGTAGTAGCCATCATTGAGAGCACAAAAGGCGAAAACATTGGTTTACTAGCACCAAAATGGGCTCACCAATGGGGAGTAGGTCAGGCCAAGGAAGATAATGGCGTGTTTGTTCTACTATCGTACAAGGATCGAAAAATATGGATCTCTCCAGGTTATGGCGTAGAACATAAATTAACAGCAGGTATTACTGGAGAACTCATAAGAAACATCATTATCCCTGAATTTAAAAAAGGGGACTACTATGGAGGTTTGGATAAAGGAACCGATGCTATTTTTAAAGTACTGGAAGGAACTTATAAAGGAACTCGCAAATCCTCGCAAGCCGATGAGTTTCCAATAGGCCCCATCATTATTCTCATCTTTTTCCTTATTGTCTTTATCATTGCCCTATCAAAAAATAAACGGGGCGGCGGTGGCTCAGGCGGAAGACGCTCTAGCGGCTTTGATATTTGGGACGCCATTATATTGAGCAATATGGGAAGAGGTGGTTACGGCAGATCCTCTGGCGGCTTTGGTGGCGGAGGAAGCTTCGGAGGTGGCGGCTTTGGCGGTGGCTTTGGGGGCGGTGGCTTTAGCGGCGGTGGTGCTGGAGGAAGTTGGTAAATCTTCTTTGTAACTTAAAAAACAAAAGGGGCGTTTCAATTTGAGGCGCCCCTTTTTGGTTTTAAATTTTAAAAACGTTAGCTAATCTCTCCGAAAATCACAAGTATAGCCTGTTCAACAGTTAAAACTCTTTCTAAATCTTTAAATTTCTAAAGCAAAGACCATTATACTAAGTCTAAATAGCAATGAATTCATATTAAATTTAAGAAGACATCTCTTTTATTGAAAGAATATTGTAAATTAACATCTCCCTCAATATCATCATATTACCTCTTATGAAAATCACTTTATTTTTTATTTTATTTTCAGTTAGTCTTTATTCACAAAACCTTAAGGATCAATTTCAGTATAAAGCCACCTATAAACTTACATATAGCCTAGATTCTACATCCGTAAATAATCCTAAAATGGAAATTATGGTTTTATTGATTGGCGAAAATACTTCTGTTTTTTCCAGTCGTTCTAAAGCAATAGGCAATCAACCTGTAGTGTTTAGTAATTCTGGGCATACTTCAAAAACGGCGGTTACAGATTTTCAATATTTTATAATAAAGGACTATAAAAAGGATGTATTATACTTCACCCGTCAAATTAAAGAAGACTTTTTTTATTACGAACAACCTAAAAACCAATTTAATTGGAAACTATCTGGAGAAACGAAAATCATCAATGAATATAATGCTCAAAAAGCTACTGTAAAATTTTCGGGTAGAAATTATATTGTTTGGTTTACCTCAGAAATACCTATTATGGATGGTCCCTTTAAATTTAATGGTTTACCAGGCTTAATTATTGAATTGTATGACATGCAAAAACACTATCATTTTGAATTACTAGGTTTTGAGAAGCTGGAAACTAACACAGCCTTCAAAACAAATTTAAAGCATTACATTCTAACAGATAGAGAAACATTTAAGGAAACCGAACTTCGTTATAGGCGCGACCCTTTTAGTTATTCTAAAAACCCTAATATTACAATTACCCCAGAGGTTCATAAAAAATATATCGAATCTTTTGCCAAGTTGTTGGAAAAGGAAAATAATCCTCTAGAATTGGAATAATTTATGAAGGTATGGTCATTCATTATTTTAGGATTAGTTTGTTTTGTTTCATTTTCCCAAATCCAGCTAACAGGCACTGTAAAAGATAATTCAGGCAATCCTTTAGTTGGTGCTGTCACAACTATAAAAAACACAAATTCTCAAGCAATTATAGCATATGCCATTACTGACGAATTAGGGGGCTTTTCATTTCAAATTAATTTAGAAAAAGAAGGACTCGAAATTGAAATACAGTCTTTGGGATTTAAGAAATGGAAAAAAGTACTCTCAAAAAAAAATACACATTTGGATATTGTATTACAGGAATCTGTGGAACAACTGAAAGAAGTTTTTTTAAAATCTGATCCGATTAGGAAAAGAGGAGACACCATTGCTTACAATGTTTCTACTTTTAAAAATCAGAGCGACAGGACTATAGCTGATGTTATAGAAAAAATGCCTGGACTAAGTATTCTTCCATCAGGACAGATCACCTATATGGGGGAGCCTATTGAAAAATACTACATTGAAGGTCTAGACTTAATGGAAGGAAAGTATAAACTTGCCAATGAAAGTATTTCTGTCGAAGATGTAGCTCGTGTAGAAATTCTAGAGAATCACCAACCCATTAAAGTTTTGGATAGTTTGGTAGGTTCACAACGTACTTCTATCAATATCAAATTGAAAAATAATGTAAGTTTGAGCGGTAAAGTTGAAGGAGGTATTGGCTTTTCTCCGGGTTTGCTTAAAACAGAAATCACACCATTCTTACTTTCTAAAAAGCGACAAACCTTCACTAGTTATCAGTACAATAATATTGGAGAGGATTTATCTTCATACAATTCTGATTTTTCATCATCCCAATCCAACTTACCCATATTTGATGATTCAAAAAGGAATTTTTTAAAGATTCAACAATTACAAAACCCGCCTTTCTCTAATGAAAGATGGTTAAATAATAGGGATCATTTTGGTTCAGCAAATCACCTTGAGAGATTAAAAAAAGGATTAGACTTAAAAGTTAATTTATCCTACTTAAATGGAACTCGAAAAGAAAATGGATTCCAAGAAAGTATTTACAAAAATGCCTCCAACAACTTAAACTATTTTGAAAGTATAGAAAATACTTTTCGTTTACATTCCTTAAATACTAAAATTACGTTAGAAAAAAACGTGAAGAAAAATTACTTTAAAAATGTATTTAGTTCTAATAATTATTGGGACAAGAATCATGGTTTTATCAAAAATAATATCACTTCAATCTCACAACAAGCTTTAAACCCTTTCTGGAATCTTAAAAACCAGTTTCATATTTTAAAACCAATGGGAAAGCAGCTACTAGAATTCAACTCTAGTGTAGGCTACGTAAATACCTCTCAAGAATTGATGGTAACCCCAGGAGTTTTTATTGATTACTTTAATAATGGTGAAAACTATGAGAGAACACACCAATTTTTGAATTATCATACCTTTTACACCCATAATTCTATAGGATTTACGAAAAGAATAGGAGTTTTTACAATTGTTCCAACAGCTGGGTTTTCCTTTATCAAGGAAGAATTTGAATCTGATATAATGACTGGTATTAATAATAACCCATTAACTGAAACGACTAATGATTATGGATTACGCTCTTTCACAACATTTTTAACAAACAAATTTGAATACAAGGATAATATATGGCGTATAACTTTGCGCACACCTTTATTTTTGAGGAATATAGAATCACCCGAATATAATATCGCTTCTAAACCACTTACATTTGAACCTGATCTGTTCCTATCTAAAAAACTTACTCCTTTTTGGGAAACACAGTTTTCAGGACAAATATCCAATTCATTTGGTGAAGCAGAGAACCTACATCGTGGTTTAATATTGGAAAATTATAGAAGTTTGACCAGCAATGAGCCCATTTTGAGGAAACAAATTCAACACAGGGGATCCCTTGCTCTTCGCTACAGGAATTCTCTTAAAGGGTTGTTTGGTTCGGTTTCAATTTCTTTAACCAAAATTAAAAATAATCTATTGTTTGACTATCGAGTGTCTTCTAATGGCGCCATTACTATTTTTAGTCTTGAGCAAGACAATAATCAAGTTCAGAATAATATGGCATTGAACCTTAGTAAATATATCGATGATTGGAAAACTACCTTAACTGGCAGCTCTAGCTTCTTTGTTTTTAAACGAGATCAGATAGTAAATAATGTATTTGATAAATATAAAACTATTGGGAAGCAATTCGCATTTAAAGCCGATATTGAAGCAAATAAATGGCTCACTATTGGTTTGAACACCCAGTTGAAAACTTCACAACTAAAATCCAAGGATGTAAGTTTTGAGAGAGTAAAAAATTGGAGCAATTCCTTATCTGCTTTTTTTTATCTAAGTAAACGCCAATTCTTAAACGCAGATTTTGAACATTTTTATAATAACCTTCAAAGCAATCAAAATACTGTTTTCTTGAATATACAATACCAATATTCATTCAAAAAACATCCTATAGACGTAAAGCTTTCGTGGAATAATATTTTAAATACAAAAAGCTATATTAACATGCAAAATAATGAATATTATAGTTTACAAAGTTCATATATTATAAGACCTTCCCAAGTATTTCTGACACTTCTGTTTACCTTATAAAAATGATTCTTATTTAAACAAACTCACCTATATTTTCATTTTTAGAATCGTCATCCAAAATGACTGATCTTCCACAATTATAATTAAAAGAAAAGGGGCGTTTCAATTTGAGACGCCCCTTTTTGGTTATTTCATTTTTAAATATTTCTTAGTCCATCCAGAAACCACCACGGTCATTCACTTCTCCCTTTTTACCCAAACTATTGAACTTCCAACTAAAGCTCAACATAAAATATTGTTGTAGTACGGTGCTTTGTGAATCTTGAATATAATTCTGGGTAGCCGTTCTTCTGGCATTGGTATTTTGGTTTAACAAATCATAGACTTTAAAAGTCGCTGTCGCTTTATCCTGTAGAAAGGAATAGGCCACTGTTGTATTCCAGAACCAAGCACTTTTCTGGAAACCGGCCGAAATGTTGGGATTATAATTAAAGGTTATATCATTTCGCCATTCAAGATTCTTTGGAAGGAAAAACCCGGTTCTAATATTCAAATTGTGGTATTGGAATCTCTGATCTTCAAATTCTTCCAAATCGTATGAATTGTTTGTAAATGTCAACGAGTACCTAGGTCGAATTTCAAATACATCTTTCCAAGTGAACTTAAAGTTTACTTCAGGAGATAGAGACCTCACGTCACTGGCATATTGCACTCCATTATTGAAGTTGACGTTTCTTGAAAAATTACCATTGGCACCTACCCCAAATCTCACCGTTCTTAAAGAATCTATTTTCACTTCTTTATTGTAATCCATTCCCGCATAAATTTGATAGTTCCCATCGACATTTTCATAAGTTGTTTCTCTCACAAAATTTTCATCAATGATGGTTTTGGAAACCACAGCATTATCTGTTACTCGAGCATTGACATAAGACCAAAATCCTGTATGTTTTTGAAAGTCATAATTGTTGAATCCCATGTACAATCTATGATTGTTTGACGGCTCCAAATTAGGATTACCTACAATGGTATTCAATGGGTCTGACACATTTGTAAAGGCTTGAAGCTGGAATAATTCTGGCGGATCATTGTTCAGCCTATACCCCATATACATTGAGGATTTACCACTAAATCGGTAATTGGCATTGGAATATAATTGAACCGCTTCAAAATCACGTTCTATATTAAATTGAGGTCTTAAATTATCACGGTTTTCAAGCGTTCTAAAAATATATTCGGCTCCAGCTCTAGCTGAGAATTTTTCGCCACGGTAGCTCAAGGATAATCCCGGTGTACTATTTTGATCTAAATACTCAAAGTCTGTACTCAAATCTTCATTGAATTGAGAATATTCCCCCATATCATCCAAATCATAGGTGGATTTAACATCGGTAGACTTGTTTCGATTAAACTTGTATTCCAAATTCACAAAAAACTTCTTTTCTACAATGGGAATACTATACCTTATTTCAGAACCCAAATTTTCGGTTTCACCATTCCCATCTGTAAATTGGTTTCTTATGGTTTCATCAATTAAAATGAAGTCTGGATTATTAGGGTCCAACTCATCCGCTCCATAGACGTAGGTTTCAGAATTCAGGAAATCGTCACTGTTTGATTGACCTATTTCATTGGTTATACCAACTCGTAAATACCCTCCTTTGTCAAACTTCTTGGTGATATTGATTCGGTTATTAAAGGTTTTACCATCTCTTTCCACAAAGGAATTTGTTGCCGATGTGTTGGTCAATTGTCTTTCATCATTGAAGGAACTTTCTCCATTATCAAAGGAGGTCTTGGTTCTTGAATAACGAAACGAAGGCTGCACATTGATCAAAAATGTAGAGTCAACCTTTATATCAAATTCCAAATTTGCCGAATGGCTATCTGTGTCATTATCGCTTCTAGATCTCGAATCTGTATAGTATCTAGAATCGGGCAAAATGTTTTCACGTTGCGTGGTCGATTCATTAAAAGAGCTACTTCCCGAAAAGAAATAATCGGCAGAGACATCGGTGTCCTTTCCTATTACATCCGCATAATTCATCCCTGCATTTTGGGAAGTCGTAATTCCTTGTCCGCCACCAAAAGTTCTTCCATCAATCGTAAAGGAACCGTTACTGTTCCAGGACATACTGTTTCCACGACCAAACATTTTTTCAATTTCCCCAAAACTAAATCCGGGGGAATTGATGTTATTACCTCCTGCTAAAACACTGATTCGCCTATCGTTATCAAAATAATTAAACATTCCGGCAAATTCGTACCGCTCATCGGTACCGCCACCTGCAGACACCCTTCCAAAAACACCTTTATTGTTTTCTTCTTTAATCGTTAAATTGATGGTTTTGTTTTCCCCATCAGTCACTTCTCCTGTAAATGCCTCGGATTTACTTTTGGTGTCTACCACCTGAATCTTTTCAATGATATCCTTGGTTAAATTTTTGGTTGTAATACTTGGATCATTACCGAAAAACGGCTTCCCATTAACCAATATTTTATTTACAGATTTTCCATTGACCTTAATGGTTCCATCATCCTCAACCGTCACACCTGGTAATTGTTTCAGTAAATCTTCTACCGTTGCATCTTTTTTGGTTTTAAAGGACTTCACATTAAATTCTAAAGTATCCTTTTTAATGGTCACAGGAGCCGAAGCCTTAATCACGACCTCATCCAAGGCGTCAGAACTTACTGCCATGACAATATTTTTAAGGTCAATCACCTCTTTATCCAATTTGATATTTTGATAATAGGTTTTATAACCTACATACGAAACAAACAAATTGGCTTCCGTATCTCCCGTTTTCTCCTGTAGGGAGAATCGACCGTCTTTATCAGAAATGGTATAGGTAATCAAAGAGCTGTCCTTAACTCTTTGTAAATAAACAGTAGCCGATTCTAAGGGTGATTGATCTTCTTCTGCAACTAGTTTTCCAGAAATTTTAAATGGATTGGTTTGGGCAATGGAGGTTAGGGCATAGAAACATGCCATAAACACAAGGAATTTCTTCATTGACTTTTTTTGATTGATGTTTAGCTTATTCAGTTAAGAGAACGAAAATAGCTTAGTAATCGTATGAAACTTCTTAAAAAAAACCTAAACTTTCCTTAAAATTCAATGAGTTAGCCCCTATTAAATCCTATTTTTTACGCATATAAACGGTTACCGGAACTCCATGAAAATCAAAATGTTCCCGCAATTTATTTTCTAAAAAGCGTTTATAAGGATCCTTTACATATTGTGGAAGGTTGCAGAAAAACGCAAATTGCGGTTGTGGTGTAGGCAATTGCGTGATAAATTTAATTTTGACGTATTTCCCTTTATATGCCGGTGGTGGATTGTTTTGAATAATAGGAAGCATAACATCATTCAACTCTCTAGTTTTTATCTTTTTGCTCCTATTTTGAAATACTTCTACAGCAGTTTCAATAGCTTTAAAAATACGCTGTTTGTTCAACACTGAGATAAAGACAATAGGCACATCTGTAAAAGGCGCTATTTCTTGTCTTATTTGCTTTTCAAAATCTTTAAGGGTTTTATTATCCTTTTCTACAAGGTCCCATTTATTCACCAAGATAACAATCCCTTTTCGGTTGCGTTCTGCCAACCAAAAGATGTTTTGAACTTGACCATCAAAGCCTCTTGTAGCATCCAAGACAAGCAAGCACACATCACAGTGCTCAATAGCCCGTATACTTCGCATCACCGAATAGAACTCTAAATCTTCTTTAACCTTTGATTTTCTTCTGATTCCGGCAGTATCCACCAAGTTGAATTCAAAACCAAAACGGTTATATTTGGTATCTATAGAATCCCTAGTAGTTCCTGCAATATCGGTAACGATATAACGGTCTTCGCCAATTAAGGCATTAATAAAAGAAGATTTACCGGCGTTGGGACGCCCTACCACGGCAAATCGTGGCAACTCCTCTTCTTCTCTTTCTTCTTTTTCAGGCAAGGATTCAACTACAGCATCCAGTAATTCTCCAGTTCCACTTCCGTTGATACTTGCAATGGTATAATATTCCCCTAATCCTAAAGAGTAGAATTCTAAAGCATCATGAACCCTAGCAGCATTATCTACTTTATTAATGGCCAAGAAAACAGGTTTCTCTACCTTTCTTAATAATTTGGCGACGTCCTCATCCATACCAGTAACACCAGCTTCTACGTCCACCATAAAAATGATAACATCGGCTTCATCAATAGCCAATTCTACCTGTTTATCAATCTCGGCTTCAAAAACATCATCACTACCTACAACGTACCCTCCGGTATCTATCACAGTAAATTCCCGTCCGTTCCAATCACTTTTACCATAATGGCGATCTCTAGTCACGCCGCTTACAGCATCAACAATGGCTTCACGACGTTTGATCAACCTATTAAAAAATGTAGACTTACCGACATTGGGACGTCCTACTATAGCAACGATACTACTCATAATCTTAGAATTGTTTGCAAAGGTAGTGTTTACAATCTGAAGAAAAAATACTATTTTTCTGCAGATTATCAGCTTCTTTTATGGCTTTATCCAATGACATTGTTTTAAGACCCCGATTTCAATTAGATTTATCAAAATCAAATCAAACCATTCTTAAGGCATTTGAATACAACAAAACCACCCAAAAAAGCTTTGTGGTTTCCAGAATAGACAACCATGTTTTTATCAGAATACCAAAAGCAGAACAACATTATTGGTCTCCCCAATTGCATTTGGAAGTGTTGCCTAAAGATCAAGACCACTGTACGGTTCACGGTTTGTTTGGCCCCAACCCAACCATATGGACCATGTTTATGTTTCTTCATTTTATCGTGGCTGGTCTTTTTATCGTTTTTGGAATTTGGGCTTACTCTAACTGGACTTTGGAATTACCATTTGTGGTACAGCTCACCATCATGTTTTTGATGATTATAGCATGGGTAACCCTCTATTTATTGGGTAGAATGGGAAGACATTCAGGCAAAGAGCAAATGCATCAATTACATGATTTTATGAACGACGTCTTGAAGCAGGAACATTTACTGTAATACAGATGCTTACTTTTGATTGTATCCGAACCTTCTTAGCTGATTTGGATTGCTTCTCCAATTTTTATTCACCTTGACAAACAGCTCTAAATGAACCTGTTTCCCGAAGAAGGCTTCCAAATCCTTTCTGGATTCTACACCTACTCTTTTTAAGGCCGAACCTTTATGTCCGATAATAATTCCCTTTTGAGTATCACGCTCAACCATGATGACTGATTGGATTCTGATAATCTCTTCTTCCTCCACAAAGGATTCGGTTTCAACCTCAACAGAATAAGGGATTTCCTTTTTATAATGCAGTAATATTTTCTCCCTAATCGTTTCATTAACAAAAAATCGTTCAGGCTTATCAGTCAATTGATCTTTTGGATAAAATGGAGGTGAGTCTGGTAACAATTCAACAATCCTAGTAAAAACGGTTTCTACATTAAATCCTTCCAAAGCAGACACAGGGATAATTTCGGCATTGGGAACTTTCTCTTTCCACAGTTCCACTTGGGCTTCCAGTTGTTCTTGATTGGAAGTATCAATTTTGTTCAACAACAATAAAACAGGAATTTTAGAGTGGACAATTCGATTAAAAAATGCTTCATCCTTTAACTCCTTCTCCCCTATCTCAACCATATAAACCAACACATCGGCATCCTCTAGAGCAGACTTAACAAAGTCCATCATACTTTCTTGAAGCTCATAAGCTGGTTTGATAATTCCCGGGGTATCACTGAATATCACTTGAAAATCCTCGCCATTGACAATGCCCAAAATACGATGTCTCGTGGTCTGAGCTTTAGAAGTGATAATTGATAATTTTTCACCTACAAAAGCATTCATCAATGTAGATTTACCCACATTGGGATTTCCTATAATATTCACAAAACCTGCTTTATGCCCCATCTTTGTCCGTTTCAATTTTGGCAAAGGTACAACCTTAACGGTTTACTTGCATCAAGGTAAAGAGATAACTTGTACTTTTGTAACTACAGACTAATTTTACAACCAGCACATGGTATACAACATTATTGAACCTACAGCCAAAAAAGTTCCTATTATATTAAGTTCACCTCACTCTGGAACCCTGTTTCCAGACGACGTGAAAAAGCAATTAAAACAAGAAGTCATATCCAATCCAGACGATACCGATTGGTTTATAGATCAGTTATACAATTTTGCCCCTGCTATGGGCATCACGATGATAACCGCTCGATACAACCGATGGGTTATCGACTTAAACCGTGATCCAAATAGCAAGCCTTTGTATAATGATGGCCGTGTGATTACGGGCTTGGTACCAACCACCAATTTTAATGGCGATTCTTTATATCAAGATGAAACGCCAACGGAGCAAGAAATTGAAAATAGATTACAGCAGTATTTTTTGCCATATCACCAAAAAGTTTCAGAGCTTTTAAACCAAACCAAATCGCAATTTGGAAAAGCCCTTCTTTTTGACGCCCATTCCATCAGAAAAGTAGTGCCTGGTATACAGGAAGCCCCTTTTCCAGATTTAATTTTGGGAGACAACGACGAAACATCCGCTTCCAAAGCACTTATTGATTCAGCCATAAGTGTATTGGATTCCCACTCCTTCAACTTCAAGCATAACCACCCATTTAAAGGGGGACACATCACTAGAAGTTTTGGAAAGCCTTCAGAAAACATCCACGCATTGCAATTGGAAATGGCCAAGACGAATTATATGGATGATTCCGAGACCCAATACCATCCCGAGCGTGCCGAACAGATGCGACTTATTTTAAAATCCCTTTTTGAGAACCTAATAAATACCCTTTCCTAATGAGCAAAGCCTATCGATTCAACGCGCTTTTAACAGAAACTGGTTGGTTGACCAACGCTGTAGTAACCTTAGATGAGACCGGTTGCGTCCTTTCTATCAAGCAAGATGACTTGGCCCAAGCCGAAAACATTAATGGTTTTGCCTTACCGGGATTTCAAAATGCCCATTCACATGCCTTTCAATATGCTATGGCAGGGTTGGCCGAATTACATGAAGGTAGCGGGCAACCCGATGATTTTTGGAGCTGGAGATCGGCCATGTATGACTTGGCATTGCAAGTATCGCCTGAACATCTGGAAGCCATTGCCACCATGTTGTATAGCGAGATGTTGAGACATGGATACACCTCGGTAGCCGAATTTCATTATGTACACCACGACCCTGACGGAAATCCTTACAGCAACTTAGCTGAACTTGGTTCCCGTTTAATTTCCGCTGCTAAAACAGCAGGAATCCAAATAACTTTGGTTCCTATGTTCTATCAAAAAGGAGGCTTTGGAAAAGAAGCTGAAAGCAAACAGAAGCGATTTATTTCAAAGACCATTGAGGACTACTATCGCTTGTTGGAAAGCAGTGAAAAAGCAGCACAATATTATGACCAGGCAAAAGTTGGCTTGGGGATTCATTCTTTACGAGCCGTAACCGGTGAAGACATCATACAGGTGGGCAGAAACTTTGGTAATAACCGACCATTTCACATTCATGTTTCAGAACAAATTAAAGAGATTGAAGACTGTAAAGCCTTTTACCAACAGCGCCCTGTTGAATGGTTATTGAACAACATGGACCTAAACCCTAACTATCATTTGGTACATGCCACCCATTTAAATGATGATGAAGTTAAGGGGATTGCTACATCTGGCGCACATGTGGTTTTGTGCCCTACTACGGAAGGAAACTTAGGAGACGGTCTGTTTAGATTTCACGACTACAAAGCACTTAACGGGTCATGGAGTATCGGCACCGATAGCCATATAGGAATCAGTCCGATGGAAGAATTACGTCTTCTAGATTATGGCCAGCGTTTAACGACCCATAAGCGCAACACCTTTTACCTACCCTACCATGGGGACAGTGGTTTGAATGCCATCACTATGGCCTACAAAGCCGGAAGACAAGCCATGGGGCGCTCACATGAATCCTTTTTTGAAATTGGGCAACCTTTTAACACAGTGATCTTTGATGCCAATTCGCCTCTTATGGCGGCTACCAATATAAAACATATATGCAATACCATAGTGTATGCTAGTGATGTGTCTCATATTTTGGGTACCATGGTTGCTGGGGAGTGGATCACGTTTAAAGGACATCACCACAATCAAGGACACATTGTATCCGATTTTGTAAAAGCTTTGAGAGACCTGAAATCGAGATTATAAAATCTTAGGAACGAGGCTTCCCTATTCCACGGTCATACATGACGATACTTCCGGCAACAGATACATTGAGGCTAAGTTGAGAAGTGAACTTTACCAAATGATGGCTTTTCTCAATCGCCTTCTTGGAAAGACCGTGATCTTCGGCACCCAATAAGTAGACACAACGTCTTGGATGGTGAAAGGTTTCCAGAGGTTCGGCATCCTCTGTTAATTCCACACCTACCAGTCTGGCTCCCTTTGGTAAGTTGTTGTAAAACTCTTCAAAGGTATCGTAATGAAAATAAGGCATAGCCTTGACCGCATTGTGGGTATCACAAGCCTGTTTGGCATATCGGTTTCCTATAGTAAATATAAAACTGGCTCCCATATTTTGGGCAGACCGCCAAAGCACCCCTAAATTCTCTGGGGTTTTCCCATTTTGAATCCCGATTCCGAAAAACTCATTGACAAAATTATCGTTCATGATGCAAAGGTAACAATTCAAGGAAGCTTAAAAAGCTGGGTGTATCTCCAAGTTTGATGAAATGGATGTTGTAACTTTACCAACAACCTGACAGCAGATGACCATACAAGTTTGTTCAGATTTACACCTGGAATTAAAAGAGAACCGCGAGTGGTTTAAAAAGCATCCCATTATACCAAAGGGCGATATTTTAATCATTGCTGGTGACACCTACTTTTTAAACCGAAACTACGCCAAACTAGACTTTATCAAACAAGCATCTCAGGATTTTAAAGAGGTCTTTCTCATTCCCGGGAACCATGAATTTTACGGTGGTTATGATGCCGCTTATGCTTTATATCCTATTGTAAAAAACATTGCCCCCAATGTCACGTTGCTAAATAACACCTCCTTACAAATAGATGATTATACCTTTATTTTTTCGACCATGTGGTCGCATATCAGCAAGCAGATGTATGAAGTGATTAACGGCATGATTGATTTTAGAAACATCATTTATAAAGGCGGTCAATTTTACATGCACCATTTCAATAAACTACATAATAAGTCCTTTGAGTTTATTTCGGACGAAGTTCAAAAGAAGGGAAAAAAGGTAGTGGTTACCCATCATTTACCCAGCACCCAATGCCACCTCCCTGAATTTAAGGGCAACTTGTTGAGTGAAGCCTTTTGTACCGATAAAACCGAATTCATCTCCAAAAACAACATTCAATATTGGATTTATGGACACAGCCATGGCAACCAAAGGGATTTTGAAATTTCCGGAACCAAGATGGTCACTAACCAGTTTGGCTATATCCATTCTGAAGAACATCACGATTTCAATTATGAAAAAACCTTAGTCTTAACTTAAAACTTCAAGACATGAAAACTTTAACAGCCACCCGAATCAACATCATGATATCCCATATGGATCAAAGTATTCTGTTTTATACGGAAGTTTTGGGATTACATTTATTGAATCATTGGGGACGACCATTATGCCGAAGTACAAGCCGCCAATGTGATTTTGGGTCTGCACCCTACCAAAGAAAACACCCAAACAGGTAATAATTTGAGTATCGGGCTTGGGGTTACCAACTTTGACGAAGCGGTTGCTGACTTAACCCGCCAAAGGTATTCTCTTTAATGTTGAAAAGGATCGTTACATCAGACTGGCCCATTTTAAAGACCCAGACCAAAATGCTCTATATTTGGCAGAAGTTCAAGAATAAAAAAAGCAGAAGGTTCCTTCTGCTTTTCTATTTGATTTATTTCTTAAGAGATGCCATATCAATGACAAAGCGGTATTTGACATCGGCATCAACCACACGCTCCCAGGCTTTATTCACCTCTTGAATATCTATCATTTCTACATCGGGTAACACTTGGTGCTCGCCACAAAAATCCAGCATCTCTTGGGTTTCCTTAATCCCTCCTATCATGGAACCTGCTATATTTTTACGTTTTGAAATAAGCGCTCCACCGTGTACTTTAGAAAGCGGTTCAATGGCACCCACCATGGCCATGGTTGTATCCCGTTTCATCAATCCCAAATACGGATTCACATCATGATCAACAGGAACCGTGTTCAGTAAAAAGTCAAAGGAATTAGCATGTTCTTTCATTTGTTTGGCATCGGTGCTTATAAGTACCTCATCGGCTCCCAAAGCTTCAGCATCACCTGCTTTGCCTGGAGACCTAGTGATCATCACTGTGTGGGCACCTAAGGCATGGGCAAACTTGATTCCCATATGGCCCAATCCGCCTAAACCAATAACCCCTACTTTATCTCCTTTTTTCACATTCCAATGCTTTAATGGCGACCAAGTGGTAATACCAGCACACAATAGAGGTGCTACCTTGGCAGTATCCAAACTTTCTGGAATGCTTAGTACAAATGCCTCATCTACCACCACGCTTTCCGAATACCCGCCATAAGTATGTCCGCCGGTATGTGGGTCGTGACTGTTATAGGTAAACGTAGCTCCAGTTTCACAGTATTGCTCCAAATCATCTTGACAGGAATGACAGGTTCTACAGGAATCCACCATACAACCCACACCCACCAAATCACCTTCCTTGTGACGCGTCACCTCGTTACCTACTGCAGTTACCCTTCCTATAATCTCATGTCCAGGAACCACCGGATATTTGGCTGGTCCCCATTCACTGCGGGCAGTGTGTATATCACTGTGACAAACACCACAGTACAAAATATCTAAATGAACATCTGTGGGCTTTAACCCTCTGCGTTCAATTTGAATCGGTTCTAAATCTTTATCTTTGGCATGTGCGCCATATGCTTTAACTGTCATCTTTATTGTTGTTTTAGTGATTTTCTTATTTCTGGAACCACTTTGGTTCCATACAATTCTATGGCCTTCATTAAATCTTTATGTGCAGGCCCGCCCACATCTATATGGGCCACATATCTAGTTAAGCCAAACATTTCTATCAGACTTAATATTTTATCTACTACTTGATTGGGTTCTCCCATAAAAAGAGCGCCTTCGGGAGATATTCCTCCTTCAAACTGCGCTTGGGTATAAGGTGACCACCCTCTGCTTTTCCCCACCCGATCCATTTGTGCTGCATATAGCGGAAAATACTCAGCTAGTAAATCCTCTCTTGAAGCCGTCAAATAGGTATGTGAATGCACGCCTATTTGCATGGAGCCCATATCATGACCATGATTTTCATACTCCTGCTTGTAAAAATCTATCAAGGGTTTAAACTGTTGTGGCATCCCACCAATGATGGCAAAAATAATAGGCAATCCTAATTTGGCGGCTCTATAAACCGATTCAGGCGTGCCCCCTACAGCTACCCAAATAGGTAAAGGTTTTTCGGGTCTGGGATAAATGGTTTGCTCATGCAAGGATGCCCTAAAGTTTCCTTGCCAAGTCACCGTTCCCTCGGCATTAAGCTTTAATAGCAACTGTAGTTTTTCTTCAAACAAGGCGTGATAGTCCTTTAAATCATACCCAAACAAGGGGAAGGATTCTATAAAACTACCCCGACCTGCACATATTTCTGCCCGCCCATCTGAAAGCAGATCGAGCGTTGCAAAATCCTGGTATACCTTTACGGGATCGGAGGAACTTAAAACCGTAACCCCACTACTTAACTTGATATGTTTAGTCACAGAAGCCATGGCTGCCAAGACAATTTCTGGGGAGGCCACGGCGTAATCTGGACGGTGGTGCTCCCCAAGAACCAAGGCATCCAAACCCAATTGATCTGCCAATTTTATTTGCTCAAGCATTTGTGCTAAACGCTCTTTTGGAGGTTGGGCTTGATTGGTATGCCTGTCGAATGAAAGATCTCCAAACATGCCCAGACCAAATTCTATTTGATTCATAGTATTGATAGTACTTTACAGATTTAGGAATTGATGGTATTTACAGGACTACTGGCCTTATCCAACAGTTCCAAATCTTCGGCATCCAAATTCAAAAGCGGTGCTTCAAACAATGTTTTTAACTGAGATTGACTGGTAGCACTAGCTATTGGTGCCCCAATGGTAGGCTGTGACAACAACCAAGCCAAAGACACGGTTGCTGGAGTGGTTTGATGTTTGTTTGAAACCGTATCAAGAGCTTCAAGTATGGCGAGTCCTTTATCATTCAGGTACTTTTTAACACTACCACCACGCGGACTTTTTTCCAAATCTGCTTCTGAACGGTATTTACCCGTTAAAAATCCCGAAGCCAATGACCAATAAGGAAACACCGTAAGTCCGTATTGTTCTGCTAGGGGTCGGTATGTGGATTCAAAATCCCTTTCCAATAAATTGTAATGCGGTTGTAGTGCCTGGTATTTGGGCAAACCATATTTCTCTGAGGCTTGAAAGGAGTCGTGTATTCTTTCTGGGGATAAATTGGAAGCCGCAATATACCTTACCTTCCCAGCCCGTATGATTTCTTGATAAGCTTCTAGGGTTTCCTCAACTGGTGTTACCTCATCATCAAAGTGGGTGTAATACAAATCGATATAGTCGGTTTGCAAGCGTGTTAAGGATTGATCAACTGCCTTAAAAATATGTTTTTTGCTGGTATCTTTAGGATGTATTCCCGTTTCTCCTCCCACTTTGGTAGCCATAATGACCTGTTCCCTATTTTTCCTCTCTTTCATCCATTTACCTAAAATGGTTTCAGACTGTCCGCCTCCTTTACCATCTACCCAGTAGGAATACATATCGGCGGTATCGATAAAATTAAAGCCTTGATCTATAAAGGCATCTAAAATGTGGAAGGATTCTTTTTCATTAAGGGTCCAGCCAAACACATTGCCTCCCAAATTTATGGGAGCAACCTGCAGGTCTGTTTGACCTATTTTTATTTTTTTCATGATGTTTTACTTAAGAAGTCCTAAGTTATCTAAATACCAAGAAAACAAGGGGCTTTGGACTGTTATAATATTCTTAAAATGATTTAGCCAATAGCCCATTGAGTGTTAACATTTTACAATTATCATATGGCCCTAGTGTCCAAATTAGTTTGAAGACGTACACCCTTGATTCAATAATTTCAAGGTAAGTTTTTGGTAAACTGTAAGTACGGCCAAACGTTCTTCTTTGGTCTTATACTTGTTGGCAGACCCATAGATAGGTTTCTGTCTTTTCAGTTTTCCAGTCTCTGGGTCGGCAAAGGAAAAATAGACATACCATCTCTTTTTGATGTCACCTTTTCCCGTATAGATTTTGGGGGTGGAAAATTTCTGCTTCAATGACAAATCGTATTCACTTTCGTATTCATTTTCGTATTCACGCTCTAAGAGCTCCGTAAAATTAAGCATAAAAAAAACGGTTTGGAAGCTCCAAACCGTTTAATACTGCGACTTTGTCATTTGTAGCGGGAACTGGACTCGAACCAGTGACCTTCGGGTTATGAGCCCGACGAGCTACCTACTGCTCTATCCCGCGATATTGGACTGCAAATATACAACCCTTTTTACTTTATGCAAGAATAATACTAAAAAAATTATTACTCCATAGATTTTGCCTCAAATCCAGTGAGCTCAAGACTATTTGAAACAGCCTGAACTTTAATGGGATTACAACACACTTCGCAATCATCAATATACTCCTGATTTTTAATGGAAACGTCAATTAACATAGAAATGGTTTCCCAACAATATGGGCATGTAAAGAAGTGCTCTATCATTTAAATAAGATACAAAAAAAAAGAGGTCTTAGGGAACCTCTTTTTTTTCAAAATTCAATTTATAATTGGCTATTAATCTTCGCTAAATTCTGTGGCATAACCTTCTTCCTCATTTGCAGGTAACTTCATAATAGTTGGAGGATTCTGTCCAACAACACTCACATATTCCTTATCCAATTGATTATCACTTACCATAAAAACATCTAGATGCGGAAGCGTTCCTAACTCAAACGGCACAGTACCTGTTAATTGATTTGTGGAAAGAATAAGTTCCTTTAAATGTTGTAGTTGCCCAATACCCTTTGGAATAGAACCAAACAATTTATTATCAAGCAGGCATAATACTTCTAAACTAGATAAACTTTCTATTTCTTTTGGTATGGTTCCAGTAAGTTCATTACTCCCCAAATGAAGTACTTTCAATGAGGTCAAATTTTTAATTTCCTTTGGAATTTCTCCAGAAAACTGATTGCTATACAATTTCAAGGTTTCCAACTTGGACAATTCACAAACTTGAGTAGGAATGTTTCCTGTCAATTGATTCATGTATAACTGAAGTGATTTCAAATTTTGAAGTCTAACTATAGACTGTGGAATGTTACCTATTAATTTATTAAACCCAAGATTCAGTTCTTCTAAGTGTTCTAAGTCTCCTAATTCAGTTGGTAACTTCCCTTGAAGGTTATTATATTCCAGACTAACCCCTACTACATGATCATTTTCTACATCAACACCAAACCAGGAGTTCACGTCTTGATCTAAATTCCATTTTGTAGTCCATTCATTTCCATTCGTAGATTCATACAAAGCAAGTAAAGCCGATTTTTCTTTAGGAGAAACGTCGGCAAACAAATAAACCGAAACAAAAAAGAAGGCAATAAGTAGTTTAATAGTCTTCATTGGTTAGTGATTTGGGTTAATCTCTAAACAATATTAGACTCAAATCTGATGAAAAACAAATTTTTTCGATGAAATGCAAAGGTAATTCTGACTAAATCCTACTTCAATACCTTCATAAACACCCCTAAACCACCAAAATCATTGATTTTCATACAGATATAAATTTAATTATGAAAGTTGATCTATTTCACTATGAATTTCTTCCCAATCTCGCATCAATTTTTCTAAAGTATCTTTTTTCTTTTGATAAGCATCAAAAAATTTCGGATCTGAAACTACTTCATCATAATTGGTCTGTAACTCTACATCAATCTCTTTAATCTCCTTCTCCAATTGACTAATCTTTGACTCCGTATTACTCAACTTATTGTTTAGGGATTTTAGTTTTTTCTGATCTACATAGGACTCCTTCTTACTTTCCTTTGGGGTTTCCTTTTTAACATCACGCTTTTCGACTTCTCTTAAGTTTTCAACTTGTCGCTGTTCTAAATAAAAATCGATATCTCCAAGATACTCCCGTATCTTTTGATCTTTAAATTCATAAACCACGTTAGTCAATCCTTGTAAAAAGTCCCTATCGTGTGAGACCAAAATCAAGGTTCCTTCAAACTTCCTTAAAGCCTCTTTCAGTACTTGTTTTGACTTGATGTCTAGGTGGTTGGTAGGCTCATCCATAATGAGCACATTAAATGGTTGAAGCATCAATTTGGCAAGCGCTAACCTATTTCTCTCACCTCCAGATAAAACTCGCACATATTTATCAACTTCATCACCTCTAAACAAAAAGGCTCCCAAAATATCCCTCACCCTAGGTCTATTCTTTTCATTAGCAGCGTCAATCATAGTGTCCAATACCGTTTTATTACCATCAAGATATTCCGCTTGGTTTTGAGCAAAATATCCTAATTGTACATTGTGACCCAGCTTTAAGTGACCTTGGTGTTTAATATCACCCACTACGATTTTGGCTAAGGTTGATTTACCCTGTCCATTTTGACCTACAAAAGCTATTTTACTATCTCTATCCACCAACAAATCAATACCTTTTAACACTTGTAGATCTCCATAAGTCTTTGAGATATCTTCAGCCTCTAAAACGACTTTTCCTGGTGTGACAGAAACGGGAAAATTAAGTGTCATCACACTATTATCTTCCTCATCAACCTCAATTCTATCAATCTTATCAAGTTTCTTAATAAGCGATTGTGCCATGGAAGCCTTAGAAGCCTTAGCCCTAAATTTTTCAATCAGTTTTTCGGTTTGTTGTATTTGTTTTTCCTGATTCTTTTGAGCAGCCATTTGCTGCTCTTTAATTTCTTTCCTAAGCACCAAAAACTTTGAATACGACTTTGGGTAATCATAAATACGTCCTAAGGAAATTTCAATGGTACGATTCGTCACGTTGTCTAAAAACATTTTATCGTGAGAGACAATGACTACGGCTCCAGAACTGCTTTTCAAAAAGTTTTCCAACCAAATAATCGATTCTATATCTAAGTGGTTGGTAGGCTCATCCAGCAATAGAATATCATGGTTTTGAAGAAGTAACTTGGCCAATTCGATACGCATTCTCCATCCTCCAGAAAAGGTATCTGTAAGTTTGTTAAAATCCTCTCTCTTAAATCCTAAACCTTGCAACACCTTCTCGGTTTCACCCTGATAATTGTAGCCTCCTAAAATTTCATACTGGTGCTGAACTTCATTTAAATCAACCATTAATTGGTGGTAACCATCACTTTCATAATCTGTTCTCTCTACTAGTTGGTGGTTGATTTCCTCCAATTTACTTTCTAGGGATTTTATTTCACGGAATGCTTCGTAAGCTTCATCTAACACCGTTCTACCAAATTCAAAATCTATATCCTGCTTTAAAAAACCAATAGTTACATTCTTGTCCATGGCAATTTGGCCAGAATCAGGTTCCAATTCCTTAGATAAAATCTTCAACATGGTAGATTTTCCTGCACCATTTTTTCCTATCAATCCAACACGGTCACCCATGCTCAATTTGAATGTAATTTCTTCAAACAGGTATTCACCTTGAAAGGAGATCGAAAGGTTATGTATATTCAGCATATATGATTTTATTTGGTGTTAAGGTTGATTTATACCTTGGTTTTATGTTATCTTTCAAACGGCAAAAATAACGGAATTAATAATGATAAAAAAAGGAACTAAACTATATAGCATATTTACAGGAACATGCCCCGTTTGCCAAATGGAGTCGATGTACACCAATAAGAACCCTTACATCTTACCAGATGTATTGAAAATTAACGATCACTGCTCACATTGCCATACTAAATATAGGCTTGAACCTTCATTTTTCTACGGTTCTATGTATGTGAGTTATGCTGTAGGAATTGCTTTTGCCGTAGCTGCCTTTATAATAAGCTATGTATTTATAGGTACCAGTTTACTAACGGCATTTGTTTCGATTGTATTGACCTTGGTGGCCTTTGGTCCAATCATTATGAGGCTTTCTCGCAATATTTGGATCAATATTTTTATGCATTACAATAAAAATTGGGCTAAAAAGAATACCGATTCACATTGATTTCATCGTCAAGAGGGATGCCTAATTCAATGCTTTCAAATAATTGTTTGGCAACATAAGGAGCTATCATCACCCCTCTTGTTCCTAATCCATTTAAAACAAACATGGATTTATGAATGGGGTGCTCCCCCACCAATGGTCTTCTATCCTTTACAGTTGGTCTTATCCCTGCCTTTTGGTCTACTACCTCAAATTCACATGAAATCAACGACTTGACCTTTTCCACCAATTCATCCCTTCCCTTTTGGGAAACTTCATGTGTTTTGCTTTCCCAATCATAGGTTGCGCCAACAGAGTAAAGATCATTGCCTTCTGACAAAATAAAACATGGCCCTTTTAAAATACTCTCAAATTGTAGATCTGATGACTTAATAACCATCACTTCCCCTTTAGTACCATTAAGCGGGATATCTTTGAAAAACGGGTTTCTTGTCACCCCATAACCTTCACAAAATACTATATGTTTTGCTTTTAATTCACCATATTTAAAACCTCCCGCTACAATCTCTAATTGTGAATGGTCAAAACGTTCGTGTTCATAGGCATTCTTTTCAATTAAATAAGACTGAAATTTTGATAGAAGTCTTTCAGTATGCACTCTACCACTCTGCAAAACTTCACCCAATCCAAATTCGGCTTTTATGTTGAGATTATGGTTTTTAACAATATTAGGAGACAAATAGGGCTGCAAAGCGGACTTATCCATAGCCTCAAACCACGCATTTTGTTCCTCGATGTTATTAAACCTTCTATACACAGGCATTGGCTCCAAAATTTTGCACCCAAGTTTTGATTCTATTGCTTGATAAAAAGGTAAAGCCAAAGCTAATTGCTCATGGGACTTCCATACCCCAGAAAAACGTTTTAAAATAACGGGATTATAAAGTCCTACAGCCACCTTAGAAGATTGCTGAGAGTCATCACTAATAACGCAAAAAGATTTATTCTGGGTTTCCAATACCTCAGAAAACGCCAATCCGGCCAACCCAAAACCTACAATAAGATAATCAACTTCCATAACGCAAATTTACATCATAAAAAAAGCCCACTAAACATAGTGGGCTTTAAATTTTATTGAGTTGTGGGAATTATTAGTACGCCCACATATCCAATTCAAAGTTTCTGATTTTCTCTTTGATTCTATCAGATTCCAATAATTGCATCAAAGCGTTTTCTGCAATGTACTCGTTAACCTTACGGTCACCATATACATTTTCTTCTTTGTATATATACCCGTTAAATCTTCTAGAGTTTAACAAGTGATCATACGAATATGGCATTGCACTATTCTTATTATTGAAAGACTTAGCTTCATGCAAAACACCTCTTGCATCTGGATAGAATACCCAGAATAACGGAATTGGTTCTTTGTTAGCTTCATCTTCAGAGTCGATAAAGTTAACGTCTGGAGCAGCCGGTGCAATACCTAAAATACGGTATTTCATTTCTGCTTGACGCTTGTCAAAGTACCAAAGTCCTTTAATTAAATAAGCGCTTACATCATAAGAAGAAATATCTCTTTTGGTAACATACTCAGGAGATACAATTCCTTCAGCGTTATATTGATCATATCCAATATCCAAAGTATCCACTTTAGACATAGCTGGAACTAGATCTTTAAGAGTACGCTCACTAGTAAAATATGAATCACCGTAAACAGTTTCTATATCACCAGTATTCACTGCTTTCCATAGAACGTCAAATAATGATCTTCTATCTTTACCAATGTTCATGGTATCTACAGGATAATATAAAGGAAAGTTTACACGCTCATCAAGAACAACTTTCTCCCAAATCATCCTAGAATACAAGACGTCTCTATCGTCTACATAACCATACTCTAAAGGCTTATCATCATCGGCTAACTTTTGAGCCTCAGTTTTTACCCCTATCTCATCGGGACTTTTAGCGTTAAGAATATTAGCCTGCGAAAAAGCAGCTGACATTGAAAAAACGCCTATAACGGTTAATAAAAAACTTTTACAATTCATTTTTTTAATTTTTAAAATTTAGGGCTTGTCATCAATCCCTTCTACAAATTAGTCAGCCAATTCTACAATTACTGGAGAAACGTCTTTTAACTTGTATGAAGAGTTACCATTGATTTGGGCTTTAATATCAAAAATTTGAATATTATCCCCTCTTCTAGCTCTACTCAACGCGTTTTTAGCTTGAGAATTTAATTTTGTTCCACTTACAGCAACAGATGGTTGACCAGGAACTTTTACCTTAAAGGACGTTACTTGAATTGGTAATTCGAAGTCGAAGTCTTCTAAAATTGCTCCAACTGTTCCAATTTCAACGTTTCTTCTTGGTAACTTAACGATATCCATTTGTCCACTGATAGTACCTGTTGGTTTTGGAATATCCTTAATTCTAAAGGTTTTCTTATCAGAAACTGCAGAACCATCATCTAATGTACCAGTAACATTAATTGTTACTTCTCTACCAGAACCAGGTCTCATTTCATACTTCCCATTTCCAACTTTTTTAAGTCCGGCAGCATTAGCATTTACTTTGTGCTCTGGTACTCCAGCGAAAGAAATAGTCATTGGGTTAACAACACCTCTATAAACTACGTTCATTTTGTCAGCTGAAATAGTCGCTGAATTTGGTCTAGGAACAACTACATATTTCCCAGCGAAGTCAATTGGTAATTCCTTACCATCTTCTAAGAAAGTAAACTGACCATTAACATCATGCTCACCAACATTTCCTACAGTAAACTCGATACGAGCAGCACCAGTAGAATCAACTGCTCCTTCTCTATTCATGTCTAAGTTTTCACCTTCAACACTCAATTTAGTAGGAGTTACAGTAGCATATTTACCTAAAACCACTTTACCTGTGAACTTTTCACCAGCGAAAAATGCATTCTTGTCTGGAACTACAATAGCAGTATAATTTTTCAATGATACAGCTTGATCCAAAGTATTTCCTAAGAAAAGGTTGTACATGTTAGTTTCAGTAGCTTTAACATCATTCTGCATTGCAGTCAATTTTGTATAAGAAGCAATTGCAGGGAAACCTTTATAATGATAATCTAACCAGTTTAGCTTTTTACCATCATTGTTAGTAACTTCAGCAGTACTAAAACGTTGATCAAAGTTTTCTACAGCAGTTTGATATTTTACATCATCACCTAAGATTTCTTTAATATCACTTTTATACTTGTTTAAACGAGCCATAAAAGCTTCACCTTCTTTAGTCAAACGGTCTCCCGTAAACCAGTATTCGTCAAGGAAATCACCTTTATCCATTTTTTCGGCTGGTAATTCTCCATTTTCTTCTCTTTCAAATTTTCCTTTTTCAAGAATCATTGCTTTTTGGGTTTCCAAAAACTTGAAAAAATCTTCTGAAATTTTGCTGATTTGTTCAGCTTTGTTAGCAGCTACACCGAATTCTGCTGGTTTCTCTTCAGCTTTTTGCTTCAATCCAGCTAGCATACCTTCGTTTGAAGTTGCTGCCAATTCGTTAGCTCTAACAAATTTATCGTTCATTAACCCGAATGCTGAAAGCACTTCTTTGGACATGGTCATTGCGATCATCGCAATAAAAACCAAGTACATAAGGTTAATCATTCTCTGTCTTGCAGATAATTTTCCTCCTGCCATATCTAATTAGTTTTCTTGTTATTAAAAATTAAGGGTTTCTAATAGCTAATACTAATTAGGCTTTTGTTCCCATTGCGTTCAACATACCACCATAAACACCATTTAATGATGATAGGTTAGAAGCTAATGATTGCATTTGCTCTTTAAGTTTGGCAGCGTTTTCTACAGTTTCTTCGTTGATAGCAGCTTGACGGTTAGCACTTTCTAACTGTACTTTGTATAAGCTGTTTAAAGATTCCATTTGTGCAGCAGCCATAGTCAATTCTTCGCTGTATTTTTTAGTAGCAGCAATTCCGTCAGCAGCTGGAGAAATTCCTTTAGCAGCTCCTTCAAAATTTTTGATGCTGTTTCCTAAGCTTGTCATTAATTCAGCGTCGATTTTAGCTTCTTTTAATAAGTTATCTAATTTTTTAGACAACATACCTTCTGCATCTTTAGGCTCTTCTTTTTTTCCTAGTTTTCTAGTAGACTCTCCACCAGCTAATTCAGGATATACTAAAGACCAATCTAATTCTCCTTGTTGCTTTTCAAAAGCTGATACGGTAAATACGATAGCCTCAACAATCATCCCAATAGTAAGAATAAGGGATCCAAAGGGCCAGTGTTGGATTTTAAATAGTGCTCCAATAATAACAACTGCAGCTCCTAGTCCATAGACCATATTCATTGTTGATAAGTTTCCTTTCTGTGCCATAATTTTTGTTTTTTAGTTAAGTAAAATACTTTTTTGGTAGTTTAATATTAATTTAGTTTTAATTGTATACAATTTTAGTTGCTAGCATTTAAGGTTACATCTGTACCCATGTAGTCTTGTACGGTTCTAAATCCGATATAACTTCTAGCAGAATCAGCATATTCGTAATCTCTTGAAGATACTTGTAAGAAATAAGCAACATCTTTCCAAGAACCACCACGAACTACTTTACGTTGGTTGTTTACATCATTAACACTTGGGTTAATAGTAGAAACATATTCATAAGAGGCAGGATCATAAGATGCGCTTACCCATTCTGACACGTTTCCAGCCATGTTGTAAAGATTGTAATCATTTGGCTCATAAGATTTTGCCTCTACCGTATATAAAGCTTGGTCAGCTGCATAATCACCTCTTAAAGGCTTGAAGTTTGCCATGAAGCATCCTCTATCATTTTTGGTATAGTATCCACCCCAAGGATAAGTTGCAGCTTGCAATCCACCTCTAGCAGCATACTCCCATTCAGCTTCAGAAGGTAAACGGTAAGAATTCACAAAGTGTCTTCCTCTTTCTTTTCTGTAAGCATTGTGATAAAGAGTTCTCCAGCTACAAAATGCTTTAGCTTGTTTCCAAGACACACCTACTACAGGGTAATCCCCATAAGCATCATGCCAGAAATAGTCATTGTGCATTGGCTCATTGTAAGAGTAAGCAAAGTCTCTAATCCAAACAGTGGTATCTGGATAAATCTCAACTTCCTCTTTTATGATATAGTCAGAACGCTTTTCACCTTTGTTTTTGGCAGCTTTCTCTATATCCATATGAGTGTACTGGAATTTAAACTTGGTAACATCCCAAGTTCTTTGACCGTTGTAAGACTCCTCTAAAGGAAGATACATCGTATCCATTACTTCAGCATAGTATTCATCTGGGTAGTCATCAGTATCAAAAATCAAATCTGCATCATGATTTAATTTTCTTCCTTCATAACCAGTTGGACCTAAGCCACTGTAATTGTCGTACATGTACTTCTCATATACGGTCATGTTTTCTGGATCTGCATCTTTAAATGCAAATTCCCCGATTCCACCGTTACCTGGTGCTTCACCCACCTCGTCAGCCAAAATAGCCAACTTAGTTCTGATGATGGAATCTCTCACCCAATTAACGAACTGTCGATATTCGCTATTGGTAATTTCTGTAGCATCCATGTAAAAGGATCTCACAGATACTGTCTTAGATGGCGCGTCATTAATTCCGGCCAAATCATCGTCGGCTTTACCCATTATAAAGGCTCCTCCCGGAACCAGTTCCATCCCATAAGGTTTTTCTGGGTGCCATTTCTTACCCTTTACTCCAACTAACTGTCCTCTATCTCCAGAGTTACAGCTAAAAAGCAGGGCTACTGTTGCGGTTAGTAAAATAAACTTCTTCATATCCATAGAAAACTCGAGGTTAATTTTTAGTCTTAATTTTTAAAAGAGCGTAAACATATTTATATATTTTCGAAAAAACAACTTTTTTTTAAAAAAAAATACTCTTTGTCGTGAAAATTGTGCATTTCAACGATAAAATTTCCGATAATTAACAAATCAGCAATTAGACACTGTTCTTTTGAAAAGCCTTAAACCAACGGTCTGGTAACTTATTGTTACAGGCATCCAAATAATCCTCGTGCATGCAAGGTAATAACGTATGTCTTTTTAATTTATTATTAACATTTGATAAAAATGGAATTTCTATCCACCAACGTTGGGTTTTATTACTTTTATAGAAGATGAGCTCTTGGTCATCTGTCAAGGTTATGAATTTTTGATAGCTATCTTCATCAGAGAAATCATCATCCTTCACCCTGTAATTGACACCCTCAATAAAATACCAAATCATTTGAGCCATTAGCATGGAGGTGATATCATCGTTTGATGAAGGCTTGTATTCATAAATGCCAAAAGACGACACCTTGTTGCTAATACCGGCATATCTGGTAATAGCACATATCTCCTTTCCGTCAAAACCATTAGGAGTCACTTTTTGTCTTTCACTTAATTCAGCTGCTTTAATACATCCCAAATCAATAGTAACAATATTAGCATCCCTCATAACTGGTTCTACCAATGATATATCTTTTGAAACCTGTCCCAAGCGATAATATTCAAAATATAATTTATCCATGAGGTCAATTTCTTCCTGAGAATTAAAATAGGTCTGATACCCCACGGAAGCATAATTGAACAAATTATAAGGTTGGTCTAATATAATTTTACCAACAAAGCTATCATTCTTAATGGGCTTTTGGGAATCCCCCAAATCAAATTTAGAATCAACATTAACGATATTGACCATAGGAGCTAAAGAATCATAAGCTCTATAATTAGAATATGTAAGATCTTGACTCCCTCCTAATATAATAGGTATGATTTTTTTGGGAATTAAAATTTCCAAAATAGTCTTTAAGGCGAAATAAGTATCTTCCACCGATTCCCCTTTATTGATATCTCCCAAATCAACAATGGTTGAAGACCAATTTCCTGGAAAAAGCGAATACAGAGATTTTCTTACTTCGTTGAAGTTAAACTCCTCTCCTATATAATTGATATCATTTCTATTCTCAAGAACACCAACAATGGCAATTCTTGCGCCTTCAAGATCTGGAAAGCCCTGTTGTTTTGAGTAAATCTTAATTTTTTTTCCTAAGGCTTGGGTTGACAGCAATTCATTATGAGCCAAAACAGCTTCTGAAACAGGGGAAAGAAAATTAAAATTCATTTACTTCTATTACTTTTTGGTTGTCGTTTTTTTCTTGGTTGCTTTTTTCTTTGGTGCTACCTTCTCTAGATGAGATTTAGCTTCTTCCAATGTCATTTCTGAGACGTCTACAGTCTTAGCCAATTCCACCTTAGTTTTTCCTTTTATAATATTGTGGCGTCCCCATCTGGCCTTTTCAACACGAATTCCTTCAGCTTCCCAATTATGGATTAACTTATCTTTTTCTTTTTGGATTTTATCCTCTATCAACTCAACAATATCACTTTCAGATAAATTATCCCAATCATACTTCTTATTGACGTTAATAAACATATTGTTCCACTTGATAAATGGCCCAAAACGCCCTTTACCCTTCGTCACTTCCTTACCTTCATAATGATATATAGGTGCGTCTGCCTTTTGTTTTTGCTTTATCAAAACAACGGCATCCTCCATTTCCACACTTAAAGGGTCTTGACCCGCAGGCAATGAGATAAAGGTTTTTCCATGTCTTACATAAGGTCCGTATCTACCATTATTGACTTCCACTTCTTCACCTTCATAATCGCCTAAGTTCTTAGGAAGTTTGAAAAGATCCATAGCCTCTTCAAAAGTGATGGTGTTCAATTGTTGTTCTGGCGTTAAGCTGGCAAACATCGGTTTCTCTTCCTCATCAACCGTTCCTATTTGCACCATAGGACCAAATTTACCCAAACGTACACTTACTTGCCTTCCGGTTTTCGGATCTTTACCCAAAATGCGTTCTCCAGATTCCCTTTCAGCATTTTCTTCAACATCTGTTACAGTAGGATGAAAGTCCTTATAGAATTCCCTCATCATCTTAGACCAATCCACCTTACCGCCGGCAATTTCATCAAAATCTTCCTCAACCTTGGCGGTGAAATTGTAATCCAAAATAGTATCGAAATGATTCACTAAAAAGTCTGTTACAATCATTCCAATATCCGTAGGAACTAATTTTCCTTTATCAGACCCAACCTTCTCTGTCAAGGTTTGATCTTTAATTTGATCTTTGGCTAAAGTAAGCTGCACATATTCACGCTCGGTTCCATCTACAGTTCCCTTTTCAATATAATTTCTGTTTTGAATGGTTGAAATTGTAGGAGCATAAGTAGACGGACGACCAATACCTAACTCTTCTAATTTCTTAACCAAAGAAGCTTCCGTATAACGGTATGGTGGGCGTGTAAATCTTTGTGTCGCTGTTATATAATTATTAAGGAGTGATTCACCTACTTTCAAGTTAGGCAACATTCCTTCTTGTTCCAAATCCTCCTCATCTGTCCCTTCTAGGTAAACCTTTAAGAAACCATCAAATTTGATGATTTCCCCATTGGCAGTAAATTGCTCCTGATGCTTATCTGCCGAGATTTTCACATTGGTTCGCTCCAATTCAGCTTCACTCATTTGTGACGCAATAGCACGTTTCCAAATCAAATCATACAATCTCGCTTGGTCCCTTTCCACATTAACACTATGCCTTGAAAAATCAGTTGGTCTGATTGCTTCGTGAGCTTCTTGGGCCCCTTTGGTTTTACCCGTAAAATTTCTTGGCTTGCTATAATTGGATCCGTAAGCTTTTTCTATTTCATTCTGAGCTCCTTTACGAGCTTCATCCGATAAATTCACACTATCGGTTCTCATGTAAGTAATCAATCCCGCCTCATACAAACGTTGAGCCATGGTCATGGTTTTACTTACCGAAAAATATAATTTTCTTGAGGCCTCCTGCTGCAAAGTAGAGGTTGTAAACGGAGCCGCTGGTGATTTCTTGGCAGGCTTTTTCTCTAAATCGGCAACCTCAAAATGAGCTGACACATTTTGCTCTAAAAACTTTAATGCCTCTTCCTTAGAATCAAAGTTCTTTGGCAACTTGGCCTTAAAGGTGTGTCCATCTTCCGTTGAAAACTCAGCGTCTATTCTGTATGAAGCCGTTGCTTCAAATCCTTGAATTTCACGCTCTCGTTCAACAATTAAGCGAACAGCTACAGATTGCACGCGACCCGCAGACAATCCGCCTTTCACTTTTTTCCATAAAACCGGAGACAGCTCATACCCTACAATTCTATCTAACACCCGTCTTGCTTGTTGGGCATCAACTAAATCATAATCAATTCCTCTTGGGTTTTCAATAGCTTTTTGGATAGCCGACTTGGTAATCTCATTAAAGACAATACGCTTGGTTTTGGATTTATCCAATTTTAAGGTTTCTGCCAAATGCCAAGCTATGGCCTCACCCTCACGATCCTCATCACTTGCCAACCAAACGATTTCGGCGCTTTTCACTAAATCTCTTAGTTTTTTTACGACAGCTTTCTTATCCTTGGAAACCTCATATTTTGGCTTAAAATCACCGTCAACATCCACCCCTAATTCCTTGGAAGGAAGGTCTGCAATATGCCCAAAACTAGACTCAACCTTGAAGTCCTTTCCTAAGAATTTCTCAATAGTTTTTGCTTTTGCGGGTGACTCAACGATAACTAAATTCTTTGCCATAAATACCTTTTTAAGGCTACAAATGTAGGCGAAAAAAAAGAAATCATCCTAATTTTCTGCATTATGCCGATAGATTCCACCTTAATTATTACATACTTGACAATAAAAAAAGTCTGCTTTTGCAGACTTTACATTTGAGATTTATCATATTTAAAATTATCTAATTATCAAATCCAATAACTTTCTTATAAATGACATACACAGGGTGATAAGTAAACGCCGAAGTCACCAAAACACCAACACCACACATTAAAAATCCTATCACAGAAGCCAATATGGAAGAGATCACAATAAGCCCAAAGGAAATCAACCATTTTTTATTTCCTAACACAAAACTATTAGTAATCATATCACCTACCGACCACTCGGGATTAAATGCGAAAAAGATATTGAAGAAAGACATGGGCACAATGGCATATATTAATGGTAAACCACAAAACATTCCAAACAATATGGAAAGACCTAAGGTAACCAGTAATATTAAAATCATTTTACCTACATATTCCTTTTTGAAAAAATAGAACAAATCCCCGGTTTTCACTTCCTCATTTTCATCCAGTTTTTTCAACATTCTGAAAAATGCTGTTTTTATAGCCAGGGATACTAAGGCAATCGCCAAAATAGCCAAAAAATAAAAGAAAATCATCCCCAACGGCATTTCAGACAAATAGGCCTCTACAGCCTCTTCATTGTATCTACCATCAATAGACTCTGACCAAGCCAAAGCAATAATAGGAAAGTAAAAAATCATCACCACTGGAATAGTTATGGCAATAATTACCAGCTGCATGATCAAACCATGCAACCAACTTTTCTTAAATAAAGCTACGGAGTCGTTAAAGACATCTCCAAAATCAAGTTTTGGAGCATTTTCAATTTTAGCACGGACCCAATCAGACATAACGATTTAGTTTTAGGTTAGTTACAACCTCCAAACTAATAAATATTTCATCGTTAAACAACTAATAACCAGAATTAAAAGCTAAAAGTACTCAAGAGATTTATAGAGTTTTCAGAATATTCATATTGGTTTAAAAAACCATCCCCTACCAATAACAAAGTGGTTTCAAGAGGAATCACGTCACGGCCATCAACATCTTCAAAATTCTGAAGCTGCTGTAACTCCAAAGGATTGGCTTTGTTAAATATTTTTAATCCGGCTGTTCCATCACACACAAACAGACTGTTTCCCTGATATCCCAAGCCATATGGGTTTTCGAGACTATATTGCCCAACTAAAGTTGGATTCTGTTTATTGGAAATATCGATGACCTCTAAAACGCTTTCCATTTGACCACATGGGTTTCCGCCCCTTAAAGTAAGATATGCATAATTTCCATCGACCACTACAGGATCACAGCCTTCCCAATGAAGAAACTCCGACATAAAAATGGGATTCGTCCTATCGTGAATATCATATATAAACATGCCATTGTTTCCTCCCATATATAAGTAATCTTCATAATAAAAAAGGGTTTCAATATTCCAACCCGCATAAAAACTACCATCCAAAACTGGTGATGATAGACTGGAAATATTAATAATACTTAATTCATACTCCCCTACTGTATACAAGAAGTTATCGACAATTTGAAATCTAGCCAAAGAACCACCAACACCTACGTCACTACTACTTTCTGCCGCACCAATAAAAGGACCATTGACACCAAAATCTGTATCACTATTCAACTCAATTCGTTCCTCCTCAAGATACCATCCCACAATGACATTTTCGGTGTAATCGTAAGAATCAAAATCAACCATATAAGCTCCTTCGGGTATATCATAATTGTAAACATTAAAAACATCCTCTAATCTATTGACTTCTTCAATATTGTTCATGTCAGAAATATCAAATACCACCAAATCAATCAAGCTATCAGCAAACAAAAATCCATCCTTAATTGAAACATCCTTATTTCCAGGTATTTTGATAAAAGCAATTAAATTGGGATCAGAGGGATTGGTGTTATCTATCACATGAACTCCTGCATTATCTTCATTGATAAATATGTAACCGTTGTAATAGTAAATTTTCCCAGATTCCACAATAGCTTGCGGCCCCATAACCTCTACCGAAGTTCTCAACTCAATTTTAGACATTAAAATGGGATGCGCCACATTAACATACTCATATTGTGCACTATCATCGTTATTAGCGCAATTAACAAGGAGCACAAAAATTGACAGAAAGGAAACGACTTTTTTCATGGTTGGTTTTTATCTATTAGATGTAAAAATAACAAAAAGGTTGCCTCCTAATTAAATGAATTTTAACTTCTGCCATTATGTCACTATATTTAAATTAATCCTATCTTTGCACTCTTATTGATAGAAATAGATTCTACACATTTAGTATGGAGAAAATCATAGACGAAAACAAACAAGGAGAAAAACTGATCCTTGATCAGAAAGAAGGCAACCAAAGAAAACTTTTTATAGAGAGTTATGGCTGCCAAATGAATTTTAGTGATAGTGAAATTGTTGCGTCCATCCTCTCTGAAAATGGATTTAATACAACCCAAAACTTAGAAGATGCCGATTTGGTTTTGGTCAACACCTGTTCCATTAGAGATAAAGCCGAACAAACCGTTAGAAAACGTTTGGAGAAATATAATGCCGTAAAAAAAATCAACCCAAACATGAAAGTTGGTGTTTTGGGATGTATGGCAGAACGCCTTAAAAGTAAGTTTTTAGAGGAAGAAAAAATCGTTGACTTGGTGGTTGGCCCAGACGCGTACAAGGATCTACCCAACCTGGTTGCCGAAGTGGATGAAGGAAGAAATGCCGTTAATGTGATTCTTTCTAAAGAGGAGACTTATGGCGATATTGCTCCCGTTAGATTAAACAGTAATGGAGTTACTGCCTTTGTTTCCATCACCCGTGGATGTGACAACATGTGCACTTTTTGTGTGGTTCCTTTTACCCGTGGTAGAGAACGAAGCCGTGACCCACAAAGTATTATCGAAGAAATTAATGATCTTTGGAGCAAAGGCTTTAAAGAAGTTACTTTACTTGGTCAGAATGTCGATAGCTACTTGTGGTATGGAGGCGGATTGAAAAAAGATTTTTCAAAGGCATCTGATCTTCAAAAAGCGACTGCCGTTAATTTTTCTCAATTATTGGAGATGTGCGCCAAAGCACAACCAAAAATGCGCTTTAGATTTTCAACTTCTAACCCGCAGGATATGACTTTAGACGTGATTGAAACCATGGCTAAGCATAACAATATTTGCAATTATATCCATTTACCTGTTCAAAGTGGAAGCAATAGAATCTTACAAGAAATGAATCGTCAGCATACCCGTGAAGAGTATTTTGAAATGATTGACAACATCAAACGCCTCATTCCAGATTGTGCCATTTCTCAAGACATGATTGCTGGGTTCCCTACTGAAACTGAACAAGACCATCAAGACACCTTAAGTTTGATGGAATACGTAAAATATGACTTCGGATTCATGTTTGCATACTCTGAAAGACCGGGAACTATGGCTGAAAGAAAAATGGAAGATGATGTCCCTGAAGCCACCAAAAAGCGTCGCTTGCAAGAAATTATAAATCTACAACAACAACATAGTTTATACAGAACAGAGCAACACTTGGGCAAGGTAGAGGAAGTTTTGATTGAAAAATCATCAAAAAAATCAGATGCCCATTGGTCAGGAAGAAACAGCCAGAACACAGTGGTTGTATTTCCTAAGGAACACTATAAAGTAGGAGATTTTGTGAATGTAAAAATCACCGATTGTACTACGGCTACCCTTATTGGAGAAGCTGTTGGCTACTCTGAAAACAACTAAACTTATGGAATCTATTCAAGCTATAAAACAACGATTTGGCATTATTGGTAACGATCACAAATTAAATCGGGCCATAGAAAAAGCCATTCAAGTAGCACCAACAGACATTTCAGTTTTAGTGACAGGAGAAAGTGGGGTTGGGAAAGAAAGTATTCCTAAAATTATACATTCTTTATCCCATAGAAAACATGGTAAATACATTGCTGTAAACTGTGGTGCCATTCCCGAAGGGACGATAGACAGTGAGTTGTTTGGTCATGAAAAAGGTGCTTTTACAGGAGCCACACAAACACGCTCCGGATATTTTGAAGTTGCTGATGGTGGAACCATTTTCTTAGATGAAGTTGGAGAATTACCGCTCCCTACACAAGTACGCTTACTCCGGGTTTTAGAGAACGGTGAATTTATCAAGGTAGGTAGTTCTAAAGTTCAAAAAACGAATGTGAGAATTGTAGCGGCTACCAACGTGAATATGTTTGAAGCCATCAAAAAGGAAAAATTCAGGGAAGATTTATACTACCGCCTTAGCACTGTAGAAATTCATTTACCCCCTTTAAGAGAGCGTAAGGAAGACATTCACTTGCTTTTTAGAAAGTTTGCCAGTGATTTTGCGCTTAAATATAAAATGCCAACTATCAAATTGACTGATGATGCCGTAAGTATCCTACTCAAATATAGATGGAACGGAAACATCAGACAATTAAGAAACGTTGCTGAGCAAATATCTGTTATTGAACAAAACAGAACTATAACAGCAGAAGTACTACGAAGTTATCTACCCAATGTAGGCAACAATCTTCCTGCCGTTGTTAACAACAGCAAGTCTGAAAGTGACTTTAGCAGTGAAAGGGAGATTTTATACAAGGTGCTTTTCGACATGAAAAGCGACCTTAATGACTTAAAGAAACTAACCATGGAATTGATGAAAAGCGGAAATGCTACCGAAGTTCAAAAAAGCCATGAAGGTTTGATTCAAAAAATATACGGCGAAGATGAAGCCGAAGATGCCGTTGAAGATCTAGAAGACCTTGAAGTGCTATCGCTTCCAGAAAACCGAAGCCTCCCAGAACCTTTACCAGAAGAAACTTTAGAGGATAAATACCACTTTGCTGAAGATGTGGAAGAAGAAGAAACCTTATCTATTCAAGACAAAGAATTGGAATTAATCAAAAAATCGCTTGAAAGACACCATGGAAAGCGTAAATTGGCAGCACAGGATTTGGGCATCAGTGAGCGCACCCTTTACAGAAAAATTAAACAATACGACCTCTAATCTATCATGACAAAATTCCTAAAACTGTTTTCGATTATTGCCTTATTTGTTTTGGTTTCCGGTTGCGGATTTTACTCCTTTACAGGAGCCTCAATCTGCCCCGAAAATAAAACATTTCAAGTCAACTATTTTCAAAACAACGCCTTATTGATTGAGCCAGGACTTGACAGGGATTTCACCAATGCCCTAACCGATTTGTTACTTAACCAGACCAATTTGGAATTGGTAAAAAGCGGCGGGGATATGATTTACGAAGGGGAAATCACTGAATACCGCATCTCGCCAACTACGGCTACAGCCAACAATACGGCAGCCCAAAACAGACTGACTATGTCAGTTAACGTCCGATATTATGACAAATGTGAACCAGACGAAACATTTGAACAACGCTTTACCTTTTTCTATGACTATGCCGGTAACCAACAATTAATTGGTTCGGACAAGGACACAGCCCACGAAGAATTATTTGAACGTTTGACTCAAGACATATTTAATGCTACCTTAGCTAAATGGTAACCTTATGAATCGAGCCGAATTCCATAATATTTTACAACATCCGCAGGACATTTCTTCTGCAGATGTGGACGGAATTCGCGCCATTATTGATGCTTTCCCCTACTTTCAACCTGCTAGAGCACTTTATCTAAAAGCTTTAAAAGACGACGAAAGCTTCAAATACAATCAAGAGTTAAAAACAACAGCCGCCTATACAACAGACAGAAGTATCTTGTTTGATTTTATTACTTCGGAAGATTTTCAGCAAAATGAAATTTCCAAGTCCATCAAACAAAATACTATTTATCTCAAAGAAATGGATGTTGATGCTGATGACATTTCGGTAGATAAAAAAGTTTCTGACGACCCAGAGTTAAAAAAACATATTGAAGACACCAAAGATATCTTGGACCCCGATTTGTTTCAGCCCAAAATCAAAAAGGCTCCTATTGCCTATTTTGAATTGGACAAAACTGAGGAAATTACAGAATCAAAAAGTGATACTTCTTTAAACGACACTGAGGAAAATATCTCAGAAATTGAAGAGGAAAGGACTTCAATTGATATTCTAAACATCGGAAAGCCATTAGAGTTTGACGCAAAAGAAACCCACTCTTTCAATGAATGGTTAAAACTAACCTCTTACCAACCTATTGAAAGAAATGAGGAGACAGACAAAATGGATTCTTCAGAAAAAAAGGAACAACCGAAGGAAGTTTCAACTAAAAAGGATGAAACAGAAACGGATAGAAAAAGGAAATTTGCTCTTATAGACAAGTTTATTTCTATCAATCCTAAGATTTCCCCAGAGAAATCTACAGGTAAAAACAAAAACTTGGCTGAGGAAAGTATCCTACAACCTGACGCCTTGATGACAGAAACTCTAGCCCGAATTTATTTAGAGCAAAAAAACTATAAAAAGGCAATTCAATCTTATAAAATTTTAAGTTTGAAATATCCAGAAAAAAGTGGTTTCTTTGCAGACCAAATTAAAGCAGTAGAAAAATTACAAGAACAAAATAAATAATTTAAGATGAGTACGTTCACAATATTTTTAGTACTAATTGTTGTAGTAGCCTTTTTATTAGTCGTAGTGATTATGGTACAAAACCCTAAAGGAGGTGGACTTTCTTCTTCTTTTGGTGGTGGTGGAACCCAACAATTGGGAGGAGTTAAAAAAACATCGGACTTCTTGGACAAAAGTACTTGGACGTTGGCCGGAGTGATGTTGGCATTGATTCTATTATCTAATGTTACCATTCACAGAGGAGCTCAATCTAATGAATCAAAAGCATTAGACCCAGCAACAACGACTCAGCCAGTTACAACCCCAGATATTCCTGCTCCAGCAGAAAACGCAACAACTACAGCACAAGATTCTACAAAGTAATCTTTAAAAATATTTTAAAGAGCCAACCAATAGGTTGGCTTTTTTTATACCTCAAATTATAGTAAATGAAATTTTGTCAGTCCTTTGGCATTGGCATATTTTTCGCTTCTCCCAAAACAATAATTATTAAAATTAAATTTTAAACATATGGCATTAAACATTAAACCTTTAGCAGACAGAGTTCTTGTAGAACCTGTTGAAGCTGAAACTAAAACAGCTGCGGGAATTATCATTCCTGATAATGCAAAAGAGAAACCACAAAAGGGCAAAGTGGTTGCTGTTGGTAAAGGCACTAAAGACGAGCCCATGACTGTTCAAGTTGGAGACACTGTTCTATATGGAAAATATTCTGGAACAGAACTTAAATTGGATGGTAAGGACTATTTGATTATGCGTGAAAGCGACATTTTCGCAATTGTTTAATCTACTAAAAATTAAAATACAACATGGCAAAAGATATTAAATTTGACATTGAAGCACGCGACGGATTAAGACGTGGTGTTGACGCATTGGCAGACGCTGTAAAAGTAACCTTAGGACCTAAAGGTCGTAATGTAATCATAAGCAAAAGTTTTGGAGCTCCACAAGTAACTAAAGATGGGGTTTCTGTGGCAAAAGAAATTGAATTAGAAAACGCTCTTGAAAACATGGGAGCTCAAATGGTTAAGGAAGTAGCTTCTAAAACTAATGACTTAGCTGGAGATGGTACTACTACCGCTACTGTCTTAGCTCAAGCAATCGTCAAAGAAGGTTTGAAAAATGTGGCAGCAGGAGCTAATCCTATGGATTTAAAGCGTGGAATTGACAAAGCAGTTGAAGCCATTACTGCCGATTTAGAATCTCAAGCTAAAAAAGTTGGAAATTCTTCAGAAAAAATACAACAAGTAGCTGCCATTTCAGCTAATAATGATGATACCATTGGTGAATTAATCGCTAAAGCTTTTGGCAAAGTAGGCAAAGAAGGTGTTATTACTGTTGAAGAAGCTAAAGGAACTGATACGTATGTAGATGTTGTAGAAGGTATGCAGTTTGACAGAGGATATCTTTCTCCTTATTTTGTTACGGATGCAGATAAAATGGTTGCCGAATTAGATAACCCATACATCCTTTTATTCGATAAGAAAATCTCTAACCTACAAGAAATTCTTCCAATTCTTGAACCAGTTGCACAATCAGGTCGTCCTTTATTAATTATCTCTGAAGATGTAGAAGGTCAAGCTTTGGCTACATTGGTTGTTAACAAATTACGAGGTGGTTTAAAAATCGCTGCAGTGAAGGCTCCTGGATTTGGCGATAGAAGAAAAGCCATGTTAGAGGACATCGCTATTTTAACTGGAGGAACTGTAATTTCTGAAGAAAGAGGATTTTCTCTTGAGAATGCTGACTTAAGCATGTTAGGAACTGCAGAAACCGTTACCATTGATAAAGACAATACAACAATTGTTAACGGTGCTGGAAACCCTGAAGACATCAAAGGAAGAGTGAACCAGATCAAAGCTCAAATTGAAACCACTACTTCAGACTATGATAAAGAAAAACTACAAGAACGTTTAGCTAAGTTAGCTGGAGGTGTAGCTGTTCTTTATGTTGGTGCTGCAAGTGAAGTTGAGATGAAAGAGAAAAAAGACCGCGTTGATGATGCTTTACATGCTACAAGAGCCGCTGTAGAAGAAGGTATTGTTGCTGGTGGTGGTGTTGCCTTGGTTAGAGCTAAAAAAGTTCTTGAATCATTAACAACCGAAAACCTAGACGAAACAACAGGTGTTCAAATTGTAAATAAAGCCATTGAAGCACCTTTAAGAACTATTGTTGAAAATGCAGGAGGAGAAGGATCTGTAGTAATCAACAAAGTACTAGAAGGAGAAAAGGATTTTGGCTACGATGCCAAGAATGAGAAATATGTAGACATGTTTGAAGCGGGAATTATTGACCCTAAAAAGGTGACCCGTATTGCACTTGAAAATGCTGCCTCTGTTTCTGGAATGATTTTAACAACAGAATGCGCACTGGTAGACATCAAAGAAGATGAGCCTGCAATGCCTCCAATGGGAGGTGGCGGTATGCCAGGTATGATGTAATATAATTACAATCATATTAGCTTCATAAACAAGAGAGGGCCTTGAAAATTCAAGGTCCTCTCTGCATTTATACACTTTCAATAACAGGAAAACAAATGAAATTATAAGTCCGAAATTATCGTTGGACATCCAAATTTACATAGCATAGAGGAATCAGGAACACCTATTAATAGTTTTTTACAACCTTGGTTATCAATAAAATGTACTAACAATTCTTAAAAACCAAAGCTATGTATCAAACTATTAAAAAATTATTTTCGACAGTGAGTAAAGTCATGTGCTTTACCTTAATAATTACTTCTTGCAGTAATGACGACGACAACAATGATAATTTCCCCACTTCACCTTCAAACGTCATAACCATTTCTCCTGGAGCTAATGCTCAAAATGAAGCCTTAGATGCATTTATTGAAGTTGAATCAGGTCAAACGATCCTTTTTGAAGCCGGAACCTTTAATTTCACTGGCAGTCTTTCTATGACAGGCAAAGATGAAATAATCATCAAGGGAGCTGGAAGAAACCAAACTTACTTGGATTTTAGCGCTCAAAACTCTGGAGGGGAAGGTATTCTAGTAGAAAACTCCACTAGTATCCGATTTGAAGATCTTACTATAAAAGACGCGGTTGGTGACGCGCTCAAAACAAGGGAATGTACTAAAGTAAGCTTTGTAAATGTAGCCACCGTATGGTCTGGTGAACCCAGTTCTAATAATGGCGCTTACGGCTTATATCCCGTATTATGTGAAGATGTATATATTGACAATTGCTATGCCTATGGCGCATCAGATTCGGGTATTTATGTGGGTCAATCTAACAATGTAATTGTTAAAAACACTGTGGCCGAAGGAAATGTTGGAGGAATCGAAATTGAGAACACAACCAATGCTGATGTATTTGATAATGATGTATTTGACAATACAGGAGGTATTTTGGTATTTGATCTTCCCGGTCTAACCCAAAGCGGTAGTGACACAAGGGTCTTCGACAATAATATTCACGATAATAACCGCAGTAATTTTGCTCCCGAAGGCAATATTATCGGTAATGTACCGGCCGGAACAGGCATCATGGTATTAAGCACCAAAAATGTGGAGATTTTCAACAATGCTTTAGTCGACAACAATTTCACCAATGTACTTGTTGCTAGCTATTTAATGGTAAATCCAAATCCACAGGACCCAACATTTAATCCATTTCCACAAGGTCTGAATATCCATGAGAATTCGTATATCATGTCAGGAACTGTCAATCCCAATCAACCCGCTTTAGCCCAAGCATTAATGCAATTGTTCCAACTAACCGGTTATCCTAATATTCTGCTAGATGGCATCTTGATGCAACCTACAGATGTTTGCCTTCAAGAAGCCACAGACCCTAGCTTCATAAACCTAAATGCCGCAGCAGACCCTACGTTTGAATCTTTCACTATGGATACATCACCCCACGATTGCAGCCCAGATCCATTGCCACATGTGGAATTTGAAGAATTTTAACATCAATCATTCAAAAGTACAGCCTACCAAAGGCTGTACTTTTGAACCATTTAAATATTAATTATGAGTTTACATTTAAAATATCTATTTATGGGAATTATGGGCATGTTATTATTTGCCTGCAGCACTTCAGATGACTATGTGGAAATCCCAACATCAGGTGTGAATATACCTTCAGGGACTCCGTTCAACACCCTATCTGAATATAATTTTTTTATTGGAGACCTTAAAAATTTAATACCTAATACTGATTCAGGGATCATTCCATTTGACCTCAACACACCTCTATTTAGCGACTATGCCCTTAAAAAGCGATTTGTATATGTCCCAGGAGGAAAAACAATCGCTTATAATGATACGGAAGTTTTAAATTTCCCCACCGGCTCTGTTTTGATAAAGAATTTTTATTATAATCTGGATGGTGAAGATTATATTATTGAAACACGATTATTAATAAAAACAGCCGCTAGCTGGGAACCCGCGACCTATACATGGAACGATTCACAAACCGAAGCTTATCATTCCGTTGTAGGCGGCACTAAAAATGTTACTATCACTATTAATGACATACAACAAACCTTCAATTATTCAATTCCCAACGAAAACCAGTGTATTATCTGTCATGGAAACAATGGAAAAATAGAAGTCATAGGCCCTAGAATACATAACTTAAACAAAGACTTCAACTATGGTTCAAACACCGAAAATCAAATAACCCATTGGGTCAATCTGGGGATCTTGGAAGCTCCAACCAATACAATCATCCCTTCATGGCCTAAGTTTGAAGATACCACAGCAGATTTAAATGAACGAGCCAGAGCATATCTTGCGGTGAATTGTTCGTCGTGTCATTCAGCGGGGGGAGCTGCCAATAACTCTGGGCTTTACTTGGGCTATTTTAATGAAAACCCTTTAAGCCTTGGTATTTATAAAACACCGGTAGCAGCTGGGAGCGGGTCTGGAGGCTTTACATATGTCATTGAACCCGGAAATGCTTTGGAATCGATCCTCTTATACCGAATGAATTCCAGCGAGATTGACATAAGAATGCCAGAAATAGGCAGGGAATTAATTCATAGTGAAGGTGTCGCACTTATTGAGGAGTGGATTAATAGTCTTTGATTGTACGAATGCTAGGTTTAAAAAAAACCATAGTCCATTAAAGGCCCTTTTATTAAAGATTTGGAACGAAACAAATCATAAAAAAGTTGCCTAACTAAAACCGTTAGGCAACTTAAAACGCTTACAATTAAACTAATTCAAAAATTAATTCTTTATTTCTTACTGAGCGCTCCAACCACCATCAAGGGCGAATGATGCACCCGTAATTGTGGATGAGGACTCCTTAGCCAAAAGCAATGCCGTATCTGCAATGGCCTGAATAGGCACAAACTCTTTAACGGCTTGTTTCTTTAACATGACCTTTGAGACCACTTGTTCTTCCGAAAGATTATGAGCTTTGGCTTGATCTTTAATCTGATTTTCCACTAAAGGGGTTTTCACATACCCGGGACAAATAGCATTACAGTTTATGTTATAAGGAGCTCCTTCGAGAGCCAAAACCTTGGTCATTCCTATTACCCCATGTTTGGCAGCAATATAAGCAACCTTAAACTCTGAAGCTCTTAAACCATGAACTGAAGAGACATTGATAATTCTACCAAATTTCTGCTTTTTAAAATATGTCCATGCTGCTTTAGACGCATAAAAGGACGCATTCATGTTAATTGAAATAATAGACTCATATTTGTCATTTGGAAATTCATCGATTGGCGATACAAATTGAATTCCCGCATTGTTTATCAAAACATGAATTCCTCCCAACAACTTAACTGTATCCGATATCAATCCTTCAATACTGCTAGGATCCATAAGATTCGCATTGGAAAATGCCACATTTATATTATGAGCTTCACCTATTTCATCAGCAATTTCCTGTCCATTTTCTTCTAAACCATGAAACATAATATCATAGCCATGAATTGCAAAATGCTTAGCAATTCCCAATCCGATGCCACTGGTGCTACCAGTTATTAAAACGACTTTATTCATTTTTCAAAAAATTGTACAAAGTTTGATTAAATGCTAGCGACTGATCCATAACCACTCCATGTCTAGAATTTTCAATAATCTCTAAACGTGCATTTGCCATTCTGGAAACATACTCCTTCTTAAAATCTACGGAGGTGTAATCCATATCAGAGGCTATAACCAAGGTAGCATGATCTATTTTTTTCAAATCTTCACCTAGTCCCCAGGACATCAATGTCAAAAAAGATTTTTCATAAGCCTTAGGATGATTTTCCTTGCAACGCTTTTCAAAAATCATTCGCATCTCCCTTTGATTTTCCTCAGGAAACATGTTGTATGAGATTTCAGCAGCCAATTCATCCAAGCCTCTTGTTCTCAAAAATTCGGTTCGATGGCTTATCAAATCGTCTCCAATTTGCCCCATCCCATTAAAATCTGGTCCACTATTAACAATCACCATTTTATCCACATACTCTGGATGCGAAACCGCCATTTGAAAAGCAACGGCACCTCCCATTGAAAATCCTACAAAATGAGCATGTTCAATTTGTAACTCATCCATGAGTTGTTTGACATCCTCTACCATAAATGAGACTCCATAATCTTCCTTTGGAATTGTAGTATTTCCATGAGCTCTTAAATCTGGTGCCAAAACTCTAAACTCTTTAGAGAAAAATGGCACCTGAGCATCCCAATCTTGTTTGGTGGAACCCAGACCGTGAAGTAATATGATGGGACTACCTTGACCTTGATCAAGGTAATCCAACTCAATATTATTTACATTTACTTTGGGCATTTTCAATTTGGTTTACTGGTTCTTATTTTTCTTGAAAAAGTCTATGGTATATTTCAACTCAAAAGAAACCAGTGTCTGCATCGCTGGAGAAGCCACAAATTGTCTTACTTCAGCATTAAATAAGTTGGTAACACTTGCACCTGCTGTAAAATTATCTGTGATATAATAACCTACATTTGCATCAACTGTAAATCCACCCAATTGCCCATAATTCCATGTTCTTCCATTTTGTGCATTTTCAATAACATCATTATCCCCATCACCATTTAAATCTTGAGTTTCAGCAGCTATATTGATACCAGAGAAGAAATCATATTTTTGAGTCCAGTTTCCAAATATGGTCCCGTAAAACTTTTTACCTGAATAATGTAACCCTAAACCAGCTTTATGCTCCGGTGTATTTACAGGAAGTTCTGTTTCCAATACAACACCATCTAAATTTCCATCATTATTCATGTCATTTTTATCCAAATGACGTCCGAAATAAGAATAATTTAAAGAGGTTCTCCATTGATCAGATAAGTAATAATTCAATCCCAAGTCCAGTCCATAGGTATCAACATGACCAAAATTCAAATAGGTAAGTACAAAGGACCCGTCTGACCCTTCAACCACATCACCTATAGGTTGGTCACCAATATGGGTTACGAATTTTCCATTTGCTGCATCTGCAATATTTCTTAGTGGACTAATGAAATTATCAGATTGGTTGTAGTAAGCACTAACATCAATAAACATCTTTTTAGATAACTTCCCTTTGAACCCTAATTCATATGAATTGATAGTTTCAACCTGTAATTTGTCTATTGTAGAACCATCACTCAACGTAAAGCCTTCTCCATTACCTAAAACCAAGCCACCAAACAGATTACCTTTCAAGTTTAAGATAGATGGTACCGCAATACCTCTACCATATGTTAATCTGAAGGTTCCAGCGTTAATTTTCTTAGTAATAGCTGCCTTTGGAATAAAATTGGAGCCATATAAATCATGGTTATCAACTCTAGCTGCAAATAAGAAATTCCATCCAGAATCCTCAAGTCGGTATTCAACTTGACCATAGAAACCTAATTGAGCGATATCAATACTTCCGTCCTGATCTAATAAATAAGTCCCTTTAGAGTCAGCCATATCCAGCTGGTATTGACCACCCGCTGTTAAATAAAATTGATTCCAATTATTGTTATACTGGGCTTCAGCATTAAATCTACGAGAAGCATCCTTAAAAACAGCCCCTCTTTGTAATGCCACTCCAGTTCCTGGCCCTGTTGGAAACCATTGTTCCGTATAAGAGCGCTCCAAAGCCTCTTCTTCTGAAAACCCGTTATTTATGAAAGACACATAGTTTTGTGTTCTTTGGTTCATAGCATACGTATCGTCTGTATTACTCCAAGTGTAGTACGTATTTGCAAAAACATGTTTTGACACGTATTTTAACTGAGCCACATCAATTGTCCAGTCCTTTATTAAATTTCTACCTGCATTAGTAATAGCGATATTATTGTTATTACTATGCCCATAATATCCTATAATTTCAGATCCTGGAGCTGGTTTAAAATATAATCCTGTACCATATTTTGTTGTGTTGAAATCATAATCAATTCCTAATTCTTTATAACCTTCAGTACCTACATATACTGTATCAACATAATTGAAATCTTCTCCTTGAGACCTTTCAAAATGAACTTTATAGGCGAACTTATCACTCACCGCTTGCGCATGTCTTACCCTAGCTGACAATACTTTTTGATTTCCACCTCCAAAAGCGAGTGTCGTTCCTTCAGAAGTTCTTGGATTCTTTGTAATTGTGCTTATCAAACCATTATGAGCGTTTGGCCCGTAAAGAGTTCCGTTAGGACCTAATAAAATCTCAACGCGTTCAATATCATCCTTTGTAACGGTAGCAAATGTTCCTAACGGTAAACCTGTAGCAATCAATGTAGACAAACGATCATCTGTAACTTGTAAATTTTTAGAATTAAAAGCAGAATTAAATCCACGAATATTAATTCCTGTACCTAGAACACCGCTTCGAATAAAATCCACTCCTTTCTCTCTAGCCGCTAACTCACCAACATTAAAACTTGAATATTCTTTAATGGTTTTTGAATCAATCACATTAACAGTAGCTGGAACATCAGTCAGCTTTTGAGGTTGCTTGTTAACGGTAAGGATAACCTCATCTAGAACACTTGAAGATTCCTCTAGCGTTTTGTTTAAAGTTACCGTTTGACCAGACGCAATTGTTACTTGTTCTTTGATTGTGGTATATCCCACAAAAGAAATAGAAACCTCATAGGTTCCCTCTGGGATTTCACTAAGTTTAAAGTTACCATCAAAATCACTCATGGTTCCTTTCCTTAACGATTCGATATAAACCGATGCACCTGATAGAGGCTCATTGGAGCTATCTAAAATTTTACCTTCAAGAACCCCCTCGCTTTGAGCTAGAGCCAAAAAGGAATTAAAAAAAATGAGAATAAAGCATAGTTTTTTCATAGTTAAAACTTGATTAAATTAGTTTGTGCACGCAATCTAATTGTATTGAAAAAGAAAATGGGATTGAAAGAATAACTGTAGGCGTGTGACTTTTTATATTCACTTTGATTTTAAACTAAAAAAAAACTGAAAACACCCATTAAATGGACACAAACAAGACGTGCGACTTTAATTTCTCAAATGCTTCTGGTAAATTTTTTGAGAGCTTTTCAATGACTTTGGCCATCAATTCTTTTTGGTTTGAAGTCGCTTCAATATCAACTAAAGGATCTTTAATTTCTTTCAAAAGTACCTCAGAGCTAATTTTACCCTCCATAAAGCGTGATAAAGAAATACTCCATGCAATATTAGGCACATAATTATTCTTAAGCTTTCTTTCGTTTTCTCGCTCTTCCAAATGATACTTCGAGGAAACTTTAAGAACTTCTCCATACTTTTCTTGAGATACCAAAGCACTGACATAGGATGTAAAAAAATGATGCCATCTATGCTTTAGAATATCTTCATTGTATTTCTTAAGGAATATTTCAGCAGTTGATATGGCCAAATCGGCTTTCCCCAATTCAATATAGGTACGAATCAAGTAGGACGCATATCCTATTTTTTGATGATAATTATGAGTTTCTTGATATAGTTTTACATGTTTATTCAGTAATCTCCTAGCCTCTGTCGCCTTATGAGCTCTTAATAAAATAGCCACTAAATTATTGACATACATAAGGGTATCATTGTTCTCATACCGCACTGAGAGATAACCAAAATACTCTGCTTTTTTAAAATCCCCTTCTTTGGAATGCAAAAGAACCCTACTGGCATAATAATTACAAAGTAATCGTTTGGAATACATCATTCCATTGCTGAAAAACCGATCTATTTTTTCGAATAAAATCTCTAGCTTTTGATTCTCTCCATAGTTGGTATACATGAAGGCCAATAAAACAAAGGCCTGATATCTATTTTTACCATCTATGGTTTCATTCTCAAAAATATCCATCAACCATGACTCCATATGACTGGTCTCTTGATTGTTCAAGGTGTATTGATCGGTTATGGCAGAGGTAGCATGATATAATTTATCCTTTACCTGCATGGATTGCTCATAAGCCCCTTTGAATTCCTCCAGAAATCGCGAAACAATTTGATGATCATTATATCGCATTCTCACCAACAAATAGGGCTTATATTCTCTGGCTAAATCATACAAGGTCTGAAAATTAAACTCGATAGACTTATATTGAGTCAAGTAGCCCAAAAACTCAGCTTCATCATCAGCCGTAATGGCATCCGTTAAAATCTTCCTTTTTAAATCAATAAGCCACTCCAGAGTCAAATCTACATCGATGGCTCTAATTCGCTTCTCCACCCAATTCTTGATGTAAGAGTATTTTCTTTTATTAATGGAGTCATCAAATTCTTCAAACCCAATCTGATTTAAACAATTACTAATCAATAAATCAAAAATAGCCTTCTTTTCAGCGTCCAGAAAATTCTCTTTGGAAGCTAAATATCTCGCCTCATTAGGAAGTAACTGTTTATTGAATTCGGTAAATTTCTTAAGCTTAACTTTCATGGCTCTTGGAGAAATGAATTTATTAAGGTATTGACTTCTTCAGATTTTTCAAACTGAACAAAATGTCCCGCATCGTCAACCATTTCCAATTGGGCTTCTTTAATATTTTCAATTGCTAACTGCCCTATCTCTTTGGTAGTTGAATTAGGATGCAAATATTTATTTGGTATTAAATAATCCTTGGAACCAAAAATGACCAAAGTTGGTTTTGAAATAGTCTTCAAATCATCAAATACCGGTTCATCTAACATACCATGAACACTTCGCACTATGGCTTGGACATGCTGATAAAAATCTGAGGCTTCCCTAATATTTTTCCGGTCCTCAATCATAATTTCAACTTCCTTTGGAGCTTTGTAAAAATTCAAAGCGTAGTTCTTTTCTATTTGCGCTTCGGATGTACTTCTCACGAAATCTTCAGTAAACGCATTTTTTAAAAATTGTGCCTCTTGACCTGAAAAGGTTTCTATTCCCGCAGGAGCTATCAAAATCAGCTTTTCAACTAACTCAGGATACAACTCAGTAAATTTAATAGCTGCCTGGCCTCCCATGGAGTGACCAACCAAAATGACATGATCTAACTTTTGATTTTCCATAAACCTACGAACTACCTTTGCATAAAAACTTGGCGTATAGGGAGCATCAACCTTACTAGATTTACCAAAACCAGGCAAATCCAAAGCATAGCAGGTATAATTCTCTTGAAGTCTTGAAATGTTATTAGACCATGCCTCGAGATTACTACTTAGCCCGTGAATAAAAAGTAAATTTTTATCTGAGTTACCTTGCTTTACATAAGCAATTTCCATGGAATCCACCGACACATAATGGGTGTCAAATGAGTAGGCGGTTAAGATTTCTTTCATCTTACCTGACGCTTTTTGGGCTTGTACATACATACTACAAACGATAATAAAACACAACGTAAATTGACGACACATTTTCACTCTTGGCTTATGGTTTTGAAATATTTTAATAGTTTCTTCCTGGACACCTTGCTCAAACTTGTCAAGGGAATTTCGTCTAAAATAAAGATGGACCTTGGATGCTTAAATGACACTAAGGTTTGATCTAAATAGTTCTTTATAGTTTCCACTTTTAATTTGCTTCCTTCCATTTTAGCCACAAAAGCTAAGCCACATTGCCCCCATTTTTCATCTTCAACACTCAAAACCACGGCCTTCTTAACCTCTTTTATTTGTTCTAAATGCATTTCTATTTCTTGAGGATAAATATTTTCACCTCCAGAAATATACATATCATTCTTTCTTCCTTTGATATACAAAAATCCATCCTCATCGCGGTGAGCAAAGTCGCCCGTATGCAGCCACCCATTTTTAATTTTACTCTTGGTTTTGACAGAGTTATTCCAATATCCTGGAGTTACTACTTCTCCTTTAATACACAACTCGCCAATTTCATTTGTTTTGGCCAGTTCGCCATTTTTATTCAAAATTTTCAATTCCAAATAAAAATTGGGTTTCCCAATAGAATTTGGTTTAGTTAGTATCATATTGTGGTGCAAAGAGGTAATACTGGGACCTGCCTCGGTTAACCCATAACCCGGCCTTATTAGAATCCCCTTTTCTTCCTTCCAATAGGAGACCATCGAACTAGGGACCGTTTCTCCACCAGAAATAATATACCTCAAATTTGACAATTCAACCTCCTTAAAAACTGGCGATTTTTGCATCATTAGTAGCATGGTAGGAAGTGCCATGAACAATGTCGTATCATAAATACTTAAAAGTCTTAGAACCTTTTCCGGGTCAAATTTTTCAACCATACAAATATGCCCTCCTTTATGCAGTAAAGGTGTCACAAAAATATTCCATCCCGAAGTATGGTATGGTGGCAAGGAGTTAATGGTAGAGTCTCTATATGTTATCCCCAATTGCATGGAGGTGTTCAGACTATTCCAAAACATCATTTTGTTTGTATACAACACACCTTTTGGAGCACCAGTTGTGCCAGAGGTATAAAAAATAAAGACAGGGTTTTCTTCCTTGATTGGCAAATCCCTTTGGCAAACTCCAATAGGATTCATATAAATCTCTCGAATGACCTCCCTAGACAACACCTTAATATCTGAGATATCCAACGTTGGTAATTTATCCTTTTGAGAGTCTGAAACAACCATAAGACTGGGAGTACAATCTTTTATTAATCTAGCTAATTCAGAATTGGAAAATCGGAAATTCAAAGGGACAAGCATGAGTCCCATTCTTTGACATGCTACAAATAGAACGATATATTCCAGACAATGCTCTGAGAGGACGGCCACCCTATCGCCTTCAGAAAGACCAATATCAAAAAAACGATCAATCAATCGATCTGCATAGGTATCCAACTGGGCATAGGAATAAGTTTCATTTCGCTCAAAGGAGGTAAGGGCTATTTTATTAGGTGTGTAATCTGCCCATTTTCGTATCCAATCCAATCTATCCATTTGTTCTTGAATCTATTTTGTTAATAATTAATCCCACACATAGTGAGATAACGATTCCTATTGCAGCGGACACTCCAGGATTGTTCACTGGTTCTTGCATATAGGGCGTAATCCTTCCATAATATATACCAAAATGCACTACTAGCGATACGATGCTTGCTATAAAAACTGCACGTGTAGAAACTGTTTTAAAGAAAGTTCCAAAAAGCACGGGCACAAAAGCGGCTCCAAAATAGGCATAGACCCCATTTTGAGCAAAAATGGCAACACTCACATTAGGATTTTTTATTTGAGCCCAACTAAAAAGAAAACTTACGACGGCCAAAACCACAACAACTAGCTTATTAACTATGATGGTATTTTCAGGCATCCTTTCTTTTAAAATTGGCTTTAAAATATCTGAAGTAATCGTAATTGACAGGGATTGAATTAAACTTTCTAAAGTAGATAATCCAGCAGATATTAAACCAACAACAATAACCAATCCTACTCCTACTGAAAATGTTTGTACCACATAAGTTGGAACTATTTCATCCATTTTTAAAGAGACACCATTCACGGAAAGATCTGGAAAGCTCATCCTTGCATATAGTCCAACGATAACTACCGAAAAGAAAACCAGCATAAAAACAATACCACTAAATAAATAGGAATTAATTTTTGACTGGTCTTTTAAGAGAAGTGATTTGGTTATAATATGTGGTTGACATACGACAGCAATTCCTATTACTATTTGACAGAATATAATCTCAAAATAGTCCCTGAACAGAAAACTTGAAGCATTAGTAGGTTTTGCCAATTGAGGATCTATGGCACTTAAATCATTTAACAATCCTGAAAGCCCATTGGAGAAATACTCATAACCAGAACCGACCAAAATCAAGGCTACTATAAACATAATAATAGCCTGTATAGTATTGGTGTACACCATGGAGTTAGCGCCACCAAACATCATGTAGCCAAAAACAAAAACGGTGATTCCTAATAAAACATAAAAAGGCTCAACATTTAGGGATTTTGAAATTACCTGAGTAATCCCAACATTAATTAACACAATGAAGGTGATTAACAGCAATGCAATCACGCCAAAAAACAACTTATAAGAATCGCTATTGTATCGTTTTCCAATCCATTGCGCCATGGTTGTCGCCTTAACCGACTGACCATATTTGGCATACCCTTTTGTAAAAACAATAAGTGAAATTAATGCCGCCAAAGGAAAAACAACCCCAAAGGATAAAACACCAGACATACCGTACAAAGCAATAAAGCCCGGATTAATAATAAACGTAGCTGCACTTGTCATTGAAGCCGCAAGGGAGAGCCCTACAACCCAAGAAGGAAACCCTAAATTACCAACGGCATAATCAGCAATACTGGAGGTTTTCCTCGCTCCTCTAATAACAAAAAATAAAATTACAGCTGCGTAAATGGATAAAAGAATCCACATATAAGCAGACATAGTAGTTGAAGCCATATATAGTTAAATAGTTTGTGCCACCAAAATATAACTTAAAATGCAGACGAAAAGCACTTAAACGCATATATTTTATGTGACTATTTAAATATTTTAAATTAATTTATAATCAAACACCTATTTTAAGGACCAAAACAAAGGTGTGACTTTTATTTTTGAGTCCCATTTAATTTTTTAAAAGGTCCTTATGAACCCAAGGAATTTGTAATAAAATTCATATAATTATTTTCAGCTTTCTTTTTTATGTTTTTTACAATTCTCTATTTTTACTTAAAACCCAAAGTCATGATAAAATCAATACTCCCAAAAACCATATTGTTTTTATCCCTAGGAACCACTTTATTAGCACAAAAACCAAATACACCTCAAACCGAATCGGCTTATTCTAATTATTTTTCTTTGGACAAAGAGGTTATCCACACTCAAGTGAACAAACTCCTCTTTTTTCCTACAGAAAATCTATGGTTTAAAACTTACATTTACAACATTAAAACACAACTCCCCTATCTCACAACTGTCAATATTTACACTGAAATATTTGATGAGGAAGGGAAATTACTTTCAAAAAAACTCTGGTATGCGGAGAATGGTTGCTCGCATGGAAACATAGAACTATCCAAATTCGAACCAGGCAATTACTACCTCAAGGTCACCACCAATTGGATGAAAAACTTTCACATTCCTGAATCGAGCGTGACCGCTTTTCAAATTATTGGAGAGGAAGTCAACCAAACCACCAACAGTCATGCATCACTCCCCAAGTATGACTTTCAGTTTTTGCCCGAAGGGGGTCACTGCATAGCTGATGCCACCAACTCCATAGGGTTCAAAGTTCTGAGGCAAGACGGGAAAGGAGAAAAAATTGCTTCTGGTCTTATTAAGGACTCTTCAGGAAAAACACTATTGACCTTCCATAGCAATGATTACGGAATGGGAAAATTTCAGCTTGAAATGAAAAGCAATGTTTCATACACGGCAGAAATTCTATTTGCTGACGGACGTAAAATAACCAAACAACTACCGAGCGCTGAACTTTTTGGCGTAAACTTAATAACACATTCCAATAATAAGGAAACTGTTTATATCACCATACAAACAAACGCCGCTACCCTTCCCAATTTATTAAATAAGCCTTATTATTTCTTAATCCACAGGGATGGGTTTAAAAAAAGAGTTGATGTAAATTTTTCTGCTGACAAGCTTTCATACACTTTTCTTCTAAACATACGAGAACTCATGGATGGCACTAATATCATTACTGTGTTTAACGACCAGAATAAACCCATACTGGAGCGCGTCATATTTAACTTTACCAACAACCTGATTAATTCAGTTGACATCAGTAAAATTGAAAAAGGGCGGGATTCAACTAGGATCTATTTTAAAAAGACAGATAATGATCAGGCCTTTTATCAATTGAGCATATCTGCCCTACCTCGTTTTTCAAAAGCAAATAACCTTAAAGAGGATATCACCTATGCCTTTCTTTTAAGACCTTATATTGAAGGACACATTGAAAATGCAGCTCATTACTTTGAGGAAAAAAGCGTAAAAAACATTTATGATTTAGATCTACTTCTTTTAAACCAGGGTTGGAGTAAGTATTCATGGAACCATATTTTCAATTACCCTCCAAACAACAAACATTTTTTTGAAGCTGGAATACAGATAAAAGGAAAACTGACACAACCACAAAAAAATTACAATGAAGTTCTCTTGTTCTCTCATGAAAACGAATTAATGATCAGCTCAGAATTGGACAAAGACCATTACTTCTCTTTTGATAATCTCTTTTTATCGGACAGTAGCTACATAGGCCTTAGCTTAAAAAATGATAAAGGCGATATCCTTAAAAAAGGAATTTATTACAATGTTTATCCCACAAAAAATTCAGATAATCTGGATGTTCCTCTTAGCCACAGTAACCTATTCAAAGAAAAATACGCCATTAGTTTCCCAGATTCGTTTTTAATAGACCCTAAAGCAACGCAGCTTGATACCGTTAGCCTATCTACCAAAAAAGAATACAAACCAAAAAATGAAATTTACAGAAAAGGGTTTAATGGGAAGTATGTAGATCTAGAGAATAGATATGACCCATTTTCTAGGGTCATTGATATCATCCGAGATCAAGGGTTTGATATAAGTTACCAAGGTACGAATGTGATAATATCTTCCAGAAGAGCAATTGGATTTGCAGGAAGAAACCAACCTGCTATTTACATGGACAACAGGAGACTAGATGCTAGTGACATGACCATACTCCCCAATTTACTTGTAAGTGATATTGACGAAATCTACGTGTCCCGTCAAGCAGATGTTTTTGGAGGTTTGGGAGGCAGCATCAACATCTTCACTAAAAAAAGTATTACCACTAGAAAAAAGAACAAGGAAACATTCAATTCGTCCGTATTAAGTTTTGGCTTCTCAATCCCTGAAAAATACCATTCTCCGTTTTACAATACTTCAAGAGAGTCAAACTTTAGGGATTACAGCGTCTTGCATTGGATTCCTGATATCACCTTTAATGAGTTAGGGGAATTTTCCATTGATTTGCCCAATTATGATCCCGGTTATGAATTATACATTCAGGGTATGGGCAGTAATGGTATGCTCATTTCCCAAACCAAAGAAATTACCATCCGTCCACTTGGGGAAGGTTCCGAATAAACGAACATATATAAAATATAAATGCCACCCTAAGGGGTGGCATGTCTTTTCTTTTTCCGTTTTAATGCTCAATTACATTGAGCTAAATACACAAACTACTTCTTCTTTGCAGTAGCTTGTGGAGCTTTCTTTGGAGCCGCTTTTGGAGCAGCAGAAGGCTTAGCTTTAGGCTTTGATTGTCCCATAATTAATGTCTTTAATACGACACAATAAAAGTAACTAGAAATCCATTCGTTGATATTTTCTTTGGCTATAATTTAACTAAAATCATGGAACTAAAATCAAGGTATCCCACATTAAACCAATCATATCGGCACCCTCTTCTTCTCCCATACTATCCAGATTCATGGTAACAAACAATAGGCCTTCATCTCTTTTTCCGCTAAAGGAAGTAACTTCATAAGTTTCTATTTCACCCTTATACTCCAATACTGCCTTCAAAACTTTCAACTTAACACCATCTGAAAGCTCCTTTTCATAATCCTCTCGTTTCATTTTATAACCATAGCTCACACTTTCCTTTATAACTTCATTCAGCATCATTTCTTTCAGCATATTGGGATCAAAAGACTCATATTTTTGAACTAAAACTCCAGAACCCATAGCCGTAAACATCATTATTTGAATAACCCCTTCTTCTATTTTTGACTGCGTTATTTTATGGTTCTTAATATGTTTAAATTTAAACTTACTGTCCTTGAAAAGTAATGTATCCTTTTCTTTTAATAGCACTTCCGAATCCTTCCCATTGATTTTAAGGTGATACGTTTCATTTAAATTAACTTCAAACTCCTCCCCATCAATAGAAAGGATTAAGTCCGTTTGGGCAAATGAGATTAAAACAAAAGAAAAGTAAGCAATTAGAGTAGGTAATGTTTTCATATAATAGTTTGGTTGATTAGTTAATCAACCAAAAATACATGGTCAGGTAAAAATTTCCAACAGAAACCCATATTAAGATTTACAAAAAATCAAACTTTAACCTGAAGCCTTTGGTAATAAAACGCAGGGATAAGAATTAAGAGAATTATTGGCTGAATAAGAAACCTGCGCACATTAAAAAACAAATAGTAATCCTCCTGTCTTGGGTTGACCACAAAATACAAGAACAACATCATCAATAAAACATAGGCTACCCCATATAAAACTGCTGAAAACTTTACCGCACCCCAGTCTTTAAAAAGAACCCAGATGATTCCCAAAGAAATTATGGTGTTTAGTGTAAATCTCAAAGTTGTCGACAATACCAACCTTAAAGTTTCCCTTCTTGGAGAATCTATGTATAAGTAATCATTTTTAAAAAATATCAGATACGGGTCATAGAAGAGCTGATCTTCAAAATACCTAATCAACACCAATAAAATGACTAATACGAAAACCGAAAATAACTGCAAAAACCTAGTCATTTTTTGTCTTACTTAAATTAGAAAACCGATTCACCCATAAAATCCATAATAAACATACCAAACCATAGATAATGGCAGGAAATATTACCTCATGTAAAATTTCAGATCGCCAAGGGTAATGATACAAACCAATGGACAGTAATGCAATTCTGAACAAATTGGCCACATACACCAAAACGCTACCCAACAACCCATACAAAAATGTTGTTTTCCAACCTCCCCTAAATGCGATTATAAAAGAAATAAACAAAATAATCACACTGATAGAATTGCACCCCTCTACAATTCTAGCAAGATATTTTCCATTGACAATAAATTTAATGGTAGGCTCTTCTGAATGCGGAACCATTTGCACCTCATACCCAAGGCACCTCAATAAATCAGCACTCTGTTCAGCAACCAAATGAGTTAGGTAATCGGGATAATAGATATTTCCCGTAGACCATTGTAAATAAAATTTATACGCAAAGGTAAGTACCGCATAGACCAGCAAAAAGGTAAGCATAAACACAATAACCGCCCGATACTTTTTTAATAGGGATTTCAATCAAATAATTTTTTCTGTGTTAAATTTATACAAAATGATTCTCAGTACTCATGCCTTTTTAAATACTTTTGGCAAAAAGTTTGAATTATGAGTTTGGAAGGTCTTAAGCCACACGTAGAATTGATTGTTCGAGATGAAACCTCATCTTTAGATGAACGCCTTTTGAATATTTGCAAGCTTCTAGAAGATAATGTTCCATATTACAATTGGGTTGGTTTTTATTTCAAAAATGGAGATAAAGAAGAATTAAAGTTAGGCCCCTATGTAGGTGAACCAACAGACCACACCATCATCCCTTTTGGAAAAGGAATATGTGGTCAAGTAGCCGTTTCAAACCAAAATTTTGTAGTGCCAGATGTTTCGGCTCAAGACAATTATATTGCTTGCAGCATCACTGTAAAAGCTGAAATTGTTATCCCGATTTTTGTAGATGGAGAAAATATTGGGCAAATAGACATTGACTCTAATACTCCAGATCCATTTACTTCAGAGGATGAGAGATTTTTAGAGTTTGTCTGCAAGGAAGTAGCTGCCATTCTATAATTGTAAACCGCTTTCGTTTTTTAGCTAAAATTCCTATTCATTTTTAGTTGTTTTGCTATCATTTTTCGGGCTGAAATAGTTATTTTTGCCCCTTATTTACAACACTTCAAAAATGAGCAATAGCAAAACGATTAAATCGGCCTTAATTTCTGTATTTTCTAAAGATGGTCTAGAACCCATCGTAAGACAATTAAATGACCAAGGAGTTACTATTTATTCTACTGGAGGGACTGAAACCTTCATTAAAAATTTAGGAATAGATGTAGTGCCTGTTGAGGATGTCACTTCATACCCTTCTATTTTGGGCGGTCGCGTAAAGACCCTTCACCCTAAAATTTTTGGAGGGATTTTAAACAGACAATCCAATTCCTCAGACATTAAAGAGCTTGCTGATTTTGAGATTCCGCAAATTGATTTGGTTATTGTTGATTTATATCCTTTTGAGAAAACAGTAGCGTCTGGAGCCGACCATCAAGATATTATAGAGAAAATTGATATTGGAGGTATTTCTTTAATACGTGCCGCTGCCAAAAATTATGCAGATGTGGTTTGCCTTTCTTCCATGGAAGATTATGCAGAATTTTTAGAATTGTTGAAAGAAAAAAATGGGGAAACCTCAGAAGAAGACCGTAAACATTTTGCTGCCAAAGCTTTTAATGTTTCGTCTCATTACGACTCTGCCATCTTCAATTATTTCAATAAAAATCATGAAATTCCGACTTTAAAAATTAGCGAAACCAAAGGACAGGTTTTACGTTATGGAGAAAACCCTCATCAAAAAGGATTCTTCTTTGGAGATTTCGATGCCATGTTTACAAAACTTCATGGAAAAGAGTTGAGTTACAACAACCTTTTAGATGTAGATGCAGCCGTAACTTTGATTAAAGAGTTTGAAGGTGAAGCTCCAACTTTTGCCATTTTAAAACACAACAACGCCTGTGGTTTAGCTCAAAGAGAAACAACCAAACAGGCTTATATAGATGCCCTAGCAGGGGATCCTGTTTCAGCTTTTGGAGGTATTTTAATCAGTAATTCTGAAATTGATCAAGAGACTGCTGAAGAAATCAATTCTCTATTTTGCGAAGTAGTTATTGCTCCTTCTTTCTCTGAGGAAGCCCTTGACATCCTAAAAAGCAAAAAGAACCGTATATTATTAATCTTAAATGATATTGAATTACCACAAACAACCGTTAGAAGTTGCTTAAATGGTGTTCTAGTTCAAGATAGAGATAACATTACGGATTCTTTGGAAGATTTAACCGAAGTAACAAATAACAAACCTTCAAAAACAGAATTGGAAGATTTAATTTTCGCATCAAAGATTTGCAAACACACCAAATCAAACACTATTGTTTTAGCCAAAAACAAGCAGTTATGCGCTAGCGGAACTGGACAAACCAGTCGTGTTGATGCTTTAAATCAAGCCATTCACAAAGCCCAATCTTTTAATTTTGAATTAAAAGGATCGGTTATGGCAAGTGATGCTTTTTTCCCGTTCCCTGATTGTGTTGAAATAGCAGATAACGCTGGTATTACTGCAGTCATTCAACCTGGAGGCTCTATCAAAGATCAATTAAGTATCGATTATTGTAATGAAAACAATGTCGCGATGGTATTTACTGGAACCCGTCATTTTAAACATTAATTTTATTACATTTACAAGATTTGATTTTTAAACCTCAAAAACTACAATAAGCGAATGGGATTTTTTGACTTCCTAACTGAGGAAATTGCTATAGATTTAGGTACTGCTAACACACTGATTATCCATAATGACAAGGTAGTTGTCGATAGCCCATCTATTGTTGCTCGAGATAGGGTTTCTGGAAAAATTATTGCTGCCGGAAAAGAGGCCAGTATGATGCAAGGAAAAACCCATGAAAACATCAAAACTATCAGGCCGCTGAAGGATGGTGTTATTGCAGATTTTGAGGCTTCAGAGCAAATGATAAGTATGTTCATCAAGAACATTCCTGCACTAAAGAAAAAATTGTTCACACCGGCACTTCGTATGGTCATTTGTATTCCTTCTGGTATTACTGAGGTGGAAATGCGAGCTGTAAAAGAAAGTGCCGAACGCGTTAATGGAAAAGAGGTTTATTTGATTCACGAACCTATGGCAGCTGCTATTGGTATAGGTGTTGACATCATGCAACCTAAAGGAAACATGATTGTAGATATAGGTGGGGGAACAACCGAAATAGCCGTTATTGCATTAGGAGGAATCGTCTGTGATAAATCAGTAAAAATTGCTGGTGATGTTTTCACCAATGATATCATCTACTACATGCGTACCCAACATAACTTGTATGTGGGAGAGCGTACGGCAGAAAAGATTAAAATCCAAATTGGAGCCGCAACTGAAGATCTTGAACTACCCCCAGAAGAAATGAGTGTTCAAGGTAGAGATTTACTCACTGGTAAACCAAAACAGGTACAAATTTCGTATAGAGAAATAGCCAAGGCTTTAGACAAGTCTATTTTGAGGATTGAGGATGCTGTTATGGAAACACTTTCCCAAACACCTCCAGAGTTGGCTGCCGATATCTATAATACCGGAATCTACCTTGCTGGTGGAGGATCTATGCTAAGAGGACTAGACAAACGTCTTTCCCAAAAAACAGATTTACCCGTTTACATTGCGGAAGATCCATTAAGAGCAGTAGTAAGAGGAACAGGTATCACTTTAAAAAATTTACCAAAATACAAAAGCGTCTTGATAAAATAGCATAGGGCATGCAACAAATCATAAACTTCATTCTAAGAAACAAAGTTTTTTTGTTGTATCTCACGCTGCTATTTGTTTCTTTGGTTTTTACAATTCAATCTCATTCCTATCACAAAAGCAAGTTTGTAAATTCTGCCAACTTTATTTCTGGTGGTATTTATAATTCAGCGAATAATATTGATGAATATTTTCATCTAAAGAATCAAAACATTCTGCTTCAAGAAGAAAATAATTATTTGAAATCCATCCTATATAATTCTTCAGACTCCCTTTCTAAATCATTTAACGATACTACAAGGTACGGAGGTAATTACAGATTCATCCCAGCTATTGTAATTAAAAATAGCTACTCGGCTTCGGACAATATACTACTGGTGAATAGAGGTAAAAAAGATAGTCTGAAAGAGGATTTGGGTGTCATCACATCAAAAGGCATCTTAGGAATCATTGACAAAACAAGCAAAAATTATGCGACAGTTTTATCAATTTTGAACACCAACAGTCGGATAAGTGCCAAATTAAAAAATACCAATCATTTTGGTTCTTTACAATGGAATACAAAGAGCCCAAACGTAGTTCAATTAAAAGAAATCCCAAAAATAGCTCCTTTGAAAGAAGGCGATACCATTTTAACTTCTGGATTATCGGCTATTTTTCCTAAAAATATCCCCATTGGCTCCATACAATCCTTTGAATTGGATGAAGCTGAGAATTTTTACAACATTGAGGTCAAACTTTTTAATGACATGACCAATATTGAACATGTTTACGTCATTGAAAATCGTGATAAGGAAGAAATTGATAGCTTGTTAAATAACCGAAATGAATAGTTCAATTTTAGGACATATCGCGAGATTTATATTGCTGGTTTTACTTCAAGTATTGGTTTTAAATCACATCAATTTTTTGGGACATATTAATCCCTACCTATATGTATTATTCATTCTACTATACCCGATAAACGGAAATAGGAGTGTTTTTCTTTTAGTAAGTTTTCTATTAGGTATCACTATAGATATGTTTTCAGATTCTGGAGGAGTTCATGCGGCTGCTTGTATAACCGCCGCTATTTTAAGACCTGTTGCCTTAAAATCATCTTTTGGAACTTCATACGACTACCAAACAGTTAAATTTAAAAGTATAGATTTTGGCTCTATGCTCGTCTATATGAGTTTGGTTGTCTTCCTGCATCATTTTATTTTATTCTTTCTGGAAGTATTTAACATCTCCAGTATAATTTTAATCCTGAAAAAAGCGTTTTTCTCTAGTATTTTTACTATTATTTTGTGCGTTGGATTCAACATCATTTTTAGGAAAAGAAATTAATGAGACAATTTTTACTGTTTTTTTTGATTGTTGCCACTGGAATCACCTTTGTTTCTAGACTATTCTATTTACAGGTGCTCAATTCATCTACTCATAATTTATATGAGGACAACGCCATTAGAAAGGTTTTTGATTACCCCAAACGCGGATTTGTATATGATAGAAACGGCGAATTATTGGTAGCTAATCAGCCTTCTTATGATGTCATGATTATTCCAAGGGAAGTAAAACCTTTGGATACTTTAGAGTTTTGTTCGCTTTTAAAAATTACTAAGGAACAATTTATAAAAACCTACGATAAAGCCTACCATTATTCTCCTAGGTTGCCTTCTGTATTTGTAGCCCATCTATCAAAAGAAGATTATGCTGTTCTTCAGGAGAAAATGAGAAAGTTTGAAGGGTTTTATATTCAAAAGAGACTTCTTAGAGATTACCAAACAAGTATTGGAGCCAATGTATTGGGGTTTATTGCAGAAGTAAATCCTGGTCAGATTGAGAAAAACCCATATTATAAAATGGGGGATTTAATAGGGAAACAAGGAGTCGAACTCTCCTATGAAGAAGAATTAAGGGGAGTTAAAGGCATCAAGTTCATTCAAAAGGACCGTTTCAATAGAGATATTGGTCCTTACAAGGACGGTAAATTTGATACCCTACCAAAACAAGGTAAAGATATCACAATTACCATAGATGCTGCTTTACAAGAATATGGAGAAATATTAATGCAAAACAAACATGGTGGGATTGTGGCCATAGAACCTTCTACTGGTGAAATCTTAACCTTAATTTCTGCTCCCACTTACAATCCTAATCTTTTGGTGGGAAGGAAGCGCTCGAGAAATTATACCCAGCTATATAATGACACCATCAATAGACCTTTAATTGATAGAAGTCTCCAAAGAATGTATGAACCAGGCTCTCCCTTTAAAACTCTGATTGCCTTAGCTGCCCTCCAAGAGCATGCTATCGTTCCAGAAGGAACAGTAACCTGTACAGGAGCATACCACTACGGGGGTCGAAGACCTATGGGATGTCACTGCGGTGGTGGATCTAGAGATTTAACTAGGGGGATTGCCAAATCGTGTAACTCCTATTTTGCCAATGCCTTTAGAAAAACCATTGGAAAATACAACGATGCTAGTCATGCGATGGATGTTTGGAGCGATCATATAAAGAGCTTTGGTTTAGGAAATTTTCTGGGGTATGACCTACCTATTGGCCAACCAGGTAATATTCCCAATGGAGCCTATTATGACAAATGGTACCCCGACTTTAAATGGGGAGCTACCACCATTATTTCAAACTCTATTGGTCAAGGTGAGGTATTGGTAACCCCAATACAATTGGCCAATATGACAGCTGCTATCGCAAATAGAGGATTTTATTATACGCCACATATTATCAAGGATATAGAAAACCAAGAAATAGACCCCAAGTATACGGAAATTCATCACACTACCATCGACAAAAAATATTTTGAACCCGTTATACAAGGCCTTAATGATGTTTACAATTATGGTACAGCATCCTTTTTGAAAGTTCCGGGAATTGAAATTTGTGGAAAAACTGGTACTGCCGAAAATTTTGCAAAAGTAGAGGGAGAAAGAGTGCAATTAACCGACCATGGAATCTTTATTGCCTTCGCCCCAAAAGATGATCCCAAAATAGCTATTGCTGTATTTGTTGAAAATGGTTACTATGGGGCTAGATGGGCAGGAAGAATTGCCAGTCTTATGATTGAAAAATATATCAAAGGTGACATTTCTTTAAAACAAATGGAGAAAATGGTTCTTGAGAAAAGTTTGGAAGAGGAATATGCCAAACCATATGCAGGAAAACCATTTACTATTAATGATGGAGCTAAGGTTCAAGGATTACATTTAAAAGCAGATAATGATCAGACAAACTGATAGAAATTTCAAATTTGACTGGATAACAATAATCATTTTTCTGCTTTTGGTGGGATTTGGTTGGTTGAATATATTATCGGCTTCCCATAGTGGGGAAACTATTGAATATTTGGACTTTTCTAAATCTTATGGGAAACAACTCCTATTCATATTATTGACATTTGGCCTAATCGTCATGATACTATCCATAGAGGCCAAATTTTATGAACGCTTCGCGAGTATCATTTACTTAGCTTCCATGCTTTCCTTGGCTGGTCTCTTTATTTTCGGGAAGAATGTCAATGGCGCCACTTCTTGGTATGGGATTGGCGGCATGACCTTTCAACCTAGTGAATTTGCAAAAGCCGCAACAGCCCTCGCCGTCGCTAAATATTTAAGCGATTTACAAACAGATATCAAAACATTTAAAGGTCAACTTCAGGCATTTGCTATTTTGGTTGTTCCTGCTATTCTTATTCTTTTACAGAATGATGCGGGCAGCACTCTAGTTTATGGCTCTTTTATTTTTGTTTTTTATAGAGAAGGTTTACCACATCAATACCTCACACTCCTTATTTCTACAGTAGTCATGTCCATTTTATCATTGAAATTTGGAGGTGTCGTTGCTTCAATAATAGCTATAACTCTTATTTTAACCTATCATTTCACTAGGAAGAAGAAACCCGTTCTAATAAAATCCCTTCTAGCTATTTTAGCTTGTACCATTTTATCATTTGGCGTCCAGTTCTTTTATGAAAATGTTTTAAAAGCCCATCAAAAAGATCGCATTAGTCTTTGGTTAAGGTTAGAAAAGGATCCTGATAAAATTGCCGAAATGAGGCGCGATATCCTTTATAACCTTTATGAATCAGAAAAGGCCATCCGGTCTGGAGGATTATCGGGTAGGGGCTTTTTGGAAGGCACTAGAACTACTGGAAAATTTGTACCAGAACAGCATACAGATTATATATTTAGCACTGTCGGTGAAGAATGGGGTTTTATGGGAACCGTTACGGTAGTTATACTATTTGTTTTACTTTTATTGCGGGTCCTACATTTAGCAGAATTACAAAAATCTCAATTCAGTCGCGTTTATGGATACAGCGTGGCATCCATCATCTTTTTCCATTTTTTAATCAATATTGGCATGGTCATGGGTTTGATCCCAACTATTGGAATTCCTTTACCCTTTTTTAGCTATGGCGGTTCTAGCCTATGGGGCTTTACCATTCTTCTTTTCATATTCATAAAATTAGATTCCAACCGAATCAACGAATGGTAATTTTTCACTTTTTTTAAGCACTTAAATATTAATTGATTATATTTAACTGAGGGATTTAAAAAGCATATACCAAAATATGATGTATCCTATTGAATCAATTACATATTTCCATTACTCAAATTATTTCATATCAAAACCCAAACTTTATTTCTTTTTGGAAAGGACTGTATTTCGTGACGATCCATAGATGATAGCAGTTTAAAGTTTTTTCTCTTTTCCTTAATAGCTCATTTTAACTTTTAACTTTAATAACTAACATCATGAGAAAATTTATAGCTGAATTTTTTGGAACTTTTTGGCTTGTTTTAGGAGGCTGTGGAAGTGCTGTCTTGGCTGCTGGTGTTCCTGAATTAGGAATTGGTTTTGCTGGCGTCGCGCTGGCTTTTGGTTTAACTGTTTTAACAGGTGTTTATGCCTTTGGGCCCATTTCTGGCGCTCATTTTAATCCTGCTGTCTCCATTGGGCTTTGGGTTGGAGGTAGATTTAAAGGAAAATACCTACCCGGTTACATTGCCAGTCAATTATTAGGCGGATTTGCTGCAGCAACCACATTATATGTTATTGCGTCAGGAAATGATGCCTTTAGTGTTTCTGACGGGTTTGCCGCAAACGGTTATGGTGAGCATTCACCTTTAGGTTATGGCCTTAAATCGGCTTTAGTAACTGAAGTGGTAATGACATTTATGTTTTTATTGGTTATTCTTGGCGCCACTCATAAAAAGGCTCCCACTGGATTTGCTGGAATAGCCATAGGGCTTACCTTAACGCTTATCCATTTAATTAGCATACCAGTAACCAATACCTCTGTTAACCCCGCAAGAAGCACAAGTCAGGCGTTATTTGTAGGAGGTTGGGCCGTTGAACAATTATGGCTTTTCTGGGTAGCACCCATTCTTGGAGCTATCATTGCTGGTTTTGTTTTTAAAATTTGGGAAAACGACACCTCAGAAGAGGAATCTTAAAATAATAAAAAAAGCTCATTTTAGAATGAGCTTTTTTTATCCAACTATTTCTTCAATTCCAGCTTTTCAGCAAAATAATCGCAAAAATCTTTCATAGTTGCGGTCATCTTTTCGTCTTGTGTAGCTCTGTGAAAGGTATCACTCATAGCGACCAAAGTTTGATGGAAAAACACTTTCATTTCATCTACTGGCATTTCTTTAGTCCACAAGTCAATTCGAAGTGTTTCTTGGGCTTCACTGTCCCAGACTGAAAGCAACATAGCTTTAGCTTCCTCATTTTCAATACCGCCATCTTGGGCTGTCCAAAATAACTTTTCTGGAACTCGGTTTTCATCAAGTTCTACATTTAATTCTATGGTTGATTTTATAATAGACATTATTTTTTAGGTTTAAATTTTGCGTTATTAAATATCTCTTCTGGCTCCATGATCAACATATTTTTAAAGGTGGTCTCATTATTTTCCATATAAGACCTAACAATTTGCCATCCCAAATACGCGCCTATTCTACCGGGTGATTCTTTATCAATTTCTTCTAAGTAAAATTTAGAAAAGGGAGCAGGGTTTATAAATCTACTAGGTAATTTAGCATCTGTACTATACAGCAATTCCCTTTCTATAAAATACCTCCAAATAGGTTCTTCATTAGCCATTGCCCAATCCAATTGATCTTGGGTATAACCCATTTTTTCAGCATCACTTTTAAAAGGAATGACCTTATCCTTAAAATAAAGTATTTTCCCATGATAAATCATCTCATCAAGAAGCGTCTTTCTTTCTGATTGGAAAATAAACTTTTCTGCATATGCTGCCGCCATATCGACTACAATTTGCTCTCTTTCAAAATTATCACGAATATATTTATGAATGCCTTCGTAAAAATGATGGCCTTCCCCTAAATAGGTATCCAAAGAAATCAACACAATAGAATCGGTCACTATGGATTTGTTTCTATAGTCCACCGAGGAAGTTACCGTGATGACTCTGGGAGTTCGAAACTCGTTAAAATAATATTTTAAATGTTGAAAGAGCTTTCTAATATCTTCCTTCTCATCATCTAATTGCGGAAAAGCCTTTATCGTTTCCTTTGACAATTCTTGCTGAAGGGTATCTTGAATTTTAGCAATCCAAAAAGAATCGGGATACTTTTTGGCAAACATAAATGGATACTCCCTTTTTGTTTCACTTAAGGTCTCAACTGTGGTTTCTGAAAATATTTTATCAAATCTTTCTATCTGAACATCTATTTGAATCTTAGCGATCTTTTTTTCTACCTCATCTTCCTTTTTACAAGAAAACACGGCAAAACCTAGAAAAAGAAATAAGAGGAATTTCTTCATAAACTTGCTAGCTGTTAATTTTTAAAAGTACTAGGTAAAACCTATTTTTGTTAGGCAAAGTTACTATTCTTTGACTTAAAACTTGGAACATGCAAACAGAAAAAGTTATAGATTATATTGTCAATTGGCTAAAGGATTATGCCACTAATGCTAAAATTAACGGTTTTGTGATAGGTATCTCTGGAGGTATTGATTCTGCAGTTACCTCCACATTATGTGCTAAAACAGGACTCGATGTATTATGCCTGGAAATGCCTATACACCAAGCATCTTCGCAAGTGACAAGAGCCATAAACCATATTAACTGGTTACAAGAACATTTTCCTAATGTATTATTGACACAAGTTAATTTAACTCCTGTTTTTGATAGTTTGGTAGCCTCTTTACCAACCGTAAAAAATGAGGAAGATCGTTTTATGTCATTAGCCAATACACGAGCTAGATTAAGAATGACTACCCTTTATTATTTTGCGGCCTTAAATGGTTATTTAGTAGCAGGAACCGGAAATAAGGTTGAAGATTTTGGAGTTGGTTTCTACACCAAGTATGGAGATGGCGGCGTTGATTTAAGCCCAATTGCTGACCTTTTGAAAACTGAAGTTTATGAAATTGCGAAGGTTTTAGGTATCAATCAAGAAATTATTGAAGCGCAACCAACTGATGGCTTGTGGGGTGATGACCGAACTGACGAAGATCAAATTGGAGCTTCATACCCAGAGCTTGAATGGGCCATGAAAATGGACGAAAAGGGTAAAAAGGCAACTGATTTTAGTGGGCGCGAACTAGAAGTTTTTAAGATTTACAAGCGTTTCAATCAAGCCAACAAGCATAAAATGGTTCCCATACCCATATGTGAAATTCCAGATTATTTGAAGTAAAAATCTGACTTAGTATCATTTATATTTACTATCTTTACAATAAGTGGACTTTGCTTGACCCTAATTTTTACCTCAACAGCCTAATAATTTAAAAACACTAAGAAAATGATTAAACTGTTAGTTGTTGACAGCCATCCTATCATTAGAAAAGGGATTGAGCTTTTATTCATGTCCTCTCCAAATATAAAAGTTGTAGGAGGGGTTAGTAACGGTGAAGCTATCTTTGACTTTCTAAAACAGGAAAAGGCAGATGTCATATTATCTGAAATTGACCTTCCTAAATTAAATGGAATTACTGCTTTAAGGAGACTTTCTAAAGAATATCCTGAAATTAAAGTACTTATTTTCACTGCGCAACCCGAAGAAATTTATGCCTTAAATGTCATAAAAGCAGGGGCATCTGGATATATCTCTAAATTTTCAAACATCATTACACTCAAGGAAGCCATCTTGAAGGTAGCTGATGGCGATAAATTCTTAAGTCCTACTCTTGCTCATCAATTGGCTTTTGGCAGAAAGGCAGGCAGATCATCCACTTCCCATTACAAAAAATTATCTACCAGAGAAGTGGAAGTTTTAAAACTTATTTCTTCAGGCAAGAAAAACAAAGAAGTAGCTGAAGAGTTGGAAATTAATGAAAAAACCGTGAGTACTTATAAAGCACGCTTAATGAAAAAACTACATGTAACAAACATTGTTGACCTCATTAACCGAGCTAAATTAATGGACATTTAAATAGGTTTATTCAGCTTTCTGGATAACAAATTATCCAATTTTTTATAACCCATAACCTCTTCCAATATTTCAAGATGTTGATCTGCGATATTGGATTTGGTTGTCTCCCCCAATTCATCAATCTTTTTACTTATTAAAAAACATCTTAAATGTAAAATGGTCTCACTAACTAATTGTGATACTGTATCAGTCTTCTTTTTGGGATAGATATCCTTTTTTGTCCAATCAGAAAGTTCGTATCGCTCATCTTCCATTAGAATAGTCGTTATTTCTGAAGCAATATGCGGCTCTACATCATTTACAAAACTCTCTACGGTAATTTCTGGGTTTTGGTTTAATTGTTCAACAACCGTATAATATAGTGTTTTAAACTGCTCATTGGTAAATTCCATTTCATCCTCTTGTAAATCAAGAAACACCTTTTCAAAAACACGAGCTTCTTGCTTTACCGGCTCCAAAACCAAATCACCCTCCTCATTTTCCTTTAAAATCAAATCTTCAAATTCTTCTACTCTCGTTCCGTAAAGTAATAGTATCTGTATGATGCGTCTTTCCAATTCATATTGCACATCAACCTTTTTTACTGGCTGCTCATTGCGAATGACATCAAAAGCTTTTTGTTCTTTTTTAAAACTTTTATTTGCCTCATTCAACTCCTTTTTCCCCAGCTGAGCTAAGGTACTGAACAATACTTCCTCGCCAATATCCATGATTTTGGCACATTCCTGTATATAAACTTCCTGTTTGATCCTATCTGGAATTTTGGAAATACTTTGGATGATCTCTCTTATGGTCTCAGCCTTTTTTATGGGATCATTCTTAGAGTCTTTGGTGAGCAAAGTCGCCTTAAATTGGATAAAATCCTGTGCATTTTCTTCCAGGTAAAGCGATAATTCTTCTAGGGTATTTTCTTTAGCGAAACTATCGGGGTCCTCTCCTTGTGGAAACGAACATACCCGCACATTCATTCCTTGTTCCAAAATTAAATCAATCCCTCTGATGGATGCCCTAACTCCAGCATCATCTCCATCAAACAACACCGTAATATTTTTAGTCAGTCTACTAATCAATCTTATCTGATCGGGGGTGAGTGCCGTACCTGAAGAAGACACTACGTTATGAATCCCTGTTTGATGGAATTGAATGACATCTGTGTATCCTTCTACCAAAAAACAGTTGTCCTCTTTAGCTATACTTTGTTTGGCATGATAAATCCCGTAGAGCACTTTCCCTTTGTGATATATATCACTTTCTGGTGAATTTAAATATTTGGCAGCCTTTTTATCATTGATTAAAATTCTTCCTCCAAATCCCAACACCCTGCCACTCATGCTTAAGATAGGAAACATAACCCTGCCTTTAAAACGATCAAATTGCTTTTCGCCCTTGACAATGGTGAGCCCTACTTTTTCCATGAACTCCAATTTGTAACCCTTTTTTATAGCTTCATCGGTAAATGCGGTCCAGTCATCCAAAGAATATCCAAGTCCAAATGTCTTAATGGTTTCTGTTGTGAACCCTCGCTCTTTGAAGTAACTTAAACCAATCGCCTGACCAGCATCTGTTTTATGTAATACCTTTTGGAAGTATTCATTAGCAAAATCATTGACCAAATACAAACTCTCTTTCTCGTTGGCTATCTCCTTTTGCTCTTGTGACTGCTCGGTTTCCTCAACTTCGATATTGTACTTTTTAGCTAAATACTTTATGGCTTCCGGATAGGTAAAATGCTCATGCTCCATTAAGAAAGCCACGACATTCCCCCCTTTACCACTACTAAAATCCTTCCAGATTTGTTTCACAGGTGACACCATAAAACTGGGTGACCGCTCATCGGTAAATGGACTTAGCCCCTTGAAATTAGTTCCAGACTTTTTCAAATTGACAAAATCACCAATAACCTCTTCTACACGGGCTGTTTCAAATACTTGGTCTATGGATTCCTTTGAGATCATTATTAAACAATTGAAGAATGTAAAAATATAAAGATTAATAAAGAGAGGGTAAAATATTTTTGTTAAATTGAGTGGGTTAATCAATTACTAACAAATTAAAAAATGCTTATGAAAAAGGATTTAATTCTTAAACCCTTGCTACTGGCTATTGTCCTAAGCCTAGTGATTTTTAGCTGCTCCAGCGATGATGACTCAGCAGCAGAACCAGAAGACAATTCACCTCCACCAACATTATTTGATAAATGGTGGTATGATGTAGACGATTACTCGGCCGATATCTACTTTCATTCAACAGGAGAATATGAACAAGAATTACATTTTGCCGGAAATGTATATCCAGCTACTGGCACATGGCACTGGATCAATGAAGCCACAGGAGAAATGAAACTTGAAGACCTTCAAGGTCCTATACAAGTAAATTCAGAACTGTATATAAATATTATCTCTGTGGATGATCACTTGCTTACGCTAGAAAGGTCTATCGATGGAGGTTCGTTTACTCCAATTGTTTATGAAGACATCGATTAAAAAAAGCCCTCTATTGAGGGCTTTTTTAATTAAACTAATCCAAATCAAATCGTAAACCGAGTGAAATATTATTTTGGTCTACCACTTGGTCATTGAATATAGGAGACAAATCGTACTTAGCATAAATTCCTATATTTCCAAAACCCATATAAGCGCTCAAACCGTAAACAAAATTGTTGGTGTTATAATCCTTGTATTTGTCCTTTTTCTTCTTATCATTTTCATCATAGTATTTCACTTTTTGGATAGAGGAAATATTGAACCCTCCATATCCTCCAATTCCAAATTTAAACTTATGAAAGGTTGAATACCTGAAATAATCTTCTCTCTCAATTTTTCGAGATGGCCCAAATTCAAAATGAACAGGAAACACCATATTAGTGGTTCTAAACTTGGACTTTCTGACATTTAAAGGAAACTCTTCCAACACCACTTGTCCTTCATTATTCTCTGATAAAATCCTGTTCCCCTTAATATCTAACTTATTCCATTGAAATGAGAATCCATATTTAAGTCTCATGGCATTACTATTCTTAAATACCCTTGTTTTCCAAGCCCATCCCAGTTCAACAAAACCGGATCCTCCCAATTTATATGGTGAATCATTTAATGATTCGCCTTCAATAATGGCATTATTGAATCCGATAGCAAATACCAAATCACTTGTAGTTCGACGGTCATACTTCCTAGGTTTCAACCTATAATCTTCTCGCTCACCCACATAAAAAGAGCCTCGATCAAATTCATCTGAATCTTCATTCTTACCAATTTCCAAAATGAATCTATTTCCTGGGGTATATGTACCCGCCAAATTTCCATTTCTTTCCAATAAAGCAATTTGATTGTCAATGATGGCCAACCTATTCTCAATATTTAATGCTCGTTTTTGAGCAGCTTCTTGTTTTAAGGCCTCTGCTTCACTCGATTTGATTTCACCCTTTTCCAACTGAGAGTTAATAGCCTCTACTTCCTTTTTGAGGGCTCCCTTTTCCTCCTGAGTAATTGTTTCTTTGGTTTTTTTGAGTTGTTCAATCTTCATTTGTTTCTGCTCTAATTGAATAGAGTCCTGGGCATTCATATTGCTTGTGACAAGACACAAAACAAGTGCCACCAAAAGTTTGGTAATGATGTTCATAACTGTTCGTTTTTTAATTGATGATTAATTTTAATAATTACGTTGGGCAACTGCAGTTTTTACCGTTTTGTAACCAACTTGTAAAGCTTCAAAAACTTTATCTCTAAACGAATGATCCAAATCATCCTCAACGTCTTGAAGAAGCATCATGGCGTCAACCGTTTTTGAGTTTTCTTTATATATTTTTTGATCGTTTATTTCTTTTTGGGCTTGAGCCAATAAGGCGCTTATATCTTCTTTAGCTACTACGCCTTCCCCATGTGTTTCTTTTAGAGTTTTTAACCTATTAGCCAAATCTTGCACCTTCTCATTCTCATGATCAACCTTCTGTTCTTTGATACTATGATTTGCAATTAAGGTTGTCTCCTCTATCCTTTCCTTAAAGGATTCCTCCTCTTGATTCTTAATAATTCTGTTTGTTTCTATAACCTCTTCTTTTTCAACCGAGACTAAAGGACTATCAGACGGGTTTGATTTAGATTCCGTCTCCGTTTCTTCAAAGGCCATTTGATTGTTATCAACTTTTCCCTTTTTAGTGTCTTCAAATGGTTTTTGATTTATCTGCTCCACCGCTTGGGGTTCCTCTACCAACTTTTTCTCTTCAACACCTAAAGTTTCCTGGTTAGACATTTTATAAAATAGGGTTGACAACAAAACTACTCCAACCAAACTTGCTGCTAAACCAATTATCCAAAATTGTCTTTTTTGGGATTTCTTTGTTTGGGCATCTAGCTCCAGCTCCAATTTATCCCAAACTGAGTTTGATGGCTGCATCATTCGCTCTTCCAACTGCTCTTTTATTTTCTCTTCAAACTTAAGTGGTGCCATTCTCGCTTTTATTTCGTTCTACAATTTGTTGTTGAAGCATTTTTCGTGCTTTAAACAACTGTGATTTAGAAGTCCCCTCCGAAATATTTAAAATCTCAGCAATTTCAATGTGTTTGTAACCTTCAATAGCATACATAACGAAAACCATTTTATATCCTTCCGGTAATTGATCAATCAGTTGCTGTATTTCAGCTACATTCATTCTTTGAGTGATGTTATCCGATTTTATTTGGGGCATTTGAGTTTCATCTGTAGCAAACTCAACTTTTTTATTCTGCCTAATAAATGAGATACACTCCCTTACCATAATACGCCTAATCCAACCCTCAAAACTTCCATGGCCTTTGAAACTCTTTAAATGGGTAAACACTTTTAAAAACCCATTTAAAAGAACTTCTTCTGCCTCTTGCACATCCTTTATATAATATCTGCAAACGCTTAACATTTTTGGACTATGCCAATCATATAGCACGCGTTGAGCATCCCGGTCATTCTTTAAGGCTTTATCTATAAGCCTCCCTTCATTTTTATATAACTGAATTACTTTCAACAGCAGATCAAATATTGACTTCTATATACATAGACGCAAATTAAACTAAAATGGTTGCCTCATATGTGAAAAATAAATAAAATTACCAATAAAAACCTCATTATCAACTCATTTAAAACAAAGAAATGTAAACCAATAAGAGCTCTTTTTTATTGCAATCAAGAATAGTTATATTTGAATTCTCATTGATCAAAACCTATTTCATGTATAATAAATTCTTCATTCTAGCTTGTTCCATTTTCATTTTAAGCACTTCTTGTAGTAGCAATGACGACCCAATAATTTCAAGCGGAAATCCTGTTGAGAATCCTGAACAGCCCAATGATCCAGAACCAACTGACAATATAGTGGTATATGAGCCCGATTTATTTGAAGACAGTTATGTCTTAGCTATTGAAAATGGCGGTACTAAATCTTATATACTTAATAAGGAAGGGCATAAAGTGAAACAATGGAATTTCAACAAAAACATGGGCCAAGATTTAGAGCTATTAGACAATGGTCAATTATTGGGAATGTTTAAAGTTGATACTCCTGTTATTTCTTTTCCAGGTTATGGCGGAATAATTAGGCTCATCAATCCTGATGGCTCCATTGATTGGGAGTTTGAATATTATAGTGACAATTATATTTCCCATCATGACTTAGATAGATTACCAAACGGTAACATCCTTTTTATCGCATGGGAAAGAATAGAAACAGAGGTAGCCCAACAAAATGGGGTTGATGGTGGAGGAAATATATTTACTGAAACCTTAATTGAAGTTAATCCTGAAACGGATGAAATTGTATGGAAATGGCATAGTTGGGATCATATTGTCCAAGAGTTTGACAATACCTTACCAAATTATGGAATTGTTTCTGACAACCCTCATTTGATAAACATTAACTACAACGAGGCGTCAACAAGTAATTTAATGCATTTTAATGGGTTAGATTATGATGAAGAAAAGGATGTTATTTATGTAACTGTCAATTATTACAGTGAAGTTTGGGTCATTGACCATAGTACCACTACAGCTGAGGCTTCAGAACATGTGGGTGGTAATTATAACCGAGGGGGAGATCTCATTTATAGATTCGGTAATCCAACGGCTTATAATAATATGGAAGGAGAAAGGATTTTTTACAATTGCCATTTTCCTAATTTGATAGAAGGAGGTATTCCTGGTCATGGGAATATGTTGGTATACAATAACGGAAACAATTTTTCGCAATCTTCAGTTATGGAAATTGAAATACCCCTATTTTCTTTAAATCCTAACTTCAATAATGAACCCAATGTTATTTGGTCTTTTACAGATCCATCTCTTTACTCTCCATTTATTTCTGGAGCTGTAAGACTCAACAATGGAAACACTTTAATTTGCGAGGGAACTTATGGGTTTTGGGAAATAACTCCTAATGGGGATGTTGCTTGGAAATATGAAGGTGCTAATCAGGAATCCTTTTGGAGATGCTATAATTATTTACCCAATTCTGATGCAATTATCAATCTAGGTTTATAATTATTTCTTTCTGTCAATAACATAATTAACCATGAGTTCCAGTGAATTCTTAAATTCAGAATCTGGATATTGGTTCAAGATTTCAAGGGCTTCCATCTGGAAGCCTTTCATTTTTGAAACTGCATAATCCAACCCTCCTTCGGTTTTTACATAGGAAATCACTTCCTTCACACGACTTTTGTTTTTATTATGATTTTTAACCGAATTAATCAACCAAGCCTTTTCTTTTTTGGGAGCCTTATTGAGAACATGAATAAGGGGTAGTGTCATTTTCTGTTCCTTAATATCAATTCCTGTGGGTTTACCTATTTGATCATCCCCATAGTCAAATAAATCATCTTTAATTTGAAATGCCATTCCGATTAACTCTCCAAATCTCCTCATCTGTTCCACCTCAGGAGAATTTGGTTTAACTGATGCAGCTCCAAGACTACAACATGCCGCTATTAAAGTTGCTGTCTTCTGACGGATGATTTCATAGTAAACCTCTTCAGTAATATCCAATCTTCTTGCCTTTTCAATTTGAAGAAGTTCACCCTCACTCATTTCCCTTACAGCAACCGAAATGATTTTCAATAAATCAAAATCATTATTGTCTATGGATAATAACAAACCTTTTGATAGTAAAAAGTCCCCAATCAATACGGCTATTTTATTTTTCCAAAGTGCATTGACTGAGAAAAATCCTCGGCGCCTGTTACTGTCGTCAACGACATCATCATGCACCAACGTGGCTGTATGAATCAATTCAATAACCGATGCTCCTCTATAAGTTCTTTCACTAACTTCACCGTGATTTATCATTTTTGCAACCAAAAACACAAACATGGGACGCATTTGTTTCCCTTTTCTGTTTACAATGTAATGGGTGATTCTGTTAAGTAAGGCCACCTTTGAGGACATTGATAGTCTGAACTTTTGCTCAAAAAGTTCCATTTCAAAGGCAATAGGCTGCTTTATTTGTTCAACGATTTTCAAGAATAGCCACTCTTTGTTAAAAGAATAGCAAACCTAATAAAAAAAATCAATCATTTGGCAATTCTCTCAAAATTCAAAATAAGCCATTAGGATTTCATGATTTAAATGACTAGATTTAAGGAAGTAACATGCTAAATATCAATCATATGAAAAACATTACTCTTCTTTTTTCTATTTTATTTTCCATCCAACTAATAGCACAAGAGACTGTTTGGTCGGATGATTTCGACGATGCAGATATTTCCGATTGGACTCTAGTTGATAGCGATGGAGATGGTGCTAACTGGATTGCTGTCCAAATAGTAGATGATGATGATGTTCCTGTTGGCACTCCAGTATTAAGATCTGCATCCTGGAGCGGCAGTGCATTAACGCCTGACAACTGGGCCATTTCCCCAATGATGAATTTATCTGGTGCCTCTGGAGCAATTTCCCTAAATTATGAAGTAATGGCCATAGATGCTTCATGGGATATAGAAAATTACACAGTCTATGCAGCTACTGGTAATACTATTGATGACTTCCTTGCCTCTGACATATATTTTAACGAGTCTACCTTAGATGGTGTAAATACTTTAACACCTCGTACGTTGGATTTATCAGATTTGGCCGGAGAACCAATGGTTTACATTGCATTCCGACATCATGATGTCACAGATCAATTCACAATTGAGATTGATAATGTTGTAGTTGAAGCGGAAACCTTAAGCATTGATGAATTTGACGCAAATAATGTGCAAATTTCAGTCAGTAATAATTTGATTAAAGTAACTAATTTGAATAATAGTGCTCAATATCAATTATTCAGTATTACTGGGCAGAAAATGCTAACAGGAAATTTAGATGGCTCATCTCAAAGCACCATTAGCACATCAAATCTTACCCGAGGAATTTATGTCATTCAATTGTCAAGCTCAGAAAGCGGCAGTACCTTAACCAAAAAAATAGTGATTTAATAAAAAAAGGGAACCTAGTAAGTTCCCTTTTTTTTATTGATTTTTGTTAGCTAACTGCCCGCAGGCTGCATCTATATCCTTTCCTCGAGACCGCCTTACCGTAACAGTAATATTATTTGCCTCTAACATGTTAATATACATATTCAAAGCCTCCTCACTCGCTTGCTGAAACTCACCGTCATCTATAGGATTGTATTCGATTAAATTCACCTTACTGGGGGCGAATCTACAGAAGTCTATTAAAGCTTCTACATCCTTCCTTCTATCATTTATACCTCGCCAAACAACATACTCATAGGTAATTCTATTTTTCGTTTTGGCATACCAATATTCTAAGGCCTCCCTTAAATCTTTAAGTGGAAAATTTTCATTAAAAGGCATGATCTTAGAACGCACTTCGTCAATCGCTGAGTGAAGGGATACGGCCAATTTAAACTTCACCTCTTCATCTGCCATTTTCTTAATCATCTTGGGAACCCCTGAAGTTGAAACTACAATGCGTTTTGGCGACATACCCAAACCTTCTGGAGAAGTAATTTTATCTATAGCCTTTAGCACATTATTATAATTCATCAATGGCTCTCCCATTCCCATAAAAACAATGTTACTTAAGGGCTTATTATGGTACAACCTACTTTCCTTATCTATGGCGACTACTTGATCAAATATTTCATCGGGGTTTAAGTTACGCATGCGTTTTAAACGGGCTGTAGCACAAAACTTGCAATCTAGACTGCATCCAACTTGACTTGACACGCAAGCTGTGGTTCTATTTTCAGTTGGAATGAGAACGGATTCAACCACCAAACCGTCATGAAGTTTCACCGCATTTTTAATGGTGCCATCTGAACTTTTCTGCATGCTATCAACCTCAATATGATTGATTACAAAATGGGCATCCAATTTATCCCTGGTCTCCTTTGAGATATTGGTCATCTCATCAAACGAATGAGCCGATTTACTCCAAAGCCATTCGTATACTTGATTTCCTCGAAAAGCTTTATCACCTTCCTTCACAAAAAAATCACGCAATTGCTCTTTAGTCAGCGCCCTAATATCCTTTTTACTATCCTTCATCATATCAAAGATAATTGAATTACAAACAAAACAAGCCTTGTAAAAACAAGGCTTGAATTATTTTTGAAATTTATTTTCTACAAAATCAACATGGCATCACCATAGCTGTAAAATTTGTATTTTTCTTTTACAGCTTCTTCATAAGCCTTTTTCATGAAATCGTGACCTGCAAAAGCAGAAACCATCATTAATAAAGTGGATTTTGGGGTATGGAAATTTGTTACCATACAATTTGCAATACTGAAATCATAAGGAGGGAAAATAAATTTATTGGTCCACCCCTCAAATTCATTTAATGTTCCACTTGAAGACACAGAACTTTCCACAGCACGCATTACAGTTGTACCAACAGCACATACACGTCTTTTTTCTGCAATTCCTTTATTTACGGTTTCAACAGCAGCTTTTTCAATTAAAATCTCTTCACTATCCATTTTGTGCTTAGACAGATCTTCAACCTCAACAGGGTTAAATGTCCCAAGACCAACATGCAAAGTAATTTCGGCCAAATTCACTCCTTTAATCTCCAAACGTTTTAGCAAATGCTTTGAAAAGTGCAACCCCGCAGTTGGTGCAGCTACCGCTCCTTCCCTTTTAGCATAAATAGTTTGGTATCTATCTTCATCCTCTGGCTCTACCTCCCTTTTGATATATTTTGGAAGTGGTGTTTCCCCCAATTCTCTTAACTTGGTTCTGAAATCTCTGTAAGACCCATCATAAAGAAAACGAAGCGTTCTACCTCTAGAAGTTGTATTATCTATAACTTCAGCTACCAACGTCTCATCATCACCAAAGTATAACTTATTACCGATACGGATTTTTCTAGCTGGGTCAACCAAAACATCCCACAGTCTTTGCTCCTCGTTAAGCTCTCTCAATAAAAACACTTCAATTCTGGCTCCCGTTTTTTCCTTATTACCATATAATCTGGCAGGAAAAACCTTGGTGTTGTTAAGAATCATCACATCATTTTCATCAAAATAATCGATTAAATCCTTAAAGTATTTATGTTCAATAGTTTGAGTTTTTCTATCCAATACCATTAAACGTGCCTCATCCCTATTTTCTGAAGGATACTCAGCCAATAATTCACTGGGTAGATTGAAGTTAAAATGTGATAATTTCATCTGTTTGTTTTAAAATTTAAATTAAGCTTAAGCTTTATCTTACGTAAAGGGTGCAAATATACAATCTCAAACAAGGGGTTGTCAAGTATTTGACCAATTATTATTTGGAAAGGGCAATACCAATGATCTCAAGATCATCCCAAAAGGCTTTATAAGACTTGGTTACCACCATGGCATCCTTAATCTTCAAAGTTGTTTTTAATGCCAAAGGAGCAAATGCCATAGCCATTCTATGGTCATGATAGGTCTCTATTTCTATATTTGAATTTAAGGAAGTAGAGCTTTCCAAATGCAAGCTTTTATCTGTAACCGAAACAATACCTCCCAATTTTTTAATCTCGGCCTTTAAAGCTTCTAGCCTATCAGTTTCCTTTATTTTTAAAGTATGTAACCCTACCAAATCACACTTAATTCCCAAGCCCAAGCAGGTTACGGCAATAGTCTGTGCGATATCGGGACAGGTAACCAAATCAAAATGCTTTTCATCTAAATTGATTTCAACTTTTTCAAGAACAATGGAATCTTCTAGAAAGGTAGTTTGCACGCCGAATTCCTTATAGATATTAGCTAAGATAGAATCTCCTTGAAGACTGCTCTCTTTATAACTGCTCAATGTAATTTGCGTGCCAATGTCACTTAAAGCAACAAAACTGTAAAAATAGGATGCCGAAGACCAATCGGATTCCACCGTAATCGTTTTTGGGGTCATCTGACCCTTTGGATACACTTTAATAGTTTGATTTTCAAAATGACCCTTAACCCCAATTTGATGAAGCAGTTGAAGGGTCATTTTTATATACGGTATAGAGGTAATCTGACCTTGCAAAGTAATTTCTAAACCTTGATCCAAACTTGGAGCCACCAACATCAGAGCCGAAATATACTGGCTACTCACATTAGCTGGCAGTGATATTTTAGATTTGATTAAATGAGATCCTATAATTTTCAAGGGAGGGCAACCTTCATTTTCCAAATAATCAATTTGAGCCCCTAAATCACGAAGTGCATCCACTAATATTTGGATGGGTCGCTCCTTCATGCGCTCTGACCCAGTTAAGGTAATGGTTCTTCCTTCCTGACTTGCAAAATAAGCGGTCAAAAACCGCATCGCTGTCCCTGCATGATGGATATCTATCACATCAGATTCACTGTTAAGAGCCTTTTGCATCACTTCCGAATCATCAGAATCTGAAAGATTTGTAATACTTAATGCTGGATAAATGGCCTTAAGCAATAGAAGCCTATTAGACTCACTCTTAGATCCGCTGATCGTGATATTTGATGCTTCCTTAAGTTGGGATGGATTGAGGGTGATTGTCATTATTTGAATATTAGCCTTAAAGATATTGAGGTAAAACAAGAAAAACTATTTCAATTTCTCATTATTATGATGTCTATCGTGATCTCGTTTGGTTTTCTTATCCATCTTTTTATCAAATGCTGCTTGCAGGTCAATTCCCGTTTGGTTGGCCAAACATAAAACAACAAAGACCACATCGGCTAATTCCTCCCCCAAATCCTTCTCCTTATCACTCTCCTTTTCACTCTGCTCCCCATAACGTCGCGCTATAATTCTAGCAACCTCACCTACCTCTTCTGTAAGTTGCGCCATGTTTGTCAACTCATTGAAATAACGAACACCGTGTTCTTTAATCCAATCATCAACCTCTTTTTGTGCATGTTTGATATCCATGTTATACTTTTTTGAGAACAACTTTTTCATTTTCCTTATCTACCATTTCTTGAAAAAAGGTCTTGATAGATTTATAATAATTAGCAGGAATCAAGGATGAATTAATATCTGACTCCATCATTAATTGAACAGATGAATTAGCTCCTTCTGTAATTTTAAACTTAAAGGTACCTAAATTATCTGGAAGCGAAAAAGCCACTGGTTCTGGGATACTCTCAACTTCATAACCTTCAGGAATTACCACATTAATCATATATTTACTTCCTGATGGGTAACCAAAGTCAATAGGAAATTCCCTTTTTTCTAATTTAAAAGGATTCTCTAAATCTCGCATAAAAAACAAAGGAGAAAAATAAATTTTATCGCCTATTACTTCGGCCTGTGACTCCTTAGTAAAGGAATAGGTTTCCATAACCGGCTTGCTAAAATCTAAATCATTTGCAACTTTAAATTCTTCTATTTCCATACCTCCGTAGGTATTCTCTTTAGACTGAATGAATGATTCCTGCTCTGCACCTATGTACTTCTCTCTATATTTAAGCGCATTGTGATTTGAAAATACCGTTCTAATAGAGCCATTAATAGATCCTTGTTCATCTAGAGTTACCATTGCTGAGACTGTATTTTTAGCTTTAATTGAAGGGTATAAATTTACAGTAGTTGAAGAACCATCATTTCTTATAACTCTCCCCTCCCAGTTTAAGGTTCTTGTTGGTAACACATTGGGCGTACTAAACTTGCTGGTGGCATCCAACAAAACAAATCCATTATCACTCTTCACACTGGCTATCACATAATTGTAACCGTCTATTGTTGGAAACAAAGGGATTCCGTTTGATCGTGTGCTTACTAATACAGGATAAGATTCCAAGCCCGCATAACGCATCATAGAAGTTAACATCAAATTAATTTCAGCCACATTTCCACTTCTTTCCTTGTAGGCTCTTTTCACTCCATTATCCGTAAATTTTCCATAATATCCATTCCAAGACATGTGATTTCTTACATACCCAAAAATCAAGGCAATTTTTTCCAAATCATTTGTGGCAGATGCCAAAAGTTGATCTATATCGTCATCATAATAACCAGACTTATTAAGCTCACTTCCAAAAGAATCATTTTTATAAATTGTTTTAACAACATCTTCCCAGGTGGTGGAATAATTTGTAACCGTCGATTGTGGAAATTGTGTATAAGACAATTCAAACTTCACTGTAGATCGATAATTATCAATATTTCCAACGTAGGGCTCATCTCTTAAAGCTGGAATATCCTTTAAGTTAAAACTATATTTATTTGTTCTAAAGTCCACATCACTTCTGCTAGTGGTACCCGTTCCCGAATAAGCTCCATAAGAATTACCATACTGAGCCTTTGATGCGAAGGTGATTTTCTCATTCCCGGTTTCCAAATTAGGGGAGATTGGCAAATAGCCTCTAGCGTTAATTTTATAATTGAAATATTCTGGGGATTTGAAACTGGCTTCCAAATTCATAATTGGTATATCCGTCTGTAGAACAAAGTCATCAACGTTACTCAAGAATGGAGACTCCACACGATATTTTATATCTATTACAGAACCTACAGAAATATTTGGCATGGTTATTTTTACATGATCTCTATATTTAGAAACTTCCTCTTCAAAAATACCATCATTCTTTAATTTGATTTCTTCCAACTTTCCACCAACCAAATTATAGGTGTAAGCTTTTAAACCACTATAAGATTCACTATCACTTCTTGAATCACTTTTATAAAGACTTATTATTTGAGTGGCGTGATCAAAGCCATCTGCATCGTAAATTTTTATACGCTCAAATATTTCAGTAATTAAATGAAAGCCCTTATTCTCAGTGTAATTAATATAGGACCTCCTAGATTTGTACAAATAAGCTGCATTGGCACTAGAATCTATGGGACATTTTTTTTGGCTCACTTCTTCTTTGCTCACCTTTCCAAATCGAAAATCTTGAGCAAAAGCTGAACAAGTAATTAGTAAAAAAAATAGGAGTAGGTTAGTTGTGTTTTTCATTTTTTAGGATTTATTTTTTAAGATGATTTTTGCATTGTCTTGTTTGGAAACTTCAACCAAAAAATCTCTGAATTCTTGATATTCTTCTTTTGTATAAGCCCCCTTATTTAGCTTGAAAGTTCTACGATATAAAATATTTCCCTCATCATTCTCAGATACGGAAATTCGATACCATCCATATTTTGACTTTAACTCAAAATCGTTAAATAGTCCCTCTACGACTAAATCATCTCCTAAATGAATTTCTGTTTCATCTTCATCCACAAATCCTCTTTCTACTTCAAAAGGCAGGTTTCTTTCCTTATATTTTGGTGGCACATTGGAATACCTATTAAAAAGGTTAGGATTAATTAAAATATCCTTTCCTGCTTGCATTCCATAGTTACTTAAACTCAAATCAATTTGTTCTAAAAACATAATAGAATCCTTATCATTCTCAAATTGTGTTTTATCAATTCTCAAACTATTCAAATAACTCCAATATCTCTTTTTGTAATACAGTTCTTGATCTCTTTTTGTTGAAGTCTCAAGAAAATAATGCTCCCCATACTGAGAGCCAAATGATCTAATTAATACGTTGGCATGAACGGTTCCATCATTTGATAAGTCTACTTTTGATTTTGTAGTTTGTAAATTATCTTCATCCAGATATTTCCGGGTGTGTACAATTTTGCCCCCTTCTGGTGTTACTACAAGGGCATCTCTATCATCTGTGAAATTAGCATTATAACCAAACGGAGCTGTTTGACTAGTACATTCTAACCAAATGTAATCATCCTCATGTGGGATAGTAAGAATCATATGGTTCCCTTGCACTGCTGAAAATTCTGAATCAAAATTCTGAAGTTCATCACTTCCGTATATCAATGTGTGATAAGAAGTAACACCTACCTCATTTAACAAAGCCTTGGTATAGTTGGTCAAACCTTTACAATCCCCATAACCCAGTCTATCTACATCTTCCGCATACATGGGCTTCCAACCTCCAATACCCACTTGAACACTTATATATCGCGTTTTCTTTTGAACATACTCATAAACAATTTTAGCCTTTTCCAACTCGGTGGAAGCAGTCTCTGTAAGCGACTTAATTTCAGCTTTTACAGTTTCGGGCAAAACTTGTGTATCAAAAAGCAGCTTATCATTGTACCATTGGCCAAATGTTTTCCAGTCATAATTAACGCCTCTCACTCCTTCCATATCAAAATCAATCAAAGCTGCTTTTAATCTTGGGGCGTAAACATAAAAATTAGGAGAATATGCCTCTGGCTTTAAAGCTTGCAGATGGGATGCCTTAAAGTGAAAGTTAGATAATTTTTCAATACCAAATGGCTCAAAATTAGTTGTCTTAACTTTAAGTTCGACCCCCGAACTATTCTGAATTTTATACTCAGCTTCTTCAGTACTCACATAAAACCCTTCTAAGGGTCTCCAACCTGGCAAAAAGGCTGTCGAACGGTATTCAACAACCGATTCAATTTTTACTGTGTACGGATAAGCAATAGGGGTATATCTCAAATACTTAACTCTATTGTCGGCATATAATGTACCATTACTTACGGCACTTTGATCTTCAAAATCCTTCTTTTTGAATTTATTGATTTCCTTTCCAAGACTGTTATAAATTCGAACTTCCAAGCTTTTAATATTGGTGTTTTCATCATAGAAAAAAACCGCCCCAATATCGTCATCTCCCTTTTTATTTAAAACCGTGACGATTCGAGTGTTTGTATGGACAAATCGATTGTAAGAAGTAATATCAATCAAAATATCATCCTGTCTAACAACCGCATTGGCACTTTCTGTTAGTTCTTTAGGTAATGTTAAGGATGTAAATTTTGATTGGTCTTGAGATTGAGAATAAAAGGGTAATACCAGTAATAAAACCAGTTGAAATAAATTTGGGCGCATTCCTAAAATTTTTGGAATGTAAATTTATGAAATTTTTAAGATTTTTTTCACACTTTTTCCTTCGTATCTATGATAATAGTCACAGGTCCATCATTAATTAAATCCACCTTCATATCGGCACCAAACTCACCTGTTTGAACAGAATCTCCTAATTCCTTCTCCAAAGAATCTATAAATGAATGATATATCGGAATGGCAACAACTGGTTTGGCCGCATAGATATAACTTGGTCTGTTTCCTTTTTTTGTACTGGCGTGTAATGTAAATTGACTAACAACTATGGCTTTCCCAGAAACATCCAAAATGGATTTGTTCATAACCCCTTCAGAATCCGGAAAAATTCGAAGATTTGCAATCTTTTTGGAAAGCCAGTTAATATCCTCCTGAGTATCATCTTCAACAATACCTAAAAGAATCATTAACCCAGTTTCTATTTGCGCTACTTTTTTATGATCAATAGTTACGCCGGCCTGAGATACTCTTTGAATAACTGCCTTCATGAACTATTCTTGGTCATAATTATCGGTTCGGTAATGTTCCTCTTCTCCTTCTAAAATTTGAAGATAACTTCGATACCTTGAGAAAGCCAATTCATCTTTATCCAAGGCTTCCTTAACGGCACATTTGGGTTCATCTACATGAATGCAGTTGTTGAACTTACAGTATTGTTTTAATTCAAAAAACTCTGGGAAATAATCGCCAACTTCTTCCTTGTCCATATCGACCACTCCAAATCCTTTGATTCCTGGCGTGTCAATAATTTGTGCATCAAAGCTTAAGTCAAACATTTCGGCAAAGGTAGTTGTGTGTTGCCCTTGGGAATGCTGCATTGAAATTTCCTGAGTCTTTAAATCTAAATTGGGTTCAATGGCATTAATCAATGTGGATTTACCAACACCTGAATGACCTGCAAACATACTAACCTTCCCTTCCATCAAACCTTTTACTTGGTCAATATTCTTACCGGTCTTAGCTGAAATCCCAATACATTCATATCCAATCTGCCTATATAAATGAGCCAAATACTTAACTTCCATTAAGGTATTCTCATCATACACGTCAATTTTATTGAAAAGTAAAATAGCCTTTATAGAATAAGCTTCCGCTGTGACCAAAAACCTATCAATAAAACTCGTGAAAGTTGGTGGATTATCAATGGTAACCAACAAAAATACCTGATCAACATTAGAAGCAATGATATGTGTTTGCTTCGATAGATTAACAGATTTTCTAACGATGTAATTTTTACGGTCATGAATGTGATGAATGACACCAGTCGTTTCATCATTCTTCGTTTCCAATTCAAAATCAACTACATCACCTACAGCAATTGGGTTGGTACTTTTAATACCTTGAATACGGAATTTACCTTTAATTCGGCATCGATATTCAACACCCAAATCAGTTTTGACCGTATACCAACTACCAGTAGATTTATAAACCGTTCCTGTCATGTGTCAAATTTAGGGCAAAATATGGATTTAACAGCCCTATTATCTTGTTTTAAGCCCTTAATTTAAATGCCCCTAATAAGAAGGGGCATCTTTTATTTATTAATAACTTTTTCTTGATGGTTGATGGATTCTTGATGAATCGCTTTAAACATTTTCAAAATAAACTCCTCACTAAGTCCTTTATCTTCTCCTTCCAAAACCATTTTCCCTAAAATTTCATTCCATCGCTTGGTTTGAAGCACCGCTACATTTTTTTTCTTTTTTAATTGGCCTATGCCATCAGAGACTTTCATTCGCCTTCCCAAAAGATCGATTAATTGATTGTCTAAAACATCTATTTGAGCCCTAAGGTTGTTCAATTGATTGGAGTATTCGGCTTCAGGATCTGTTTCCTTTCTCACCTTCAAATCTTTCATAATCTGAACCAATGCTTTGGGCGTTACTTGTTGTGCGGCATCACTCCAAGCATTATCGGGATCATAATGGGTTTCTATCATCAACCCATCAAAATTAAGGTCTAAAGCTGTTTGGGATACATCAAAAATCATATCGCGTTTACCAGTGATATGAGATGGATCATTAATCAATGGTAAGTCGGGAAACTTGGTTTGCAACTCAATCGCCAACTGCCACTCTGGGTTATTTCTATACTTCGTTTTTTCATAAGTTGAGAAACCTCTGTGAATGACACCCAGATTTTTGATATCAGACGCATACAACCGTTCAATGGCCCCAAGCCACAATGGCAAATCTGGATTCACTGGGTTTTTGACCAATACAATTTTATCGGTTCCCTTTAGCGCATCGGCAATATCCTGTACAATAAAAGGACTAACAGTTGAGCGAGCACCAATCCAAAGCAGATCAATATCATGCACTAAGGCTAATTCCACATGGTTTCTATTAGCCACTTCTGTAGCCGTTTTTAGCCCAGTCTCTTTTTTTACCTTTTGCAACCATTTTAAGCCAAGTGCACCTACTCCCTCAAAATTACCTGGTCTGGTTCTTGGCTTCCAAATACCTGCCCGATAGTAATTAACATCTGTATCTTTTAAATCATGTGCTATTTTCAATACTTGCTCTTCAGTCTCTGCGCTACATGGTCCAGCAATTACCAATGGATGTGGTAATTCCATGGCGTCTAACCACCCTCTCAATTCTTTCTTGTTTTCCATAATCTATTTTTTTTCTAACCCGTTTAAAATGTCTTTTATGTGATTTGTATTTTCCATTTCATTGAAAATCTCGTCATAATTATCTGACTCCAGAAAATCCTTAAAACTCACCAAATTGTGTATATATTCATTTAATGTCTCAACAACATTCTCTTTATTCTGTTTAAATATAGGTGTCCACATAGCAGGCGAACTTTTTGCTAACCTTACCGTTGAAGCAAATCCACTCCCTGCCAAATCGAAGATGTCTTTCTCATTTTTTTCCTTTTCAATAACAGTTTTACCCAGCATGAATGCACTGATGTGAGACAAATGCGATACATAAGCAATGTGTTTGTCATGTGCTTCAGGATTCATGTAGCGAATACGCATGCCCATAATTTGAAAAATATTCAAAGCCAACTCCTGCAGTTTAAAAGCTGTTTTCTCTACCTCACAAATGATGTTTGTTTTTCCATGAAACAAGCCTTCAAGAGCTGCACTTGGACCAGAAAATTCGGTTCCTGCAATGGGATGGGTTGCCAAAAAATTTCGCCGTTTTGGATGATTTGCAACCGCTTTACAAATATCTGCTTTGGTACTCCCTGATTCCATAACCAAGGCATCATCATGAATAAGATCTAGGACCTGGGGCAGCAAATCTACCGAGGCATCAACTGGTATGCTTACAATTACAAAATCAGCTTCTTGAACATCGGTCAACTGAGCCTTTTTATCAATAATACCAAGATTTAGAGCTTCATCCAGATGATCAGGATTTTTATCAATCCCATAAATGACCATCTCCGGATTCATTCGCTTGACATCCCTGGCTATACTTCCACCAATTAGACCAACTCCAATGATATATAAGTTTTTTATCATCTTTTTTATTTTACTCTAGCTATTGCTTCTTCAATGACATCTGTAGGTGAGCATAGTGAAAACCTGACGTAACCTTCACCATTACTTCCAAATATGGTTCCCGGAGGAATGAAAATATGCTTTTCCTTTAACAATAGATCAATAAATTCTTCTGACTTCACTCCTTCTGGCAATCTAGCCCAAACAAACATACCTACAGTCTTTCTATCAAAGGTGCAGTTAAGCGCTTCTGCCAATTTCCACATCAATTCCCGGCGTTCCTTATAAACATCATTTAAGCTAACATACCACATCTTTGAACACTTCAATGCTTCTATAGCTCCTTTCTGAATGCCATAAAACATACCAGAATCCATATTGCTTTTTACTTTTAAAACATGGGACAATCTTTCTGAATTCCCCATAAGCATACCCACACGCCAACCAGCCATATTGAAGGTTTTACTGATGGAGTTCATTTCCAAACACACCTCTTTGGCTCCCGGAATCTCCAGAATACTTCTTGGGTTCTCATTCAAAATAAAACTATACGGATTATCATTAACCAACAAGATATTGTGTCTTTTTGCAAAGGCTACCAATCTGATCAAAACAGCTTCTGAAGCTACTGCTCCAGTTGGCATATTCGGATAGTTAATCCACATAATTTTCACCTTGCTCAAATCCCGTTCTTCCAATTTTTCAATATCGGGAACCCATCCGTTTTCTTTTGTTAAGTCATAAAAAACAGGAACAGCCTCAACCAATTTAGTTACCGAAGCATAAGTAGGGTAACCGGGATTTGGAATTAATACCTCATCGCCTTCATTTAAAAAAGCCATGGATATATGCATGATTCCTTCCTTACTCCCCATAAGCGGCAATACTTCGGTAGTTGGACTCAAATACACATTGAATTGATCTCTATAAAAAGACACCATAGCCTCCCTTAATTCAGGCAATCCCTGATAACTCTGATATTTATGGGCATTGGAGTGGGACAAACTCTCCACCAAAGTAGAAATCACTTTGGTTGGCGGTGTTAAATCGGGGCTGCCTATCCCTAAATTAATAATGGGCTTACCACTTGCCATTAACACATTAACCTCCCTTAATTTTTTAGAGAAGTAGTATTCTTCTACCGTTTGAAGTCTCTTAGCTACTTCAATCATATCTTTGCGTTTTTATATTCTCCCAACACTTTAAACTCTTCTGCCATGATTTCAATGAGTGCTTTTGCCTTTTTGAAATCGGTTATTTTATCAAAGGTCACATCAACAAAGAAGGCATATTTCCATGGCGTATTGATCTTTGGCAAGGATTGAATTTTGGTTAAATTCAACCTACAATCACTCATCACATTTAATACTGCGGCTAGACTGCCTCTTTTATGCTCCAATTCAAACCGTATGGAAGCTTTATTGATGTCTGCTTCTGGTACCAAGGAATTTTGTTTTTTAACCACCACAAAACGCGTTTCATTATGCTTAATAGTTTGAATGCTTTCTGCCAAAATTTCCAAATCAAACAATTCAGCAGCTAATTTGCTGGCAATCGCAGCTACATGTTTCAATCCCTTTTCACAGATTCTTTGTGCTACCTCAGCGGTATCCTTATCTTCAATCAACTTAATATGCGGATATTGTTTAAAGAATTCCTTACACTGAAGAAGCGCCATAGGGTGAGAATACACCTCATGAATATCTTGCAGTTGCTGCCCTGGAAGTGCCATTAACTGATGTTGCACATCTAAATAATATTCCCCCACAATATGAAGGTCATGATTATCCAACAAGGCATAATTAGGAATAATCGAACCGGCGATGGAGTTTTCAATAGCCATAATCACAGCATCTGTTTTACCATCCATAAGGCTTTGAACTACCCCATCAAAAGTAAGACACTCCTCAACATGCACCTCCCTACCAAAATAATCTTCTGCAACAATATGATGAAAGGAACCTTTCACTCCTTGAATGGCTACCGATCTAATGGTCTCTACCGTATTTATCATTTCCTTAATTACTTAAACCTTTAATTGACATCAAAAAAAAAGTCTCGATTAAAATCGAGACTTTTTATAGAATTTATCTTTTTGCAAATTACACATACAAAGTCTCGTTCCTTTCGCTAAAAAAGAAATAAAACCAGTTAAAATATGTATTTGCGCTTATTGTGTTCATAATCTGTTTGCTAAAGTAAATAATAAATTCAAAAAACAAAATCTTTTTAGAAGTAATTAGCATTTCCTTATAAATAAGGTATGTAGAGATAGGTAATTATATTATTTTTGAAAGTAAAATCGACTTTTACTATGTCTATTGAAGTTTCAAATATCACAAAATTATATGGTGAACAAAAGGCCCTAAATGCAATTTCATTTAAGGTCTCCAAACCTGAAATCGTTGGTTTTTTAGGCCCTAATGGCGCAGGTAAATCAACTATGATGAAGATTCTCACCACCTATTTGGAACCTTCTGAAGGACATGCCAAAGTTAATGGCTTCGATTTAGGCAGTGAGAAACAAAAAGTCCAACAAAGCGTTGGTTATCTACCTGAGCATAACCCATTGTACTTGGAACAATATGTCAAGGAATATTTAGCCTTTAATGCGGGTGTTTATGGGGTTAAAAAATCGCGAGTGGAAGAAGTTATCGAACTTACGGGATTAACGCCAGAGGCTCACAAAAAAATCGGACAACTATCTAAGGGATATAGACAACGTGTGGGATTGGCAAATGCGCTATTGCACGATCCTGATGTTTTAATTTTGGATGAACCTACCACGGGATTGGACCCCAATCAATTGGTAGACATCAGACATTTGATTAAAACCATAGGTGAAACTAAAACGGTATTTCTTTCTACACATATCATGCAAGAAGTGGAGGCGATGTGCGACCGAGTTATCATCATCAATAAGGGAGAAATTGTTGCTGATAAAACCTTAAAAGAGTTAAGAGGCGGTCAGGAACAAGTGGTCATCGTAGAATTTGACTACCGAGTAGAGGATGCTTTTCTTTTAAAACTCCCCAAGGTAAAACAAGTAATCAACACCCATGATTTTGTTTATGAGATTACTTTTTCTACTTCTGAAGACATGCGTTCCCATGTATTTGATTTTGCCCATGACAACCAACTTAAAATCCTACAATTAAACCAGAAAAATGAAAGTCTGGAGAGTTTGTTCAGGGAGTTGACTAAAAAATAGACCATGAATTTTTTATTTCGTTTATTATTGTTGGCAACTTCCTTATCGAGTTTAAATCTTGCCCATTCTCAAATTGCAATTGACGCTTACTGTAAGGAAATTAAAGCCTTACAAACAGAAGAAGCTATCGATGCCTATTGGAAGCATTTAGAGATTCTAGATCAAAAAGTCCAATTGCATTCCGATAATGTTAGGCAACACGATTCGATTTCTTTGAGTCTTTTAACCCGTACAGCTTTAATGTTTGAAATTCACGGTCCCAAATCATACAAACCGAACAATACGGTTCCAATGTTAAATATCGCCCACAATTGGAACGGGGAAGCGCTATTAGCCTTTTGGCCTATTATTCTGGAATGTAAAAAAACTGGAGGGGTTATAGACGTATTTGGCGGCACCTATCCCGCCTATGAACTTGAAGCTATTTCAATGGCATTTTACAGGTTCTCTTTATTTAATCAAGAGGATAAGTATGATGCTTTAATGAAGCACATAAAAGTTAGCGAAGACAAACCTATAAGCAAAAAGCTTTTTGAAATTTATAACAAAGACCTCGAATTGTATCGGTTGAGTGAAAAGGAAGCAAATGGAAAATGGTTTATTCAGAGTTTCAAGGACACCAAAGAAGTTGAGACTTTTGAATTTGTTACAATGTCAAACGGGTTATTATATGTTAAAACAGGTGAAAGAATTCAAAAGTTAATTCTCACAGATACCAAGGAAAAATCTAAACTATTTAGAATCGAAAATGAACCTTTCGGATGGGTTTATGAATTAACAAATGATGGTTATTTAAGTTTGAAAGACGAGCAGGGAACTACTTTGATAAATTACACGAAAGTCTAATTAAATAGAAAAATGAAAACTTGGAAAGTTTGTTTAGATACCACACAAAGTAATTGCCATAAATTTTATGAATGATATTTTTCAAGCCGTTTACAAATCATTGAAATTTCTTTCAAAGGTTTCTGGGTTTACATATCATGAAGTCAATATCATTATCTATTATATATTAACACCCTTTATTTTAGTTTACTTTTTAGGCAAAGTTCTTGATAATAAGAAAATGGTTTTTATATACCTTTTGATAATCTTTTTTATTCTATTAATCATCCCGGACTTTGAAGCGTTCTCAACCAAACTTTTTAATTATTCTGTAGACTTTTTGAACTGGTTTAAAATTTTAGGGTTGAATTATGTTCAGGCATCAGTCGTTATTTGTGTCCTTTTGCCTTTTATGCTTCTGATCTTTTTAATATTAAAGAACAAAAGAAATCCAAAAACAAACTCTCATTAATTAAAAATCAAAGCTCCAGTATAAAACTGCTGTACATCCACAACTGTAGGTTGGCTTACTGAAATCAAATCTCCAGGTCCGCGGAGTTCTCCCGTTAACTGTTGTTGCGGATTCACAATCATGTCATTACTCCCTCGATGATAGACATCTACATTTTGAGCAATCAAGTTAGCCCCTTCAAACCTCCCTGCTCCTGAAAAGAAGCGAACCGACAAATTCTCAACCGAGCCAGACACATAAACAAAAGACATGTTGTTAGTAGTAACCCGTAACTGTTGCATGTTCGCAACTTGCAATCTAAAGTCTCCAGTGGTAAAAGTCCCGGGAGCATTGAAATCTTCAGAAATCAAGGTTAATTGATCATACTCCAAAACACCTTCTGAAGAAATGTCATATTGTGTGGAACTTCTAATTTCAGATACATTTGGCGCTTGCACATAGACTTTGGTCAAGGCGTAATCCCTAACAAAATTACATGTATTGTTATCTGTAATTTGCAATTGCTCTCCAATAACCTCAGCCGTAATATCATTCATGAGATTCTCACCACTTTCTATGGTAACTAAAAACTCCGGACCTTGTTTTATGATAAGTTCGACATCTCTATTTACCAAAATAGTTTCAAAAGCCGTAACAGGAACTTCCTTTTGAATGGTATTACCCGCCTTTTGAAAACAATCGTTCGCGTCTTCACTATTGCAAGCAAAGACCAATAATAGCATGATGTAAAATATTCTTTTCATATTACAACCTAACACCAATTCCAAATTCTACAGCCTCAGCTTTAGCACCATGAGACTTTAAAGTCAATGCGCCAAATACTTTCTTTCCAAAATAGCGCTTTAAACCAACCCTAAAGTAAGTTCGTCCTTCAAAATCATAAGGATAATACACATAATAACCCACTTGGGTCAAGATAGAGGTCTTATTGATAAATAGTTCGTGACCAGCAAATAAACCAACACGTTTCCAATCTTCATCCCCTGAAACACCTTCCTCTGGAAATGCCACAGATTGATAATAAATAAGCTCTTCTAAAAACTTTGCAAAAAACAAATCAGCTCCCAATTGGATAGCACTTTTATGACTCAACCGTTTATCGGCATAACCTGAAACAACAAAAAACGGAAACTGACCACTATCAATAACATCACTTTCATTAATCCCGCCTCTTAAAACCACATTGAATTTGATGGGTTCCGTAAATTTTTCTTTGGTTAAACTGTGCTGATATTCTGGATCTTCTTCCTCCAAATTATAGGTGACTCCCAAATTAAATGCAATGGTATTAACACTTGTATTGGGAGCTCTTACATTGGCATTTGAATAGTGCAACAAACTCAACCCAGCTTGAATACCAAATCGATCAAATAACCGCTCTTTTCTGTAATTAAGCATCAAGTAAGTACTGCTTAAGATATGTGTCCCAAAAGCAATATTTTTTGGATTCTCATTCTTGTCATACGGATTGGTATTATAAGCCAAACCTTGACCGACCCGCAACATTAAATGCCTTTTTATAAAATAAAAATTGTAGTGGGCATATACCGAATAACTGGTTCCCAATACATCATTCTTTAAATTCTGATAGGCGAATGATACTCCATAATCGGGATAATTATAACGTTGCTCCCAATCTTGAAAGCCAAAGGTTCTTTTGTTCCAACTAAAAATAAACCCTTCGGGATGCCCTTGAATGAGGCCTAGAATATCATTGTTGTGAAGTGCGATATTCCCCTTAAAGTAATTCAATTCAAAGTTATTGGTGTACTGTTGCTCCTGAGCATAAAAAGCCATAGAAACCAAACACAAAATCACCGTGAAAAAATATTTCATAAAGAGGATTATGCGGCAAAAATAGCAGAATATTTAAAACAATTCTGATGCAATAGCTTTAATGTTGTCACTTTTTCCCATGGAATAATAATGCAGCACGGGCACACCAGCTTCCAACAATTCTTTGGATTGATTGATGCACCATTCAATACCAACCTGCCTGACGTCTTTATTATCCCTACAGTTCTCTACAGCATCTATAAGTTCTTGAGGCAAATCAATTTTAAAAACCTGTGGAAGCACCTGCAAATGACGCTTTACGGCAATAGGTTTTATCCCCGGAATAATAGGCACATCAATTCCTGCAAGTTTGGCCGCCTCAACAAATTCAAAGTATTTTTTATTATCAAAAAACATCTGTGTAACCACATAATCAGCTCCGGCTTCCACCTTTTGTTTTAGCCGTTTTAAATCTGATTGTAACGAAGGAGCTTCAATATGTTTTTCTGGATAACCTGCCACTCCGATACAAAAATCTGCCTTATCACTCGCTTCAATAACATCATGAAGGTAATGTCCTTTATTTAGATTTTGGATTTGTTCTACCAAATCATTAGCATAGGTATGACCGCCCTTAGTGGGTTCGAAATATTTTTGGTGACTCATAGCATCACCTCGAAGTGCCATAACATTTTCAATTCCCAGATAGTGACAATCTACCAGCAAATATTCGGTTTCTTCTTTAGTGAAACCACCGCACAAAACATGCGGTACGGTATCCACATCATATTTATGTTGAAGCGAAGCACAAATCCCAACAGTTCCTGGACGCATTCTCGTTATTTTGCGGTCTAGTAACCCATCTTTTTCTATATAAACATATTGTTCCCGGGATGTAGTGACATCAATAAAAGGAGGCTTGAACTCCATTAATGGGTCAATGTTGTTATATAGTTCCTGAATGTTGCTACCCTTGGTAGGCGGAATGATTTCGAAAGAAAATAAGGTTTTGCCTTTAGCTTGTTTAATATGTTCGGTTACCTTCATAATGCGTCATAGCCAAACCCAATCTAAGTCGTTAGGTAAGCCATCAACAAGGAAACTGCAGTCATTAAAACTAACTGAACAGCAAAGCGTATTTCTAATCTGAATTTACTCATGATTTTTCCCTTTTTTGACTATACGAACTTAGCTTATAATTTGGATTTCTATTTTAATTTAATTCTATTTAATGGTTAAGTTTCTGCCAAGTTTGGATTAAGCCATTTTCTGGCCTCATCCTCATTTATCTGTCTTCTTTTGGCATAATCCTTTAACTGACCTGTTGTAATTTTCCCCAAACCAAAATACTTGGCTTCTGGATTTCCAAAATAATATCCACTTACACTGGCTGCAGGCCACATGGCTAAGCTTTCAGTAAGTTTTACACCTATGTTTTCTTCAACACGTAACAGTTTCCAAATGGTATGTTTCTCCAAATGGTCTGGACATGCTGGATAACCAGGTGCTGGACGAATCCCTTTGTAGGCTTCGGAAATCAATTCTTCGTTGGATAAGGTTTCTTCAGAAGCATAACCCCAAAATTTAGTTCTTACCTCTTGATGCAAATATTCGGCAAAGGCTTCTGCAAGTCTATCTGCCAAAGCTTTGATCATAATAGCATTATAATCATCGTGAGCTTTCTCAAATTCTTTGGCCAATTCCTCAGTGCCAAATCCTGCCGTGACACAAAAGGCACCCATATAATCTGATTTTCCTTCAGCTTTTGGAGCTACAAAATCTGCCAAAGCAAAATTAGGAACCCCTTCCCGTTTCTTAAGTTGTTGACGTAAAGTCAAGAATGTTTCCAACACATTTCCTTGCTCATCATACAACTCAATGTCATCATCATTGATGCTATTTGCAGAAAATAATCCGAAGACTGCTTTAGCTTTTAATAGCTTTTCATCAAACACTTTTTGAAGTAAAATTTTGGCATCAGAAAAAAGCTCTGCGGCTTGTTTACCAACCACACCATCGGTTAATATATCAGGATACTTTCCATGTAAATCCCAACTTCTAAAAAATGGGCTCCAATCAATGTAATCCTCCAACAAAGTGATATCAAACGACTCTAAAACTTGAACTCCAATTTGATTAGGTTTTACAAGTTCTGAGGAACTCCAATCTATTTGAAATTTATTTTCTCTTGCGGCTTCAATTGAAATGTATTCCTTTTGTTTTCCTCGCTTTAAAAATTGCTCACGGAATTTCTCATACTCTTCCCTAATTTGATCTTTATAAACACGGCTGTCCTTTTGCAAGAGATTCCCAACCACGGTTACTGCTCGGGACGCATCATTGACATGCACGACTGTATTCGAGTAATTCGGCGCTATCTTCACTGCGGAATGTGCTCTAGAGGTGGTGGCTCCTCCTATCATCAAAGGAATATTGAAATTTTGCTTTTCCATTTCCTGAGACACATAAACCATCTCGTCTAAGGACGGAGTAATCAACCCACTTAAACCGATGACATCCACATTCTCCTTTTTAGCAATTTCAATAATTTTTTCTGGGGGCACCATAACCCCTAAATCCACTATTTCATAATTGTTACATCCCAAAACCACACTAACGATGTTCTTCCCAATATCATGGACATCCCCTTTTACAGTGGCCATAAGGATTTTTCCATTTGATCTTTGGGCATCACTTTTTTCAGCCTCAATAAAAGGTTGTAGATAAGCAACCGCCTTTTTCATCACTCTTGCCGACTTAACAACCTGTGGCAAGAACATTTTCCCACTACCGAACAAATCACCAACCACATTCATCCCTGCCATCAAATGACCTTCAATGACTTCAATAGGACGTTCCACTGATTGTCGCGCTTCTTCCACATCTTCCACAATAAAGGCATCTATTCCTTTTACCAATGCATGGGTTATTCGATCTTGCAACGGGTCATTTCTCCACTCTTGGGTTTTAACCTCACCCTCCTTTTTTTGATCCTTTACTGTCTCGGCAAAATCCAATAAACGCTCTGTCGCATCATCCCGTCTATCAAACAGTACATCCTCAACATGCTCTAAAAGGTCCTTTGGAATTTCATCATAAACCTCCAACATGGTTGGGTTAACAATACCCAAATTCATCCCATGTTGAATGGCATGGTATAAAAAAGCGGCATTGATAGCTTCACGAACAACATTATTCCCTCTAAAGGAAAAAGACACATTACTAACTCCTCCAGAAACATTTGCATATGGAAGGTTTTCTCTAATCCATTTGGTGGCATTGAAAAAATCCAAAGCATTCAACCGGTGCTCATCCATTCCTGTTGCAACGGGAAAAATATTGGGATCGAAGATGATATCCTCTGGCGGAAAATTCACCTGATTCACCAATATGTCATAGGACCTTTTGCAAATATCAATTCGGCGTTGATAGGTATCTGCCTGACCTTCTTCATCAAATGCCATTACAATAACAGCAGCGCCATAGCGCTTGATCAACTTAGCATGATGGATAAAGGTTTCCTCACCTTCTTTAAGACTAATGGAATTTACTACCGATTTTCCTTGAACTACTTGTAATCCTGCCTCGATAATTTCCCATTTGGAACTATCAATCATCACTGGCACTCTTGCAATATCTGGTTCTGATGCAATTAGATTTAGGAAGGTCACCATAGCCTGTTTGCCATCCAACATACCTTCATCCATGTTTACATCAATAATCTGAGCGCCACCCTCCACTTGATCTCTAGCAACATCCAAAGCTCCGGTATAATTTTCTTCCTTGATTAATCGAAGAAATTTTCGGGATCCCGTAACATTGGTTCGCTCTCCTACATTAATAAAATTACTTTCAGGGGTCACAATGAGTGGCTCCAACCCCGAAAGTTTTAAATATTTCATTTTATTTTCAGACATAATATTCCCTTTCATTAAACAGCTGCCCCAATGCTTCTTGGTTCATATTTGGCAGCAACCTCAACAATAGCCTTTATATGTTCTGGTGTTGTTCCGCAACAACCACCAATTATGTTTATTAATCCATCTTTCAAATATGATTCTATCAAAGCTTGCATTTCCTTGGCTGACTGGTCATATTCCCCAAATGCATTTGGTAATCCGGCGTTAGGATGCGCTGAAACCATAAAATCTGTGGCATGAGACAATCTTTGAAGATACGGTTTTAATTGATCGGCTCCCAAGGCACAATTGAATCCGACACTTAATAAAGGCACATGGGAAATGGAGGTTAAAAAAGCTTCAACTGTTTGCCCAGAGAGGGTTCTTCCTGAAGCATCTGTAATAGTTCCTGATACCATCACTGGAATGTCAATCTGGCGTTCTTCTTTTACTTCTTCTATAGCAAAAAGTGCTGCTTTAGCATTTAAGGTATCAAAAATAGTTTCTACTAAAAGGATATCGACACCCCCATCAATTAAAGACTCCACCTGTTCCTTATAAGCTATACGAAGTTCTTCAAAAGTGATGGCTCTGAATTCTGGTCTATTTACATCAGGAGATAAACTAGCCGTCCTGTTTGTTGGCCCAATACTTCCAGCAACAAAACGAGGCTTGTCTGGATTTTCTGTTGTAAACTTATCGGCCACTTCCTTTGCAATCCTAGCTGATTCATAATTCAGATCATAAACCAAATCTTCCATATGATAATCGGCCATCCCCACCGTTGTACTTGAAAACGTATTGGTTTCAACAATATCAGCTCCCGCTTCAAAATACTTAGCGTGTACTTCGGCAATTGCTTTGGGTTGGGTCAAGGACAGTAAATCGTTATTTCCTTTTAAAGGAAATGGAAACTCTTTAAATCGTTCTCCACGAAAATCTTCCTCAGTAAATTTATAGCGTTGCAGCATGGTTCCCATGGCACCATCTAAAACCAAAATTCGATTTTGTAACGCTTGTTTGAGTTTTGACATTTTAATATATATTTAAATGTCATCAAGAAAGGAGTGGAATTTACTCGGGGTTATCTGTCTCTAAAAAATCAGAGTAGAATTTAGCACCTTCTTTAAGAATAAAGGGTTGCTAAGGCTTCAACGGGTCTAGTCCCTCTGCCTTTCGTGATAACATCATTACATTTTAGAACTGTGGCAAAATAACGCAATAAAAATGGGATAACCAATTTTTATTCAAACAAATCAGAAGACAAATACCTATCTCCAATATCACAAATAATAGCCACAATCACCCCTGAATCAATACGTTCTGCTACTTTTAAGGCAGAGGCAACCGCCCCTCCACTACTCATACCAGCAAATACGCCTTCTTCTTTAGCTAACTTTTTAGCTGTTTCCTTTGCATCATCCTCACTGACCTCTATGACTTGATCGACCTTTTCCCTTTTAAATATTTTGGGCAAATAAGCCTCTGGCCATTTTCTAATCCCTGGAATTTTTGCTCCGTCCTTGGGTTGTGCTCCTACAATTTGTATGAACGGATTTTGTTCCTTTAAATAGGTTGACACCCCCATGATCGTCCCAGTCGTTCCCATCGCAGAAACAAAATGGGTGACTTCCCCATGAGTGTCTTTCCAAATTTCTGGACCTGTGGTTTTGTAATGTGCTTTCCAGTTATCGTCATTAGCAAATTGATTTAACATGAAATAGCCCTTTTCTTCATGAAGTTTCTCCGCCAAGTCACGAGACCCTTCGATTCCCTCATCTGCAGGAGTTAAAATAAGTTCCGCTCCATAAGCTCTCATTGTTTTAATCCGTTCTTCGGTAGAGTTTTCTGGCATAATTAAAACCATATTCACGCTTAACAACTTAGCAATAAATGCCAATGCAATTCCCGTATTTCCACTGGTGGCCTCTATAAGCGTATCACCAGGTTTAATGTCTCCTCTTTTTAATGCTTCAGAAATCATGTTGAAAGCAGCGCGGTCCTTGACACTACCGCCTGGATTCTTCCCTTCTAATTTCAAAAACAATCGGACACCTTCCTTCTGGAGGATGTTTTGAACCTCCACCATGGGTGTATTTCCAATTAAATCGGTAATTGATTGACTATTTATCATGACTTTTTGTACTAATTTTTATTTCAGATTGATAAGTCACCAAGGAATTTGGAGGTACTGATTGTGTAATCCATACATTCGCTCCAATGGTGCTATTGGCTCCAATAACGATATCACCACCCAAGATAGTGGCATTGGCATAAATGGTTACATTGTCTTCAATGGTAGGATGCCTTTTTATTTGCGCTAAATCCTTTTTAACCGATAAACCTCCTAATGTAACACCTTGGTAAATTTTCACTTGGCTTTTAATAATGGCCGTTTCGCCAATAACGATACCCGTTCCGTGGTCAATAAAAAAGGATTCTCCAATGGTAGCTCCCGGATGGATGTCAATACCCGTTTTCCCGTGGATGTACTCACTCATCATTCTAGCAACAATGGGCAAACCCAAATGTAAGATTTCATGACTCACCCTATGAACAGCAATGGCATGAAACCCTGGATAGGCCAAATATATTTCTTGAAGCCCTACACAAGCAGGATCATTTTTTTCAGTTGCCAAAGCATCCAAGTGAATGGCACATTTGATTTGCGGCAATTTTCCTAAAAATTGCTCCCAGACTGATTCTAGATTTTCATGTTGGAATTCAGAAGCAATAACAAAAAATTGTTCTTTCAGGTTTCCTAGCTCCCTTTGAAATGACTCCTCCTCATCAAATAAAGCGTAAAATAACTCCCTAGTAAAGGTTTTTACATTTTCCTTGATTCTTAAATTTATTTGCATGGATGGCTTTTATCGGTTGAATGTATAAATTTACTATACACGATTCATAAATCTTCTTAATACTTCCATAAAAAAAGCTCCCTTTTGAACTAAATCAACAGGGAGCCAAACCAACTAAAAAAACTTAATCAATGGCTTGAACCACTGCTTTTGGGGCTTCCTTTCTACTTCCGTCAAAACCATCCACGCCACTTACTGTTGTATATTTTAGAACATATTTTTTTCCTGGATTGATAATTTTATAAGCCGACTGACACATTAAAGTGGCCTCATGGAATCCACATAGAATCAATTTTAACTTTCCTTCATAGGTATTGACATCTCCGATGGCAAATACGCCAGGAATGTTTGTTTGATAATCCAACGTATCCACCTTAATCGCATTTTTTTCAATCTCCAGACCCCAATTAGCAATAGGACCTAACTTTGGTGAAAGTCCGAATAGTGGGATGAAATGATCTGCTTCCAAGACATGCTCCTCCCCTTCTTTAGAAATGGTCAATCCTTCAACATGTTCAGCACCATGAATAGCCGTTACTTCTCCAGGAGTTATTAAATTTATTTTTCCTAATAATTTTAGTTCCTTCACCTTTTCGACAGAATCCAAAGCCCCTCTAAATTCATTTCTTCTATGAACTAGGGTTACCTCTTCAGCAATATCGGCAAGGAAAATACTCCAATCTAAAGCAGAATCACCACCGCCCGAAATGACGACTTTCCTACCTCTATATATTTCTGGATTCTTAATAAAATAATCAACCCCTTTTTCTTCATAAAAGGCTAAATTATCTAGCAATGGCTTTCTAGGTTCAAAACTACCCAGCCCTCCTGCAATGGCAACAATTGGGGCGTGGTGCTTAGTCCCCTTATTAGTGGTCACAATAAAAGACCCATCTTCCAATTTCTCAATAGTTTCAGCACGTTCACCTAAAGTGAATCCGGGTTCAAACTGCTTTCCTTGTTCCAATAAATTTTTGGTCAAGTCTCCAGCCAATATTTCAGGGAAACCGGGAATATCGTAAATAGGTTTTTTAGGATAAATCTCAGAACACTGCCCACCTGGTTGAGGCAATGCATCTATTAAATGACATTTCAATTTCAACAATCCAGCTTCAAAAACGGTAAATAGTCCCGTAGGTCCTGCTCCAATAATCAGGATGTCAGTTTTAATCATAACAAGGTTTTGTTTATTCTATTAATCTTTTAGTGAATTCGTTCAAGGCACTAACTTTATAGGCAAAGTCGCCTTTTAGAGTTTGTCGGTACCTGTTTAAGTTCTGCACCAGGTCATCAATATTTTCGGGAAGTACTTCCTCAAAAAACTGACGTAATCTTTTGGCGGTAGTGGGAGATTTCCCATTGGTTGAAATGGCTATTTTCACATGGCCTTTGGTCACGATACCTCCCAAATAAAAATCACATAATTCTGGAGTGTCTGCCACATTAACCAATAAATTTATTGCCTTGGCATCCTCATGAATTTGTTTGTTGACCAAGAATTTATCTGTTGCGGCAATCACCATATCCACATCGGTTAAAAAAGCCGCATCATAAGCCATGTGTATCAACTGAACATCAAATTTATCAGCCAATTCCTTCACTTCCTTTTTAAACTGAATAGCCACCATAGTTACCTTGGCATTCGGGCTTGATTTTAATAAAAAGGTTAATTTTTCCAAAGCGACATTCCCGCCACCAACAATCAATGTGTGGAGCACATGCATTTTTAAAAATACAGGATATAAATTATTTCTCTCTTTCATAAATCCTCGCTTATTATGCTACATTTTGATTGGCGTTTAAGTGAATTTGGTTTGCCAAAGAATTTAACTTCGATCTTTGACTCACTACTTCACCAACTACAATAATAGCAGGGTTTGACAATGATTTTTCTCTAACCACATCTTCAATAGTTTTCACAGTTCCCACTCCAAACTTTTCATCTGGGGTGGTGCCATTTTGGATAATAGCCACAGGAACATCCTGTTTCCCAAAAGATGAAAACACCTCCATAATCTGGGTTAATTTTCCCATGCCCATCAAGATTACTACTGTAGCTGTAGATTGAGCAGCTAGTAAGATATCATTAGACATTTCGTGTGACTTGGTGGTTCCTGTAATCACCCAAAAACTTTCGGAGCTACCACGCTTGGTCAATGGGATACCCTGATAGGCAGGAACAGCCAAAGCCGAGGTAATACCGGGAACTACATAAGATTCAACCCCAAACTTTTGAACATAATCAATCTCTTCTGATCCCCTGCCAAAAATAAAAGGGTCACCACCTTTCAAACGAACCACATGGCCTTTTTGAAAAGCCCTTTGCACAATCAATTCGTTAATTTGTTCTTGCTGATAACTGTAGCAACCTTTTCGCTTCCCAACATAAATAAGTTCGGCATTTTGAGAAGCATATTTTAGCAACTGCTTATTGATTAAGGCATCATACAAAATCACATTTGCAGATTCTATGGCCTTAATACCTTTCAAGGTTATCAATTCTTCATCTCCAGGTCCTGCACCAACAACTGTTAGCTTAGGTACTACATTAACTCGCTTCATAATTCAACTGGTTTTGTCTAAAGGTTTCTATGGTTTTAAAAAAACTAATGGCATCATCTGCGTAAGATTCTGCAAATTCCTTTGTAGGCTCTTGTCTCTTAATTTGATAAACCAAATCGGCAAAACTTTCCTTAGAAAGTTCCAATGCATTATTGGCTACAAATGTTTCATCAAACAATTGGATGATATTGGCTTGGGTATTGGTTTTGATATTTTCTGAAATCAATAAAGCTTTAGCACCATTGACAAACGACGTGTACGTATGATAGATAGCATCAGACCACTTTTGATCTTCAAAAGAATCTTTTGCCAAATCCAATTTTTCCTTGGCTTCCAACATCAATGTTTGCACTAAATCAATCACCACACCAGCACATTCCCCAACACCGACGGCTTGAATATATTGCGTAGTATTCCCCCAATCAATAAAATCTGAATCGGTTAAATTTTCAGCATCAGATAAGGGCACCAAAAAATCATAAAAATACTTCTGTCCCTGTCTGTCATAGTAACCTAAAAAGTCTTCATCAAACTGGCTGTTTGCTTCAAAATCATCTAATATTTGTCTTAACGCCTCAGGACCTCTTTTAGATGGCAACTTGATAACCTTATCTGCGAAACGTCCTTCCCCATTTCCTAAAACGCCTCCTCCCAGCAATACTTGAACTGCTGGAGCAACCCTTCGGTCTTTAGTTCTGATGGACATGCCCTGAAAACCTATGTGAGCCATATTATGTTGCCCACAGGCATTCATACATCCACTAATTTTGATTGTGATGTCTTGATTACTCACAAATTGCGGATATTCTGTTTGCAACACCCGTTCCAACTCAAGGGCTAAACCGGTACTACTCGCTATTCCCAAATTACAGGTATCGGTACCAGGACAGGCGGTGATATCTAGAGTGGAATTGAACCCCAAATCTGTAAATTCCAATTTTGATAATTCCTGAAAAAAGAAGGGCAATAATTCCTCCTTCACATGGCGTAACAAAATATTTTGTCTTAAAGTAAACCTCATTTCATTAGCTGCATACGTTTTGATAAGCGCAGCTAATTTTCTGGCTTTTTCAGTAGAAAAATCACCCAGCTTCACCTTAATACCAATGACAAACAATCCGCTTTGTTTCTGTGGAAGGACATTCAAGCGCTTCCAGGATTCAAATGCTTCGGCATTATAATTTCGAACAATGGGAACCTCAACATTGGCAGTCTGAATATCTGAATCAAATTGAGACGTATCTATATCATAAGTTTGTACTGACAGCGCTTGAACCTCTTCATCAACCAAAGATACAAAGGCATTCAAACCAATATCCTTAACTAAGAACTTCATTCTCGCCTTCAATCTTTTGGCACGCTCCCCATGTCTATCAAAAATTCTTAAAACACCTTCAGTTACCGGAATTAACTTGTTCTCTGGAAGAAACTCATAAAGCACATCAGCATGCCTTGGCTGGGAGCCCAGACCTCCACCCAAAAGTACTTTGAATCCTCGTTTGTTATCTTTAACCTTAGGAATAAACCCAAGATCATGAATATAACTTAGGGCCGTATCACTGTCTGAGGAAGAAAAAGAAATTTTAAATTTCCTCCCCATTTCCTGACAAACCGGATTTCTTAAAAAATATTGAAACACAGCATGGGCATATGGCGACACATCAAATGGTTCCTCAGGATCAATCCCCGCAGTAGCACTTGCAGTGACATTCCTGACGGTATTACCACATGCTTCTCTCAAGGTCACGTCATCTTGTTCCAATTGCGCCCACAGTTCTGGGGTGCGCTCCAAACTTACATAGTGAATTTGAATGTCCTGACGGGTCGTAATATGCAACCTTCCTGTTGAAAATTCATCTGAAACATCTGCGATTCTCAGAAGTTGATCTCCCGTCACTTTCCCATACGGCAATTTGATCCTGATCATTTGAACCCCTTGCTGACGTTGTCCATAAACTCCTCTGGCTAAACGCAAACTTCTAAAGCGCTCCTCATCAATTCGACCTTCTTTAAAAAGGCGAATTTTTTTCTCTAACTCAATAATATCCCTCTCGACAATAGGATTTTCTATTTCGGTTCTAAAACTTTGCATTATGTATTCGTTTACTTATTGAAGGTGAATCCCACATTCACGGTTCTTAAGAGCCTTTACAGGATCAAAATACCCGTGATTCTTTGGAAGCTGATTTTCTTCCAAATACTGATCTAATTCTTGATCGCTCCAGTAATAGAACGGACTAACTTTTAAAATGCCATCCTTACTCAAGCTCAAAATGTCTTTTTTATCGCGATATTCGGTTTGGCGCACGCGAATGTTGGTAAACCAAACTTCTGGTTGTAATTCGTTTAAAGCCCTTCTGAAAGGCTCCAATTTCACAGCTTCTGAAAACGCTTTGAAATTGTCATCCTCTAAATTGGGCAAACCTATAGTAGCTTCAATTTCTTCCCTGCTCAAAAGCGGCTGGTATTTATGAATATTTAAGCCATAGGTATCTATTAACTTTTGGGCATGTTCATAGGTTTCTAAGTCATTATAAAGGGTATCACACCAAACGACTTTAATTTTTGGATCATGCTTTGCCATATTACTTAATAAAATGGCAGAATAAACACCAAAACTGGTTGTTACAATTTTATTATTGGTCAATCCCATAGCCCATTGAATAATCTCACTTGGTGATTTTGACTTTAATTTTGCATTCCAGTAATCGATGTCTATATTTTCTAAAATCATGATCTTCTTTAATTTAATACTTTACTCCTATCGGACTAATAGGAATTAAAGGCAAAACTATATAAAAATATTTAATATCCAAGCATTTATTTAATCTTTAAGAATATCTGCCAAGGATTTATTATTAAAAATTTGGAGGGTACTGTCCCTTACTTCTAACATTAAATTATGGACCGAACAGGTTGTTTCATCTGGGCAATCGTCACATTTTTCATAAAAATTGAGACTCACGCAAGGTACCATGGCAATAGGACCTTCCAAAATTCTCATAATAGGTGCCAATTTAATGTCTTTGGGATCTTTCAAAAGGTAATAACCACCTGTTTTTCCTTTTTTAGACCCCAAAAATCCATTTTTCCGAAGGGTTAAAAGAATGCTTTCCAAAAACTTCCTGGAAATATTTTCACTTTCAGATATCACACTGATTTGAACCGGATGATTGGAGCCCTGTTTAGCCAAATAAGCCAACGCCTTAAGCCCATATTTAGTTTTCTTTGAAAGCATATTTTCAAAGATAACCAATTTCTTATATCAACCTAATGCTTGATTTAAATCTGCAATAATATCATCTACATGCTCCAATCCAACTGAAATCCTAACCAACCCATCACTGATCCCTACTTCAAGTCTATCGGCCTCACTTAATTTACTATGAGTGGTACTTGCCGGATGGGTAGCAATGCTTCTGGTATCTCCTAAATTGGCTGAAAGCGAAAACATTTTTAAACGATTTAAAAAATTTCTTCCTGCCTCAATACCTCCTTTTATTTCAAAAGCGACAATGTTTCCGCCTTTCTTCATTTGCTTTTTGGCTATTTCATATTGCGGATGTGATTTCAGAAAAGGATATTTCACGAACTCAACGTGCTCATTACCTTCCAAAAACTCAGCCACCTTTATGGCGTTATCACAATGCCTATCCACCCTAACGGCCAAAGTCTCCAAACTTTTTGACAACACCCAAGCATTGAATGGTGATAAAGCAGGTCCTGTATTTCTGGCAAACAAATATATTTCCCGTATCAAATCTTTACTACCCACAACAACACCTCCCAATACACGACCTTGACCATCTATCAACTTGGTTGCAGAATGCAATACCAAATCGGCTCCAAATGCAATAGGATTTTGCAAGTAAGGGGTTGCAAAACAATTATCAATGATCAATAACAATTGATGTTTTTTAGCAATGGATGCCAATAGTTCCAAATCCAAAATATCTACTGCCGGATTTGTTGGTGTCTCTGCATATAGAATTTTGGTGTTGGGCTGAATCAAACTTTCTATTTTCTCAACCTCATTGACTTTAAAATAGCTTGTTTCAATATGCCACTTTGGTAAAAACTTGGTAAACAAAGTATGGGTTGATCCAAAGACACTTCTACAGGATACCACATGATCACCTGCATTCAACAAGGCCGCAAAGGTTGAAAATACAGCACCCATACCTGTAGCAAAGGCATATCCCGCTTCAGCGCCTTCCATTTTACAGATCTTATCCACAAATTCAGAATTGTTTGGATTTGTAAAACGACTGTATATGTTTCTCTCTTTTTCTTCAGCAAAGGACGCGCGCATATCTTCGGCATCTTCAAACAAGAAACTACTTGTTATATGAATAGGAGTTGAATGCTCTAAATATTGAGAACGCTCCATTTGCGTTCTTATCGCATCTGTCTCAAAATGATTTTTACTGCTCATTTTCTTTTAATTTATATGTTTTGACAATCTTAAGATATCTCCAAAGACTCCTCTAGCGGTCACCTTGGCTCCAGCGCCAGCTCCCTGGATTACAATGGGTTGTTCCCCATAAGATTCTGTAAATATTTCTATTATGGCATCTGCGCCCTTAACCTGACCCAATGCACTATCTGCTGGAACAGATACCAACTTCACTTCCAAATTTCCTTTATCCAACTGCAAGTCACCAGACAAATCACCTACATATCTTAATACATAATTGGTTTTTTGATTGTCCTTGATCTTTTGAAATACATCATCCAATTCCTCTAGACGATCTAAAAACTCACTGACTGATATGCTTCTGTAGGCTTCAGGCACCAAATTTTGAACCGATACATCTTCAAATTCATTTTCCAGGTCCAGTTCTCTGGCCAAAATCAACAATTTTCTAGCCACGTCATTTCCTGAAAAATCCTCACGAGGATCTGGTTCTGTAAATCCGTTTTGTACCGCATCTTTGACAATGGCACTAAAAGAAACATCTTCAATTGAAAAGCGATTAAACAAATAACTCAATGTTCCCGAGAAGACCCCTCTTATCCTAGTTATGTTTTCTCCTGATTCATGTAGCAATTTAATGGTATCAATCAATGGTAAACCAGCTCCTACAGTAGTCTCATAAAGATACTGTTTATTATGTTGCTTTAATTGATTTCGCAATTCGGCATAAAAGTCATGAGAAATGGTATTGGCTATTTTGTTTGAGGATACCAAATCAAACCCTGCCTCTACCAAGGGGATATAATTTTCATGAAATTGTGGGTTAGCCGTATTATCTACAGCAATCAAATTTTCCAGATGATTGGTTTTTGCATAAGCAACTACATCTTCAACCGAATAATTTTCAAGTCCTTGGTGTACGGATTCTTTCCAATTTTCTGTGAGTCCATATTTGCTTAAGCCTACTTTCTTGGAGTTTCCGATGGCAAAAATATTCAGATTGATTCCCTTTCTATTTTCAATGTCTGTTTTGGTTTTTAATATTTGGTCTATTAAGGTTCCCCCTACCAAACCATGCCCAAATATGGCAATGTTCACTTTTTTGGAAACTCCAAATATCTCACCATGGATCACATTTAAGGCCTTGTGAAGCTCTTTTTTCTGAACGACCAAGCTCACATTTTTACCCGTCACCGTATTGTTAAAAAGCAAAGGTGTAATTTGGTTTTTAATCAAGGCATTAAACGGTTTATGGAACGAACTAAGTTCAATCCCAATGATTGAAATAACAGCCACATCATCTACGACTCCTATTCTATTCACATCTTGGGAATAAAAATCTCTTTCAAACTCCTGTTCCAAAGCTATTACGGCCTGAGCCGCTTTACTTGATTGGATAACCAACCCTATGCCTCTTTCTGAAGACCCTTGGGAAACAATACTCACACTAATTCCATAGTTACTGAGCGCTTTAAAAATTCTGGCATCCACTCCTACTTTACCCAAAAGGCCTCTTCCTTCCAAATTTACCAGTGCTACATCTTCTAAAACTGATAGGGATGTGACATTTTTACTATTCGGTTTAGCAGAAATTAAGGTTCCTTCATCTTCTGGATTAAACGTATTCAAAATACGAAGGCTGATATTCTTTTCTACCAAAGGGATAATCGTTTTGGCATGTAGTACACTCGCTCCAAAATTGGCTAATTCATTAGCCTCATTAAAGGAAAGCTCTCTTATTTTTTGGGCATCTTCCACCAAATCAGGATTAGCCGTATAGATTCCATTGACATGGGTAAAGTTTTGTAATTCTTCGGCATCCAAATAATTCGCTAACAAAGAAGCTGAATAATTACTTCCATTTCTACCTAATAGTGTCGTTTCTCCTTCAGCATCTGAACCAATAAACCCAGTCACTATAGGCAGCGTATTTACAGGTAATGATTTAAAAAATGAGACTACATGCTCTTTGGAAGCTTTCTCCTTGGGTTGGGCGTTTAAATAATCTGAATCTGTTAAAAGCAATTTTCTGGAGTCGACCGCTAGTGCATTGAAACCATTAGACCTTAGTGTTTCGGCTAAAAGATTTACAGATAATAATTCACCAAAGGCCAAAACATGTGCTTTAATTCTATCACTATAATCACCCAGCAATTTGACTCCTTCCAAAATATTGTGCAGCTCTTGGAATTGCTGAGATAAATCAATACCTGGTAAAGGCTCTAACTGATAGAGTTTAAAACTTTCAAAATCTGCTTCAAAGTCCCCTTTTTTAGCTGCCTTTTCTAACAAGGCTTCCAATTGATCAGTCGCTTTTCCTCTGGCTGAAGCCACCACCGCTATTCTGTCACCATCAGACACTTTACTTTCAATAATAGAAAGAACACGATTTAAACCTTCGCCATTTGACAAGGATTTACCGCCAAACTTCAACACCTTCAATCGCTTATTTTTGGATTCGGAATTGAAAATAGGTTCAATGATTTTTTCCAATTGATTGAATTCTATCAAAAAGGCATCATGACCATGAGACGAGTGTATTTCACTATAAGTTACATTGGGATGCGTTTGCGCCAATTGTCTTTGAGTTTCTCTATTTTCCTCAGCCGTAAAAAACAAATCAGAATCTACACCTACGATGGAAATGGTTGATTTAATGGTTTCAAGAACTTGAACATTATCACCTCGCCCCTTAGTGACATCGATAGTTTTCAGCAATTGGTTCATCAACTTGTAAGCCGATAACTGAAAGCGCTCCTGAAGTTTTTCACCATGGTGCAGCAACCAACTTTCTACGTTGAATATTTCTAATTCATCATTAATACTTCTTTGAAATCGTTCTTTGAAAGACTGTGGCGTTCGGTAACACAACATCGCATGCATACGGGCATCATGAACAGGATTGTTTGAATTAACCAAAAACTGTTCTTGAATTTGACAATTGGCAATGAGCCAATCTGTCGATTTCCAATCGGTAGCGACAGGTATTAAATGTTGCGCCAATTTAGGAGACAAAAAGGCCATTTCCCATGCAATTCCACCCCCTAGGGACCCTCCTATCAAGGCATAAAGATTCTTTACTTGTAACTCTTCGAGTCCCAATAAAAATATTTTGGCAATATCTCGAGCTACAAAATCCTTATAGTTTTCTATGACAAATCCGTCATAGCCATTCCCAGGAATGTTAAAGGCCAAAATGGTGTAAACTTTGGTGTCTATAACCTTACCGTCACCAATTAAATCACGCCACCAACCTGAATCTCCTGCCACATTACTGTTACCGGTGAGTGCATGGTTTACCAGAACAATGGGTGCCTGATTAAGTGGTGGTCCAAACGTTTGGAAAGACAATTTAATATCTGTCTTTTTACCACTTTCCAAAACAACTTGTTCTAGATTAATATACTGTAAATCTTTCATTTCTTTTCACAAAAAAACATGCAAATGCGATTGCACAAATTATTAATATGTTAAAAAGAAAAGTATAAATAGGGAAGTAATCCACCTAGTTATCTGCCATACAAATGCCCAAGCATTTGAGTAGAATTTAGCACCTTCTTTGAGGTCAAAGGGTTGCTAAGGTTTCACAGGGTCTATTCCCTCCACCTTTCTTGATAACGAAACATTAAGTTATTGAACTTTGATGCTGCAAATATTCAATCAGAAAAATTTAATATCCAAATAAATTCGGCTTTTTCTAAATTATTTAACTTAGGATGTTCCAAAATGCTCGTAGTATTTCTCTCTAATAATTTCAGAAACCGGTCGATTTTGAATATTACTTTCCAACCAGGAAATAATATCCAAATACAAAAAGGCACGACGTTCATAAGGATGATTTTCATACACCTTCAGTCTTTTGTGTAGCTCAATAAAGGCCTTTTTAATATCTTGGGGATAAATATCCTGCAAACCTCTAATAAACTTGATCATCTCTTTTTGCACTTCATACATATCATCAATCTTGATGAGAAATTTATAAGTATCCCGCAATAAAGCCTCGATGTGGTAATCATACCCGCCCTCATAATGTGCAACCACATTCAAAACCCTAGCAAAACATTGCAAATCTTCTCTCATCGCTATGGATTTGGTGGTAATAATTTTATTCAAGTACCGAATACATTCCTTGTAATTTTCAGCACCAAAATGCATACTAGCAAATTTGTAGTTGAAAATCATTCGGTGATGTTCATCAATCCGGTCCGTGTATTTGACCAATTCGGCTTCAATTTTGGGGATTAGATGTAAGCCATCTTTAAAACTCCCATCAAAAAAATAATAGTTTACGCGATGTATATTGAGATATAAAAAAGTTAAAGCATCTACATTTTCATCGATGGTAAAACTTTTATTGGTAACTAACGCTTCAAATTTATCCAGATGATATTTGAATTTTTCTTTGTTGTTGATATAAAATAGGGACTCCAACAAATAGTTTTGCCCCTTAGCAAAAAACACTGGATTCAAATTGACCATACTCGGATTTTGGTCATATAACTTCACCCATTTTAAGGCATATTTAAAGCAGTTTAAGAAATCCTGTAACAGGAAACTGTACCAAAAATACGACCTGTAAAGCCATAATTTTTCCCTAAACCCTAAGTCTTCCAAATCATATTTAGGCAAACGCGCATTAAAATAGTCATGAATTTCTTGGGCGTCCTTTTCATTTTTGGCATATCCAAATTTGAGGAACAAACCATAGAGCTGAAGTGACAAATTGGATAACTTACTCGTAATCACATTCGCTTGACTTAACTTTTTAGCCTGAATAGTTAGCTCATCCGCCCGCCCGCTTATACTCCTTGTAATATATTGAGCCTCTATAACCTTTTCCAGCTCTACCACCTCAAATGCCAAATTCTTTTCCTCATTTTGAATCGCTATTTCTTTTGATTTATCCAAAATCTTTAAAGCTTGCTTATATAGTCCTTTATGATAAAGAATCGAGGCAAAATCCAGTTGTTCTCGCAATTGAGAACGTACATTTTGATGAGAAGGATTCAACCTAAGACTGATCAAAATCTGCTTATAGAGGTGCGATTTCACATTGGCCAATTGCTGCTTCTTGATATCGCCATTTTTCAAAATAGCATCTTCATCATACACGGATAGCTTATCCAAAATATTGAACAAATTCAAAAATTTGGAATCTTCATTTACTCCAAGCCGACCAACATACAATTTGAACTGTCTTTTTTCTGATTTTGTCATCGACTTAACCAGTGAAAACAAATTATCTTTTTGATCTTTAACCATCAAATAATTAAGATTTTAAATTATTGATTTTAAGCTGTTTATTATATTTTTTTTCATTTGAACATCGTAACGACTCCTGCCCTTTCATAACCATTTCTTAATCCAAATTATAAATTCGTATAACAATACAAAAATTTATTTTTTAAATGTCTAAAGAGAAAGTACAAATTTTTGACACCACATTAAGAGATGGAGAACAAGTTCCGGGATGCAAATTAAACAAAGAACAAAAACTTATTATTGCTGAACGTTTGGACTTTTTGGGTGTAGATGTGATTGAGGCAGGGTTTCCTGTTTCAAGTCCGGGAGATTTTGATGCGGTACAAGCCATTGGAAAAATTGTAAAAAATGCCACCGTTTGTGGACTCACACGAGCAGTTGAAAACGATATTAAGGTAGCAGCTGAAGCTTTGAAATCTGCTGCCAAACCAAGAATCCATACAGGTATTGGCACTTCTGATTCGCATATTAAATTCAAGTTTAACTCCACTCGAGAAGCTGTTATTGAACGCGCATTCAAAGCAGTGGCCTATGCCAAATCCTTTGTAGAAGACGTCGAATTTTATGCTGAAGATGCCGGTAGAACAGATAATGAGTTTTTAGCACGGGTATGTGAAAAAGCTATTGAAGCAGGAGCCACCGTTTTAAATATCCCAGATACTACAGGATATTGCTTACCAAGTGAATACGGAGCCAAAATCAAATATTTAAGAGAGAATGTCAAGGGCATAGAAAAAGCCATTTTATCTTGTCATTGCCATAACGATCTTGGATTGGCCACAGCCAATTCCATTGAAGGAGTTATTAATGGGGCACGTCAAATTGAATGTACCATTAATGGTGTGGGTGAAAGAGCTGGAAACACAGCTTTGGAAGAAGTAGTCATGATATTGAAACAACATCCTTATCTTAATTTAGACACTGGAATACGCACTAAAGAATTATACGGAATCAGCCAACTGGTTCAGGAACAAATGGGTGTTTACACGCAACCCAATAAAGCTATTGTAGGTAGCAATGCCTTTGCTCATAGCTCGGGAATCCATCAAGATGGCGTCATTAAAAATCGTGAAACTTATGAGATTATTGACCCTAGGGATGTAGGTGTAACAGAATCAGCCATAGTCCTGACAGCTAGAAGCGGAAGAGCTGCTTTGGCTTACCGTGCCAAGAACATAGGTTATGAACTTACCAAGCTTCAATTGGATGAAATTTATGCTTCATTCTTAAATTATGCCGATAAGAAAAAAGAAGTTTGTGATGATGACATCCATCAAATAATTGAGAGCAGTGCCATTTATAGACAAATAATTTCAGCCTAGTATGGGAAAGACCTTATTCGATAAAGTATGGGATGCTCACGTTGTCGACTCCATTGATAACGGACCTCAGGTATTATATATAGACAAACATTTAATTCACGAAGTTACTAGTCCGCAAGCCTTTAAGGAACTTGAGGAACGAAACATTCCCATTTTTAGACCAGATCAAATTGTTGCTACTGCAGACCATAATACCCCAACAGTAAATCAACATTTACCAGTTAGGGATGAACTGTCAAGAAACCAGTTAAAACAACTGGCTGAAAATTGTGAGAAAAACGGTATCACTTTATACGGTCTTGGCCATCCATATAATGGAATTGTTCATGTGATGGCACCTGAACTTGGGATTACCCAACCTGGAATGACCATGGTTTGTGGAGATAGTCACACTTCCACACATGGTGCCTTTGGAAGTATTGCCTTTGGAATTGGAACAAGCCAGGTAGCTCAAGTTTTTGCAAGCCAATGTTTGCTTTTGACTAAACCGAAAAGTTTGAGAGTGAGCGTTAATGGGAAACTAAAAAATGGCGTTCTTCCTAAGGATGTCATTCTGTATATTATTTCCAAAATAGGAACCAATGCAGGAACTGGATACTTCTGTGAATATGCAGGCGATGTTTTTGAAGACATGAGCATGGAAGGAAGAATGACCGTCTGTAACATGAGTATTGAAATGGGTGCTCGAGGCGGTATGATTGCACCAGACCAAACCACTTTTGATTATGTAAAAGGAAGGGAATTTGCTCCAAAAGGTGATGAATTTGATAAAAAAGTAGCCTATTGGAAAACCCTACCGTCAGATGAGGATGCCGTTTTTGACAAAGAATACACCTTTGATGCAGCTGATATAGAACCTATGGTTACCTATGGAACCAATCCTGGAATGGGAATTAAAATCAATGCCCGTATACCAGAATTAAACGATGCCTCTTTTGAAAAATCCTTGCAATACATGGATTTCAAAAAAGGTGAATATATGCTGAACAAACCTATCAATTATGTATTTATAGGCAGTTGTACCAATTCCAGAATTGAAGATTTTAGAGTTGCAGCCCAGTTTATAAAAGGAAAACAAAAAGCTGATAATGTAACAGCCTGGTTGGTACCAGGAAGTAAGCAAGTAGAATCCCAAATTGAAGCTGAAGGACTGAAAGACATTTTTGAAGCCGCTGGATTTGAATTGCGACAACCTGGATGTTCTGCCTGTCTTGCCATGAATGATGATAAAATACCGCAGGGAGAATACTGTGTATCAACTTCGAATAGAAATTTTGAAGGAAGACAGGGACAAGGCGCAAGAACCATTTTAGCAAGTCCCTTAGTAGCGGCGGCGACCGCTGTAGCAGGTAAAATTGTAGATGTTACCAAATTATTGGAACACAGTTATGAAGAAGAATTGATTTAAATGGAAAAATTCACCACATTACATAGTACAGCCATCCCATTAGATATCGAAAATATTGATACCGATCAAATCATCCCTGCCCGCTTTCTAAAAGCCACGGACAAACAAGGATTTGGCGATAATGCCTTTCGGGATTGGCGTTTTGATAAAGAAGGAAACCCTAACAAAGATTTTGTACTCAACGACCCTAAGTTTTCTGGAAGTATTTTAGTTGCAGGGGACAATTTTGGTTGTGGATCTAGCAGGGAACATGCTGCTTGGGCCTTGGTTGGATACGGCTTTAAAGTGATTGTTTCCAGTTTTTTTGCAGACATTTTTAAAGGAAATGCCTTAAACAATGGTTTGCTACCCGTACAGGTATCACCACCATTTTTAAAGCAGGTTTTAGATTTAATCCAAGCAAAACCTGACACTCAGATCACTGTAAATTTAGAAAACCAGACCATATTTGTGGCGCATACAGATTTGAAGGAATCTTTTGATATTGACCCATACAAAAAGACCTGTATGATCAATGGTTATGATGACATTGATTATTTACTGAGCAAAAAGAAAGAAATAGAACAATTTGAGGCCGCCCTTTAGGTGGCTTTTTGCGTTAGCGGTTGCAGTGGCATCCTTTTGTTGATGTCGAGCAAAGCGAGAACATGAAACAAAAGATATAACGAAAAACGCGACCCGAAGGGAAACGTCCAAAACAACAACGAACAAAAAACACTCATGAAACTGAATATTGCTGTTTTATCAGGAGATGGCATTGGTCCCGAAGTGACCGATCAAGCCATCAAAGTATTGAAAGCTATAGCTGTAGAATTTGATCACACCTTCCTTTTCTCATCGGCTCCAGTTGGAGCTATTGCCATAGATGAAACTGGAAATCCACTACCGGACAGCACCCTTGATTTATGCAAAACAAGTGATGCCGTTTTATTTGGATCTATTGGAGACCCTAAATATGATAATGATCCCAATGCTAAAGTTCGCCCAGAACAAGGGTTATTGAAACTAAGAAAAGAATTGGGTTTATACGCCAATATTCGTCCGGTAAAAGCCTATGATATGCTTTTGGATAAGTCTCCCTTGAAAAAAGAGAACATTCAAGGAACCGACATCAGCATCTATAGGGAACTGACAGGAGGTATTTACTTTGGGGAGAAAAAGCAAAATGAGGAAGGCACTTGGGCTTCTGACTTATGTGAATATTCCAAAGAAGAAATAGAGCGAATTTCCCATCTGGCATTCAAAGCGGCTCAAGCTCGCAGGAGCAAGTTAACACTTGTTGATAAAGCGAATGTATTGGAAACATCGCGCTTATGGAGAAAAGTTGTAAAACAAGTTGCCGAGTCCTATCCAGATGTGGAATTGGATTTCTTATTTGTAGACAACGCAGCAATGCAAATGATCTTAAATCCGAAACAATTCGATGTCATCTTAACAGAGAATATGTTTGGTGATATTATTAGTGATGAGGCCAGCGTAATAGGTGGAAGTATTGGTTTATTGGCATCAGCTTCTGTAGGTGACAAACATGCCTTATTTGAACCCATTCACGGCTCATATCCACAGGCGACTGGAAAAGGAATTGCCAACCCTGTAGCCTCTATTTTATCAGCAGCTATGTTGTTAGATCATTTTGAACTTTATCAAGAGGCCGAATTAATCAGAAAGGCCGTCGAAAAGTCCTTACAATTAAACATCACGACTCCAGATTTAAATCCGGATTCTGAAAATATTACCACAAGTAAAGTTGGAGATTTCATTGAGGATTATATTAATAACCCTCAAGATTCCAACATCAATTTTCAAAACTTACATTTGGGTCAGTCTACCATTATTTAAGTCCTCCCTAAATGAATGATTAATAGTTTAAAAGCACCTCTCTGGGGTGCTTTTTAGCTTCTATTAAATTCCATTGATTTCATTCATGATTTCTGAAAACAACTGATAAGAACGCCTCCTGTCTTGAGGATCAAAGGTATTGGTCACTACCATCAATTCATCTACCTTGTTTTCCGCTAAGAATTTTTCAGTCTCTTCCTTCACCTTCTTTTTATCACCTACCACTGAAAAACGCAACATCTGTTGAACTGATGGGTTCATCAAAATACTTTTTAATTCCGAAGTCATTTGGGTGGGAGGTGTTAAATACTCCCGTTTCCCCATAAATAGGTTCATCACCATTCTTATAGGCGATGTAAACATCATCTCAGCCTTTTCCAATGTATCTGCAGCAATAACATTCACGCCAGCAATCACATAAGGCTGGGATAAAAATTGAGAAGGTGTAAAATCATGTCTGTAAATTTGGAGTGCCTCATGAAAGTGAGCCGTTGCGAAATGACTAGCAAAAGCATAGGGCAGCCCCAATCTAGCAGCTAGTTTGGCACTATCCGTACTGGATCCCAAAATATAAATAGGAACTTGAACGCCCTCTGCAACTGTGGCACGGACCTTATTTTGAACATTGTCAAGTGAAAAATACTGCTGGATATCAGCCACCTCATCAGGAAACCTTATGGTGGCCTGCATTCTATCTGACCTAATCGCATTGGCCGTATCGGCATCGGTACCCGGCGCACGTCCCAATCCCAAATCTATTCTATCGGGATATAACGTTCCAAGGGTCCCAAACTGTTCAGCTACAATGAGTGGGGAATGGTTAGGCAACATAATTCCTCCCGAGCCGACCCGAATACTTTTGGTGTTTTCAGCAATATAACCTATCAAAATAGAAGTAGCAGAACTAGCTATATTGATGGAATTATGATGTTCTGCCAACCAAAATCGATGATATCCCAAAGATTCTACCAATTGGGCCAACTCCAACGTATTGGCGAAAGTTTCTTTGACTTGGCTGCCTTCATTTACAAAGGCTAATTCTAGCATGGAGTATTTTACTTCACTCAATTCTCTAATCATTTTTATATGACGTGAAATTATTAAAATGAATACGGAATGGTCTTAATATTATGTTAGAAATTAAAGGATCACAGCATAGTCTACATCGTTTAATTTGAAAATGCATGAATCAGTTTTTGAATGGTTCCGTTGATAATGTTTAAATTTACAATATCATCAAAAACACTTGTATGCAAATTTTAGGAATCGACATTGGAGGAAGTGGTATGAAAGGTGCCATAGTAAATACCATAACAGGGGAACTAATCACAGAACGATTTCGTATTCCTACGCCCAAATCGAGAACTCCAGAAGCCATGGCTGAAGTATTTAAGGATATTGTGGCTCATTTTGATTATTCGGGCCCCATTGGTTGTGGTTTCCCTAGCATAATCAAGCATGGAATTTGTAAAGCCTCAGGAAATTTACATGATGAATGGGACCATGTCAATGTCGAAGAATTATTCTCTAAAGCCTGTAAGCAATCAGTAACCGTTATCAATGACGCCGATGCTGCTGGATATGCCGTTATGAACTATGGTATAGGGCAAGGAAAATCAGGATTGGTTGTCACTATTACCATTGGAACCGGTTTGGGCAGTGGTGCCTTCTATGATGGAAAATTAATACCCAATTTTGAATTGGGCCAAATCCCATATAAGAAATACAAAAAAATAGAACAATGGGCCGCCAATTCGGTCAAAGAAAAAAAGAACCTCAGCTTTAAAAAATGGGGTAAGCGCTTTAATACCTTTTTAGAATTAGTAGACACTATTATTTGTCCTGATTTTATCATTTTAGGTGGTGGCACCTCTGATGATTTTGACAAATTCAAAAAGTATATTAAAATAGAAACACCCGTAGCCCCAGCCCATCTTGGCAACCATGCCGGAATCATTGGTGCTGCCTGTGCAGCCACTCACAAAATCCCAAAATCATATTAGGAACCTACTCAGGAAATTTCGCCCTAATTTTATCTAACCTGAGGTTCCCCATGCTCCCAACATGCACATGCTGTTTTGACATATCGGGCACATAGGTACCATCTTGTACTTCAGCCCCAATTTTTTTATAAGCATCTCTAAAACTCATCCCCGACTCGACCAGAGTATTGATATTATCCACTGTAAAGAGATACTGATATTTGGGATCATTTAAATCAATTTCCTTCACTTGAATCTGCTTAATGGCATAATTAAAAATATCTAACAGGTCCTTTGTATCTTCTATCGCTCCTATCATATTTTCCTTCAGCAATTGGTAATCCCGATGATACCCACTCGGCAAATTATTAGTGATCAAGGTCATTTCCATAGGTAAACTTTGAAGTTTATTACTCTTGCCACGAATTAGCTCAAAAACATCTGGATTCTTTTTATGGGGCATGATACTACTTCCTGTGGTTAATTCATCTGGAAAGGAAATGAAACCAAAGTTTTGGCTCATATACAAACAAATGTCCATCGAGAATCTGGCTAGCGTATTTGTCAAACTTGATATAGCCATAGACAAAGTTCGTTCCGCCTTTCCACGGCTCATTTGTGCTGCCACAACATTATATTTCATGGATGTAAACCCTAAAGCTTTCCTAGTAAACTCTCTGTCTATAGTAAACGAACTTCCATAACCGGCAGCAGAACCCAATGCATTCTGATCGACTGTTTTTAAGGCTGCTTGCAATAAATAAACGTCGTCTACCAACATCTCGGCATAAGCGGAAAACCACAACCCAAAAGACGATGGCATAGCAACCTGCAGATGGGTGTACCCAGGAAGTAACCTATCTTTATAAGCGTCTGCCAAGTCCAAAAGTGTTTCAAAAAGAACTTTTGACTTACCGAGAATCTCTTTTAAGTTTTCTTTGTAATACAACTGAAGGGCTACCAAAACTTGATCATTTCTAGATCTAGCCGTATGGATTTTTTTACCAACATCTCCATAAGCCTTGGTCAATTCAAATTCAATCTTGGAATGCACATCTTCAAATTGGTCTTCAATAGCAAACGTCCCATTTTCCAGTTGCTCTGATAACATTTTAAGACCTTCTTCCAATTGTTTCAACTCACCTTCGGAAAGAATTTCCACTTCCTTCAACATCTGTGCATGAGCCAAAGAGGCCTGAATGTCATATCTGGCGATAAACATATCGATCTCACGATCATTACCAACTGTAAACTGCTCTATTTTTTTATCGATAGAAATCCCCTTATCCCAAAGTTTCATTTTTTATAGATATTAGAATCAAGACCGCTTCGCTTCTAGAACCTCGACTTAAAAATAGTGGTTCTGCAATCTTGATTATTGGTTCATTTAAAATACTTTCTTTAATAATTCAATATAAATCTTTATCCCTTCCTCTATTTCCTCCAAGTGAATAAATTCATCTGCAGAATGTGACCTTGTACTATCCCCAGGCCCCAGTTTTAATGAGGGACAAGATAAGACTGCCTGGTCGGATAAAGTTGGGGAACCATAGGTTGTTCTTCCCATCTCAATACCAGCTTGCACCAATGGATGAGACACAGGAATAGATGACGAATTCAACCTCAAACTTCTCGGAATCAAGCTATCTACAGGGGCCTTCTTCATTAATATCTCTGCTACCTCTTGATTGGAGTATTGATCATTCACCCGACAATCTATGACCAAATCCACATTGGCAGGAATGGCATTATGTTGTTTTCCTCCATGGATTTGGGAAACGGTCAGCTTGACCTCTCCCAAAGTTTCAGATACTTTCTCAAATTTAAAATCTCGGAACCATTCTAATACCTTAATGGTATTATAAATGGCATTATCATCATTCGGGTGGGCGGCATGACTGGGTGTTCCTTTTACCACGGCATCAAACACAACCAAGCCCTTTTCGGCTACTGCCAAATTCATTAAAGTAGGTTCTCCTACTATGGCTACATCAATTTTAGGAATAATGGGAAGCATACTGTTCAATCCTTTATCCCCACTACTCTCTTCCTCTGCTGATGCCACAATTACCAAGTTATAAGTTAAATCCCTTTTTTCATAAAAATAGGTGAACGTTGCAATCAATGACACCAAACACCCCCCAGCATCATTGCTTCCTAAACCAAATAATTTTCCATCTTCAACGAGAGCTTTAAACGGATCCTTAGTATAACCGTTATTGGGTTTAACCGTATCATGATGGGAATTGAGCAACAAAGTCGGTTTGGAAGCATCAAAATACTTATTGATGGCCCAAACATTGTGGTTGGTTCTATTGAAAGGAATTTTATGATCGGTAAACCAATTTTCAATATGGTGCGCTGTTCCATCTTCCTCCGATGAGAAAGATGGCGTTTCTATAAGTTGTTTTAACAACTCGATGGCTTCCTGTGTAAGCTGTTCTATCATAAAACCAAGGTTGTAAATTTTTGATTTGTGTTTGAAATTATGGTTGGGTTTCCTATAATCACTTTAGAAACGCCTTTTTTTAGTCCTTCAAAACAATTGTGTACTTTGGGTAACATCCCTTCTGAAATGACCCCTTCAGACACCAATTCTTTATAAGTTCCCAAATTGATTTGTTCAATTACGGACTGATCATCTTCAATAGAACGTAACACGCCATTTTTCTCAAAAATATAAATCAATGACACCTCATATTTTAAAGACATAGCTATGGCCAATTCCGAAGCAATCGTATCTGCATTGGTATTTAAAAGCTGTCCCATCTTATTATGGGTAATGGCACAAAATACGGGTACCAAATTATTTTCGAGTAATAGTGCAATCTGTCCCTCATTAATTTCATCGACATCGCCTGCAAATCCATAATCCAGATATTTCACTTCCCTTTTATGGGACCTAATGACATTGGCATCGGCTCCAGACAAACCAATCGCATTTGATCCAAACGATTGTAATTGGGCAGTTATATTCTTATTCAACAACCCAGCATAAACCATAGTAACAATCTCCAAATTGGATTGGTCTGTAATTCGACGACCATCAACCATTTTTGCCTCTACACCCAACTTGGCTGCCAATTCTGTGGCTCGCTTTCCTCCTCCATGAACTAAAATTTTCTTACCTTCTATTTTGGAAAAGGCCAATAAAAATTCGGCTAAAGCCTCTTGATTATTGATAATATTACCTCCAATTTTTATAATTTGAAGCGGTTCTTTACTCATTGGCACACATTTTAATTACTTTCATTTTATAAATTCTCCAAAATATTTTTAAGCACCACTTGGGCAGCAAACGTTCTATTGTTCGCTTGTTTTATAACCACCGATTGCTCACTATCAAGCACTGCGTCTTCTACTACCACATTTCTTCTCACTGGCAAGCAGTGCATGAATTTGGCCTGACCTAATTTTTCTTGGGTCATCATCCAGCTTGGGTCTGAATTTAAAACCTGACCATAATCCTTGAAATTACTCCAGTTCTTCACGTAAACGAAATCTGCATTCTTCATGGCCTCCTTTTGATCATAAACAATTGGGACATCTTTGGTTATTTCAGGATCCAACTCATACCCTTCAGGATGGGTGATTACAAACTCCACGTCCATTTCTTGCATCATACTTGCAAACGAATTGGCCACTGCTTGGGGTAACGCCTTCGGATGCGGCGCCCAAGACAACACCACCTTTGGAACTTTCTTTTCTGTTAGTTCTGTAATGGTAATCGCATCGGCCAAAGCTTGCAATGGATGCGCTATAGCACTTTCCATATTGACAATGGGTACCGTGGCATACTTCTCAAAACTTTTTAAAATATATTCGGATTGATCTTTGGCCTTGTCTTTTAAGCTTGGAAATGCTCTCACTGCAATCACATCGGCATATTGGGAAATCACTTGTGCCGCTTCTTTAACATGCTCTGAAGTGTTGGCATCCATAATGGTTCCATCATCAAATTCAAGCTGCCAAGCCTCATTCACATTTAATGACATCACATCCATCCCTAAATTCTTTGCCGCCTTTTCCGTACTTAATCTGGTTCTAAGACTGGCATTGAAAAACAACATGACCAGGGTTTTATTTTTACCCAATTCTTTATACTCAAATGGATCCATTTTTAATAAAATGGCTTCCTTAATCGCATCTTGAATATTGGGAATATCCTGTATTTCCGTGTACTTCTTCATTTATAATTCCGCTTTCAAGGCATTAAAAAATTGATCGATATGTGATTTTTTTACCGTCAATGGAGGTAAAATTCTTATCAAGTTTGGATTGTTGGCACTTCCTGTGAATATGTGATGTTGATGGATGAGTTTCTTTCTCAAATCTCCCACCTTGAAATCAAATTCCAAACCTAACATCAATCCGCGTCCTTTCACTTGTTTCAACCCTGGAAGCTCTTTGGTTTTCTCCAAGAAATAAGCAGAGACTTCCATAGCATTCGCCATTAAGTCTTCATCAACCATGACTTTCAAAACAGATAAAGATGCAGAACAAGCCAAATGATTCCCTCCAAATGTCGTACCCAACATACCATAAACAGCCTTAATATCTGGATGGATTAAAATCCCTCCGATAGGAAATCCATTTCCCATCCCTTTGGCAAGGGAAATGATATCGGGCTCAATTTTATGTTTTTGGAACGCAAAAAAGCCACCTGTTCTACCGAAACCCGATTGCACCTCATCTGCTATAAATAAAACGCCATATGTTTTGCATAATTCTGCTAAGCCCTGGTAAAATTCTGTGGTACTTTCATCCAATCCTCCTACACCTTGAATAACTTCCACAATCACAGCACAGGTTTGACCTGCCTTTAATATAGCATCAACACCTTGCAAATCGCCCAAGGCAACAAAATCAACTTGATGCTGCCCATTTAATGGCGCCACAATTTTTGGGTTATCCGTTGCTGCAACGGCTGCAGAGGTTCTTCCGTGAAAGGAATTTTTAAAGGCCAGCACTTTCGATTTCCCTGTCACAAATGAGGCTAATTTCAGCGCATTTTCATTGGCTTCAGCACCCGAATTACATAAAAACAACTGGTAATCGGTACAACCTGAAATTTGCGCCAATTGTTGCGCCAAAGCCTCTTGCAGCGGATTTTGGATTGCATTACTATAAAAACCCAATTTACCCACTTGGTCTGAAATCGCTTCAACATATTGGGGATGGGAATGACCTATGGAAATAACAGCATGCCCACCATACAAATCCAAATACTCCTGACCTTGATCATCATATACATAGACATCCTTTGCCTTTACAGGTGTTATATCAAACAGAGGGTAAACATCAAACAAACTCATATTTGCTCTTTTTTAATGTTACTGATTTTTTGAAATGAAGCTACCATACCTTGAATTAAAGAAGAGCTCAATCCTTTGTGCTCCATCTCATTGAGTCCTTCTATGGTACAACCTTTAGGAGTTGTCACCTTGTCAATTTCCTCTTCAGGATGATTGCCTGTATTGATTAACAAACTCGCAGCTCCTTCACAAGTATACATGGCTAATTCTTGAGCTTCATTAGAGTCAAACCCTAATTGGATGGCAGCTTGGGTTGTAGCCCTTATGAGACGCATCCAAAAAGCAATACCACTGGCGCACACTACTGTTGCAGCCTGCATCTGGCTCTCAGGAATCTCCAAAGTGTGACCCAGTCTATTGAAAATGGCTTCAGCTACTTTGATTCTCTTAGCTCCCATCACATTGCTACATAAACAGGTCATGGACTTACCTACAGCAATTGCCGTATTGGGCATTGCCCGAATAATATATTGCTCTGCACCTACAATTGCTTCTATTTTTGGAATAGTATAACCCGTGATTGTTGAAATTATGACATGTTTTTCGGTTAAAAAAGGAGCAACATCTTTTAAAATGGCTTCAAAATGTGATGGCTGGACGGCAAAAATCAAAATATCAGATTCTTTTACCGCAGCCACATTATCCTGCGTAATAGAAACACCTTTGTAACCTTCAAATTCTGAAAGAGCTTCGGGGTGTCTCTTAGTTAAAACAAGAGTTGTAATGGCATTGTTGGTGATTAATCCTTTGGCGATTGATCGTCCTAAATTTCCAGTTCCTATAATAGCAATTTTCATATTGAATCGTTTAAAAATAGTTGGCTTTCAGTTTTAATCCTTCGTCTTCAAAAAAGCCACACATTAAGTTCATATTCTGTACCGCTTGCCCTGAGGCACCTTTAAGTAAATTGTCAATAACACTAGTAACCAGTAAAGTTTCTTGATGCTTGTGAAGATGCAACAAACATTTATTGGTATTGACCACCTGTTTCAAATGCAGAGGCTCATCACACACAAAGGTAAAAGCAGCATTCCTGTAATAATTTTGATACAATTCCTGAGCATCTTTCAAAGATCCAGAAAAAGGCATATATGCCGTTGCAAAAATCCCTCTTGAGAAGTTCCCTCGGTTGGGCATGAAGAACACTTCCTTAGAAAAGTCACTTTGAAGCTGTTTCAAGGATTGATTTATTTCTCCCAAATGTTGGTGTGTAAAAGGCTTGTAATAAGAAAAATTATTGTCTCGCCAAGTAAAGTGAGTCGTTTCTGAAAGGGAAGTTCCTGCTCCCGTCGCTCCCGTCACGGCATTCACATGTACATCACCCTTTAAAAAATTGGCCTGAGCCAAAGGCAACAATGCCAATTGAATGGCTGTAGCAAAACACCCTGGATTTGCAATATAGTTGGACAATTTAATGGCGTCCCTATTCAGTTCTGGCAAACCATAAGTAAATGTATTTCCTTGAAAGACCTTATCTGCTTCCAACCTAAAATCATTACTTAAGTCAATAATTTTCGTGGTGCTTGAAAACGAATTACTCTCTAAAAAAGCCTTGGAATTTCCATGTCCCAAACAGAGGAACAACACATCTACATCTGGATTAATAGCATCAGTAAACTTTAAATCTACTGCTCCCATTAAATCTTGATGCACTTTTCCTATGGGGTTTCCAGCGTTTGACGTACTATAAACAAAGTCGATTTTTGTTTGGGAGTGATGCATCAACAACCTGATTAATTCACCAGCCGTATAGCCCGCTCCACCAACAATTCCTACTTTTTGTATCATGATTCTGAATTTACTTGGTGATAGATTCTATTTTGATTTCCTAGTATTTTTATAAAGCCCTTTGCTTCGTCAGCTGTCCATCCTTTATTCATTTCACCATAGCTTCCAAATTTGGCATTCATCAGATCATGATCCGAAGCAATACCATCCAAAGAAAAATGATAAGGCTTAAGGGACACGGTTACATCACCAGAAACCATCTCCTGACTGCTCTTCAAAAACGCCTCAATGTTTCTCATGACGGGGTCTAAATATTGTCCCTCATGTAAATGCATGCCGTAGAAACTGGACAAATATTCTTTATGTTGCAATTGCCATTTGGTTAAGGTGTGCTTTTCCAATAAATGATGCGCTTTCACAATAATTAATGCAGCCGAGGCTTCAAATCCTACCCTTCCTTTAATACCAACAATGGTATCTCCAACATGCACATCTCTACCAATAGCAAATGGAGAAGCAAGATTTTGAAGCAATTCTATATTCTTTTCTGGAAGATTTACTTCACCGTTCAAGGCAGTCAACTCTCCTTTTTCAAAAGTCAAAACCACCTTCTCCTCTCCCTCCTTCTGCAGTTGAGATGGATAAGCAGAACCTGGCAGTGGTTTATCGGAAGTCAATGTTTCAGAACCACCAACACTCGTCCCCCAAAGGCCCTTATTGATTGAATATCTTGCCTTGTCCCATGACATATCTACGCCGTTTGCAATGAGATAATCAATTTCCGCTTCTCTGCTTAATTTTTTATCTCTAATAGGGGTAATAATCTCAATTTCTGGAGCCAGTGTTTGGAAAATCATATCAAAACGAACTTGATCATTTCCTGCTCCTGTGCTTCCATGAGCAATATATTTGGCACCTATAGACTTGGCGTATTCAACAATTTCAATAGCTTGAATAATACGTTCTGCACTCACCGATAAGGGATAGGTGTTATTTTTCAACACATTTCCAAAAATGAGATACTTAACAACCTTTTCATAAAAGGTATGGATGGCGTCCACATTCACATAGGAAGCAACACCCATTCTATAAGCTTTCGATTCGATCGTTTGGATTTCTTCTATCGTAAATCCACCTGTATTGACACTAACGGCATGGACTTCATAGTCTAAATCCTTACTTAGGTGAACGGCACAATAGGATGTATCTAAGCCTCCGCTATAGGCCAAAACCACTTTACTTTTCATTTTTTTCTTTCTTTAAATACAAGGTTTCTTTAATTTGCTTCAGCCTTTTAAACACTTTTTCTTTGACAGGCTTCACGTTTATTTTCCCTCCTTTTTTTTCTATTTCTGGATTGTATAACATTCCTGTACACAAACACATTTTTTGCTCGGTACGTTGTAAAACATCATAGTTTTTACAGGTTTGGCATCCTTTCCAAAAGGTTGGGTCATCTGTTAATTCTGAAAACGGAACGGGGCGATATCCCAATTCGGTATTCATTTTCATAACAGCCAGACCTGTAGTGATACTAAAAACTTTGGCATCTGGATATTTCTTTCTAGAGTGCTCAAAAATTTTATGTTTGATTTGTTTGGCCACACCAGCTCCTCTATAATCAGGATGTACAATCAATCCGGAATTTGCTACAAATTTGCCGTGGCTCCAAGCCTCGATATAGCAAAACCCAACAAATTTATCTCCGTCCAAGGCTATAACAGCATTGCCATTTTCCATTTTGGTAATGATATATTCAGGAGTGCGCTTCGCTATACCAGTTCCTCGTACCTTAGCCGATTCAGCGATGGTATCAGAAATAAGAGATGCGTAAACCGCATGAGATTTGTCTGCAATAACAATTTTCATTGTTCAAAAAATAAGATTAAGGTTAATTTGATTTTGGAAGAAAAGAACCGGACTCACCTAAGTTCCATAGAAAGCATACACCCTTACGGGCGGCGATACAAACGGAAAGGAGTCAACGGTTGACCGAAATCAACTGCTAATTTTATTAAAAATGTTATTTGGAAAATATGTTTCAAGATTAAAATAATATACGTTATACAATTGCAAAAAGAAGATTAGCAATAGCGTCGGCGTTTGCTAATCAGCAAACTGGGTTGTGACGGACGTATATTATTTTCTGGTTTAAACATGCAACAAATATATAAATTATTTGAAATCGCTTATACCGATTAACTAAATTTTTACAAAATATAGTCCGTGCTCACAAAATTTGACGCATTTGCATCCAATAAATTATTCAAAATCTCCTTGTTATATTCGGTATCCTTTGTTGCCACAAAAGTTCTAATGGAAAATGACCTTAAGGCATCATGGACACTAAGGGTTCCTTTAGCTGAATCCTTTCTACCAGTGAAAGGATATACATCTGGTCCACGTTGGCAAGAACTGTTTAAGTTCACACGACACACCAAGTTTACCAAGGTATCAATTAACGGTGCCAAGGTTTTAATATCGTTACCAAACAAACTCACTTGCTGTCCGTAATTGGATTCTGCCATCTCATCCAATGGCTGTTCAATATCCTTAAATGGTACTATTGGTATCACAGGTCCGAATTGTTCCTCTTGATACACACGCATGTCTTTGGTTACTGGAAATAGCACCGCAGGAAAAATATAATTTTCTGATGTTTCTCCGCCTTTTTCGTTAAGAACCTTGGCGCCTTTTGAAATAGCATCATCAATTAGTTCTTGAATATATGCTGGCTTTTCAGGTTCTGGAAGCGGCGTCAATTTAGCTCCTTGCTCCCACGGATTCCCAAATTTCAAACCATCCACTTTCTTGGAAAAACGGCTATTAAATTCCTCCAAAATATCTTCATGAACATAAAGAATTTTCAAAGCAGTACACCGTTGCCCATTAAATGACAAGGTTCCCGCAATACACTCGTCTATAGCCAAATCTAGGTTGGCGTCTGGTAACACGATAGTAGGGTTTTTAGCCTCCAAGCCCAATACCAATCGTAATCTATTCTGTTTGGGATGTTGATCCATTAATGCATTGGCCGATTTACTGTTTCCAATTAATGCCAAAACATCTACCTTCCCTGATTGCATAATTGGCGATGCCACCACACGACCTCTTCCGTACAAAATGTTTACAGCGCCTTTTGGGAAGCTATTTTTGAATGCCTCCAACAAGGGAGTCAATAATAAAACACCATGTTTCGCCGGTTTAAAAATACAGGTGTTACCCATAATTATAGCTGGAATGAGAAGGGCGAACGTTTCATTCAATGGGTAATTATAGGGCCCCAAACACAATACAACCCCTAAAGGACCTCGACGGATGTGGGCATACACCCCATCGTGTTTTGAGAATTTGGCACTGTCACGATCCAGTTGCTTGTATTCTTCAATGGTATCGTAGATATACTCTACAGTTCTATCAAATTCTTTTTCAGAATCTGGAAGGTTTTTACCAATTTCCCACATCAATAATTTCACAACTTCTTCCCGTTTGGTTTTCATTTGCTCTACAAACTTTTCCATACAGGCAATGCGATCTGCCACTTTCATGGTTGGCCACAATCCTTGTCCCTTGTCATAGGCATTACATGCCGCATCCAAAGCTTCCAAGGCCTCTTTTTCAGTGAGAGTTGGAATGGTTCCTAAAAAGGTGGGTTTATAATCTTCAGTTGAAGAAATGGTAGAATAAACATCGGAAGTTTCTCCTTTCCATTCAATTAATTCTCCATTGATTAAATAGGTATTCTGATTGATCCCATTTTTAATTTGAAATTCTTCTGGAATTTCTACGTAGGTGGAACTTAACATAAAACTAAAAACTTTAAAGTTCACCTTAAAGATACAATAAAGCTCTTAGTAATTTGGTTACCTTAAGGTTAAACTAAACCAAAAACTGAAATAAGTCTGGTTTGTTATTTAAATAATCCCCATAGAAATTGTGTTGCTTCATTTTCGTTATCAACGGTTGTAAATCGTCGGGTGTTTTTAATTCGATTCCCACTACAGCCGAACCATTATCCCTATTTGATTTTTTGGTATACTCAAAATGGGTAATATCATCATTAGGTCCTAAAATTTCAACAACAAATTCTTTTAATGCCCCTGCACGTTGCGGGAACTTCACAATGAAATAATGCTTAAGATTGGAATACAAAAGAGCACGTTCCTTGATTTCGGCGGTGCGTGTGATATCATTATTGCTTCCGCTTACAACACAAACCACATTTTTACCTTTTAGTTTATCGGCATAAAAATCTAAAGCTGCAATACTCAATGCGCCAGCAGGCTCTACTACAATAGCTTCTTTATTATATAAATCCAGTATGGTTTGACAAATTTTACCTTCTGGAACCATTATCATGTCATCCAAGGTTTGTCTGCATATGGCAAATGTCTTCTCTCCTACCCTTTTTACAGCTGCTCCATCAACGAAATTCTCAATATCATCCAGTTCTGTTACTTGATTATTTTTTAACGAAGTTAACATGGAAGGCGCCCCCTCAGGTTCTACGCCAATGATTTTGGTTTCGGGAGACATCTCCTTGAATATGGTTGACAAACCAGAAGCCAAACCGCCACCTCCAACAGGTACAAACACATAGTCGATTGGGGTTTCTGTTTGACTTAACAATTCCAAAGCGATGGTGGCTTGACCTTCGATTACTTTTTCGTCATTGAATGGATGAATAAAGGTTTTATTCGACTGTTTTTGTTCCTTCATGGCAGCATGATAAGAATCGTCAAACGTATCTCCTTCCAAAACCACTTCTATGAATTCTTCACCAAACATTTTTACCTGTTCGATCTTTTGCATGGGTGTGGGCGTAGGCATGAAAATGGTTCCTGGAATTTTCAACAACCTGCAGGATAAGGCTACTCCCTGTGCGTGATTACCCGCACTTGCACAAACCACTCCATTACTTATTTCCTCAGGAGTCAAAGAGGACATTTTATTATACGCGCCCCTAATTTTATAGGAACGAACCAACTGCAAATCTTCCCTTTTAAATAATATATGACCATCAAACTTTCGGGAATAGTGAATATTTGAAGTCAACGGTGTGTGGTTTACTACCGATTTTAATTTCTGAGCAGCTTCTTGAACTGCTTGTAATGTGGGAAAATAAGTTGTGGTTGTTTCCATAGTAAAAAGAATAGCCTCAAGAATCTTGAGGCTATTTAGATTTCAAAATTATGATAATACGGCCTCTTCTTCTGGTTCGGTAATTTTAATCTTTTTCATGGCCGTCATGGCAGCTCTAAGTCGTTTACCTACTGTCTCAATAGAATGAGAGCGAATCGCTTCATTCACTTGGATCAGCTCCACATTATCAACGTCATTAGACGTGGCAAAAGTTTTGCCAATGACAGAAGCATCAACTGTAGTCATAAAATCCTTCAATAAAGGTTTTGCGGCATGATCAAATAGATAACACCCGTATTCTGCGGTATCTGAAATGACTCGATTCATTTCATAAAGTTTTTTACGCGCAATGGTGTTTGCAATCAATGGTAGTTCATGTAAGGATTCATAATAAGCAGAATCTTCTATGATTCCAGAACTTATCATTGTTTCATAAGCCAACTCCACACCGGCTTTAACCATCGCAACCATTAAGGTGCCGTGGTCAAAATATTCCTGTTCTGAAATAGTTTCAGAAGTAAGAGGCGTTTTTTCAAAAGCTGTTTCAGCTGTGGCTGCTCGCCATGTCAACAGATTGACATCATCATTGGCCCAATCTTCCATCATGGTTTGCGAGAAGTGACCTGAAATGATATCATCCATATGCTTTTGGAACAATGGTGTCATCAATACTTTCAATTCTTCGGAAAGCTTGAAAGCTTCAATTTTTGCAGGATTGGATAGGCGATCCATCATATTGGTTATTCCACCATGCTTTAAGGCTTCGGTAATTGTTTCCCAACCATACTGAATCAATTTAGCAGCATATTCTGGTTCAACACCTTCTTCTACCATTCTGTCAAAACACAAAATAGATCCTGTTTGCAGGACTCCACATAGGATGGTTTGCTCACCCATTAAATCACTTTTCACCTCAGCAACAAATGATGATTCCAAAACCCCGGCACGGTGTCCTCCTGTGGCTACAGCATATGCCTTTGCTTGAGATAATCCTTTACCTTCAGGGTCATTTTCTGGATGAACCGCAATCAAGGTTGGCACTCCAAATCCGCGAAGGTATTCCTCACGAACCTCCGTTCCTGGGCATTTAGGCGCGACCATAATCACTGTTAAATCTTCCCTGATTTTGGTTCCTTCTTCTACAATATTAAATCCGTGGGAATAAGACAAAGTCGCTCCTTCTTTCATAAGCGGCATGACCGCCTTCACCACATTACTATGTTGTTTGTCTGGTGTTAAATTGAGTACCACATCTGCAGATGGAATCAATTCGTCATAAGTTCCAACAGTGAAATCATTCTCAGTGGCTTGCAAATAGGATTGACGCTTTTCCTTAATAGCAGCTTCACGCAACGCATAAGAAATATCCAAACCAGAATCTCTCATGTTTAACCCTTGATTTAATCCTTGTGCACCACATCCTATGATGACAATTTTCTTTCCTTTTAATGCTTCTACGCCATCTTCAAATTCAGAAGCAGCCATAAACCGACATTTTCCTAATTGTGCTAATTGTTCTCGTAGTGAGAGTGTGTTAAAATAATTTGACATGGTTTTTGTTTTAGTTGTTGAATGCTACTAGCATTTCTGATATTTTCATTTCCTGTTTGGTGACAGCAATCCTTCCAGAACGGACAAATTGCATAATTCCAAACGGACTTAGTTCATTATACAATTCATTGATTTCATGACGTCTTCCAGACTTTTCCAAAACGAAAAAGACCTTGTTCACCGTCACGATATTGACATTGCCTTCTTTAATAATATTTTGAATCTGTGGCTCATCAAATAGTAAGTCTGATTTGATTTTAAACAAACAAGACTCTTGATAAATGATATCTTCATCCCTGTGGTAGTAAGCCTTAATGACTTCAACCTGCTTCTCTATCTGGCCAATAATTTTCTTGATTTGCTCTTCGGTAACCACCACAACAATGGTCCACCTGAACACCCCATGTATTTCGGAAGCTGAAGAGGCAATACTTTCTATATTGATTTTTCTACGTTGGAAAATTGCCGAAATGCGATTGAGCAAACCCACGTTGTTTTCGGTGTAGATAGAAACGGTATATAATTCTTTTTCTGTATCCATATTAACTTAATCTTATATCTGAAACCGATGCTCCTGTTGGGATCATTGGAAACACATTGTCTTCTTTCTCTACACATACTTCTAGGAAATATGCCGATTCACTAGCCATCATTTCCTTGATAGCTTCATCCAATTCCTCCCTTTTTGACACTCTTTTGGCTTCAATATGGTATCCTTTGGCTATTTGAACAAAATCTGGATTGATCAATTCGGTAGAGGCATATCGTTTATCAAAAAACAATTGCTGCCACTGACGTACCATTCCGAGGAAATCATTATTTAAGACAACAATCTTCACGGGTACCCTGGTTTGAAAAATGGTCCCCAATTCTTGAATGGTCATTTGGTAACCTCCATCTCCAATGATAGCTACCACATCACGTTCTGGAGCTGCCATCTTTGCGCCTATGGCTGCTGGCAATGCAAACCCCATGGTTCCCAATCCGCCGGAGGTAATATTACTTTTTGTCTGGTTAAACTCAGCATAGCGACAAGCAATCATTTGATGTTGTCCTACATCACTCACTATGGCTGCCTGCCCTTTGCTTTCTTCATTGATTTTCTTCAACACTTCTCCCATGGTCAAACCTTCCTTGGTGGGGTTCAAATCGTTTTTGATGACCTGTTCAAACTCAACCTGATACAGCTTCTTAAACTCATTTAACCAAGAGTCATGGGTATTTTCATTAAGTAATGGCAATAAAGCCGACAGACTGGTTTTGGCATCTCCAAGAACCGCCACATCGGTCTTTACATTTTTATCGACTTCTGCTGGGTCTATTTCAAAATGGATCACCTTGGCCTGTTTGGCATAAGTCTCCAAATTACCGGTTACCCTGTCATCAAACCGCATGCCAATGGCTATAAGCACATCACACTCATTGGTTAACTTATTGGGTGCATAATTACCGTGCATGCCTACCATACCCACATTTAAGGGATGGGACGTTGGAATGGCGGAAGCTCCCAGAATGGTCCAAGCCGAAGGGATGCCAGCCTTTTCCATCACCGCCTTCAATTCGGCTTCTGCCTCACCCAATATGATACCTTGCCCCCAAACGATTAAAGGCTTCTTAGCCGCATTGATGATATCTGCAGCCTCCTGCACTTTGCTTAGTTGCACTTCGGGGACGGGTTTATAACTTCTTATGGAGGTACATTTTTCATAAGAGAAATCAAATTCCTCAAACTGGGCATTTTTGGTGATGTCAATGAGTACGGGACCCGGACGCCCACTTTTAGCGATATAAAATGCTTTGGCAATGACTTCGGGAATTTCAGACGCCTTGGTCACTTGGTGGTTCCACTTGGTAACTGGGGTTGAGATACCTATAATATCTGTTTCCTGAAAGGCATCACTTCCTAGTAAGTGGGAACCCACTTGCCCCGTAATGCACACCAAAGGCGTGGAATCAATTTGAGCATCGGCAATACCGGTGATCAAATTGGTTGCCCCGGGACCCGAGGTTGCCATAGCCACCCCTACTTTACCAGAAATTCTAGCATAGCCTTGGGCTGCATGGGTTGCCCCCTGCTCGTGCCTGGTCAAGACGTGATGCAATTGGGTTTGATATTTATAAAGCTCGTCATAAACTGGCATTATGGCCCCACCAGGGTAGCCATAAATAATATCAACCCCTTCTTCCAAAAGGCATTTTACAACCGCCTCACTACCCGTAATTCTAACGGATTTTTTAGTAGGCTGCTCTTTTTTTGCTACTGCTTGAGTATCCTCCATATTCTATCATTTAAAACTCATCGGTCACACAGCCATTGGATGCTGATGAAACCGTTTTTGCATATTTATATAATACCCCTCGCTCAAATTTGAGTTTTGGAGCTTTCCAATTTTCTTTTCTTTTTGCCAATTCCTCATCGGAAATTTCGATGTTGATGGTGTTGTTTACTGCATCAATAGAGATGATATCTCCATTTTCAACTAAGGCAATGTTTCCACCAACTTGTGCTTCTGGCGACACGTGACCCACCACAAAACCGTGGGATCCACCTGAGAAGCGACCATCTGTAATCAAAGCCACATCCTTACCCAAGCCAGCTCCCATAATGGAAGAGGTCGGTTTAAGCATTTCTGGCATACCCGGTGCGCCTTTAGGACCTTCATAACGAATAATGACCACATCTCCTTTTTTTACTTTACCCGTTTTGATGCCTTCATTTACCGCCGCCTCACTATCAAACACATTGGCAACGCCTTTGAAAGACAAGCCTTCTTTTCCTGTAATTTTAGCCACAGCACCTTCCGTAGCTAGGTTACCAAACAGGATGCGAATATGGCCTGAATCCTTGATTGGTTGGTTGACTGATTTGATGACCTCCTGCCCTTCTTCAAGGTCTGGAGCTGTCTCCAAGTTTTCGGCCAAGGTTTTTCCGGTAACCGTTAAGCAATCACCATGCAACATGCCTTGTTTCAGCATGTACTTTAAAACACCTGGCACTCCACCTACGGCGTGCAAATCTTCCATGGCATATTTACCACTTGGTTTTAGGTCTGCCAAGAGTGGTGTTGCATCACTTATTTTCTGAAAATCGGCTAAGGTGAATTCCACATTGGCTGCTTTGGCAATAGCCAGAAAGTGCAACACGGCATTTGTAGACCCTCCAAGAACCGTTACCAACCTAATGGCGTTTTCTAAAGACTTTCTTGTAACAATATCTGATGGTTTAATATCTTTTTCCAGTAGTAACTTTAAGACTTCTCCCGCTCTCTCACATTCCTTCTCCTTAATCTTTCCTTCTGTGATAGCTGGGTTTGAGGAGTTAAAAGGCAAAGACATACCTAAGGCTTCAATGGCCGAAGCCATGGTATTTGCGGTGTACATACCACCACAAGCACCAGCACCCGGACAGGCCTTGTGAATGACTTCTTTGAATTCGGTTTCATCTATGCTTCCAGCTACTTTTTGACCATAGGCCTCAAAAGCTGAAATAATATCCAGTTTTTTACCATTATGACAGCCAGAAGCAATAGTACCGCCATAAACTAAAATGGAAGGTCTGTTTAACCGTAACATGGCCATTAAGGCTCCCGGCATGTTTTTATCACAACCTACCACAGTCACCAAACCATCATAACTCATAGCTTGAACGACGGTTTCCATAGAATCTGCAATGATATCACGGGACGGTAAGGAATAGCGCATTCCTGGGGTTCCGTTTGAAATACCGTCACTTACTCCAATGGTATTGAAAATGAGTCCGACCAAATCGGCCTTGTCTGCTCCCTTTTTAACATGGACTGCCAAGTCATTAAGGTGCATGTTACATGGATTTCCTTCATACCCTGTACTAGCAATACCTATCAAGGGCTTTTTCAAATCTTCATCGGTTAAGCCAATGGCATGCAACATGGCTTGGGCAGCCGGCAAGGTGGGATCTTGTGTTACTGTTTTACTGTATTTATTTAAATTGTTCATTATTTGATTTTGACCCATTTCTTTTAAGAAACTAAATTAATGTAATCACTCTACTAGGGTGTTGCATTACATGAGTACGCTTTAAATTCAATTAGTTTTTTAACATTTCAAATAGCTATTTATCAGCGATTTAACTAATTTGTTATATGATGTTCAAACCCATTAAAATTTTTCCATAAAAAAAATGCCTTCCCGGATGAGGAAGGCATTTTCTATATCATACTACAATACCATTCCTCATCGGAGCGAAATAATCACTACGATACTAATAGAAATGATATGGATTAGGTTCTTGTTCATTTGAAACCCAAATGTTGGAATTTTTAATTAAAAATCCAAATGCTCTGGAAGGTTTTCTTGTGTTTGTAGTAATTAAGGGGGACATATTCCTTAGATTATTGCGATGCTTATTGGATTGGCTGCTGGTTTTTGACGGACTTTTAAGGCATGCCTGTGGGGTCTTATGCGGGTTTTATAAGGATCCCACACGGAGTTTACCCAAGTCATATACGTTATATATTCGTTTTATATACGATATACATACGCTATACCTATTGATTATATCGCTATGAATCATTACTTTAACACAGCCGAACCATGACTTAAAGTGAGTTGGGTTTTTGGCAAGTTTATTTAATGGTGTGATTATGGGTGGCACCTCTAAAAATTTAAAAACGTATGGCGAGACAAAAAGGTATTATCAAGATTACGGGAACGGTAGGTGGTTTAAACTTTTACATTGCTAAGGGTGAGGCTTTTGTGCGGCAAGCGGGTGGCGGATTTAATGGTGATGCCATAAGAACCAAGGAAAGCATGCGCCGAGTAAGGGAAAACGCCACGGAGTTTGGTGCCGCTTCTATGGCTTTGAAACAGTTTAGGCGCTCTTTGCTACCCGTGTTTTCACCGCCAAAATACCGACCTTTACAAACCCGATTGATGGGTTTGTTTATGGAACTTAAAGTTTTGGACGGCATTTCTACACCTGGCAACCGGCGGGTGGCCCAAGGCATTGCCACCCTAAAAGGGAAGCAACTGCTAAAGGATTTTGTGTTTTTACCCGACTGTATGGCCTTGAATTATATTGCATCGCGCGCTCAATTTGATTGGGAGACGCAAACATTACATTTTGCCGCTATGGATTTACGAAACGAAACCTTTATCACCGGCAGTAGCCATTTGGCGTTAAGCTTTATGGTGATCGATTTTGATTTTGAGACATTGACCTATACTTCTCAGGTCTCTGAAACGGTTATGCTAGGAAAAGACGAAGTGGCGGCCTTTAGCCTGGATGTGGCAGAGGTTGTACCACCACAACATACAGGAATTGTTGCTTTGGGACTAAGGTTTTGTGAGGTTCTTGGTGAGGAGGTTTACCCTGCGCGAGGGATTAGTGGTTTGGGGTGTAGGATTGTTGAAGTTATATCGTAGTGTGTGGTGTATAGTTTATAGTGAAAGGTATAAAATGGGGATGTGGCATAGGGTTAAAAAGTGTTTTTTATTTGCTATCTTTATGATTTCGTGCTGCTTATGAAACCTACCATTACATTATCTCCACTACAACATAAAGATGTTTTGCAAATAGCCATTGGGTTTGTTTTTGATGCCCAAACTAAAACCCATGTTAAGGGTTTTGCTGGTGTTATTTGGTCACAAACGCACAAAACGTTTTACGTGCCTTATTCTGCAGTTACTTTGAATGCCTTGTTTCATTATTTTAAGAATTTGGGGTATTATATTGATTATAGTGGGTTTAAAAAGGTGCCATCTACGGCTCCCAAGCCTGTTAAGAAACGTGCCACTAAGCCAAGTAAAGAGGTGCTCTACCAAGGATTGTCATTGACCAACAAGGATTTATTGAAGCAATTTATCAATTATTTAAAGGGCAAGCGCTATAGCGAAAGTACCATACAGGTTTATGGTTATTTTATATTACGGTTTCTTGCCTATCAAGGCGAGCGTGTGTTTACGGATTGGACGACCCGAGACATTGAGCAGTTTATGAGCGATGTGGTTGCCAAGGAGGATTACAGCATAAGCAGTCACAGACAATGTGTGAGTGCTTTTAAACTTTTCACCTTGTTTTGTGGTTTGTCTGGTTTTGATGCCACCCATTTTGAGCGACCCAAAAAGAGCAAGTATTTGCCTGTAGTATTGTCGGCCAAGGAGATTCTTACCTTAATACAGGTGACCAAAAATTTGAAACACCGCGCCATTATTTCGATGTTGTATTCTGGCGGGTTGCGTATTGGGGAGTTGTTACAGCTCAAACCTGAGGATATTGATTATGAGCGTGGGATGATTACTGTAAGAATGGGCAAGGGACGAAAGGATCGGTCTGTGGTTTTGAGTGATGCCATTAGGCCTTTGTTAAGCAATTATTTGACGACCTACCGGCCGAAGGGTTTTATGTTTGAGGGTCAGGATGGTGGTGCCTATACGGCAAGTTCTGTACGGAAGTTTTTGAAGGCCTCCTGTAAGCTAGCTGGCATAAGGAAAGCGGTGACCCCACACACGTTACGTCATAGTTATGCAACGCATATGCTTGAAAATGGGGTTGATTTGCGCTACATTCAGGAATTGTTGGGGCATAGCAGACCAGAAACGACCATGATTTATACGCATGTAGCAGAGAAGGATTTGGTTAAGATTAAGAACCCCTTGGATGTAGCTGTAGGACGCTTAACAAATATGGGTAATGGGGAAGAAAAACTCCTCATATCCCGTGGGGAATTGTGATAAAAGAGTATATTTAGGCACATATAACAAGTTGTACGCAAGCTAAGAAACAGAACTAATTGAGAATTTTAGATTGGATAAAGAACAGTAAAGTTAAATCGGAATTTGAAAAGGCATTTTCTGACTTAAAGAGAATGGGAGAAATTGAACCAAGTGCAAAAAGGACTTATGAATTACTTTGCGAATTGGACTTTGATACTTCTGACTCGCAATCTGAATTGTTGATTTCGGAATTTAATAAGATTCAATATCAATCGAATACCAATAGTTTCTTTTACTTCCATTTTCCGATTGTAACGCACATTTTACATTACAAACCAAAATATGAGAAAGACATTTTAGGATATTTAATCGGACCAAATTTTGCGAATGGAGACACAGAAACGAAAGATTTGATTCCATTAATCAAAAGTGCAATGGAATTTAAACTGTCTGAAAATAAAAATTATCTGACTAAAGAAAGTAAAGATTGGATTCTAAATGAATTACCGAAAATGGAAAAAGAAGTTGAACGTGAAGTACAAAAATGTTGGAAAGAACTGAACGAATAAAAAGCCAGCGTACAACAATATATAACCGCAATTACTGCAGTTTCGACTACGTCAACATATACTCGGAATCGCTAACTACTGTGATATACCAAAATTAACGCATATTAACCCGTAACTGACGGTTATACGAGACCGTTGTACACAAGCTAAAAAAACGGAAATGAGATGAATAAAACGGAAAACATTGGAGCAAAAGTCGCACTAATAAACGGAATGACATTCGGATTGGGATTTCTGTTTATAATGACATTCATCGGAGTACTGTTTTCGGATGGCTTACTCGGATTAATCGGAATTGGAGCTTTATTGTCGTATAACTACTTATTCATTTCTTTTGCTCTAATATATCTGACTTTACCATTTGCACTCTGGATTTTCGGAAAAAGAAATTCCAAAAGTTTAAATCAAGGTAAAAGTGTTTTAAAGACATCAGCGGAATTTTCGTTTGGCGTGAATTTGATTATCTGGATTGTGTTTTTATTTTCTCAATTGGTAATTGGCGGAATTGAAAATTATCTTTATCTGAATTTAATAGTCATCGGACTTATACTCGTTTTGGGATTCTTAACGACCTATACTTTCGGATTTTATATTGTAAAACTGACAAAAGAAAAAATAAAAGCCAGTGTACAACAACGGCTATAATTCAGCGTGGCGACAGTGCAAAAACCGAAAGTAAAAACATATATTTATCTGATTTCTCTGCGGAATAGTCCTGCGGACGATTCCACGCCGAAATCATAGGTACTGTGTTAGAAAACAAGTAAATTGCAATAAATTTTTAGGAAGCATTCAAATTTATTTGACTGTTATCCCGTGCAGCAGGGACTTTAAGTCCTTGCTGTTTTTTCTTTTCAAATTCT
>NZ_JAJJNF010000076.1:0-283 GCF_021245805.1 Mangrovimonas futianensis
ACGCAACTGAGTAAAATGTGCACACACATTTGAAATACGTTCAGACAAAGGAAATTTGCACACATTTATGCAATATGTTATAACATGTGCAAACTACAAAAACAAAAACAATTGTGCTTTATCAAAATGCATATATCAACAAGGATATACACACAAATTTTATAAGTTGACAATTTAGCGCTTACACAAGGTAACAATTTGGTTCTTTAATTTCTTTTTATTTTATTTGCTTGATTTTCCAGGGGGCTTTGTTTTGAAATTAATCATACTTTTTGTAAGGTTT
>NZ_JAJJNF010000077.1:0-283 GCF_021245805.1 Mangrovimonas futianensis
ACCTCCCATCTAATGTTTTATTTTATGGATGTCATCTCATGCTTTGATCGTAAAAGATATAAAAACCTAATACAACATGTTTTTAGAATTGAAAAATTATTTTATGGACATGTTTATTTGTGATGGAAAGAATGAGAATTAGTTTTCGATGTTATTAAGAAAATAGAAGTTCAACACATGAGATTTATCTTCTAGATAAGTTGTATATGAAATCAATAATCCCTTGCACATTATGGACCATATATTTAATTAATACTATTACACTTACAAACTTTCTTTATAA
>NZ_JAJJNF010000078.1:0-283 GCF_021245805.1 Mangrovimonas futianensis
GAGAATCTAGTTCCAATCTTAAAATGGGATAAAATAAGTTACCTTGTTATAAAGAATATGGCGACAAACAGTTGTACTAATCTCAAAGTACTCCGTAAACTATGCTTTTTGGATGACAACTTGTTTGTTCTTATATATACAAGTGCTTCAATTCTCAATACCTTTAATCAAGTATTTCACATCAAATCATCTTTTATCTTAGCAATTAATAATAATCCTTTCGTACTTTGTGTCTTTTTCACTTTACTCTCTTGTATATATAAAAGTGTTTTGCAGTTTATAT
>NZ_JAJJNF010000079.1:0-282 GCF_021245805.1 Mangrovimonas futianensis
AAAAACAAGATGATGAGATTATGGAAGTACCGAGCATTTATTGCTACTGCACTGTTTATTCTAGTTTCTACTGCTTTTTTTATTGTATTTTTTTTTTTTAATAAAAGTGAAAAGTATAGTAAGTCTAGTAAAAACCTTAAGTAAAAGTAAAAATGATTCATTTGAATGAAAGTTGAGTTATAGTTATTTATTAGTTCTTATAAATGATTAAAGAAATGAAAGGGATTACAATTCAAAATCTTAAATGAAATGAGTGGACTGGATTGAATCAGCGGTATATAG
>NZ_JAJJNF010000080.1:0-282 GCF_021245805.1 Mangrovimonas futianensis
ATGCAAGATCATTCTTTAAACAATTATTGAATGGTTTCCATTTCTGGTAATCTTTGGTCCATACATCATCTAAAATAAGGAGATTTTTTTTTTTATATTTTTAATAGTCACAAATACGTTGAAAAAGAGATTGTGATTCTACTACATTAGAAGTACAACCTTCAAAAAATTCAATAATCGCTCTGGCAACTCTAAACTCATCTAAAGGGTCTAATACACACACCCATATTCTTTTATCAAAATTGCTCTCCACCTCATTGTTATTATAGGCAAATTGAGCAA
>NZ_JAJJNF010000081.1:0-282 GCF_021245805.1 Mangrovimonas futianensis
GAGTAAGCGGAGCTGTCGTATAAGCGGTAGCTTCCCCCGACCGACTAAAATACAACAGTCGCGACCCACTTTGATTCAAAAGAAAGGCGAAGAGTTTGGCAACAAGCAAACGGCTTTCTATCATACTAGCAAGGGTTCCAAACCTTAACTACTTAAGTACCAAAGGTTCGGTTGGTTTCATATTCATAAGGGGGCTGTTCACTACAAGCTATCAGCGCTGTCTTAGATTGAACGGCAATAAGATAAGTCGACGTTCAATCTCTAAGGCGGGTTTCCGCGGAA
>NZ_JAJJNF010000082.1:0-281 GCF_021245805.1 Mangrovimonas futianensis
TGCTACGATCATTTCCCACGTTTTCCTGCAAGCAGAAAATTTTTTTGCCCGGGGGCCCACCGGCCACCACCCGCCACCGGCCACTGACCGGAGACGTTGCTGGCTGCCAACATTGTGTCATTGGCAGCCGACGATAGCACATATGAGGGGCAAGCAGCGCAGCGTGTGTGCCATCGAGGGGGGAAACGTGCCTAGAGACAGCAAGGGGCACCTGGTTGAGAGTAACACCTCCCCCCTAAAGAGGCTTATGAGCCTTTTGCAAAGTGCCAGGAGGGGGCATA
>NZ_JAJJNF010000084.1:0-281 GCF_021245805.1 Mangrovimonas futianensis
ATGCGAAAGGATCAGGAAAAGTGCTAAAGAACAACTAGAAATGCCAAAATCAGAAAAAGTGCTAAAGAACAACTAGAAATGCGAAAGGAACAGGAAAAGTGCAAAAGAACATCAAGAAAAGCCAAAGGATCAGAAAAAGTGCTAAAGAACAACTAGATAAGCGAAAGGATCAGGAAAAGTGCAAAAGAACATCAAGATTAGCGAAAGGATCAGGAAAAGTGCTAAATAACATCAAGATAAGCGAAAGGATCAGGAAAAGTGCTAATGAACAACTAGAAATG
>NZ_JAJJNF010000008.1:0-220304 GCF_021245805.1 Mangrovimonas futianensis
CTTACCATTCCGAACAGAGTAGTTAAGCCCGTTAGCGCCGATGGTACTGCATTGTGGGAGAGTAGGTCGCCGCCTTTTTTGAAAGCACTTGTCATTTGACAGGTGCTTTTTTTGTTTTTAACAATCTGGGAAATATAACTTAACTTTTGTTACAGGCACAATTATTTAAGGAGCTAATTAATCGTTCGATTTTTTAAAAAATAAAGGGCCGAAATTGTTGACTTTTTCGCTTTAACAAATCGACTGAATATTTATACTAAGTAATTAGTCACTGATTGGTTTAATCTTTCCAAAACCTTTGGTAAGCAGAAAAATCGTTTTTTTGTTTCGGTAAATTTGGGTAATTTGTTGGACATGAATCCTATTATTTCTGCAACTCTTCAAACTCTTTCAAAATCACGTATTCTAATTGAGAATTTAGATGATCAAATTTTAATAAATGCATCTATTGGTCCATATTATTCTAGCATAGGTAGTCACTTAAGACACATTTTCGATTTTTACCATTGTATTATAGACGGAGTTAAGAGCAATCACGTGGACTTAACATACCGAAAAAGAGACAAAGAAGTGGAAACATCATGTTTAATTGCTTTGGAATATCTTGAAAATATTCAGAGGGGCCTTGGAAATTATCCTAATATTTTATTAGATGAAGTGACTGTGGTTGATGATTTAGGTCTGGGAAAGACTGAAATATCATATACCCATGCATCCTTATTAGCGCAAGCAAATAGTCATGCCATCCACCATTATGCCATCATTAATTATATTCTGCATGGATTGAATGTGTCTATTTCTGACTTACGTTTTGGTTATAATCCCACCACGCCTTCGTTATAACTAATTTATTTTCAGTTTATAAAAAATGAGATTTTTGTTTAGGGCAATCAAAATTATATTTAAATTGTAATAAAGTTTAAAATCTTATCAATCAATAATATGAAATGGAAAGGTAGAAGACAAAGTTCAAATGTAGAAGACCGTAGGGGACAAAGTAGCGGAGGATCAGGTTTGGGTGGACTTACCCCCATGTTTCTAATTTCTTTGGTTAGGTTTTTGTTCACAAAAACTGGACTTATAATTGCTGGTGTCCTTTTAGTGGGATCTATGTTATTGGGATATAATCCATTAAATTTCATCGGTCAACTGTTTACTGGTTCGCCTGTGACTTCCGAAACATCAGCTCCTTACCAGGGCACTCAAAAGGAAGAAGAGTTGGCAGATTTTAGTGCAACCATCTTAGCAAGCACTGAAGATGTTTGGAATCAATTGATCAGTAATTATGAGGAACCCACTTTAGTCCTATTTACCGGTTCAGTTTCATCTGCTTGTGGGTATGCTTCAAGTGCTACAGGACCTTTTTATTGTCCTGGAGATGACAAGCTTTACTTAGATCTTAGCTTTTTTGATGACATGGAAAGAAAATTGAATGCTCCTGGGGATTTTGCCCAAGCTTATGTCATTGCCCATGAGGTAGGACATCATGTTCAAAATCTATTGGGTATTTCTGATAAGGTTCAAAGATTACGCGGGCAAATGAGTCAAACAGAATTCAATAAATATTCCGTTAGATTGGAATTACAAGCCGATTTTCTTGCAGGGGTTTGGGCGCATCATTCCCAACAAATGACACAAATGATGGAAACTGGAGATTTACAGGAAGCTTTAAATGCGGCCTATGCCATAGGCGACGATCGTTTGCAAAAACAATCATCAGGTAGGGTCGTGCCAGACTCTTTCACACATGGTACTTCAGAGCAGCGCATTAGATGGTTTAAAAAAGGCTTTGAGACTGGAGACATCAATCAAGGTGATACGTTTAACGCAAATCCCTTGTAGGTTTGAATTCGATTAATTTTTGAACATACTGTCCAAGATTGTTTTTAATCCTCTAAAAGCGAAGAAAACAGCACAACCAGCAACCAATATTCCCAATATTAAAATAGGAATATACAATGGCTTTTCTTGGTTACTAAAAGCAGTATGAATTAAACTAGGTCCCAAAAACATACACAATAGGGAAATCCCCATTTTTTTTAGGCCTTCTACCAATACTTTTTTGTTAGTGTGTTTCGTTTCCATGCTTGTAATTTTGAATAGCTTGTCTTACGTTTTTATATGTCTCAAGTAGTTTAACAGCTTCTTCTTCAGTAACCTTTATTTCTTGCATAATCATTCTGATTCCCCTATCCACAAGCTTGTTATTACTCAACTGCATGTCTACCATTTTATTCCCTTTGACATGGCCTAATTGAATCATGGTAGCAGTTGTAATCATATTTAATACCAATTTTTGAGCAGTTCCAGCTTTCATTCTGGAGCTTCCTGTAACAAATTCAGGACCAACGATAACTTCTATAGGGTATTTGGCAGTTTGTGAGAGTGGACTGTTATGATTGCAGGTGATGCAACCTGTTATGATATTCATTTCATTACACTTTTTTAATCCGGCAATGACATAAGGTGTCGTTCCAGAGGCTGCAATTCCAACAACAACATCCTTATCTGAAATGTTATAATCCATTAGGTCCTCCCAGGCTTGGTCTTCAGAATCTTCTGCAAACTCCACGGCCTTTCTGATGGCGGAATCTCCACCTGCAATGAGTCCGATGACTAAGTCATGCGAAACTCCAAAGGTAGGCGGGCATTCTGAGGCATCCACAATTCCCAGTCTACCACTGGTACCTGCTCCTATGTAAAATAACCTTCCTCCATCTTTTAGTTTTAATACAATTTGATCTACCAGGCTTTCAATAAATGGAATGGCTTTTTCAACAGCCAAAGGAACTGTTTGATCTTCTTTATTAATATTAGTCAATAATTCTGACACACTCATCTTTTCAAGATGGTTGTAAGTGGAATCTTGTTCTGTTGTTTTGGTAAAAGACATATCCAAAAATAATGAAATAATAAAGTATTTAAGTTAGGAGGTTTTAATTTGATTCTAAAAAAAAGCCCCCGAATTGGGAGCTTTTTTGTTATTCGTTAAATTTGATTTATGATTTCATTGAAGGTTTTACTCGGCCTCATGACATTTTCAGAAAGATCCTGAATTGGCTCGTAGTATCCACCAATATTGGCAGCTTTTCCTTGTACACTGTTTAATTCCTTAACAATTGCTTCCTCATTATCACTTAAATCTTTGGCTATTGGTGCAAATTGTTCTTTTAAAGCTATATCTTTATTTTGATCAGCTAATGCTTGTGCCCAATACATAGACAAATAGAAATGACTTCCACGGTTGTCTAATTCACCTGCTTTACGTGACGGGCTTTTACCATTTTCCAATAGTTTTTCAGTGGCACTATCTAAGGTGTCTGCTAGGATTTGAGCTTTTTCGTTTTTAAAGGTATCACTTAGGTGCTCTAAGGATACAGCCAAAGCTAAGAATTCACCTAATGAATCCCATCTTAAATGGTTTTCCTCCAATAATTGTTCAACGTGTTTAGGAGCAGAACCTCCGGCACCAGTTTCAAATAAACCACCTCCATTCATTAATGGAACGATTGAAAGCATCTTAGCACTAGTTCCAACTTCTAAGATAGGGAATAGGTCTGTCAAGTAATCTCTTAATACATTACCAGTTACTGAAATGGTATCCTCGCCATTTTTTAATCTTTCTAATGTGAAATTCGTAGCAGGTATCGGAGCCAAGATTCTTATGTCTAATCCAGTAGTATCATGCTCTGGTAAATATTTATTAACTTTTTTAATCAATTCTGCATCATGTGCTCTATCTTCATTTAACCAAAATACAGCAGGCGTTTGAGATGCTCTAGCTCTAGTTACGGCTAATTTCACCCAATCTTGAATAGGTAAATCTTTAGTTTGACACATTCTCCAGATATCTCCAACTTCTACTGTGTGCTCCATTAAAACAATGCCTTCTTCATTTACAACCGTTACTTTGCCATTGGTCTCAATTTCAAATGTTTTATCGTGAGAACCATATTCTTCTGCTTTCTGAGCCATTAATCCTACGTTTGGCACGGTACCCATGGTTGTTGGATCAAAAGCGCCATTCTTTTTACAGAAATCAATTGTGGCAGTGTAAACCCCTGCATAACTACTATCAGGAATAACGGCTTTGGTGTCTTGAGATTTGCCATCTGCATTCCACATTTGCCCTGAATTTCTTATCATAGCAGGCATAGAAGCATCAATAATGACATCACTTGGTACATGTAAGTTTGTAATACCTTTATCTGAATTTACCATGGCAAGTGCTGGTCCATTTGCAAAAGCAGCATCAATATCAGCTTCAATTTCAGAACGCTTTTCTTGTGGCAATTCTTCTAATTTGGAAACCAAATTCCCAAATCCGTTGTTTTCCTCAACACCAATTTCTTTTAATAAGGCACCATGCTTAGCAAATACATCCTTAAAGAAAACCTTTACGGCATGTCCAAAAATAATTGGATCCGAAACCTTCATCATGGTAGCTTTCATGTGTAATGAAAACAATACTCCTGTTTTTTTAGCATCGGCAATCTCTGCTTCCAGAAATTGGATTAATGCTTTTTTATTCATGACGGTTCCGTCTATGATCTCTCCATCAAGTAAAGGGAAGCTATCCTTTAAAATAGTTTCTTCTCCTTTTTCATCTGTATGAACAATCTTGATTTTAGTGGCATTTTCAACAGTCACAGACTTCTCATTGTGTGCAAAATCGCCTTGTTCCATTGTGGCGACATGCGATTGAGAATCTGATGTCCAAGGTCCCATGGAATGTGGGTTTTTCTTCGCATAATTTTTAACAGCTTTTGGTGCTCTTCTATCTGAATTTCCTTCCCTTAATACTGGGTTGACCGCACTACCTTTAATTTTGTCGTATCTTGATTTGATACTTTTTTCATCTTCATTTTGTGGGTCTTCAGGATAATTTGGAATATTGAATCCTTTGGATTGAAGTTCTTTGATAGCTGCAAAAAGTTGCGGAACTGATGCGCTAATATTTGGAAGTTTTATAATATTTGTTTCGGGTAATTTCACTAAATCTCCTAACACACCTAAAGCATCCTCGATCTTTTGATCTTCATTCAGAAATTCTGGAAAGGTTGCTAATATTCTCCCTGCCAAAGAAATATCTTTTGTTTCGATATTGATATTTGAAGATTTTGTAAATGCTTTGACTATAGGTAAAAAAGATTGGGTTGCTAAAGCCGGAGCTTCATCTGTTTTGGTGTAAAATATTGTTGAAGATTTAGACATGTTTGGTTGTAATTTTATGCTTTGTGTAATTCTTTTTTTATAAATCGAACAAATATAGTAAATACTATTATTTTTCTTAGACTGAATTGGAGCAATTATTCAATGATAATGCCATATTTAGACAATAATCCTTCCAAATGATCACGAGAGAAAATAGCCTTTTTCAAACTATTATTTTCAGGGTCTATTTGGAAATTATAGGATTGTCGAAAGTCTACTTTTTCCAAAATTGAATTTTGAAATTTTGTATTGATTAGGTTGCAGTTGTTTATAGAGCTGGCGGTCAGATTTGTATAAGAGAAATCTACAGCGTTTAAATTGCAATTTTCGAAAGAAGATTTTGGAATATCCATATTTTGGAAGGAGGCCAACTCCAAATTACAATCCTTAAAAATGAGGGAAATGAGAAAAGGATTGCATTCAAAGAAATGAATTCCTAAAAGTTTACAATTATCAAAAGTAACCTCATTAAAAGTTGCATTTCCTACTTTACAATTACTCATTTGGCAATCAATAAAAGTGCATTCGAGGAAAGAAATATTTGATAAATAGACATCTTGGAAATCACAATTTTTAAAAACGCAATGGTCGTATTCACCCTTTGCTAAACCTTTTTCTAAATAGGATTCGTCCTCGAATAAAAGATCTGAAAAAAATGGAAGTGAATTCATACGTGCAAATATTATTCTTTAATCTGATTTTACATTGGTTTCAACGGAATTTTTCAATTGGAGTGTTGGTTTTCATTAATATTGAATAGGGATATTAAAATTATTAATGCGTAGGAAAGGATTCATCATCGTTTGCCTTCTTTTGCTTGTCATAGTCATAGGAACTTTACTTTTTCTGAAATCGGACCGTGGACACAAAATGAGTGAAAATGCTACGGTTAGGGTAGTGGAAACTAATGAAGGTTATGAACTTTTAAAAAATGGTAAACCCTTTTACATAAAGGGTGCTTCTGGGAAGGGACATATAAAGGAACTCGCTCAGGCGGGAGGAAATACAATTAGACTTTACGATACCATAAATTCAAGGATTGAATTGGATTTGGCAAAAAAGTATAAAGTGTCTGTAATATTAGATATTCCTTTGCCTGAGTTTAGATTTTATTCTAATTATTATTCCGAACCAAAAAAGGTATTAGCAATTAAAGACTATGTACGTTCGTATGTAAGAGAGCATAAAAATCACCCTTCTTTGTTGTTTTGGAATTTAGGAAATGAGATAAACTTGCCTTTTTCACTCTCCAATAAAACCTATATTAATACCTATAATGAATTAATTGACCTTATTCATGAGGAAGACCCTAATCATCCTGTAAGCACAAGTTATACGGGGATTGGGGAAAAGGATATTTTAGGATTATCCTTGAATTTTAGTAAATTGGATTTGGTAGGATTTAATGTTTTTGGAAATTTAGATGATTTGGAAAGTATATTAAACAAAATGTCTCCTTTTGTTAACATGAAACCTTTTTTTATTAGTGAATGGGGTGATCAAGGGCCATGGGAAGCAAAGAATGAATATTGGTTTTCTATCCAAGAAAAAAAAGGAAGTGAGAAGGCCAAGGGATATTTCAGTTCTTATCAAAATAATATAAAACCTAATACCTCCATTCTAGGATCTACGGCATTCTTTTGGGGACAAAAATTTGAAGGTACTCCGGATTGGTTCAATATATTTGATGACGAAGGTAATAAGTCACCTGTTTATTATGCTTTAAAGTCTAGCTGGGAAGAAACAGATCTCATTTATCCTTTAGAGATTGTATATTTTCGTTTTAAAAATTTAGACTCTCAAGACAATCGTATTTTTTCTCCAAATGAGAAATTAGAAATTGAAACTTTAGTACAAACTATTAGTTCAGATTCTATAACTTATGATTGGAATTTATACAAAGAAAGCTCAAGTATATATGAGGGGTGGAAGTTATTGAACTCAGAGTTTAAATTAAAAGGCAAGGGTGAAGAAATTAACTTTAATACCCCTGAAGAAGAAGGTGCATATCGAATGGTTTTAAGGGTATATGACAACCAACAAAATTATTCGACAGCAAATATTGCGTTTTACGTCCTGAATCCTAATGACAAAAAAGAATAAAAATCAAAATAGCCTACGTATTTTAAGAGTGATGATTCTGATAGGAGTCCTCAGTCTCATTAATTTTTTCTATTGGTTTTTTAAACCAGATTTAGTTGAAAACAGACCGTTGTTTCTTCTTTTAACTTTTGTTATCTTTTTTGATACGTTTCGATTGTTATACACGTGGTATCATTATTGGGGTATTTCAATTCCTAATAAACCAAAACATAGGACCTCCTATAAGGTAGATGTATTTACTACATTTTGTGATGGTGAGCCCATAGATATGGTTACCCAAACTCTTTTGGCAATAAAAAATATGGATTATCCGCATGAAACTTATTTGTGCGATGAAGATGATAATGCATACCTGAAAAATTTCTGTAAAGAAAATGCTATAATACATGTAACTAGAACAAGTAAGGAAAATGCAAAGGCAGGTAATATTAATAATGCCCTTAAAATAGCTACTGGTGATATTTGTGTTATAATGGATCCTGACCATGTGCCAGAAACCAATTTTTTAACTGAGTTGTTACCCTATTTTGAAGATAAAAAGATAGGATTTGTGCAGTCTGTTCAGGGGTACTACAACCAGAATGAATCCAAAGTAGCCTTGGGTGCGGCAGAACAAACCTATCAGTTCTATGGTCCAGTTATGATGTCCATGAATTCTTATGGTACAGTAAATGCTATTGGAGCCAATTGTGTTTTTAGAAGGGAGGCATTGGATTCCATAGGAGGGCATTCTCCAGGCCTTTCTGAGGATATGCACACAGCGATGCAATTGTATGCCAAGGGTTGGAAATCGGTATACGTTCCTAAAATGCTTACCAAAGGATTAGTACCATCAACTTTAAGTTCGTATTTCAAGCAACAATTAAAATGGTCTAGAGGAACCTTTGAGTTATTAATCAGTGTTTTTCCTAAATTATTTTCAAATTTCACTTTAAGGCAGAAGTTGCATTTTGGAATTATTCCCTTGCATTATCTTGCGGGGATCGTCTACTTTTTTGTTTTATTGATTCCTATTCTCTCTTTATTTTTTAGTACCACTCCATGGCGAGGAAATATTTATAATTTTTGGCTCATTACACTTCCTATTTTTGCCTCTATTCTAGGGATAAGGTTATTTGTTCAAAAATGGATTATTAAAAAATCTGAAAGGGGGATGCATATCACCGGTGGATTGCTTTTTCATACAACCTGGTCTATATTCATATTAGGAGTCTTTTATAGTTTGATTAGGAAAAAGATCCCCTATATTCCAACCCCCAAAACAGGTGAAGATAAAACGCCTTTGGCCTTGATAGCGCCTAATTTATTTATGGGAATTCTAAGTGTTGCAGCAATTATTTATGGTTTGCAACGTGATTTTACACCATTTTCGCTTTTCATGTCTGGTTTTGCATTATGGAATGCAAGTGATATGTTTTACACATTAGTATTCGCTTTTGAAAAGACCAATCCCATTTCTATTGAAACTAGTGAGATAGAAATTAAAAAATCATTTTTCAAAAATCAATTTTTTAATTTCTGGCAAAGTGCAGGGATTATTATTGTATTAATCATATTTGGACTCAGTGTTTACTTTCAAGTTCAAAACGAAAAACTTAAACTAAATGGAGTAGTGGTTGAAGAAATGTTTGAAGCTCCAAAATTAACTTATCTAGGTTGCTATTATCCTGAATCCGACAATGGTTTCACAAGTTTAAAAAGAGCTAATCAGTTTGCCGCAAATCACGAATTTCATCCAGATATTATTTCTGTTTACCTTCCTTGGGATAAAAATATAGAAACAACATTTCCTTCAACCTATCTAGATTCAATTTTTATTAATAAGTCTTTACCTCTTATCACATGGGAGCCGTGGCTAAATAGTTTTCAAATAGAAAGACAAGAAAATAGAAATGTTTATCAATTGATTAATGAAGGGGTATTTGATGTCTATATAACTCAATTTGCGAAGAAGCTTAAGGAATTAAAAAAGCCAATTTTTTTAAGATTTGCTCATGAGTTTGATAATCCATTTTATCCTTGGTTTGTTGAAGATGAAGCGCAATCATTTCAATTTAAAGAGGCTTGGGTAAGGGTTCATAGTATTTTTAATGAAGTAAAAGCTCATAATGTCATATGGGTATGGAATCCTTGGAAGAGTGAGAATGTGAAGACTTTTTATCCAGGAAATGATTTTGTTGATTGGATTGGTTTGGACATTCTTAATTATGAATCAAATAAAGATTCTAAAGATTGGTATTCCTTTGATGAATTGTATACTTTTTTTAGAGATAATTTAGATGGTGTCTCAGATAAGCCGGTAATCATTACCGAATTTGGTAGTGTTGGAAATGATAAAGAAAGTCAGGCTAATTGGATTGAAAATGGAATTTCAGACTTGCAGAATAAATACCCAGAAATTCAGGCCGTTGTATTTTTTAACAGTAGGGTGGATGATAATATTCCTGTGGGAATCCAAAATGAAGAACTTGTATATGATTGGACATTTAAGGATGGTGTTGAATTAAATTTTGGTAAGTTTAAAAGGAATAATAAATTATATTCACATTATTCACTTTTAGAAAATAGAAAAGTTGATGAAAATTTCAATATTCAGGATAATACTTTTGCAGGAAAGAAGATTCGGGAGACAAATATTTATGGTGTTAACATAAATAAGGGCCAAAACTGGAAAAGTGACTACCATGTTTTAAATAGAATTAATTTGAAAAAGGATTTTCAAAGAATGAAAACTGCAGGAATAAATACAGTTAAATTCATTGAAAATACTACCTATGACTACAATTTACTTGAAATTAGTAAAGAGAACGAACTTAACGTTAACTACAGTTTTTTTATTCCATTAAACACTAACTTTTTAGAGGTTAATAAAGAAACTGATGAGTTAAAAACAAATATCCTGAAAAGGGTAAGGGAGTATCAAAAATATAATCATATAATATCATGGAGTTTTGAAAATGATTTTTACTCCAAACTTCCTAATAATATTAAAGAACCAGACCTTACTCTATATAGAAATGGCTATTTAAATTGGTTGAAAACCGTGATTTCTGGAATACGGCAAATTTCAGATGAAAATATTTTCATTGGAATAGAAGGAGAGGGAAACCTTTTAAATAAATTGGAGTTTTATTCAGATGTTTTTAAACCAGATATCGGGATTAATATACAGCTAAAGAGTGGTCAGTTGCAAGAAGGGGCTTGGGATTATATAAATAATCTTGGGGTTCCAGTTACCGTAGATTATTTAGGTGATGAAATCTCAACTAATTGGAAAGAATTAGCAAATGGAAAGTCATTTTATTATGTATCATGGCAAGATCAATTTGCAATAAATAAGTTAACGTTTGATGGTTTAATTGATAGGAAAGGAAGATTGAAAAATAAGTATTTTGATTTCATTGAAAGCTTTGGAGATCCCAAGTTTAAATATGATGCTCCGAACATTAAAATATTAAAACAAAATAAAACTTTCTACCCAGGAAACGTTGTAGTGTGTTATGCCATGTTTTATGGTGATAGAATAGGATGGGAAATGGGGGGTAATCAGGGAAAATATAGATATGAATGGAATTTATTAAAATACAAAGGGGAAAAAGAATGTATTTCTATTGAGAAAGTAGGAGAGGGAAGTGAGGTTTATTTAAAAGTTCCAAAAGACCCGAATAGTTATAAATTGATGTTAACCGTAATTGACAAAGAAAATATAGTGACACAAACATTTACAGATTTAAATCCATAACAACAGAATTCAAAATATCATTAAAAACAAAAGCCATATCACTATAGTTGTAAAACTACTTTGACATGGCTTTCTTCGAAATAGCTCTGCGTGACCTATTTAGTATGACTACTAAAGTTACAATTTACATCGTTTCGGTTCAAGTTTTACTATTTCAAAATGAAACATTTTCAATTTTCAAAATGTATTGACCTATTGACAATGTTTCGATGATTGTTCTCCTTGATTTTGCTTAATTGACATACTCCACTTTCGTAAGTTATGTTTTTAAACAAAATTGCTTTTTCTTTTAACCGTTTCTTTCGATTCAGTTAATTTCCAAAACTTTCAATTGATTTCCATTTAAACTGCTCATGCATCCTAAACTTCTCTTCAATATCATGATTCCTTTAGTTCCACGCCTACACGCTTTCCTCAGAACCTCGAAAAACAAATCTATTTTTAAAGAACGTTACTTTAAATACAATTAAACTTTTTTAGTTCGATCTAAAAGCAACTAGGTTGCTGCTCAATTGTTTTACTAAAGTATGATAGGACATTAAATATACAAAATTTTTAACCAATTAGATGTTAAATTGTTATAAACTTCACTTATTAACATTTGTTAATAAAAAAAGCCCTGTATATACAGGGCTTTTAAAAGTTATGAAACGTTTATTAACGTTTAAGGCTTTCTTTGATTCTTGCTTTTTTACCAGTAAGACCTCTAAAGTAGTAAATACGTGCTCTACGTACTTTACCTCTTTTGTTTACCTCAATTTTTTGTAAAGCTGGCATGTTGATAGGTATAATTCTTTCTACACCTACAGTTCCAGACATTTTTCTGATTGTAAAGGTTTCAGAAGCACCTGTTCCTCTTCTTTGGATTACAACTCCTCTAAAGAACTGTGTACGAACTTTATCACCTTCTCTAATTTCATAATAAACAGTGATTGTGTCTCCAGCGCTAAAATCTGGAAAGTCCTTTTTTTGGATAAATTCGTCTTGTACAAATTTTACTAAAGATTCCATGTCTTTAAAATTAAATGGTTGAATCGAAGCAACATGCACGGTTTTCGCCAGAGGTTAATCCGAAATTGGATGCAAAAATAGGTAATAATATCTAATTTACAATTAATTGGAATAAAAATTATTCATCCAAAAGATCTGGCCTTCTTTGCTTTGTTCTTTCATATGCCTGATCCTCTCTCCATTTTTCAATTTTAGGAAAATTTCCGCTAAAAAGAATTTCTGGTACGTCCCAGCCGTTATATGATCTGGGCCTAGTATAAATAGGAGGCGCCAATAAATTATCCTGAAAGGAGTCTGTTAAAGCTGAAGTTTCATTACCCAAAACACCTGGAATAAGTCTAATGACAGCATCACATAAAACTGCGGCGCCCAATTCCCCTCCAGAGAGGACATAATCACCTATTGAAATTTCTTTGGTTATAAAATGATCACGAACTCTTTGATCAACACCCTTATAATGACCGCAGAGGATGATGATGTTTTCCTGTAGTGAAATTTGATTGGCTATTTTTTGATTTAATGTGGTCCCATCTGGAGTCATATAAATAATATCGTCATAATGTCTCTCAGACTTTAATTGGGATATACATTTGTCAATGGGCTCAACCATCATGACCATACCTGCACCTCCACCAAATTGATAGTCATCCACAGTTTTATAATTGTCTGTAGTATAATCTCTTAAATTATGAAAATGAACTTCAACTAACTCAGCCTCAATAGCTCTTTTCATAATGGATGCCTCAAACGGACTTTTTAAAAGTTCTGGGAGCACGGTAATGATATCAATCCTCATAATATCTCATTTCTATAGGATGCAAATAAAAAAAATCTGTAATTGAAATTACAGATTTTTAAATGAAAATTATGAATTCTTTTAGTTGCCGCTCTTTTGTTTGTTAATTTCATCCTGCAACTGACGTCTTACTTTTTGCTCACGCTCCAAAGCTGTTCTTCTATGCTCTTCAAACTCTTCTTCAATATCAGCTAAAGACTTTTTAGCACTTTTGGTTACCGCATTACTGTTTTTGAATTGATAAATAAAGAAAAGTAAAAGGGCTAATAAGCCGCCAATAATTGACCACATTAAAACATTGTAACTTGACTTACTCATTTGAAGTCCAAATAAAGCCATATTGTTTTTTTCTTCTTCGGTTTTACCTAAAGTGGTCTGGGTGTTTGCCAAATTGGCTTTTAATCCGTCTATTTCTTCGGTTTGATTTTGAACCACGGCTCGAGTATCGGCCAATTCCTTATGAACAGCTTTTAAAGAGTCCAAGGTATGAGCTTTTAATTCATATAGCCATACCTTTTTAACCACTTTATAGTCTTTATAATTGTTTGATTTTCTAATGAGATATTCAAATTGGTTATCTATAGAACCTTCATATAAAGAAAGTTTATCATCTTCATCATCATTATTCTGGGCTAGTAAGCTTAATGGGGTAAGGGTCAATAAAATTAAAAACAGCTTTACAAACTTCATTAGGTCAATTTATTTTGATTGTTGGATTTTACGAAAGTAAGAAATTATGTTTATTTTCAGTTTAAGTTCAATAAAAAGCCTCACTGTTGTGAGGCTTTTTTAATATACGGACGAAATATTATTTTGGACGTTTGATACTAATAATAAGTATAACGTCTTACTTTGGCAATGTATTTGGCAAGTCTAATAACTTGATGGCTATAGCCATATTCATTATCATACCAAATATATAGGACAGCATTTTTACCATCTTCTCTAACAATAGTGGCTTTACTATCATAGATGGATGGTGCAGAGCTTCCAACAATATCACTTGAAACTAATTCATCGTTCATTTCATATTTGATTTGTTCAACCAAACTTCCTTCCAAAGCATACTTTTTTAAAGTTGTATTGATGCCTTCTTGTGATGTTGACTGATTTAAATCCAAATTTAAAATGGCAAGAGATCCATTGGGAACAGGCACTCTAATGGCGTTGGAAGTTAATTTCCCTTCTAGGGAAGGCAAAGCCTTGGCTACTGCTTTTCCAGCACCTGTTTCAGTTATAACCATATTTAAACCAGCTGCACGACCTCTTCGATACTTTTTGTGAAAATTGTCCACTAGGTTTTGGTCATTTGTATATGCATGAATTGTTTCTAAATGCCCTGATTTAATACCAAAGGTTTCATCCAATGCTTTTAAGATTGGAGTAATGGCGTTGGTTGTACAGGAAGCAGCAGAAAAGATGTCAACCTTGTCAGGGTCATTTTCCAAGTGATTAACCCCGTGAACAATATTAGGAATCCCTTTTCCTGGAGCAGTCAATAAAACCTTTTCAACACCTTTAGCTTGAAGGTGTCTAGATAAAGCTTCATGGTCTCTAAAAGCTCCTGTGTTATCTATTACCAAAGCATCATGAATGCCATATTCGGTATAATCAATATCTTCTGGGTTATTTGCAGAAATGATGTTTACGGTAGTTCCGTTGATAATTAATGACTTATTTTCCAAATCTGTAATGACTGTACCTTCAAAATCACCATGAACCGAATCATTCTTTAATAAAGAAGCTCTTTTTTCTAAAATAGTTTCTGTAATCTCTCCTCGAGTGACAATAGCGCGTAGTCTTAATTGTGAACCTTTCCCAGTTCTAGCCATTAATTCTCTTGCTACCAATCTTCCAATTCTTCCAAAACCGTAAAGAATGACATCTTTTGGTTTAATACCATTTTCTTTTGAAGCATCCTTTAATTTGTTTGCAACAAAGTTTAGAGCATTACTATAGCTATTTTCCTCAAGATGGTATTCGTAGGTCAATTTTCCAATATCCAATTTGGCAGGAGGTAGGTCAAGGGTTTGAATAGCTTGAGCAATTTCAACTGAATCAAAAATTGAGATCGGTTTTTGAACAAATTCACCAGCATATTCATGAAGGTTTAAAATTTGACTCACATTACGATCAATCAGTTGATTTCTGAAAAGCACTAGTTCTATTGATTTGTCATACCATAAATCGCTAATGATATTAATAAATTCAACAGTTGCTTTTCGTCTGTCTGCTTGAAAAGCCAATTCATTTTCATAAGCTTCTTTAAAACTCATTGTCTTTAGTTTAAATTGTGTTGTGTTTAAATTTGGTGCAAAAGTATATATTTCAAACGTTTTCGTAAAACTATTTTTAAATAAAAAAAGCCTCTAGTTTTCCTAAAGGCTTTTCTTAAATTTAGATGGTATTTGAACTACCTAAAGTTGTATTTTTCCAACTCACCATTTGAATTGATCAATTCAATTCTCAACGGCTCATAGGGAGATCTATTTTTTATGATTTCTTGAACATCGTCTACATCTTTTACTTTTTCATTATTGATACTTATTATGATGTTTCCTTCATTGACATTATTTGCTCTAAGGTATTTAGCATAGGCTTCTCCTAATTGAGCAATTTTCACACCATTTGAAACACCATATTTTTTTAACTCGCTTGCATTGGCGTTTTTCAGTACCCCGAACTGTGGAATCGTAAAAGATTGATTTCTTACTAAGGTAGCCTGAATCGTTTTTAAATTATCATCCCTCAAGATCGTTACTTGCACATCATCTCCTGGTCTTTTGGTATTCAAATAACCACTTAAGTCAGAAAATTTAGTGATATCTATGTTGTCAATTTTCTTAATAATGTCTCCAGATCGTATGCCTGCTTTATCTGCACCAGAACCTTCTTCAACACTATCTACATAGAATCCTTGGGTTTCATTGATGCTTAATTTTTCAGAAATAGCATTATTTAGCGCACCTCCAGTAACACCAAGGACACCATTTTGTACGTTTCCGAATTCAATAATATCCTCAACTACTTTTCTTGCGATATTACTTGGAACTGCAAAGGAATATCCTATATATGAACCAGTCTGGGAAGATATAGCTGTGTTAATTCCAATCAATTCACCTCTGGAATTTACCAAAGCGCCACCTGAATTACCTGGATTTACTGCGGCATCGGTTTGAATAAAGGATTGATTAAATTTTCCGCCAGACAAATCTCTGGATTTGGCACTTATAATTCCAGCAGTGACAGTAGAAGTTAAATTGAATGGGTTCCCAACGGCTAATACCCATTCTCCAATTTTAGCTTGATCACTATCTCCAAATGTAGAGTATGGTAAATCTTCTTCAGGATTGATTTTAATAAGAGCAATATCAGTGCGACTATCAGTTCCAATCAATTCGGCATCATAAGTTTTATTATCATTAAGAGTAACTGTAAGTTTGTTTGCTCCATCAATCACGTGATTATTAGTAATGATATAACCGTCTGGTGAAATAATGACACCGGAACCTGAACCTACTTGAGGTCTTTGGGCAGAACGACCAAAGATTAAATCTTGAAAAGTGATTCTATCAGAAGTGCCAAAAGAAGTGTTCATGACGTGAACTACAGAATGAACCGTATTTTCAGCGGCATTTGTAAAATCAATGGCATTTTCAGGAAAATAATTTGCATTCGAATGGCTTACGGGGATGGCATAATTTGAGGAGTCTTGTGTCTTTGAAAAAGCAGGTTGCTCCTTTTCGATAAATAATTTGTAACTGGCCAAGGTAATGGCTCCACCTAAAACCGATACTAGTACTAACGATATTATTTTTTTCATGGGGAAAAAGGTTTTTGGTTTATAATTAATTTATTAACGTTTAAAATTACCTCTTTATTGAAATTTGCTAAATTCTTTTAACGATTTTTAACGTGCCCTTTAACGGGTGTTTAACAGCTATAAAAGCCAGCTAATATTTCTATATTTGCATTTCTTATGAAAATGACATTTTACAAATATCAAGGAACTGGGAACGACTTTGTCATGATTGACAATCGGCAACAAGATTTTGACAAAACCAACACCAAATTGGTGGCTCATTTATGTGATAGACGATTTGGTATTGGGGCAGATGGGTTAATCCTTTTGGAGAATCATGAAACGTATGATTTTAGAATGGTCTATTACAATTCCGATGGTAATGAAAGTTCCATGTGTGGAAATGGGGGTAGGTGTTTGGTGGCATTTGCCAATTTTTTAGGTGTCATTAAAAGTAAGGCTACTTTTGAAGCGGTAGATGGTTTACATCATGCCACTATAGAAAATGGTTTGGTTCATCTCCAAATGTTGGATGTGAAAGATATTGAAAATCACAAGGACTATATGTTTCTCAATACAGGATCTCCGCATCATGTGCAAATCCAAGATAATCTGGAAAATTTCAATATAAAATCGGAAGGAGCAAAAATAAGATATGGGCAACCTTATGGACAAAAGGGAACTAATGTCAATTTTGTATCTCAAATTGATGATAACACTTTTAAAGTAAGAACCTATGAGCGGGGGGTTGAGGATGAGACTCTATCTTGTGGTACAGGTGTAACAGCGGTGGCCATTGCAATGCATTCTTTGGGACTAGCCCAAAACACTCTAATTCATTTGAATGTAGAAGGGGGTAAGCTAAGAGTGTCTTTTGACAAAAAGGGAGATATTTATGAAAATGTTTGGTTAATTGGACCAGCAGAACAAGTTTTTAAAGGAGAATTCCTATGCTAACTTTGAAAGGAGATCAAGTTTACCTTAGGGCTCTTGAGCCTGAAGACTTAGAATTCATTTATGAAATTGAAAATGATGAGACAGTTTGGGAGGTAAGTTTAACGCAAACACCCTATTCCAGATATCTTATAAAGCAGTATTTAGAAAATGCACATAAAGATATATATGAAGTCAAACAATTAAGACTTGTGATTTGTCTACATTCTAGTGAAACTGTTGGGCTTATAGATTTATTTGATTTCGATGTTCAAAACAAACGAGCAGGCGTGGGGATATTGATAAACAGCCAAGAGCAGCGTTATAAAGGTTTTGGTAAAGAGGCATTACAACTTATTGTGAAATATTGTAAAAAACACTTAGGACTGCATCAATTATATTGTAACATTGCTGAAAATAATAAACCTAGTTTGAAGCTATTTCAAAACCAAGGATTTGAAATAGTAGGTCTTAAAAAAGACTGGAATCTTGTTCAGGGGGCATTTAAAAATGAATATTTATTACAACACATACTTTAACTCATGTATTTTAAAAAGATTCTTTGGGCTATAGCCATAATTGGATTGATCGTTGCTGCTATTTTTGCAAGTTATATTTATGGTGTAATGCTTAAATCAAATACAGCCTTTAACAATAAAGAGGCTTTTATTTATATTTCTACCGGGGCCAATTATCAAGATGTTAGAGAAGAATTAAAACCACTTTTAAAGGATATTGATAAGTTTGATGCTCTGGCTTCTCAAAAAAGGTATAATACAAATATTAAAGCAGGTAAGTACAAGATTTCTAAGGGAATGAATAATAATGATATTATAAATTCCATAAGAAGTAACAATCAGCCTATTACAGTTTCATTTAATAACCAAGAGTCTTTGGGTAAACTAGCCGGAAGAATATCGAATCAAATTGAAGCAGATAGCTTAGAACTTTTTCAGGCTATGTCCGATAGTAATTTCCTGAATCAAAAAGGGTTTAGTAAGGAAACAGCTCTAGCCATGTATATTCCCAATAGCTATGAATTCTTTTGGAATACAAGTGCCGTAGAGTTTAGAGATAGGATGCTAAAAGAATACCAACGGTTTTGGAACAACGATAGAAAGAACAAGGCTTTGGCAGTAGGGTTAGACCTAAATGAAGTGATGACTTTGGCCTCCATTGTTCATGAAGAATCCAAACAAGCTTCAGAGCAGCCAAGAATAGCTGGTGTTTATTTAAATAGATTGAAGATAGGAATGCCTCTGCAGGCGGATCCAACATTAAAATTTGCTGCCTACCAACTTCCAGAATATGAAGGAACCGTTATTAAAAGAGTTCTTAACAAACATAAAGAAATTAACTCTCCATATAATACCTATATGAATGCTGGGTTGCCACCAGGGCCTATAGCGATGCCAGATATTTCTGCTATCAATGCGGTATTAAATCCAGAAAAGCATAGCTATTTATATTTTGCTGCGGATGCTCAAAAAATAGGTTTTCATAAATTTGCGAAAACCTTGACGCAACACAATGTCAATGCCAGGGAGTATCAAAAATATTTGTCATCTCAAGGGATAAACAAATAATTTTTGATGAAGGGTTTTACATATGGACTGCTTTTCTTCCTAAGCATTTGTTCCTATGGACAAAACCGTGTGAATAGATTTCTAAAACCTAGTGATACACTAAACATTCCTAGGAGGAATGCCGTCATAATTTCGGAAGCCTCTATAGGAGCAATCAGTTTGGTTGGGTTGCACCAATTATGGTACAAAGATTATCCGCAATCAAAATTCCATACCATTAATGATCTTGATGAATGGTTGCAAATGGATAAAATGGGGCATACTTACACTTCTTACCAGATGGGTAGGATGGGAGCAGAGCTTTTAGAATGGAGTGGTGTGCGCAAGAAGGACCAATTAATTTACGGTGCCACTTTGGGTTTAGTGTTTTTAACTACGGTAGAGGTATTTGATGGTTTTTCAAAAGAATGGGGCTTCTCATGGAGCGATATGGCATCAAATGCCATAGGTACAGGTATTTATGTTGGGCAAGAACTTTTATGGGGGGAGCAGCGTATCAGTTTGAAATATTCTTTCCATAGAACAGAGTTTGCACCAATGCGACCAGACAAATTGGGAGATGGATTTATGGAGGAGTTTTTAAAAGATTACAACGGTCAAACTTATTGGTTAAGTTTCAATTTGCATTCCTTTTTTGACGATACTAGAATTCCAAAGTGGTTAAATTTGGCTATTGGGTATGGTGCTGAGGGCATGTTGACCGGTAAAAATGAAACGTTAAATGGGCAATTTCCAGATCAAAATAGGTACCGTCAGGTCTATTTAAGTCTTGATTTGGACCTAACCAAAATAGACACTAAGTCTCATATTTTGAGGTCTTTATTTAGTGTATTTAACACTGTAAAAGTGCCATTTCCAGCTATGGAGTTCAACGGAGAAAACGGCATAAAACTCCACGGAATCTATTTTTAAAAACAGTTAATCGATTAATTTTCATAAAATAAAAAATAATCATACCTTTGCACGCTGAAATTTTCAGGTGGTTTTAAGTCATTAAAATTGCCAAAAAAATTGAAACGTTATGAGAAATATTGGAAGTTACATTGCCCCGTCGCTTACAATATGTTTACTATTGTTAGTTTCGTTCTCAAAAATCAGAACGATAAAGCCGATTAAGGATTCTTCCCAAGATATTGCAATGGTATCTTCGAGAGCTATAGAATCCCAGCCCGTTGGAAGTTTAGTCTTGCCAACTATCGAGCCCCACGTTACCTATACGCCAACTTTAGGGAAAACGTTTGTTGGATTCAAGGAAGCCGTTGGTTTTAAAGAGTCTCGCGGTAATTATTTTATTGTGAACTCTTACGGTTACTTAGGAAAATACCAATTCGGTGAAGGAACACTCAAATTAATAGGTATTTATAATCCAAATGAATTTCTTAAAAACCCAGAACTGCAGGAAAAGGCATTTATAGCCAATGCAGAACGAAATAAATGGATTTTAAGAAAGGATATTAAAAGGTTTAATGGTATGGTGGTAAATGGTGTTACGGTTACAGAATCTGGTATTTTGGCCGCAGCTCACCTAGCTGGTCCCGGAAACGTTAAGAAATATCTGAGAAGTTATGGTTCAAATAATTTTGCAGATGCTTTCGGAACTTCAATAAGCTACTATATGAAAAGGTTTTCAGGTTATGACACTTCAGAAATCATTCCCAATAAGAAGGCCAAAGTGAAAAGAACTATTTAGTAGAATTTAGTTTTTATGTATAACAAATAGTGCAGGTCTTTTATGAAGGTCTGCGCTATTTTTTTTCCATTGACTTATCGGTTGTGTCTTAATAAATTCGGTAGGCAAGGTAATATCGCATGCCACACATAAAAGTGTGCTATCATGTAAGGTTTGACACAAATCCTCTAGCATTTTATTGTTTCTATAAGGCGTTTCTATAAAAGCTTGTGTTTGGTTGTGCCTTTCTGATAGTTGCTCCAACCGCTTTATTTCTTTTTTTCTTTCAGATTTGTCAATAGGTAGGTAGCCATTAAAAGCAAAGCTTTGTCCGTTCATTCCAGAAGCCATAATAGCCATAAGAATGGAAGAAGGACCAACTAAAGGTACTACTTGTATGTTTTGTTGATGCGCCAGCCCCACTATTTCAGCGCCCGGATCTGCCACACCAGGACATCCTGCTTCAGAAATGAGTCCGATGTTTTTTCCTTTTTTGATATCATCAAGATAGGCAGGTAGATCGGTTGGATCGGTATGTTTGTTGAGAGGAAAAAGCTTAAGTGTTGCTTGTTTTTTGTCTGGGCATATGCTTTTAATAAATCTTCGCGCCGTTTTTTCGTTTTCTACAATGTAGATATCAATGGCGTCGATGGCATTTTTTACAGTTATAGGCAAAACATCCATGGGATTTGATTCACCCATGGTGGTAGGAATGAGATAAAGTTTTCCAGTTGGTAGACTCATTATTTTTTTATTAGCTTTTTGCTGATTTTAGATTCGTCGTTTAAAATGACCTCTGCAAGATAAAAACCAGACGGCAATTCTTCTGTGGAAATTTCAACAAAAGTAGTGTTTGAAACCTGTGTTTTTACAATAGGCTTTCCAAAAAGATTAAAAACCCTTACCTCTGATATATAGTTTGTTTGGTTTTCGAATACTATATTCAATTTATTTTGAACGGGATTTGGAAAAAACTTTAGATTTTTGAGTTGATTTTCATCAACTGAAAGACTCGCATCAATAATTTTATAAATAGCACCTGATTGTTTTCCAGCAATATAGAGTTCACCATTGAAGTCTTCTCCAAAACTGCTCCATCCATTTCCTGAAAAGGGTTCTGTGAAGGTCATATTCCAAACGCCATCTTCCTCTATTAAAATTCCAATTTCCCCACTGCAATAATCTGCAAAAAAGTACCAACCATTTAAGCCGGTTTGTTCGCTGCCACGATGTATGTAACCTCCCGTTATTGAACATTTAAACAAACCGCTATCAGTATGGGTGTACTCTGCTAAGGGGAAAGTAAGGTCTTCTGAATTATTAGGGCATTCTCCCGTAGTATTATATTCTGAAGTTCCTTCATAGCATCGCCATCCATAGTTGATTTCGGGCGTTACAGAAGACACGTTATTTATTTCCTCAATTTCATTTTGACCCACATCAGCAATCCATAAATCTCCATTTTCCAAGTCAAAAGAAAAACGCCAAGGGTTTCTGAGGCCAATAGCCCAGATTTCGTCCAGTGCATTGGGATTCCCAACAAATGGATTGTCTGCAGGAAGGCTGTAGGGATTGCCGTTGTCAATATCTAATCTTAAAACCTTTCCTAAGAACTCGTTAAGATCTTGCGCTCTATCACCTGGATCTCCTCCAGAGCCAACGTCTCCAGTAGGGATGTATAAGTACCCATCTGGACCAAATGCCAAATCGCCACCATTATGATTGGTGAAGGGTTGATCTAAGGTTAAAATAATATTTTCTGAATCCAAATCAGCTAGGTCAGGATTGGTCTCATTGGTTGTAAATCTGGAAATGACGGTGTCCCCTGAGGAGTTTGTGTAATTAACAAAGAAATATCCGTTTGCTGTGTAATTAGGGTGAAAGGCCAAACCTAGAAGTCCTCTTTCACCGCCACCAGAAATCTGGGAGGATATATCTAAAAAGGGCGTGGTGTTAACAATTCCATTTTCCTGTATGATTTGAATGGTTCCGCCTTGTTCAACAACAAATAGTCTATCGTCAAAAGCATTTCTGATAGCAACTGGATCGTCAAATCCATTGGACACCAATTCCAATTCAATTTCTTGGGGAAATAAGAATTGCAATGAAAAGAGTAAAAGAATTGAAGGTAGATGTGATTTCATAGCTAACAATTTGATTGTTAGTCTACAAATTACAAAAAATAAGAAATAAGGTAAAAGTTATCTGACTAGGTTAGTTTATTGGCAATAATAGAACATGCTTCGTCAAGCATTTTATAAACATTTTCAAATCCTTGCGCACCGCCATAATAGGGATCTGGAACATCATGATTTTGATTGGGATAAATTTCATTCAAAATCATTTTAACTTTTTCTAAATCTTCTTTGCTTCTGGCTAGTTTATTGACGTTTTCAAAATTGGATTGGTCCATGACGTAGATAAAATCAAATTCATCAAAATCACGAGTTGAAAATTGACGTCCACTAAGATGGGAGATATTCAAACCGTATTTTCTAGCGACTTCCACAGATCTTCTATCAGGTGGGTCACCTATATGGTAGCCACTAGTTCCAGCCGAGTCTACAACAAAATCTTCGTAAGGCAATTTGGATCTCAAAATACCTTCAGCCAATGGAGACCTGCAAATATTCCCTAAACAAACCATTAAAATTTTATTGGGTTCTGTAGCCAAAATTTTGAGAAATTATACGGATAATTTTTTTGTTAAATCCTCTACGTATTTTCTGAATTGCTTGTCGGTTGAGGTTAAATTATCAACAGTTTTACAAGCATGAAGAACCGTAGCATGATCGCGTTTTCCTATTTGGGACCCAATACTTGCAAGTGAAGCTTTTGTGAATTTCTTGGCAAAGAACATAGCTAGTTGTCTGGCTTGAACAATATGTCTCTTTCTTGTTTTGGATTGCAGGGTGTCTATATCCATTTGGAAATAGTCTGAAACTACTTTTTGGATGTAGTCAATAGAAACTTCACGCTTGGTGTTCTTAACAAATTTTTCAACAACTTGCTTTGCCAAATCCAAAGTCACCTCTTTTCTGTTGAAGGAGGATTGTGCAATTAATGAAATAATGGCACCTTCTAATTCTCTAATATTAGACTTGATATGTTTTGCAACGTACTCTATAATGTCTTCTGGCATTTCCACACCATCCCTATAAAGCTTATTTTTTAAAATGGAGATACGCGTTTCAAAATCTGGGCTTTGCAGTTCTGCTGATAAACCCCATTTGAATCGGGACAATAACCTTTGTTCAATATCTTGCATGTCAACAGGAGCTTTGTCACTAGTTAAAATAACTTGTTTTCCGTTTTGATGCAGGTGATTGAAAATATGGAAGAAAACATCTTGAGTTCCAGATTTACCAGATAGAAATTGTACATCGTCAATAATCAGTACATCAATGATTTGGTAAAAATGGATAAAGTCATTTCTATTGTTCTTCTTTACCGCTTCAATATATTGTTGGGTGAATTTTTCGGCAGAAATATATAATACCGTTTTTTCAGGGTATTTGTCCTTGATTTCCACACCAATAGCATGTGCTAAGTGGGTTTTGCCCAAACCAACACCTCCAAATACCAATAACGGATTGAAAGATGTTCCTCCTGGTTTAGCTGCTACAGCCATACCAGCACTTCTTGCCAATCTATTGGAATCACCCTCCAAGAAATTCTCAAAATTATAGTTTGGATTCAGTTGGGATTCAATCTTAACATTTCGAATGCCAGGAATTACAAATGGATTTTTTAACTCCGGATTTTTATTGTTAAGAGGAATATCAACATCTTGTGATTTTAAAGCAGTTCTATGTGAACTTGGAATCTTTTCTGTAAAAGGTTGTTTGTTGCCATAGGTGTTTTCCATTTTGATTATATAAACCAATTTGGCTTTGTCACCAAGTTCTTTTGTAAGGGCAACTTTTAATAACTTAACATAGTGTTCTTCCAACCACTCGTAGAAGAATTTACTAGGAACCTGAATACTTAACGAGTTGTCCGTTAACTTAACTGCTTTAATCGGTTCAAACCATGTTTTATATGCTTGCGGTTGTATGTTATCCTTAATAAATTCCAGACAGTTATTCCATACCGATTGCGCAGTTACATTCATTCTTATTACTAAAATTTTTTCTTAGTTAGTTACAGATATTGTTGATTGAGAAAGGTTTTCCCAGCTGACTTATAGCTCGACAAATATGTGAACAAAATTCTAAAAAAAAAAACCTGTAGGGGTTGAATTTTTAGATTTTTTTTCTCATGTTTAAAACCTTTCCTAAACTACAAAAAAATATTTAATTCGTCCTATGATAATCGATGAAATACAAATTAGAGTGAGATATGGTGAAACCGACCAAATGGGAGTGGTACATCACGGAAATTTTGACCTTTACATGGAAATGGGGCGAACTGAATGGCTTCGGAAACTAGGGCTTTCTTATAAGGAAATGGAAGATCAAAATGTGATGTTGCCGGTCATTTCAATGAATCTAAACTTTAAGAAATCAGCTTATTACGATGAGGTTATTAAAGTAAAGACTTATCTTAAAAAACTTCCTTCCGTTAAGATTGAATTTGATTATGAAATTTATAATGAAAAGGAGGAACTTTTGGTCACTTCAAATACGGTTTTGGCATTTTTGGATAAACAATCAAGACGACCTATGAAATGTCCAGATCATATCCTTGAAAAAATGAAAGTAGCATTTAAATCTTAGTCTAGTTCTTTAATGTCTATTTCAAATAAATGATCAAACTGTTCAAAAATTGCTGGAACATCTTTTAGTCTGACTGAAATTGTTATTTCGCAATCCAACTCCATTTTTTGATTGGTTACATCTAGGTTTTTCTCTTTGATAATTCTCATGACTGTATTAATGTTTTTATAGTCACAATGAATCAAAAACAATTTATTAATAGTTCTTGTTACAATATCGGCAACCTCCAATGCCATTTGAGCTGTGGTTTTATAGGCGTTAATTAATCCGCCAACCCCCAATTTGACCCCTCCAAAATACCTGACGACAATTATAAGGATGTTCGTTACCTCAAATGATTGAATTTGACCATAAATAGGCATTCCTGCAGAATTATTTGGTTCTCCATCATCATTGGCTCTAAATTGGATATTGGGTTCCTCGGTTCCTAGTTGGTAAGCATAGCACCAATGTCTAGCGGCATGATGGTCCTTTTTAACTTGTTCCAATAATGTTTTTATTTCTTCTTCAGAAGAAACAGGAAATGCATAACCAAAAAACTTACTATTCTTGTCTTTAAAAAGAACTTCTTCGGTGGGTTTTAAAATGGTATTGTAGGTATCTTTCATTTAGGCCAAAGTTACCAATAAGATAGAAATTATGGCAAGTGAAATACCAATCCAATTTTTTTTTGAGAGATCTTCTTTGAATAATAGGAGTGCTGATAAGGTTGAAAGCATGACAACTCCTACATTATTAATGGTAAATAGGGTAGAGCTTTCAAAGGTCTCATGATTTAGTGCCTTTAAGAGAAAATAAATAGAGCCATAATTAATAACACCTAGAATAAGTCCGCTAAATAAGTTTCTCAATGTAAAGCGCCATTGATTTTTTATCAACAAGTAAATAAAGCCAAGGCTTCCAGCAATAAAGAAAATGGTAGCCGAAAACATTGGGATTCCGTTTTCTGGAACATAATAGGTTTCTAAATATTTAATGGAAGTATCTATGATACCCGATCCTAGAAACAATATGAAAGGAAGGTTTAAGCTCCTTTTAGATTTTAAGTTGGTGTTCTTTTTCACCGATGTCCAATAAACTGCAAAAAGAGCGAGGATGATTCCTGAAATTTTTTGTTTGCCCGTACCTTCGTTATAAACGATAATACCAAAAATAACGGGAATGATAACGCTCATTTTTGAGGCTACTGATGCCACAGAAACACCGTGGGTTTGGGCAGTTCTCGCCATGACAAAAAATATAGAAATAAATAGGAAGCCTAAGAATAGAGCGCCTAAAAACCAATCAGACTGAATAGTATTTTTAATAGTTATGGGCTGAGTGTTCAAAATCATACCTAGTCCACAAGCGGTCACATAGTTAATGACGATGGTATGAAGGGTGCTTATTTGTAACCGATCTATTGTTTTAAAAACAATAAATATTAGGGTCGAACAAAGAATGCTTAACAGTAGATACATTAAAACAAATGTTGATTAATGTGGAATAAGTCAATAACATCTTCTTTTCCAGGAAGGATGTTCCAAGAATGAATTCCAACTTTTGATGCACTTTGGGTGTTTTCCTCGGTGTCATCAACAAAAAAGCATGTTTCTGGCGTTAAATTATTTTGCTCCAAAACGAACTCATATATATCTTCATTAGGTTTTCTTAATTGGATTTCATGGGACAGGTAAAATTGATCAAACTGCTCTTTAAATTCTGGGTAGAAGCTAACATTGTTTTCTATCCAATTAATGTGCATATCATTAGTGTTACTTAATAATATTAATTGGTAATCTCCTTTAGTTTTGAGTTCTTTAAGGAAGTCCAATCTATATTTTGGGAAGTCAAGGAGGATGGAGTTCCATATTTCTTGTAAGGTATCTTGGCTAATATTTGGGAACCACGATTGATAGGATGACAGTAATTGAGCTGTAGTGGCTTGACCTATTTCATAGCGAATATTGAGATCTGTCATTTCTTGAGTTAAATTGGTCACTCCCAATTTAGCTAGCCCATCATTCGTTGCTTTTTTATTAAGGTTAATGAAAACGTCTCCGAAATCAAAAATCAATGTTTTAATCATTGTTGAAAATCTTTAAAGTATCTCCCAAAATCTTGTGTTCCGAAATTAAACTTCCAGTAAATTGAGGTGCCAATGTACCATTTACAAAAGAATTTTGACCGATGAATATTCTAGCTTCATCCCAAAGACCTTCATCTAAAAACATTTGTAAGGTCTTACTGCCTCCTTCTATGATGATAGATTGAATTTCTTTTTGGAATAATAGTTGAGCTAATTGCTCAATAGGTTTTTTATTAAAGTCAATGTCTTTGTCAGACACTATAATTGTGTTGGCTTCATTATTAAAGATATCAAATGACTTTTCAAGGCTGTTAAACTTGTCCAAAACAACCCTTATGGGATTTAATCCCTTCCAATCTCTGGCTGTTAAACTCGGGTTATCTTCAATAACAGTATTGTAACCTACTAGAATGGCATGTTCCTCAGTTCGCCATTTGTGCACTAATTGTCTGGAGTATGAGTTGGTAATCCAAACAGGTTTTTTTTCATCCTTTTCGCTTGGAGATAGGAATCCATCGGCACTTTGCGCCCATTTTAATATAATATAAGGTCTTTGCTTGTTATGAAAAGTAAAAAAGCGTTTGTGGTGTTCTTGACATTCTTTTTCCAAAACACCAACAACCACATCACAGCCAGCACGCATCAATTTTTCAATGCCCTTTCCAGCAACTTTACTATGTGTGTCAATGGTGCCAATGACCACTTGGGGAATTCCTTTATCAATAATCAAATCACTACACGGTGGCGTTTTTCCAAAATGACTACAGGGCTCTAAAGTGACATATAATGTAGATTCTTTAAGTAAGGATTCATCTTTTACTGAATTGATAGCATTCACTTCGGCATGGGGACCTCCAAAAGGACTTGTAAATCCTTTACCTATTACTTGGTCGTTCCTTACAATGACGCATCCCACCATAGGGTTTGGCCGTGTGGTGCCTAAACCATTTTTGGCTATTTCAATGCACCTATTTATGTATTTTTCGTGTATCTTCATCCCCAATTTGTGAAGGTAAAAATACTATTTTAAAGTGAGTGACAACAACATTCTTATTAGGGAAATAGAACCTCAGGATAATGCTCAAATGGAACAAGTTATAAGAGCAGCATTTCCAGAGTTTGACATACCATTAACTGGAACAGCTTATGAAGATGTAGAAACCACTCAAATGTATGAGTCTTACCAAGGTGAGAGAGAGGTGTATTTTGTGTTGGTGGATGGAGATAAGGTTCTGGGTGGTGCAGGAATCAAACAATTGAAGAATTTTGATTTGTCTATTTGCGAACTTCAAAAAATGTACTTTTTACCAGAAGCAAGAGGAAAGGGATTGGGAAAGAAATTATTTCAGAAATGTTTGGATCAGGCTAAGGCTTTTGGTTTTGAGAAATGTTATTTGGAATCGGCTTCTCAGCTCAAGGCGGCTATTCATATTTATGAATTGTATGGATTTAAACATTTGGAGGGACCATTAGGTGGAACAGGGCATTATTCATGTGGCATTTGGATGATTAAGGAGTTATGATTTTAAAGGAAATCCAACAAAAATTCCATCAAGAATTGGATGCTATATTTGGTTCAGAGGAAGTAGAAAGCTTCTTTTTTTTGGTGCTTGACCACTATTTAAATAAAAGAAGAATTGATCTAGCCTTAAATCCAGAGCTTGAAGTTTCAATTGAGGAGAATCAGAAATTTGAGGATGTTTTAGAAAGGTTGAAATTGGAAGAGCCCATACAATATATATTGGGTGAGACTGAATTTTACGGATTGACTTTTCATGTTAATAAATTTACTTTAATTCCGCGACCTGAAACAGAGGAATTGGTTAATTGGATTCAAGAGGATTTAAAAAACAGGAAGGATCCATTAAAAATATTGGATATAGGAACAGGGTCAGGCTGCATTCCGGTTTCTTTGGCTAAAAATTTTACAAATGCCGAAGTCTTTGCTCTGGATATTTCACAAGAAGCTTTAGAGGTTGCTAAAAAAAATGCACAGAATAATTCTGCCAAAGTCCATTTTTTAAGAGGCGACATTCTCAATTATGAATCCTTGTTACAAGATGGTAGATTGATAAGAGAGTTTGATGTCATTGTTTCCAATCCACCATATGTTAGGAATTTGGAAAAGCACGAAATAAAGAACAATGTGTTGGAGTTTGAACCTCATCTGGCCTTATTTGTTGAGGATGATGACCCGTTGGTGTTTTATAGAAAGATTGCCCAATTTGCTGTTGAAAACTTAAAAGAAGGTGGCTCTCTTTATTTTGAAATTAATCAATACCTTGGAGAGGAAATGGAGAGTTTAATGACTCAATTTCAATTTCGTGAAATAGAATTGAAACAAGATATGTTTGGGAATCAAAGAATGATAAAGGGATTAAAATAAGAATGGAAATAAAAAAGAAAATCGACCAATTAAGAGAGGAGTTACGTCAGCATAATTATAACTATTATGTGCTAGATCAACCCACAATCAGTGATTTTGATTTCGATATGAAATTGAAGGAGTTACAAGATTTGGAAGCGCAATATCCTGAGTTTTATGATGCCAATTCACCTTCACAAAGGGTTGGTGGTGAGGTGACCAAAAATTTTCAAACGGTTGCTCATGAAAGCCGCATGTATTCTTTGGATAATTCCTATTCCAAAGAAGATTTAGAGGACTGGGAAAAGCGAATCATGAAGCTGGTTGATGGTCAAATTGAATATACATGCGAGCTTAAATATGATGGCGCTTCTATGAATATGACGTATGAAAATGGTAGATTGGTAAGAGCTGTAACACGAGGAGATGGATTCCAAGGTGATGATGTAACGGCCAATGTAAAAACCATCAAATCTGTTCCTTTACAGTTGCGAGGAGATTATCCAGATAAGTTTGAAATTCGTGGTGAAATTATTTTGCCTATAGAAGGGTTTCGGAAAATGAATGAGGAGCGAGTTGAATTAGGAGAGGAACCTTACAGAAATCCCAGAAATACCGCATCAGGCAGTTTAAAATTGCAGGATAGCGCTGAGGTTGCCAAACGACCCTTGGAATGTTTGTTATATAGTTTAAAAGGAGATCAACTTGGGGTAGATAATCAATTTGACAGCCTTGAAAAAGCGAGACAATGGGGTTTTAAGGTTCCCAAAGAAGCTAAATTGGCAAAGTCAACTGACGAGGTGCTGGACTATATTAATTATTGGGCTGAGCACCGATTTGAGCTACCTTATGAAATTGATGGTGTTGTAATTAAGGTTAACAATTTCTATCAACAAGAGGAACTGGGATATACTGCCAAAGCGCCAAGGTGGGCCATGGCATACAAATTTAAAGCAGAACAAGTTTCTACAAGATTAAATAGTATTTCTTATCAGGTTGGAAGAACAGGAGCTATAACTCCGGTGGCCAATTTGGAACCTGTTGAGTTGGCTGGAACGACTGTAAAAAGAGCCTCGTTGCACAATGCTGATCAAATTGCAAAATTGGACGTACGAGTAGGAGATGAGGTATTTGTTGAAAAAGGAGGTGAAATCATACCGAAGATTATTGCTGTAGATTTTGATAAGCGTCCAGAAAATTCTGAATTAACACTATACATTACTCATTGTCCAGAGTGTGGTACAGAATTGGTGAGAAAGGAAGGAGAAGCGCAACACTATTGTCCAAACTATAATGGTTGTAAACCTCAAATCATTGGACGAATTCAGCATTTCATTTCAAGAAAGGCCATGGATATTGAAGGATTGGGAGGAGAAACCGTTGCCTTACTTGTAAATGCTGGTTTAATAGAGAATTATTCAGATTTATATGAACTTACTGTAGAGCAAGTCATTCCATTAGAACGGATGGCACAAAAAAGTGCCGAAAATCTAGTTAAAGGTATTGAAGCTTCTAAACAAATACCCTTTGAAAGAGTCCTATATGCTTTAGGTATAAGATATGTTGGTGAAACGGTCGCAAAGAAATTGGCAAAGCATTACAAAAGTGTAGATAATTTATCAAACGCCTCTCAGGATGATTTGGTAAATGTTGATGAGATTGGAGTAAAAATTGCCGAAAGTGTTATAGAGTTTTTTGATTCCGAAGAAAATAACCATATCATTGAAAGATTAAAAGGTTTTGGAGTTCAATTGGAAATGTCCTCTGAGTCTTTAGCGAATCAAACCAATTTATTGGAAGGTCAAATTTTTGTAGTTTCCGGTGTCTTTGAACAAGTAAGTAGGACAGAATTAAAAAAGCTGATAGAAGACAATGGGGGGAAAGTGTCCTCCTCTATTTCGTCCAAAACAAATTATGTGGTTGCCGGTGATAAAATGGGACCAAGTAAAAGAGAGAAAGCAGAAAAATTAGGTGTTACTATATTGAATGAAAATGAATTCTTACAAAAAGTTCGATAAAAAACATTAATAATCGACAAAATATCTTTTTTTATCGATTAATTACATTTTTTGTATATATTTGTTTTTGCTAACCAAAGAGCTTTATGAACAGATCAAATATTTTAGGAGGTTTGATATTCATTTTGTTACTGCTATTTATTTTTTTAGAAATAAATCAGCAGGAGTTTTGGGCGCTTTCTATTAAGTCTTTTATAGTACCTGTTATAACTTTTGCTTATTTATCTCACCCAGTAAAAAAATCGAAATATTTCACCAGGTTTTTAGTCCTTTACACTATTTCAGAATTGACAGGGGCCTTTGAGTTTTTGATAGCTTCTGATGTGATTTATGATGTGTATTATTATGTTGGGAATCTTCTATATTTTGCCGCTTATAGTTTGCTATTGTATGATATTTATAGAGGTATTAACCTTAAAGAAGTCTTTCGAACCTACAAGGCTCATCTTATAGTTTTATCTCTTTTAAACGTCTATATTATTTATACACTTATAAATATTGCTTTCCCTATGAGCAGTTTAGTTGATGCTCCAAAATCTAATTTGTATAAATTGGTATTGGAGTTCGGCCTCAATTTAGTGGTATTATTACTACTGACATTTTCACTAATTGGCTATTTATACAAGGATAACAAAAAGGCACTTTTGTTATTTTTTGGTTCCCTATCCATTGTATTCTCTGAGGTAATTATAATCGCATATTATTACATTTCTGAAAAAAATGTATTAAATATTGCTTCGACTATTTTGTTCACTATGGCATTTCTTTTTTACTACAAATATTCCTTAACTCCTGATGAGGATCGAAGTATTTTTGCAGTCAAATCTTAATTAAAGACAGCAATAAACGTTCTTTTTATTGCTATTAAATCAAGTAAATAGTCTTTTTCTTACTTTATAATTAAAAAATTAACATTTTATTCGGTAAAGTGTATTTTTAATAGGATGAAATAACATATATTTGTAGCGCCCACTTATACTAACCTACTATGAATGAATGGCTAAAGATTAGTTATAATAGAATCTTTGTATGTGTTCTATTTGTGCTTATCGTTGCGAATGTTGTAGCTACAATAAGCGAAAATGAAATTCTTTTAAAAATTACTAAACCCTTATTTGTTCCGGTGTTTTTGATGTATTATCTTATCAAGAACAAACATATAGGTACTGCCTTTGTCGCATTTTTACTTACCTCTTTTTTAGGAGACTTTTCATCCATTTTTATTTCCGATGGGAACCTTCATAAATTATCTAACTTATTTTACTTCATTAGTTATCTGAGTTTGTTAATCTTAATCTCAACTAAGATTAAAAAAATAACCATAGACAAAGTGATAGGTCTTTATTTTGTATTAGTGGTTTCAATCAACAGCTATTTTCTCTATGAGCTATTTGGAATTTTAAGGATTCAAATTCCAGATCAAGTAGAACTTGGTTTTTTTGTGGCTAAAAGTTTAGCTCTTTTATTGTTGGCATTTACCTCTTTCGTGGTTTACTTGAACTCAGATTCAAAACCATCCATCATATTTTTAATGGCGGCCATTTGCTTTGGATTTGCAGATATATTGTATTATGTGAGTAACTATTATATATATAGTTGGAGTTTTGTTATGCTTGATAGGGTTTTACATGTATTTGGCCTGTTCTTTCTGTTTAACTATATGATTGGTTTCAATCGGAAATTGAAGAAAGATATTGTGGAGGCTAGGTTGCAAACTACATCATCACAAACCCGAGACCCTTTTCTGGAAAAGTCCTATTTAGACCACTATTGATTTACCTTCGGCAATTTTATTTTTGTCTGAATCAAAATAGAAATCTATTTTACCCAAATTAATACCGTAACAACCCACTTGGTTTACCAACATGTTTTGGTCTTCTATGTTTTTAACAACCGTTGGTTTAGGCAGGAAGGTATGAGTGTGTCCGCCAATAATTAAATCTATATTTTTGGTTTTTTTGGCAACCGTAAGATCACTAGGAATGAAATCATGGTTGTAATGATATCCTAAGTGAGATAAGCAAATAACAAGGTCGCATTTTTCATTTTCCTTTAAAACACGGCTCATTTCTTGAGCAGTTTCTATAGGGTCTAAATATTCGGTTTCTTTGTACATGGCCTTGTCTACCAATCCTTCCAGCTTGATTCCTAACCCAAAGACACCTATTTTAATACCTTCTTTTACAAAAACTTGATAAGGTTTGACATGGGTATCCATAATCGTGTTTTTGAAATTGTAATTGGCAGATAAGAATTGAAAGCTCGCATGAGGGAGTTGAGCATATAGTCCATCAATACCGTTGTCAAAATCATGATTCCCTATAGTGGCTGCATCATATTTCATTTTGCTCATAAGCTTAAATTCCAATTCGCCACCATAATAGTTAAAATAGGGAGTTCCCTGAAAGATATCACCGGCATCCAGAAGTAAAGTATTGGGATTTTCCTTTCTAATGGTATCTATCAGACTGGCTCTTCGGGCTACGCCTCCTTTATTAGGATTTTGTCCGTCTTCTGGCCCAAAGGGATCAATATGGCTATGAACATCATTGGTGTGTAATATGGTGATTTTAGTCGTTTTTTGACCTAGACTAAAAGATTGTAAACCCAAACTTCCAAGGGAAATAAAAGCTGTTGCAGCCGTAGCTCTATTTAAAAAATCTCTTCTTTTCATATCCTATCCTTATTTTTCCAATTGAATAAATCGATCATCAACAACTGGAGCAATGGTGTCCGTTTTAATGAAATAATCTAGTAAAACATTTCTTATTTTATAGTCCATAGAATATACCGTATCATTTGGCTTAAAGAAATCCATGCCATCACCTCCATTGTAGAGGTAGTCATTTGTTGCCACATAATAGGTTTTGGCATCTTCAATAGGCTCCCCATGAATGGATGCCTTCTTTAAACCACCTTCTTTGTCTAATACCAATTTTAGCCCAGAAATAGGATGCGCTCGATGTCTCGAGACCAAGTACTCAACCAGTTTGTTCACCTGACTTCCCTTAAGGGATATGACTACAACCTTGTTTTCAAAAGGCATGATTTCGTATGCGGTTCTTGTAGTAATATTTCCCTTGGAAATATGGGACCTTATCCCCCCATGATTGAACATGACCAAATCAATATTTTTTCCAGTTCTTTTATTAAAGATGGGGTTTGTTTGTTCTAATATGGCATCGGCAAATAGATTGCCTATGGCTGTATTTAAATCACCATCTTTTTTAGTGTAGGTTTCCTTAGAGTAACTTAGAACACTATCCAATTCCTTATTTAAATGTTCCCTGTAAGGTTTGATATAATCTTCAATTTCAGGATTAGCTTCAAGGGAATCTGAAATGGGAATTAATACACCTTCAATTTTGACCAATTGTTGTTTTTCCTGTTTGCAAGAAGCTAAAACGGTGATAGCCAAAAGGAGAGAGAAAAGCTTTAGTTTCATAACTAAACTTGTATAATTTAATAATCAATTGAAAGGACTTTTATTACCTTTGCAGCAAAAATCGTAAAGTTAGAATGATTTTAAAGGGATTTAAAGAAAAATCTATTAAAAAACAGTTAAATACTTTTTTAAATCAGCCCCGAGACGGGTTTGATAATAAGAAGGTGGAAAGCTTAGGAATCATTCTCAATGCTGATGAAACGATAGGGTTTGAATTGTTGAAATCTATTGGTGAAACCATTAATGTTAGGCCAAACAATATAAAGGTGGTAGCTTTTACCCAAGAATCAAGTGAAAAGACATTTTCTTGGAATGATTGTTTCAACCCCAAGGATTTTGATTGGAAAGGGCAGATTGTCAATCCAGAAATGGATCTGTTTCTCAAAAAGGAATTTGACCTTTTGATAAGCTATTATACACAAGATGTTTTAGAATTAAAGTATATGACGGCTTTTTCCAAAGCCAAATTAAAAGTGGGAGTTTTTGAGTCTGACCCTAGACTCAATGATTTGATCATCAAAACTAACACTAAGGATGTGGAAATATTTAAAAGTGAATTATATAAATACCTAAAGGTTTTAAATAAATTAAGTAATGAATAATAAATTTGAAGGAACTGGAGTTGCATTAGTAACGCCTTTCAACGAAGACCTAACTGTAGATTATACGGCGCTAGAAAAAATAGTTGACTATAATATAGAGAACGGTACAGATTATTTGGTAATTAGCGGAACCACTGGTGAGAGTGTGACTATTACATCTGATGAAAAGGAAAAAATAATTGGAACCATAGTAAAAGTAAATGAAGGTAGAGTACCTCTTGTATTAGGTATAGGAGGGAACAACACATTAAAGGTGATTGAAGAAATAAAGCAAACAGATTTATCTGGAATTGATGCTATTTTATCTGTTTCACCTTATTATAGTAAACCAACTCAAGAAGGAATTTACCAACACTTCAAAGCCATATCTGAAGCTTGTCCAATAGATATTATTTTGTATAATGTACCGGGAAGAACAGCTTCAAACATGCTTCCTGAAACAACCTTAAGGTTGGCAAAAGATTTTAAAAACATTGTGGCCGTTAAAGAGGCTGGGAATAATGTTGGACAATATCTTCAATTAATTAAAAACAAACCAGAGGATTTTATGATCATATCTGGAGATGATGATTTGGCTCTAGGAGTAGTATTGGCTGGAGGATCTGGAGTTATTTCGGTAATTGGACAAGCATTTCCAAAGGAGTTTTCAAAAATGATTCGTTTAGGTTTGGAAGGAGCTGCCAAAGACGCTTACCAAATTCATTTTAAATTAATGGATGTTACAGGTTATATTTTTTCTGAAAATAACCCTGCTGGAATCAAGGCCGTTTTGTCTGGTTTAGGTTTGTGTTTGCCAACTGTTAGATTGCCATTGGTGGAAGCTACTGATAGTCTTAAATCAAAAATTAACGAATACATCAAAAACTTCTAAAAAGTTAAAATATACTTAAACCTTAAGAGGGGAGGTAATCATCGGTTATTTTAGCCTTGGAAAAATATTTTTTAAATCCATATTAAAAACCTAATTTTGCCTCCTGTTTTAAAATGATGAAGAAACTTTTTTACATACTTATAACGTTCACAATTCTAAGCTCTTGTAGCCCATACCAAAAAGCTCTAAAATCAGAAGATGTTGCATTCAAATATCAGTTGGGTGAAGAATTGTATAATCGTGGTAAGTATTCTAAGGCCAATAAATTATTTGAACAAATCGTGCCAAGTTACCGTGGTAAGCCTCAAGCAGAAAAGCTAACTTACTTAAACTCCATGGCTTATTACAATATGGAGGATTATTACTTGGCTAGTTATCATTTAGATAGGTTTTCTTCGTCTTATCCTAGAAGTGAGAAAACGGAAGAAGTTCAATTTCTAAGTGCTAAAAGTTTGTACATGCTTTCTCCAGTTTATTCTAAAGATCAAACTGAAACTAAAGAAGCCTTAGACAAGCTGCAATTATTTATCAATACCCATCCTGATTCTGAATATTTGCCAGAAGCCAACAAATTGGTGCAGGAGTTGGATTATAAATTAGAGAAAAAAGCCTTTGAAATAGCAAAGCAATACAATCAAATAGCTGGATATACAAGAGATTATGATGCTCCTATTAAGGCATTTGAAAATTTTATTTTAGATTTCCCTGGATCAAGCTTTAGAGAAGAAGCTTTGTACTACAGATTTGATTCTGCTTATCATTTAGCAATCAATAGTATTGAGTATAAAAAGCAAGAGCGTATCGAGGAAGCGATTAATTTTTACAACTCTTTTAAAAAGTCATATGGCGAATCTGAGCTTTTGGAATCTGCAGACCAAATGAAAGAGGAATTACAAACCGAGCTACAAAAGTATACTACAAAAAGTTAAATTAATGAAGATGGATTTAAAGAAAATCAAAGCGCCAGTTTCTACGGTAACTTATGATAGAAATCAAATAGATGAACAAACAGATAACATCTATGAATCGATTTCTATTATTTCAAGAAGAGCAGAGCAGATTAATTCTGAAATTAAAAAGGAATTGATAGAAAAGCTGGAAGAATTTGCTACTTACAATGACAGTTTAGAAGAAATCTTCGAAAACAAAGAGCAAATTGAAGTATCAAAGTTCTATGAGAAATTGCCTAAACCTTATGCATTAGCCATTCAAGAATGGTTAGATGATAAGATCTATTTTAGAAACACAGAGGACGACTCTAAAGTATAATATTACCTATGTCAGTATTAAGCGGCAAAAAAATACTTCTTGGCGTAAGTGCCGGTATTGCCGCTTATAAAACTGCGTCTTTGGTAAGGCTTTTTATCAAGGTAGGAGCCGAGGTAAAAGTGATTATTACACCCAATGCCAAAGATTTTGTTACCCCTTTAACACTTTCAACTTTATCTAAAAATCCAGTTCATTCTTCTTTCTATAATGAGGAAGATGAAAATGCGATTTGGAACAACCATGTTGATTATGGTCTTTGGGCCGATTTTATGGTTGTCGCTCCTGCCACCGCCAATACCTTATCAAAAATGGCTAATGGGGTTTGCGACAATTTGTTATTGGCTGTATATCTTTCTGCAAAGTGCCCCGTATATTTCGCTCCTGCAATGGATTTGGATATGTACAAACATCCCTCTACAGACAAATCCTTTAGAACGTTAAAAGCTTTTGGGAATATTATGATTCCTGCAGATACTGGAGAGCTGGCAAGTGGCTTGGTAGGAGAAGGAAGAATGGCGGATCCGGAGGACATTATTTCGTTCATTGAACAAGATATAATAAGTAAACTACCTCTAAAAAATAAAAAGGTTCTTATAACAGCAGGACCTACCTATGAGGCTATAGATCCAGTAAGATTCATAGGGAACCACTCCAGTGGAAAAATGGGATTTGAATTGGCTGAATGCGCTGCTTCTCTGGGAGCAGAAGTTATTCTGGTTACGGGTCCCACTTATCTTTCTACCAATAATAATAGGATTGCTGTACATCGGATAGTAAGTGCGGAGGAGATGTATCACAAGGTGCATGAATTTTATGAAACATGTGATATTGCTATTTGTTCTGCTGCTGTTTCAGACTACCGACCAAAAGTGGTGGCAGATAAAAAAATAAAAAAGGAGCAAGAAACGTTACATATAGAGTTGGTGAAGAACAAGGATATCTTGGCTTCTTTAGGGAAAATAAAGAAACAACAATTCTTAGTTGGATTTGCATTAGAGACCAATAATGAAATAGAAAATGCAAAGGAGAAACTGAAAAGAAAAAATTTAAATTTAATTGTCTTAAATTCGTTAAACGATCAAGGTGCAGGATTTAAAACACCAACTAATAAAATCACCTTAATTGACGCTCAGGAAAACTTTAAGGCTTTTGAATTGAAGTCTAAAGCTGAGGTAGCAAATGATATTTTTAATGAAATTGTGATGCATTTAAATGAATAAAATTCTTTTATATTTTTTATTGTTTGTTGGAATTCAGTCGTTTTCCCAAGAATTGAACTGTAATTTAGTTATTAATGCGCAACAAACTGGAAATGAAAATTTCCAAGTTTTTACGACGCTTGAAAAGCAACTAACGGAATTTGTGAATAATACCACTTGGACTAACAAGGTGTTTAAACCACAAGAGCGCATCAATTGTAGTATGGTTATCACCATTACCAATAAAAGTGGCGACTTGTACAATGGTAGTATTCAGGTTCAATCTACAAGACCAGTTTTTGGTTCTACTTACAGCACACCTGTTTATAACGTTAATGATAAGAACTTTTCGTTTAGATATCAGGAATTCCAAAACATGGTGTTTAACCCCAATCAATTTCAGTCCAATTTGATATCTGTTATAGCATTTCATGTTTATATGATTTTAGGTGTAGATGCCGATACATTTGTCTTACAAGGCGGCGAGGCTTATTTTCAACAAGCTAGAACCATTGTGAATTACTCACAGCAAGAAGGGTTTTCTGGATGGAAATTGGAAGATGGGTTGCAAACACGATTTGCTTTAATCGAGACCATTCAATCCCAAACTTATAAAGAGTATCGCCAAGTATTATATGATTATCATCGTGAGGGCATGGACCAGATGTATGAAGATGTAAAAGCTGCCAAGAAAAATGTGGCAGATGCCATTATAGAATTAGAGCCTATGAATAATAGAAGACCTAATTCTTACTTAATGCGAACCTTTTTTGATGCTAAAGCCGATGAGATAGAACAGGTTTTTTCTGATGGACCCAGCGTTGAAATCACTAAGTTAACTAGTGTGCTTAACAAAATTGCGCCTATCCATGCCGGTAAATGGCGTTCTATTAAATTTTAGTCGTAATTTAGAATTTCCTAACTTCTCTATATTTCGAGAATATGCTAACATCCCTAGCCATAAAAAATTATGCGTTAATTGACCACTTACAGGTTCAATTCAATCAAGGACTTACCATCATAACCGGTGAAACCGGAGCCGGTAAATCCATCCTATTAGGAGGTTTGTCCCTTATTTTAGGAAAGCGTGCAGATTTATCTTCACTTAAGGATTCTGAAAAGAAATGCATTATTGAGGCTGTTTTTGATGTGAAACATTATGATTTGGCAGATTTATTCAAGGAAGAAGACCTAGACTATGAGCCTCAAACTATTATCAGAAGGGAAATTTTGCCTTCTGGTAAATCTAGAGCATTTGTCAACGACTCACCTGTAAATTTATCCAGTTTACAGGCGTTAAGCAAACGATTAATTGATATTCATTCGCAACATGAAACGGTTCAAATAACCGAGGATGATTTTCAATTTCAGATTATTGATGCTTTAGCAGCTAATGGATCTAGAGTAAGTACTTATAAAGACTTGCTTAGAGAGTTTCGATCGCTTCAAAGTAATTTAGACAGGTTGCTTAAGCAAAAAGCAGAGGCTATAAAAGAGTATGATTACCATGCTTTTTTATTGAATGAGTTGGAGGAAGCCAAACTAGACAGTGAAGATTTGGAAGCTTTGGAGGAAGAATATGAAATGCTGAACAATGTTGAGGAAATTCAGGAAAAACTAGCGCATTCGGTAAGCTTATTGAGTGAAGAAGAAATCGGGGTTTTAAAATCTTTAACCGAACTTAAAAACCAATTTCAAGGTTTGTCAGGATTTGGTTCTAAATACCAAGACTTGTACGGACGTATCAATAGCGCATTAATTGAATTGGATGACGTTTTCTCGGAAGTAGAAAATTTGAAGGATGGGGTGGAAACAGATCCTAACAGATTAGAATTTGTCAATGGCAGGCTACAGGTCATTAATAATTTGTTTACAAAACACCTAGTAGATTCGATACCAGAACTGCTTACAATCAAACAAGAGTTGGGAGAGAAGGTTTCTAAGACCGAAAATTTAGACGAAGAAATTTCTGAATTGGAAAACAAGATCCTTCTCAAAGAAAAGGCTCTTAATCAAGCAGCTAAAGAAATTCATGAAAACAGACAAAAAGTAATACCTTCCTTGATACAGCAATTGAAAGATATTTTGTCTCAGTTGGGAATGCCCAATGCGCAATTTAAAATAGAATTACAGCTTGTCAACCAATTTCTCCAAAACGGAAAAGACCAAATAGCCTTTTTGTTTGTGGCTAACAAAGGAGGGAACTTTAATGAGCTTAAAAAAGCGGCGTCAGGAGGAGAGTTATCACGAATTATGTTGGCTGTGAAGGCCATTTTATCTAATTACGTTCAATTACCTACCATCATGTTTGATGAGATAGATACGGGTGTATCAGGCGAGATTTCGCATAAAATGGGACAAATTATGTTGGATATGAGTAAAAACATGCAGGTTTTTGCAATTACCCACTTACCTCAAATCGCAGCAAAAGGGCATAGTCATTTTAAAGTGTACAAGGAAGATAAGGAGGATGTTACAGAAACCAACCTGGTTAAATTAAACCATGACGAACGAATTATTGAGATTGCCCAAATGCTGGGAGGGGTTGAAATTTCAAATTCAGCCATTGCTCATGCCAAACAATTATTGAATTAATACTATCTTTGAATTTTAAAACCATCGTAATAATAAGAATATGTCGTACAATTTATTAAAAGGTAAAAAAGGAATCATTTTTGGAGCTTTAGATGAAAACTCTATTGCATGGAAAACGGCAGAAAGAGTTCATGAAGAAGGAGGGACTTTCGTGCTTACCAATGCGCCAATTGCCATGAGAATGGGGCAAATAAAAGACTTGGCAGAAAAAACAGGCTCTGAAATTATTCCAGCCGATGCCACATCTGTGGAAGACCTTGACAATTTGGTTGAAAAATCCATGGAAATTTTAGGCGGAAAAATAGACTTTGTACTTCATTCAATTGGGATGTCCATTAACGTGAGAAAGGGGAGACACTATACAGATCAAAATTATGAATGGACTCAAAAAGGAACAGACGTTTCTGCGATGTCCTTTCACAAAGTCATGCAATCTTTATACAAGGCTGATGCCATGAATGAGTGGGGAAGTATTGTAGCCCTCACCTATATGGCGGCACAGAGAGTGTTTCCAGATTATAATGACATGGCAGATAACAAGGCGTATTTAGAAAGTATCGCTAGAAGTTTTGGGTATTTCTTTGGTAAAGAGAAAAAAGTAAGAGTCAATACCATTTCACAATCACCTACACCAACCACAGCCGGACAAGGTGTCAAGGGCTTTGATGGGTTTATCAATTATGCTGATAAGATGTCGCCTTTAGGAAACGCAAGTGCATTGGATTGTGCTAATTATACGGTTTCTTTATTTAGTGATTTAACTAAGATGGTGACTTTACAAAACTTATTCCATGATGGAGGCTTTAGTAACATGGGAGTGAGCCAGGAAGTTATGGAGGCTTTTGCTCCAGAAGAATAAAGTAAAATATTTAGTTTCAATAAATTAAAGGTGTCCAATGGGCGCCTTTTTTTGTAGGGTAATTCGTCGTTTAAATTATGGGTTTTATCGATTTGATAGGATTGTTCACTATTGTTCAAAGTGTTATGCTTAATTTGAAAGCTTAACTATTTATTAATCTATTAAAAACTTATTATGCGAAAAATTACGTTTTTATGTTTTATTGTTTTATTGGCCTTTATGGGGTCAATACACGCCCAAAGCACCATTAATATTACAACATCTGGTGGGAGCTGGACGGGTGAAAAGTGGGTAAGTATAACCACTGAAATAAATGGAGGTGGTACTCAAATTTGGGGTCAAGGAAATGGTACTCAATGTGATGGAGCTGGCCTAATTAATGTTGATATTGAGATCGATCCAGGAACCTATTTTGTTAATTGCTATGATCAGTATGATGATGGCTGGGATGGAACTCTTATCACCGTTACCGCTTATGGTGATGTTATAGGAAATAATGGAGGGGAATCTCCAGATGATGGTGAGGATACAGATTCATCAACTAGTTGTGAGGGAACACCAGAAGAATTGGAAGCTTCATTTCAAATTATTGTACCAGAAGCACCAAGTTGTTTGATGCCTTCTGGTTTAACAGCTTCAGAAATAACCACTTCATCAGCAATATTATCTTGGACTGAGGAAGGAACTGCTTCAATTTACAATGTAGAAGTGGTAGAAGCTGGAGTAACTCCAACAGAAAACCCAACCGATTCCGGTGTGGCTATCGGGTTTACCAAAACAGGTTTAAGTGTATATACGGAATATGAGTACTATGTGCAAGCCGATTGTGAGGGTAACGGAACTAGTGATTGGGTAGGCCCATATTCGTTTACGACACTTCCAACGCCACCAGCAAATGATGAATGTTCTGATGCTGTTTCTTTAACAGTCAATCCCGACTATGATTGTGCAGTTGTTACTAACGGGACAATATTAGGAGCAACAGATTCTGGAGTTGATAATTGTGGTGGCACACCAGACGATGATGTTTGGTATAGCTTTGTGGCGACTGATGAAGTTCATATGGTATCTTTAATTAATATTTCGGGATCAACAGTTGATATGTACCATGCTATTTATGACGGTTCTTCTGGTTGTGGTTCTTTAGGGGAACCTTTGGAATGCAATGATGGTGATTCTTCTGAATTGGATGGACTTACCCCTGGAAATACCTATTACGTTCAAGTTTTTACTTGGACAGCGACTGGAGGCCAGACTTCTGTTTTTGATATATGTGTTGGAACATTGCCTTGTTTGGAAGGTGAGGCCACTGGAACAATTGTATCTGATTGCGATAACACACAATTCTCTATTGATGTTGAAGTGACGAATCAAGAGGATATTACTGATTTAACCGATGGAACCACTACAATTGAAGTAACTGGTGAAGGAACTTATACTTTCGGACCTTATGCTAGTGGCACTACCGTAAACATCGAAGCGCTTCATACAGATGATTATTGCGATTTTGAGGTGGATGAGTTTTATTTTCAATGCCCAGAGGAAATTATCTGTGGAACTACCTTAAGTGAAACTTATTGCTATGAAAATAATGAAAGTGTGGTTTTTAGTTACACTTCAAGTGATGGTGTTAGTCCTTTGTTAATTGAATTTTCCCAAGGGACATTAGAATATGATTCTTGGTGGGGAGATACTTTCGATGATTTGGTAATTTATGATGGTTCTGATAATTCGGGGATTGTTTTATTTAATAGTGATATAGATGGTGATGATTTGACGGGACTAAGTTTCCAGGCTAATTCAGGAAGTATTTATATGGAATTTGAATCTGATGGTACAGGATCATGTGGTGAAGGCACGGAAACATCTTGGGCGTATGATATATCTTGTGTGTCTTGTGTCCCTGCAGATGTCATAGCAGGGGTGGTTCCTAACTGTGATTCAGATGAATTTTTTGTAGAAATTGGAATTGCAACGGTTGATGATTTTGGTGACTTAGTAACCCTTACTGATGGTGCAGGTCAATCTGAAACAGTCAGTACCTCACAGCAATTATATATTTTTGGTCCTTACCCTAATGGTACAGAAGTGACTATTACCGCAGAACACTCAGATGCTGCCTGTGATTTTGAAGTAGGTACTTGGGAATTTTATTGCCCTCCTGCAAATGATGATTGTGAAGGGGCAGAAATGCTTACGGTAGGACCTTCAGTTGAAGCCTATCCAGTGGATGGGACAGTTCTTGGAGCAACTGAAGATGCAGAGCCAAATGATTGTGGGTTGAATGGTCCTGGTGTATGGTACGCAGTTGTTGTACCAGCGAATGGAAGTGTCAATATTGAAACAGCTACAGATTCAAATGGAACGACCGGATTTGATTCTGTAATTGAAGCATTTTCTGGGTCTTGTGGTTCACTGACATCGATTGATTGTGATGATGACGGTGCCGCTACTGGAAACTATTCGCTTCTTGAATTGAATGACCTGACACCTGGTGAAACGATTTACGTAAGAGTTTGGGAGTATGGAGGAAATGAAACAGAACCTTTTTCAATTTCTGCATATAATGAAACCCTATCAACTCAAGATTTTGATACCCAAGAATTGTTTTCTTATTTCCCTAACCCGGTTGAAAATAGTTTAACCATTAAGGCACAACAATCCATTGAATTGGTTGAGGTGTACAACATGTTAGGGCAAATGGTTGCCAATGAAACACCAAATAACTTGGAAGGTACCATTGATATGAGTGCCCTTGCAGCTGGATCATATTTTGTGAAGGTAACTATTGGAAATAGTTCTGAAACAATTAGAATAGTGAAGAAGTAAAAACTCTGATTTTAATAGAGTTTAATCAATATATAAAAAGGTTGCCCATGGGCAACCTTTTTTGGGTTTTATTATTATTCTAAGTTATTGAATTAAAAATTTTAAAATTTAACGTTAAAAATTAAGATTTATTCTTACATTATGCGCTATAATAAAATAGAAGCATTTCTATTTTTGACCCTATCTGATAACATATATTCTCGTCCTCAAATTACAGCAAATGTTCAATCAGGTTAAATTTATCCGATAAATTCACAATTTTATGCATTTCCTACTAATCAATGTAATCATTAGGATAAATTATTAATAATTTAAAACTGAAATTGAAATATTAAATTATAATTAAATTTTTGTTAATTGTTTTAATGTATTACTTTTCGTTTCTAATTACTCCTATAAAACTTTAATTAATAAGCGTATGAAAAAAATTACATTTTGGCTTTTTGCTTTTATTTTTTGTACAATGACTTGGCAGATGAATGCTCAGGTTTTTGTAAACGAGAATTTCGATTCTGGTACACCTTCGGGTTGGTCAACCTCTTACACCAATACTTCTACACAAGCATGTTCCGGAAATTCTCAAAGGAGAAATCTTTATTCTTGGTCAACTACTGCAGATTTAACGAGCCCTAATTATTTCGGGGCTTCCAATGAGACAGATTTAGGCTTTTCCTTTGATTACAAAATTGTAAATTATTCAGATCAAACAGTAGCTACCTCTGCTGGTTGGGGAACAGCTGAATTTCAGTATTCTTTGGATGATGGTGCCAATTGGACAACAGTATTTACCATTAATGATGATAATCACATTGTAAGTAATGAATGTGCCAATATGGGTGGTGTTATTCCGGCGGCCTCTTTACCAGAAGGATCAGATGTTAAACTGAGAATATATAATGTCTGGGCAACAGGTGATTATTATTTTTATGTGGATAACTTTTTTGCCAGTCAGGAAATTGTATTGCCTCCTAATTGTGATGCAGGTCTTGCTTTTCCAGCTGATGGAGCAGTCAATGCTCCAACTACAGGAGATATTTCCTGGGATGTAGCTACTGGTGCACCGCTTGGTTACAGTTTGACTGTAGGTACAACCTCAAGTGGCTCAGAAGTATTTTCTGGAGATGTTGGCAATGTGACTAGTTATTCTTTGGGAACCTTAGATCCTGCAACGATGTATTATGTCTCTATTGTTCCATATAATGACAATGGTGATGCAACTGAGTGTTCTGAATATTCATTTACAACGGTAGCTATGCCTACCTGTACTGCTAATTTAGTTGCTACACCAGATCCAGAGTGTGGAAACATTGGTTCTACCTCATTGACTTGGGATGCCTTGGATATAGCAGATGGATATTATTTAACCCTTGGAACAACGCCCGGAGGAACTGATATCTATGATAATGAAGATTTAGGTGATGTAACGATGTATTCAGTTCCTGGTGATTTTCAAGATGCAGGAATAACATATTATTGGACCATATTACCTTATAATACAGCAGGTGCAGCTGTTGATTGTGCCGAGGAAACTTATACGACTTCCGAAAATTTATGTTATTGTACTTCTGTTCCAACCAGTGTAGACGGACAGGGAATTACCAACGTTTTATTGGGAGACACAGATTTTCCTATCACCTATGAAGCAGACGGTGCATTTTATGAAGATTTAACTGGTGCCCCAGTTGATGTTTATACAAGTGTCAATACCGTTTTAGAGTTAACAATCAGCACAGGTACTTATAGTTACGGTGCATTTGTTTGGATCGATTACAATGATGATTCAGATTTTGATGATGATGGTGAATTGGTATTTACTCCAGATGATACACCTATGTCAAACAGCTTTTTAGATTTGTCATTTACTATTCCTGCAGACGCTGTTTTGGGAGAGCATAGAATGCGAATTATTATGGATTGGAATGGTAACCAAACTGAAGGACCTTGTTATAGTGGTTCTTATGGGCATTCTGTTGATGTTGATATCAATATAATGGAATCTACCTGTACACCAGGAGTTGCTGAAGGATCTTTAATAGAAGATTGTGATAACAGTCAGTTTTTTGTTGATGTAGAGGTAACAGAAGTTGGGGATATAATTGAATTAACAGATGGAACAACTACCTTATCAGTAACTGAGACAGGTGTGTTTAGCTTTGGACCATATGATGATGCTTCCGAAGCAACCATTTCTGCAGTACATTCAGATGACGTTTGTGACTTTGAAGTAGGGACATTTACAAATACTTGTGGTGCAATTTGTGAAACAGCAATCCCTATTACTGCGTTGCCATATGATACAAATGATGATACAGCTAATTATTTTGATGACTATTCTGGATCTCCAGGAAATTGTAATAGCAGTAGCTATTTAAATGGGGATGATGTGTTTTATCAGTATGATGCTGTTGCAGATAGTAACTTGTTGATTAGTCTCTATGATTTATCCGACAATTATGCAGGGTTATTTGTTTATACTTCTTGTGAAGATATAGGAACGAACTGTATTGCTTCGGTTTCTAATGGTTGGGGTACTGGTGACCTTTCTTTTGAGATGGAGGTTACTGCTGGAACTAGTTATTATTTTGTGATTTCTACTTGGGCTTCTCCTCAAAGTACTGAGTATGGTTTCAGTATTATTGAGTACAATTGTGTGCAAGGTGTGGCTGAAGCTACAGTAGATTCAGATTGTGATAACGATCAATTTTATATAGATGTAGAAGTGTCAGAAGTAGGTGATATGATTCAATTAAATGACGGTACTACTACTTTGGATGTTACAGCTGCTGGCACATATACCTTTGGACCATATGTTAATGGTTCAGAAGTTACTGTATCTGGGGTTCATGAAGATTCTAGCTGTGATTTTGAGGTTGGAACGATTGCTTATTCCTGTCCAATACCAGGTCAAATTTGTGAAACAGCTATAGAAATAGGTGAATTACCATATTTAACCAGCGATGATACTGCAAATTACTTTGATGATTATGAAAATGGTTCAAGTAGCTGTAGTTCTTATTACATGAGTGGAGATGATGTAGTGTATTCCTTCACGCCAGATACAGATGATGTTTACACCATTACTTTAAGCAATTTAGGATCAACATGGTCTGGACTTCATGTTTTAGACGGGTGTCCAAATACTGATCCTACTTGTATAGGATTCGAAGGAAGCTCAAATAGTGATGATAGAATTGTAGAGGTTGAGTTGTTTGCAGGTTCAACGTATTATATTATTGTTTCTACCTGGGCATCTCCTCAGAGCACCACTTATGATTTGAGTATTGAAACAGAATCGCTTTCAGTGCAAGATGTGACCATGGACAATTTATTTGAATTTTACCCTAATCCGGTTTCTGAAACTTTAAATATTAAAGCAAAACAAGTTGTTGAAAAGGTTGAGGTATATAATACTTTGGGTCAAATAGTAATAACTAATTTGCCTAACAATACCAATCCGGTTTTAGATATGAATCAATTAAAATCAGGAACCTATTTTGTTAAAGTATCCATCAACGGTTTGACAGAAACTATTAGAATTGTTAAAAAGTAGATGATTTAGTTTAAAAATTTAAGATTATAATTAAAGCCACCTTCAAAAAGGTGGCTTTTTTTTATAAAAAGTATAAAACCTTATAATTTGCTAGAAGCCAGTTATAAGAGATTTGTTTGCAGTGTTTTATATTTATAATACACCTAGTTTAATACCTGTTTTATTTGTCAATTTTAAATTCCTTTTGATTGCATTCTGTAATTTATTTGGTTAATTCAGTTAAATTTTGTTGATTTGAAAGTATTTTTTCGCATAAATACTATTGATTAATAACTTGATGAGATTATCAATTAAGCATTGATTTTTTCATTTGTTGCCAATTTGAATGCCCAATTGGGCATTCAAATTTTGCATTAATCGAGCAGGGGAAGAGGAAATGAAAAGTAAGAGAGCTTGCGCTTAAAGCTACAATCAACTTATAAAATGGAACTCTGGATTTCTTCAAACCATTGAAGGAATAAGGAATGAGAATAAATAGAATAGAGAGAGTTGCTTTATTTCTCTCTTTTAATTTTTATAATTGGTTCCACTAAAACGATTAGATTCATTTAAGAATAGATGCGTCTACTTAACTAACCAACTATGCAAAAGCCACCCTAATTTTGGGTGGCTTTTTTTATGTGCTTTAACTACATTTGTTTTATGGAATTGCGATTTTCATTTATAATACCCATTTATAACCGGCCCCAAGAACTTGAAGAGTTGTTAATGAGCCTCTGTCAACTGCATGCAAATGCTCCCTTTGAGGTCGTAGTAGTAGAGGATGGGTCAACAATTTCCTCTAAAGAGGTTGTGAATGAATACGCTGAAAAGCTAAATATTTCTTACTATTATAAAGAGAATACAGGCCCCGGCGATTCAAGAAATTATGGAATGAAACGTGCCAAGGGGAATTATTTTCTCATTCTTGATTCAGATTGTATCATACCCAAACATTACTTGGTTGAAGTAGAGAGAAGTTTGGCCGATAGTTTTGTTCATTGTTTTGGAGGGCCTGATGCAGCTCATGATACTTTTTCCAATTTGCAAAAGGCAATTAATTTTTCCATGACGTCTTTTTTGACTACGGGGGGCATTAGAGGTGGAAATGAATCGGTTGATAAGTTTCAACCCAGAAGTTTTAACATGGGATTATCTAAAGAGGCTTTTCAAGCCTGTGGTGGCTTTGGAACCATTCATCCAGGTGAAGATCCTGATTTAACGCTCAGACTATGGAATTTAGGTTATGAAACAAGATTAATACCTTCAGCATTTGTGTATCACAAAAGACGAATCTCATGGAAAAAATTCTACCAACAAGTGAGAAAATTTGGTTTGGTGCGGCCCATTTTGAACCATTGGCACCCCACTTCCAAAAAAATCACCTATTGGTTTCCTAGTCTTTTTGTTTTGGGTTTTATGGTCTCATTAATTTTAGTGATTTTTAAAATCTATTGGCTGTTCTTTTGTTATATGGCTTATCTTGGAATAGGTTTTGCGATAAGTTTGTGGAATAACAAAAGCTTTACTGTAGCCATATTGAGTGTCCCCGCAATTCTTGTTCAGTTTGTGGGATATGGTTTCGGTTTTTTGGAATCCACAATTAAAATTGGTTTCTTGAAAAGAAATCCGGAGAAAAGTTTCCCTAAATTATTTTTTAAACATTAATGGTTGCCTACTTAAAATCTAAAATATTATCATCTTTTAAGAGTAAAAAAATAAATGTGTTTTTATTGTTTTTACTTTTTTCATTTATTGTTTTGGTGTTTCTGAAACTCTCTAGCGTTTATACCAAAACCATTAGATTTCAAGTAAACCGTTTAAATGTTCCTGAGAACCATGTCATATTAAACAATAATAATCAAGTATTAAATTTATCAGTAAGAACTAGCGGATTTAACTTGTTGAAGTACTATTACAAGAACCCGCAAATTGACATCGACTTTAAACGCAATCTATTTATTAAAGACAGTACTTATTATTGGATTCAGAGTAAAGGTTTTTCAGCTATTAATGATCAATTTGCTAAGGATGTAGAGATTATTAGCATGACGCCAGATACTTTAAAGTTTCGATTTGATGTTAATGCTGTAAAGAAAGTGCCAATACAATCAGAAGTTCATTTAAATTTTCAACCTGGTTACGATTTGTTGAAAGATATCAGTATTGAGCCCGATAGTATCAAAATAATCGGCCCCGAAATGTTGGTTTCAAAAATTAAATCCATTAAAACAGATTCTTTAGTGATCAACAATATTCAAGCTGATATTCATCAAGAGGTGACATTAAAATTACCTGACAATAAAGAGGAAAATTTGGTTTTTTCTCATAGCAAAGTTTTAATAGAGGGACGTGTGGAGAAATTTACAGAAGGACAAATAAAATTGCCTGTAAATGTCATTAATGTGCCACAGGATATTAATTTGAAATATTTCCCTAGAAAAATATCAGTTACATATTCCTCTAGTTTGTCTAACTTTAATTCCATTAAGGCTGGAGATTTTAAGGTTGTTTGTGATTTTGACAAGGTAGTGGAAGGTACCAATTACTTGGTTCCAGAAATTGTGCAAAAGTCAGACCATGCAAGACATGTGAAAATGTCGAAACAACCTATTGAATTTATTATTTTAAAATGATGATTGTAGGATTGACAGGTGGTATTGGATCTGGGAAAACTACCGTTGCTAAGATGTTTCAGGAGTTTGATATACCCGTTTATATAGCCGATGATGAGGCTAAAAAACTAATGGTGACATCCAAATTTATAAAGAGGAAGTTGATAGCCTTATTTGGAGATAAGGTGTATGTTCAGGGTCAGTTAAATAAACCTTTGATTTCCCATGCTATTTTTAATGATAAGGAAAAGTTGAAACAAATGAATGCCATCGTTCATCCGCGTGTTGGTCAACATTTTGATCGTTGGGTAAAAAAGCAAAACACTCCTTATGTTTTGAAGGAATCAGCTATTTTATTTGAAAGTGGTGGAGCTGATCAATGTGATTTAATAGTTACCGTGACAGCACCAAAAGAAATTAGAATTGAAAGAGTGCTAGAGCGAGATGACTCCTCAAAAGAGAAGGTTGAGTCTATTATGGCCAATCAACTTGGAGAAAAAGAAAAAATAGCGAAATCGAATTTCGTAATCCACAATTTAAATCTGGAAGAAACCCAAAAACAAGTTCGCGAAATTCATCTGAAAATTCTTCAAAAAGTAGGATGAACCTTGCATTTTAACATTTTTGTTAATGTAAGGTTAAAGGGACAGTTGCCTAAATGTTAAAATGTTAAATTTGAACGATGAGCAAGAAGATATTCATCGTACTAATCCTGCTAATGAGCTTATCCCTTGTGGGAATTATCTTTGTGCAGGCCTATTACATTAATAATTCCATAGTCAACGAGGAAAAGCAGTTTACTTTTAATGTAAAAAAAGCTTTAAGTTATACTTCGAGGGCCATTGAAAACAGGGAGTATAAGGAGCATATTAACAAGCTTCAACAACTGGAATCGGAAGGATTTGTGGTTGATACTACTGGATATCAGGAATTATTTTTGAAATTGGAAGGCGATAATAATAGTGAGCCCATCATTTATAGAAATAGTATTTTAGAAGAGAACTACAAGTTATCTTCATCGATCTTTGACATAGGTTTAGACAGTATTACCATAAAACGGGTTTTAAGTAATAGAAGTACCAACAAAGTGGTTCAATCCAGTTTGTTAGAACCTCGAACCGATGGAAGTTTTAGGGGAAGTTTGCTTAGGGCAGGTGAGTTAACTAGGGCTAAAGAAGTCTTTTATGATGAATCATATAGAGATTTAGCTTTTAGGACACCTATCTACAAAAGAGTATCTGAAGAAGAAATAGAAAATCTTTTAACCAAAAAACTGAAAGAAGATAACATCAATTTAGGATTTCAGTTTGCTATTTATAGTAATGATTTAGCAACAAAGGTTCAAAGTGACAATTTTGAGTTGGATAAGGCCACAACCTTTGGGGTGACCATTTTTGAAAACGAAAATGATTTTAATCATTATAAATTGTTGGTGAATTTTCCTAGTAGGAATTTGTTTTTACAATCGTCAATTATAAAAATGACATTGTTATCCATCATCTTTACTTCGATTATCATTATTGCCTATACGAGTGCCTTAATGCAATTATTCAAGCAGCGTAAAATTTCTGAAATCAAAACAGATTTCATCAATAATATGACGCATGAATTCAAAACACCTATCGCTACTATTAACTTGGCTTTGGATGCGATAAGAAATCCAAAGGTAATTGAAGATACAGATAAGGTGATGCGTTATTTAAATATGATTAAAGATGAAAATAAACGCATGCATGCCCAGGTTGAAAACGTGTTGAGGATTTCAAGGTTAGAGCGTAATGAACTTAATATAAGTAAGGAAAGGGTTGATTTACATGAGCTAATTGAAGATGCCATTACACATGTAGAACTACTTGTTGAAGATAGGCAGGGTTTTATCCAATTACATTTAGATGCTGAACAAAATTCAGTTTTAGCTAATGAAAGCCATTTTACCAATGTAATTGTAAATATTTTGGATAATGCCGTAAAATATACACCAGAGGGTCAACCTCCTAAAATTGATGTTTCGACAGAGAATGTTGGAACAAATATTTTATTGAGAATTAAAGATCAAGGAAGTGGTATGAGTAAAGCAGCTCAAAAAAGAGTGTTTGAAAAGTTTTATAGGGAACATACTGGTGATAGGCATGACGTGAAAGGTCATGGTTTAGGTTTGGCCTATGTAAAAAGAATCGTAGATGACCATCAAGGTCATATTTCTGTAGAAAGTGAAAAAGACAAAGGAAGTACCTTCATTATTAGGCTTCCATTAATATCATAAAGCTATGAGTGACGCACAACAAAAGAAGATTTTATTAGTAGAAGATGATCCTAATTTTGGAACTATTCTTAAGGATTATTTAATGATGAATGATTATCAAGTTACCCATGCCAAAAATGGAATGGAGGGCTTTGAAAAATTCAAGAAAGACGACTTTGATTTATGTATCTTGGATGTCATGATGCCTTATAAAGATGGTTTCACATTGGCAAAGGAGATTAGGGATAAAAATTCGGATGTACCAATTATATTCCTAACTGCTAAGGCCATGAAAGAAGATGTCTTAAAAGGATATAAGGTGGGAGCAGATGACTATCTTAACAAGCCTTTTGATAGCGAGGTCCTGTTAATGAAAATAAAGGCTATTATGCAACGTAAAGCAACAGAAACGGTTGCAGATAGCAAACAATTTGAATTCCAAATAGGAAAGTTCCATTTGAACTCAAAATTAAGGTTCTTAACCTATGATGGCGGGGAGCAAATTAAATTATCTCCCAAAGAAAATGAATTATTGAGATTGCTTGCTCTTCATGAAAATGATTTAATGCCTAGGGAATTGGCCTTGACAAAAATATGGCGTGACGATAATTATTTTACTTCTAGAAGTATGGATGTCTATATCGCTAAGTTGAGAAAATATTTGAAACTAGATGAAAATGTTGAAATACTTAACATACATGGAGAAGGATTTAGGTTGGTTGTAAACCAAAGTGCTTAAAATCCTAGACCTATACAATAAAAAAAGTCCAGCTATTAGCTGGACTTTTTTTATTAATATTTATTGATATCATTCATATTCAAACCTGAAAGAAAATCACTTTCTCCAATGGTCTGCCCTTTGGACGAGTCATAATCCACAAGAATTTTCCATAGACCATTTTCTTGAATTAAAATCACATGAAATTTTCCATAATAGGAGGCTTCTTCACTCGTGTTTGGATTTAATGTAAGCTTGTATATTCCTATTTCAGATCCGGTTTTGGCATTATTGATTCGTTCAAAAAACCGGAATGAAATGGTTTGGTTTCTGCTAGATTGTGACCATCTCCTTTGATATCCGGACAAATAGTCTTCAAATTTCATAATTCGCTTGCCATCAGCATTAACTCGTATTAATTCTTTACTGTGGATGCTTTTAAAGAGATTTAAATCTTTTGTTTCAAATGCTTTGGTAAACGGAATCCAAATTTGTTTGTTGATATTTTCCAGTTCAGATTGGTTCTGGGTAAACCCATTAACCGAAAATATAAAAAGAAATATAAGTAGATTAACTGATTTCATGATTGTTTAATTTGTTGTCAATGGTATTAACAATTTCATGAAGAGGTGTTTCGTAGTCAAACCAAATAGTGGATTCATTTTTCTTAAACCAAGTTAGTTGTCGTTTTGCAAATCGTCTTGAATTTTTTTTGATTTCAGAAATGGCGAATTCTTTAGTCCAAGCTCCTTCTAAAAAAATGAATAGTTCTTTGTAGCCAACGGTATTTAAGGCATTTAAATGCTTTTTAGATTCTAGAGATTTTACTTCCTCCAAAAGCCCTAAGCTCATCATAAGGTCTACCCGTTGGTTGATTCGGTCATAGATGATGTTTCGATCTGCAGTTAGTCCAACGTGAATGGTTTTAAATGGTCTTTTGGACTCTTTTTTATTTAAAAATGATGAGTATGGTTTGTTGGTTCCTAAACAAATCTCTAAGGCTCTTATGACTCTATGCGGATTGTCAATGGCTATATTTTGGTAAGATTTTGGGTCAAGTTTTTGAAGTTGCTTTTGAAGGGATTCTAAACCAGATGTTGCTAATTGTTTATTTAAATCCTCTCGAATTTTCGGATCAATATCCGGAAAATTATCTAAACCTTTGGTAACAGCATCTACATATAGACCAGAACCACCAACCATAATGACTATGTTGTATTTATCAAATAAGTTTTCAAGTTTTGATAGGGCATCTCGTTCAAAGCTTCCCACATTGTACTCATCTTCAATGGATATGTGATGGATGAAGTGGTGCTTTGCAGCTTTGAGCTCTTCCTTGGTAGGAGCTGCAGTCCCAATCCTCATTTCCTTAAAAAATTGTCTAGAGTCAGCAGAAATGATTTCTGTGTTATAATACTGTGCCAATTTAATGCTAAGGGAAGTCTTTCCAATAGCCGTAGGGCCAACAATAGAAATTAGGAATTTTCCGTTATGCATCATTAATTAAATAACCGCATTTGTAACAATACTTAGCTTGGTCTTTATGACCTTCAACAGAGCAATTTGGGCATGACTGCGAATTGATATCAATTTTAGTATGCTTTTTACTTTCTAAATTAGAATCCTTCTTATGACTATCTGATTGACTTTTAGCATATTCTGCCGATACTATTCCCGTAGGTACAGCAATGATACCATATCCTAAAATCATAATGACTGCAGCAATAAATTGACCCAAAGGGGTCGTAGGAGCAATATCTCCAAAACCTACTGTTGTTAATGTTACAATGCACCAATAAACACTTTTAGGGATGTTTGTAAAACCGTTTTCTTCGCCTTCTACCAAGTACATAATCGTTCCAAAAATGATGGATAAAATAAGTACGGCATACAAAAAGACTGATATTTTGGCTCTACTTGCTTTAATAGCCATGGTTAACTGGTTGGATGCTCCCAAAAAGCGTGCTAATTTCAGAACTCTAAATATTCTTAATAATCTTAAGGCTCTTAAGGCTACCAATGCATGTGTTCCCGCAAAAATGATCGAGATGTATTTAGGAAGAGTTGATAATAAATCTATAATTCCATAAAAACTAGTTATGTACTTAATAGGTTTTTTAACGGTAATTATCCTGAAAATATACTCGATAGTGAATAGGATCGTAATAATCCATTCAGAGATATTTAAAGCTTGGTGATACTTGGCATCAAAGCTTTTTATGCTTTCAAGCATCACCAATAAAATACTTGCTAGAATGGCAATTAATAGAATAATATCAAACAGTTTCCCTTCAGGGGTATCTGCCTCATAAATGATTTCATGAAGCTTTTCTCGCCAATCAGATTTCTTTTTGGGATTGTTCATATTATAAATGTAACAAAAAAAGAAGTTTAAGTCCTTTTAAGGGAGATTAAAGATTTTGTTTGAAAATTAGTGACTAAGTTCATGAATTCCTTTAAATAAGGATAGTACCCAGGTTCATATTTTGCTTTCAGAAAGTCAATTTTTAATAAAAGTGTTACCACATTATTGTTGTTTGTTGAGGTAAAAATTACCCTTCCCGAATTTTCAGGTAGGCTGTAATTTTTACTTTCAGGTAAATCAATAAGGGAGTAATCTTCTCCTAAATCTATTTCCATGGAATACATAAAAGAATCTTTATAACCAAAATCAATAGGATAGGTTCGTTCTTGCAATTTAAATGGATTTTTGCTGAAGAATTTAAATAGGAATGGGTCAAAGTATAATCTGTCAGCAACTTCATTTAATTGGACCTCTACATCAAATTTTTCAATTAAATCATTGGAATATTGATTTTCACTTTTCATTTCGAAATTAGAGATTTCAATATTTTCATTTTGATCCAATAATTTTGTTTCATAAGCCGTAGGATTTCCGTAATAGGATTTCTTTCTTGGCAAGGAGTGGTAACCCCTTGCTGCCGTATTCACAGTTCCTGTTATTTTTCCATTGTCAGCTTTTAGTTTTACGTGATAAATGATATTTGAAGAACTTTTTGGCTCAATTGAAACCCAAGAGCTACCTTCTTTAAAATCTAGCAAACGTCCTTCATCATTAAGGCAACGGTAGGGGAGTTCACCAAATGGCATGTATTTATCTGTGGCGTCTAAATAATAGGTGTTGCCATCGATAGATGCTTGAACAATGATATAATTAAAATCAGTTAAAACAGGGAATATTTTAGTGGGAAAGCCATTTGCTCTTGTAGAGAGAATTATTGGTTTGACATCAATACCATTCTGTTCTAAAACATTATGCAAGAGGATGTTTATTTCTCCTGAATTTCCAGTTCCTTTTTTTACTAAATCTTTAACTGCAACATCCTTCATCAAATGAAATTCTCCATTCCAAGTATAGTTTTCTTGAATAAAATGATAAATGGATTCTGCTCTTTTTAAAAGATTTGGCTCCTCAGAAATTTCTGTAGGAATTAATTCTTTAGACACTGAAGATTTTCTCAATTGCCTACCAAAACTTTCATCAGTTCTTAACTCTTTATCGACGTCATCCCAGGTTTTGGTGTAATGTTTTACACGACCATCAAACCCTCTAAAAGTTTTTAGTTCATACTCAATTCTTGAAAGATAATTGTATTTGTTAGTCATATAATCTTCGGGTATGAAAGCAGGAATGTCTTTCATTATGTACTGTGATTCGCTGCAATTTGCATAAGAACCGTTGGGGCCTGAAAGACAATTATTTCGTATCGTTTCCCATTTGTCGTACAAATTTTGATAACCAACTAATTTGATACTATACTCCCAGTTTCCTGGTATGCTTGTATTGTACTCGCTGTAGAGTTTAGGAATTTCATCTTGAAAATCCCAGCCTTTATACTTGAATAAAAAGGGAGAGATTATGGTGTAAGAATAGGTAATTACAGAGCCCTCTTTGATATTTGGAAAAGTAAATTTTACCAAGGTGTAGTTGTCATCATACTCCTCTTCAAATATAGATTCTTTTTCTAATTTTGTTTTAGTTACACGCCCCCCATCCAAATTGTAGGTTGTTCCCGTAATATCTTTTACAACTTCATTTCCTTTGTTTGAGTGGTATTCTAATTCTGTAATGGTTGCTTGTTCAAAGCCTTTTTTGTTCAGAATTTTTATTTTTTTCTTTATTTCTGTGTAAAGCTTATAATTGTCTTTGTCGATGTAACTGTTTCCATATTCATATAAAACAACAGCATTTGCCGTTGAGTCTTTAGCAAAGTAATTTGTGGAAAGATCTTGTCTGGTTACGGTTAAGTCTTCAGAATTAAATCCCGATTGGGCTTTTAAAATAAATGAGGTTAAGAATAGTGTGGTTAGAATTAGGTGTTTTTTCATTGTTTAGTTAGTAATAGATGATTTTTAATTTTTTCTTTCGTCTTAAATAGCTTTGAATAATATGTTGAGAATCTCGATTATTCTCCATAGGAGTAATTATAGATTCAAGGATATGGGCGTTGACTATTTGATAATTTAAATCAACATAGCCCAGGCCAGCAAAAACACCGTCTTTAATTAATATGACACTTTTTTCTTCAATATCTCTCCCTCGGTCTATAATGGCCATATTTTTTCCAGAATAGGAGTTTTTATCTATTAATTTTTTAACTCTTTTATTGTATACTTCAGTTGGTTCTTCTGAAATACACGCTCCTTGACATTGTTTAATGGTATAATTAAAACAATTGGATTTGGTTGGGTATAAACCTACCAATTTTTGACAAAGTCCATATTCTTCAACAACATTAAATAGAAATTGTTTAGCACTTTGCCTGTTACTAAATGTCGTTATGGCTTGCTTTCTTCCATCGGCCTTATCAATCTTTAAATTGATGTATCCGTTTTCATCTGTATAACTATAAAGAGCATGTGTGAATATATTTCTTCTGAGTGCTCGGTTGAATAAAGGTCTTAACTTCTTAATTTCTTCACTTTCTTTAAGAAGCGCCACTAATTCACTGCCCGTTTGCTCATAGGTTACGGCAGCTGTTTGGAGTTGTATTTTTTTTGATTTGGGATTGGTGTTTGAAAAATGCTGACTAATTCGGCTTTTAATATTTTTGCTCTTGCCAATATAAATAACATCGCCATACTCATTATGAATGTAATAAACCCCGGTTACTGTAGGCAATTCATCAATAATTCGTTTTAAATTGGGTTCCATTTGATATTTAGGCTCCATTCGGATGGCATCCTTTACAATGTATTTATCCAAATCTTTATTTAGGAGCATCTTAAACAGTTTAACAGTAGCCATGGCGTCGCCACTAGCTCTGTGCCTGTCACTAACAGGAATCCCTAATGATCGGGCTAATTTTCCTAGACTATAAGAATCTTGACCCGGAATGAGTTGCTTTGAAAGTTCAACGGTACAGAGTGTTTTTCGCTTATATCCAAAGCCTAAACGGTGGAATTCCGTTCTTAGAATGCGATAATCAAATTTGGCGTTATGGGCGACAATAATGCAATCTTCAGTAATCTCCACAATACGTTTGGCAACTTCGTAAAACTTGGGAGCGTTTCGCAACATGTTACTATTGATACCAGTCAAATTCACTACAAAGGGTTGTATCTCTCTCTCTGGATTGACCAATGAAATAAATTGGTCTACCACCTTATGACCATCAAATTTGTATATGGCTATTTCGGTAATACCTTCTTCATTGTATTTCCCTCCTGTTGTCTCTATGTCAAGTATAGCGTATATAAGTAAGCTCTTTTTCTTTTAATGATAGTTTCGTTCTCCAAAAATGCTGCTTCCTACTCGAATCATATTGCTTCCACTTTGAATAGCCAATTCATAATCGCCACTCATTCCCATAGAAATGGTTTTTAGGTCACAACGCTCGTTCTCAATAGTTTTTAAAGAATCAAAAGCTGATTTTAAACGGTCAAATTCATTTTTTATTTGATTCTGATCCTCTGTAAACGTGGCCATTCCCATGACACCCGTTATATGAATATGATTCAAAGGTTCTAAATCTTTAGATTGAAGTAGATTCTTTGCATCTTGAATGGACATACCAAACTTAGAATCTTCTTCTGCGATTTTTATTTGTAGTAAACAATGGATAGTTCGATTATTTGCAGAGGCTTGTTTGTTAATTTCCTTCAGAAGTTTTAATCTATCTACCCCATGAATCAAACTAACAAAAGGAGCCATGTATTTGACCTTATTTGTTTGTACATGTCCTATCATGTGCCATTGGATATCTTTAGGTAGGCTTTCATATTTCTCTGCCATTTCTTGAATTTTATTTTCACCAAAAATTCGTTGTCCAGCTTGATAGGCTTCCATGATATCCTCATTGGGTTTGGTTTTGGAAACGGCAACCAGAGTAACTTCCTTAGGAATTTGGTTTAAAATACTTTCAAGATTTTCTTTTATACTCATAGGTAATTTTTAAAACTCATAAATGGTAACACCACTGCGTAATTTTGGTAAAACATAAGTACTTTTCGGGGGCATGGTTAAACCTTCATCTGCAATTTGTTTCATTTGCTCAACAGTCGCAGGAACCATGCCAAAGCCTACTTTGTAATCCCCGCTGTCAACACAACTTTTTACATCCACAATGTCATTTTTTCCATTGGTGTATTCGATGCGGTCATTATGCCTTAAATCTGAAATTCCTAAAATGGGGTTTAAAATGGTCTTGTAAAGCAATTGAGCATCTAGGGTATCCAGAGCGGTTTCAAATTTATATAACGATTTTCTTAAATATAAAGAATAAAATTCACCATCCAAATACATGCTGAAATGATGTTGTTTGGATGGCTTGTAAGCTTTTTTGCCTCGATTTTCGATGCGATACCAGGCATCCAATTTAATAAGAAATTCCTCTTTACTCAACCCATTAAGATCTTTAACCAATCTATTGAATTCATAAATTTTCAAATCAGATTCAGGAATTAAATAACTCATAAAATAGTTATAGGGTTCCAGGGAGTTATGATTTGGATTTTCACTTCTTAAATCTTCATAAAGCAGAAAAGAAGAAGCAGAACGGTGGTGCCCATCTGCTATATATATCAATGGCATTTTTTCAAATTCCGCTTGTATTTTTTGAATTGATTGATCATCCTCAACCAACCACATGTAATGAGTGTCTCGGTAAGTTGTTGTAAACGCGTATTCTGGGCGGTTTTTTTGAACTTTGGCTATTATTTGAGCTATGGATGCATTGTCAGGATATGTTAAAAGTACAGGTTCGGCATTAAACCCCACAGCTTTAAGATATTCCTTGAAAATAATTTCCTTGTACGCCAAGGTATCCTCATGCTTTTTTATAGCATCCTTTTCATAATCTACGGCACTTGCGGCCGCAATTATTCCATTGAATACATCTCCATCCCTGTTTACAATGCGATACACATAATAGGTTGGTTTTTCATCTTCTATAAAGATGCCATCTTCTTTAAATTCTAGGTATCTATTCTTTACAAGCGCATATCGAGCTTTTCCAACAACATCTTTTGCAAAGCGATACCCAGGATTTATAATATGTAAAAACGAAAACGGATTATCCCTTAACCTAGATTCTACCTGCTCTTTGGTGTAGCTTTGGTAGGACCTAGAAGCTACAAGACTCACCTTATCTCTGGTGGGTCTAACAGCTTTAAAAGGAATAATATGGGCCATTTAAAAATGCGCTTTTTTAGATAAATTGTTTAGACACCTTTTCAGCTTTTCTACTTTCGGAATAATCATAAAAACCTTCTCCAGATTTTACCCCTAACTTTCCAGCTCTTACCATGTTAACTAGCAATGGACAAGGAGCATATTTAGGGTTTTTAAATCCATCATACATCACTTCCAAAATAGATAGACATACATCCAACCCAATGAAATCTGCCAATTGTAACGGTCCCATGGGGTGAGCCATTCCTAATTTCATTACAGTATCAATCTCTGAAACTCCAGCGACTCCATTATAAAGTGTTTCAATAGATTCGTTTATCATTGGCATCAAGATTCTATTGGCTACAAATCCTGGATAATCGTTTACTTCAACTGGAATTTTACCCAATTGTTTTGACATTTCCATGATGGTATTTGTTACTTCATCACTTGTATTATAACCCCTAATTATTTCAACAAGTTTCATGATAGGAACCGGATTCATAAAGTGCATTCCGATAACTTGATCTGGTCTAGCAGTCACAGAAGCGATTTGGGTGATAGAAATAGAGGAGGTATTGGTTGCCAAAATTGTGTCCTCTGAACAGTCATCACTTAACTGTTTGAAAATTTTTAATTTAAGGTCAATATTTTCAGTGGCTGCTTCTACCACTAAACTAGCATATTCAACTCCTTCTGTTATATCAGTAAAAGTGGTAATGTTATCTAAAGTATTCTTTTTATCAGCTTCAGTAATAGTCTCTTTTGAAACCATTCGGTCCAAATTTTTTGTAATGGTATCCAAACCTCGCTTTAAAGATGCTTCACTTATATCAATAAGTTGTACTTTAAATCCAGCTTGAGCAAAAGTATGTGCGATACCATTTCCCATGGTTCCGGCACCTATAACTGCTACGTTTTTCATAATAATAATTTTGTGCTCCCGCCAAAGCGGGATTGTTCTTAATTAGTTTGTGATTAGTTTGTGTTTGAATTTAGTCCCTAAAATTGCTCAATTATTTTTGTGGCTAATCTTAAGGCTTCGGTACCATCCTGAAGTGTGACAACAGGCGTGGTGTTTGTGTTAATGGCATGAGCAAAAGTTTCTAATTCATCCAAAATAGCATTGTTTTTAGGAATGTCTGGATTATCAAAATAGATTTGCTTTTTAATACCTTCTGCATTTTGAAGGATCATATCAAAATCTCCTGGGTCTGTAGGGGCATCTTTCATTTTCACCACTTCACATTTCTTTTCCAGAAAATCTACCGAGATATACGCATCACGCTGGAAGAAGCGTGTTTTACGCATGTTTTTAAGCGAAATTCTACTGGCTGTCAGGTTAGCTACACAACCATTTTCAAATTCGATTCGAGCATTGGCAATATCAGGCGTTTCACTGATAACTGAAACACCACTAGCAGAAACAGATTTCACTTTTGATTTAACCACACTCAAAATGACATCAATATCATGGATCATCAAGTCTAACACAACAGGCACATCAGTTCCTCTAGGATTGAATTCTGCCAATCTATGGGTTTCAATAAACATGGGGTTAACAATCTTGTCCTTTACCGCAGTAAATGCTGGATTGAACCTTTCAACATGGCCTACTTGCCCCCTTAAGTTATTTTCTGCCAATAACGTTCTAATATGCTCTGCTTCTTCAACCGTATTGGTGATGGGTTTTTCAATAAAAATATGCCTGCCTTTAGAGATTGCTTTTTTTGCGCATTCATAATGAGAAAGGGTGGGTGTTACAATATCCACCATATCAACCGCGTCAATTAAATCATCTATAGAATTAAAGTATTTATAACCGAATTCTTCTTCTACTTTTTTGGCATTGTGTTCGTCTGCGTCGTAAAAGCCAACCAATTCGTATTTGGTTGATTGTTTGAGAAGTCTGAGATGGATTTTGCCAAGATGGCCTGCACCAAGTACTCCAGCTTTTAACATATTATCTTGTTTTTAACAAAAATAAGATTTTAGATATTATTTTGAATGTTTTGAACTATTAAAATATCCCTAAAGGAATTACCTGTAAAATCTGTTGAATTTGGTTTTGACCTTTCAAATGTTTGATTAATTTTATCCAGAAATCTGCTACTTCATTTTGAAAGATACTTATAGACATCAAGGATTAAGACAGCAACTGGTTGAGGTTGTAAGAGCTAAGGGCATCAAGGATGAAAAGGTCCTAAAAGCCATAGGAAAGGTGCCAAGGCATTTGTTTATGGATTCAGGATTTTTGGATCATGCTTATCAGGATAAAGCATTTCCAATTGCGGCAGACCAAACGATATCTCAACCCTATACAGTAGCTTTTCAGACCGAGTTGTTAGAAGTGAAACCAGGCGATAAGATTTTGGAAATAGGAACAGGGAGTGGTTACCAAACTGCCATATTGTGTGAATTGGGGTGTCGCGTCTTTAGTATTGAAAGACAAAATGAGTTGTTTAAGAAAACTTCAAAGTTTCTTCCCAAGTTGGGTTATAGAGCTAAAAAACTCATTTTTGGGGATGGTTACATTGGTTTGAAGGAAGAAGCACCTTTCAAAGGCATCATTGTGACTGCGGGGGCACCATTTGTTCCCAAAGCGCTTTTGGCGCAATTGGAAATTGGTGGGCGTCTTGTGATTCCTGTGGGAGACAACGTTCAAACCATGACTTTATTTATTAGAAAAGGCCCCAAGGACTTTGAAAAACATGAATTTGGTGATTTCCGGTTTGTACCTTTATTAGAAGATAAAAACTAAATCTCCTTCCTATTTACCCTGTTTAACACAGTTATTAATCTACTTTGGGTAAATATTCAGGTGGAATAGGGTTTTCTGGGGTTTCTTGGGTCCAGTAAATATTGACAATCCACCAACGTTTGCCATCAAAAAGCAATTGAATGCTATTAACACCTCGCATAAAAGGAATAACATCTGTTTGAGTTCTAAAGGTCTCATAAGTACTGAAAACTTGTGCGATGTTTCCATAGGTGTTAACCACTCTGTTAATTTCTTTCTCAAAGAAACCATTGTCCATCATCCAAGTTTCAGCTGACTTCACATAATCATTGGGAGAAATATATTTCACTTTATAAGTACTGTCTTGTGCTCTCGCCGTCGGAATTAATTTGGCATCTGGTTTAAACAGATATTTAAAAAACTCCCAATTTCTTTCTTGACCTCTTTCTCCAGAAATTACTTCATAAAGAGACTCTATAGTAGAATCCATGGTTCCTACATAATTGATAAAGCTGGTTTGTGGTAAAAAGAGACTGATACCTCTTTTTCTTAATGGTTCAAACCATTTATTTCTTAATTTAAGTTGCTCTTCAGAAGGCTCTTTTAAAACGGTAAATTTATTAGTGTCTTCATCATACAGAATTCCTATTTTAAAATAGTATTCTTGAAGTGGTAAAGGTTCTGCATGGATGATATATTTATCAAAAAAATCGTTGATTTCTGGATAGGTTTCCTCTGTAAAATCAGCAAAGAAAGAATCCTCATTAAAGGATTTGTTGGGACCATATTTTCTACTCAGTTTGATAATCACATCCATTAAACCTGTATTGCCTTTAGAGAGTTCAATAAGTCTGATGTCCAAAAGGCTGGCAGCTAAAGCTCCTTTCATATTGATGTTTCCAAATTGTTTTTGTCCATCAGCTGTATAGGAAGTTAGTGCCAGATCCAAAAGGCTATAATGATTGTTATAAAGATTTTTACTGATGTAAACCTTTTTTTCCAATTCAGACAAATATTCATCGGCAGTTGTTTCACCTCCTCTAAACATCATCATTTTTGAAGCCCATTCAGTAACACCCTCATAAAGCCATAAATGCTTTGATGGAAGCGGGGTGTCATATTGGAATTTAGAAACAATCTCACTATGAAGATTTAATGGGGTCACTATATGAAAAAATTCATGTGCTGCTAGGTCTAGGATTTCCTTCTCTAAATTTTTCCATGGTGTTTCTCTATAAACGTAACCCGAGCTGCGGTTGTGAGCCCAAGAACCATCTGTTTTATCTTCAAACATGAATAGGAATGTGTATTGGTCAACAGGAATACCTTCTATATAATTACCAGCAGTTTCAAACATTTTCTTCATAGATTCCATGATTTGTGAAGCTGTAACGACACCTGTTTTTGAATATGAAAAAATATCAATTACAGACCCCTGAACTGTCATGGATTCTCTAGTGAGATATCCGAGTAAAATTGGAGAGTCTACCACGTGGCTATAGTTTTTTGCCAGATATTTTCCTGAGCTTGATTTTTTTAGAGAAGTGGCAACTTGCCATTCTGCTGGGTGTTGTAATTGAAGTTTAATAGGCGTTTTCTTCTTTCCTTTGAAGTAACCAAAAACAGCCTGTCCATTGATTAAAGCATGATCATTTTCAATAGAAGTTCCAAATCTCAAATGAATTGGGTTTTGGTCTACTGGACTATCCCAAGTCTCTGAAATTTCATATTCAATTCGAATGACTTTATGTGGTTTTGAAATTTTAAATTGGTTGGTAGAAATATGTTTGGTAGCAATCTCATTTCCATGTTTATCAAATGCCCTAAAAGAGGTTACATATTTCCCTATGTCCATTATTTGGTAGGTGTTTGGAGCTGTAGCTGCAAAATTGAATACATCATTTTCCTCTCCCAAACTAGGAGGTGTAACGGTTACTTTAAAGGTATCGTTACTCCTGTCTAATAAATTAACCGTAAACTGAATGTCATTGGTTACCGGGATAGTAGGGTTTAATAGAGAACTACAAGAAGATAAAAGGATTGAAAGAGCAATGATGTAAACTTTAAAAAATCTTTTCATGAACAATTTGGATTAAAGTAATATTCCGGTAGGTTAGAAACTTTTATTAATTCTGTCTAAATTTCTTTTCATATCGCGATCCTTGATAGTCTCCCGTTTATCAAACAGTTTCTTACCTCTGGCTAAGGCAATTTCAATTTTAGCAAGTCCTCTATCATTAATAAAGAGTCTTAATGGGATAATGGTTAATCCTTTAGTGTTAATGTCTTTTTCGAGTTTTTTTAATTCCCTTTTATTTAAAAGTAGTTTTCTTTCTGCCTTGGGTTTGTGGTTGTAGTAGTTCCCAAAGGCATATTCTTCTATAGTCATATTGATGACAAATAATTCTCCGCGATCATTGAATTCGCAAAAACTCTCAGCAATTGATGCCTTACTTTGTCTAATGGATTTTATTTCGGTACCAGTAAGAACGATACCGGCGGTATATTTATCCAAAATTTCATATTGAAATTTGGCTTTTTTATTTTTGATATTGACTTGCTTCTGCATATCCCACAAAATTACTGTTTTTTAATGATTGTAGAAAAATGAAACTGCAAGCTATCTTATGAATTTTATTTTTTATTGGATGTTAAGCTAGCTCCAAAGCGATTTGAATCATTTCTTCAAAAGTAGACTCCCTTTCTTTGGAAGTAGTACGTTCTCCAGTTACCAAGGAATCAGAGATGGTTAAAATGGTTAGGGCGTTCACATTGTGTTTGGCTGCAACGGTATATAAACCAGCGGTTTCCATTTCCACACACAACACACCAAATTTGGACCACTTTTTATAACTTTCAAAATCATCAGCATAAAATTCGTCACTGGTAAAAACATTCCCTGCCTTAATAGGAATTTGTTTTTCTCTAGCCACATGAATAGCCTTTTCAAATAATTCAAAACTAGCTGTTGGGGCATAATCGGCACCTCCAAATCGAAGTTCGTTAACGCCCGAATTTGATGAGGCTGCCATAGCAATAACAATATCTCTGAGCCTAACATTTTTTTGATAGGATCCAGCGCTGCCTACACGAATTAAATTCTTTACTCCGTAATAGGCTATTAATTCATGAGAATAAATGGAAATACTGGGAACACCCATTCCTGTACCCATGACTGAGACACGTTTCCCGTTGTATGTGCCCGTATAGCCAAACATATTTCTAACTTTATTAAAGCAGAAGATATCTTTTAAAAAGGTTTCGGCAATCCACTTAGCTCTCAGTGGATCTCCTGGGAGTAAAATGGTTTCAGCAATCTCTCCCTTTTTGGCTTCAATATGTATACTCATAAGTTCTTAGTAATTATTAGATGTAGAAGTATTTCCTGTTACAATAGCGATACCAGAGGAGGTACCAATCCTGGATACACCTAAGTCGATATACTCTTGTGCTGTCTTAGTGTCTTTGATACCACCTGAAGCTTTAATCTTTATTTTTTCTCCAGCAACCGATTTCATTAATTTCACATCGTGAATTGTTGCGCCACCTGTGCCAAAACCAGTTGAAGTTTTAATAAAATCGGCGCCACTCAATATTGATAATTCGCTGCCTTTTATTATTTCAATTTCTTCAAGATAGCAAGTTTCTAAAATGACTTTAAGGGTATTGTTGGGCATTATATTTTTTACAGCTTCTATATCTTGCCAAACTTTATCAAATTCTTTTCCCTTTAACCATCCAATATTAATGACCATATCAATTTCATCGGCCCCATCGAGAAGGGCTTGTTGAGCCTCAAAGACTTTAGCTTCGGTACTCATTGCTCCTAATGGGAAACCAATCACTGAACATATTTGCACATTGGAACCGGATAAATAATTTTTAGCAAGGGAAACGTAGCAACTATTAACACAAACAGAGAAAAAGTCATAGGATTTTGCCTCTTCGCATAGTTGCATTACATCCTCAGCAGAGGCTTGGGGTTTAAGTAAGGTGTGATCAATGTATTTGTTTAATTCCATACCAATAAATGTAATTATTTTTATTGTAAAATGTTAAAAATCATAGCTTTTATGGGTAATGGTAAGGAATTAATTGGAATTGTCACATGATAATTATCAGTCTATTACTTGATTATGCCATTTACTTTTGTTTTGATTATTGGTTCTAAGCGGTAGTCAAAAATATAGTTTTAAAGTCAACCCTTATGACTTCATTTGAATAGTAATTTAAGTATTATGATTAATTGTTGTATTAAAATTTCAAATGGTCATAAGAAAAATGCTCCATGTTTTACATGGAGCATTTCATTTATAGCGAATTATTTTCAAAGTATTAACTTGTCAAGGCATAGGATGGTTGTCCCGTGATAATTTGATTTCCATTTGTTGTTGCAATACGAACGACTCCTGTATCAATATATTTTACCGCCATATCGTAATCATCTATACCTCCCGAGGCTTTGATTTTTATTTTATTTCTAACAGTTTTTTTGATCATTTTTACGGCAGTAAGGGTAGCGCCGCTTTTAGAAAATCCTGTAGATGTCTTAATGCCTTCTGCTTTGGCATCTATACAAATCTGACAAGCTCTTATAATTTCATTTTTAGAAAGCTCACTAATTTCAAGTATGACTGTTAATGGAATATGTCCTATTGCCAACTTGACATCGCGAATATCTTTAAAAACAGAAACAAAATTTTTACTACGCATTAAGCCAACATTCATAACCATGTCAATTTCATGGGCTCCATCTTCAACGGCCTTGACAGCTTCATATACCTTGGCTTCAGTGCTCATAGCTCCTAAGGGGAAGCCAACGGTAGCTACTGTTTTGACGTTACTTGTGATTAGATAATACTTGGATAAAGGGACATTGGAACTGTTTACACAAACTGCATGATAACGATGTTTTTTTGCTTCTTCACACAATTTTTTAATGTCTTCCTTGGACGCTGTAAGGGATAATTGCGCCTCTTCAATATAGCTATTAATTTTCATGAATGTAGGTTAAGATGTCGTAAAAATACGATAAACGGTTTGTTTTGTGAAATTTTTTAGATGAACGGTAGAAAAAATTAAGAAATTTTAGGACTCTAAAATTTAATTGACTGAAAACAAAAAAAATAGATTTTTGACTTTGAATTATAGGAAAATAAAAAAGCAACGATCGTCTAAAAGTGAAGTACGACTCACGTTGCTTTTTCAACTAACTAACCAACTATATGATAAAATTAACGCATTTCTTTTAAGTATATTATTCTGATAGGATTTTTAACTTAACTTTAATATTCCTCAGTAATTAAATCTCCTTGATTTCTGAAAACCAATTTGTCGTCAAAAGCATCTAGTAAAATAATACTATCTGTACTTATTCTACCAGATAAGATTTCTTTACTCAATTCATTCAAAACTTCTTTTTGAATGACTCTTTTCACAGGTCTGGCACCATACTCTGGATTATAGCCTTTTTGAGCTAAGTAGTCAACGGCCTCTTTTGTTGCATCAAAAGTGATACCTTGTTTAGAGATCATTTTGGTTAAACCTTTTAATTGAAGTTCAACAATATCATGGATATTCTCTTGCGTTAATGGTGTAAACATGATGGTGTCATCAATCCTATTTAAAAACTCGGGTCTAACTGATTTTTTCAATAAACCTAAAACCCCAATTTTTGCAATTTCCATGGCTGCTTCAATATCCTTAGTAGCTTCAAACTTTTCTTGGATAATATGGCTTCCCATATTTGAAGTCATAATGATAATCGTGTTTTTGAAATCTGCAATTCGACCTTTATTATCTGTAAGTCTTCCTTCATCCAATACTTGTAATAGGATGTTGAAGGTATCGGGATGTGCTTTTTCAATTTCATCCAACAATACAACGGAGTAGGGCTTACGTCTTACAGCTTCGGTTAATTGTCCTCCTTCGTCATAACCTACGTAACCTGGAGGTGCTCCAACCAATCTACTCACTGCGTGACGTTCTTGATATTCACTCATATCAATCCTAGTCATAGCATTTTCATCGTCAAATAAGTATTCGGCAAGGGCTTTAGCCAACTCAGTTTTACCTACACCGGTTGTTCCTAAAAATAGAAATGTACCAATTGGTTTTTGCGGATTTTGTAAGCCTGCACGAGATCTTCTTACGGCATCACTTACTGCTTGTATAGCTTCTTCTTGACCAACCACACGTTTGTGTAACTCATCTTCTAGTTTTAAAAGTTTCTCTCTTTCACTTTGAAGCATTTTGGTCACAGGAATGCCTGTCCATTTGGCTACAACTTCTGCAATATCATCATAAGTAACTTCTTCTTTGATAAGGGAATTATTAGCTTGATTTTCTAAAAGTTCTTTTTGAAGACCATCTAGTTTTTCTTGAGCTTCTTTGATCTTACCATATCTTATTTCGGCTACTTTCCCATAATCACCTTCTCGTTCAGCTCTTTCTGCATCTAATTTAAAATTTTCAATTTCCAATTTGATGGCTTGAATATTCTCAACCAATTCTTTTTCGCTCTTCCATTTAGCATAAATTTCATTGCGTTCTTCTTTTAGATTGGCTAAATCAGAACTTAAAGATTTTAATTTGGCTTCATCCTTTTCACGTTTAATGGCTTCTATTTCAATTTCCAATTGCATGATTTTTCTATCCAAAACATCCAATTCTTCAGGTTTTGAATTGATTTCCATACGCAATTTGGAAGCAGCCTCATCCATTAAGTCAATGGCTTTATCAGGTAAAAATCGATTGGTAATATATCTTTCTGACAATTCCACGGCACCAATAATGGCCTCGTCTTTAATGCGAACCTTATGGTGTGCCTCATATTTCTCTTTAATTCCACGTAAAATGGATATAGCACTTTCAGTATCAGGTTCATCTACCATGACCTTTTGAAAACGTCTTTCTAAGGCCTTATCCTTCTCAAAATACTTTTGATATTCGTCTAGCGTTGTTGCACCTATAGATCGTAACTCACCTCTTGCTAAGGCAGGTTTCAAAATGTTGGCAGCATCCATAGCTCCTTGACCACCGCCAGCTCCTACAAGTGTATGTATCTCGTCTATAAACAATACAATGTCACCTTCGCTGGATGTTACTTCCTTAATAACAGCTTTTAAACGTTCTTCAAATTCACCTTTGTATTTAGCACCGGCAATTAGAGCTCCCATATCTAAAGCATAAATTTGCTTATCCTTTAAATTTTCAGGGACGTCACCATCCACTATCCTGTGAGCCAATCCTTCTGCTATGGCTGTTTTACCGGTTCCTGGTTCACCCACCAGAATAGGATTGTTCTTAGTTCTTCTGGATAGAATTTGCAGAATACGTCTTATTTCCTCATCCCTACCTATAACCGGATCTAATTTGCCGTCTTTGGCCAATTGATTTAGGTTTTTGGCATATTTATTAAGGGAATTGTAGGTGTCTTCCTGACTTTGGGAAGTGACTCGATCTCCTTTTCTCAGTTCCTCAATGGCAGCTTTTAAGTCTTTTTCTGTGACTCCTTGGTCTTTCAGCATTTGTCCAATTTTACTATTGGATTTAAAAACAGCCAAAATGAGGTGCTCTATAGAAACGAAATCATCGTTCATTTTTTTTGCAATGATGGATGCTTCGTTTAAAGTTTTTGAAGCTTCTCTTGAAAGCATAATATCTCCACCAGATACCTTAGAAAAACTTTCCAACTGTTTGTCTAAAGCCTGTTCTAATATCGATGTATTGACATTTAATTTTTTAAGAATAAATGGCAAAACATTTTCATCAACTTCAAGAATGGCTTTAAATAAATGTTCGTTCTCAATTTGTTGATGTCCAAAGCCTTGTGCTAGCTGTTGCGCTTGCTGAACGGCTTCTTGTGATTTGATTGTATAATTGTTGAAATTCATAATGATATCTTACTTTGCGAATTACCTAGGTCAACAATCTTACCAATTAAAAGAGGCAGACAAAATGTCTTTTAAATCGAGAAATCGCGTGACTTTTAGTCAGTTGTGCTTTTTTGGATTTTACTTCAATTTTTATTCAATATAAGTGTTAATTGGCAATATTGGGTATTAAAATGATTTCATTGGATTGGTTTCTTTATATTTGAATATTAACCAATTACATAGATATGAGAAAAGTTTTGTTTTTTGCTGTTGTCGTTTTTTTCGCATGCTCTTGCCAAGAGGAAGTTAAAGAACCGACTCCAAATGCAGGTGAAGAATTATCACAGTTACTATCAGATTACAGTGAAGAAGGCTATTCATTAAACCCTTTAATTGCTACAAGTGCTGGGGATGATAGATTTAATGATCAGTTCCCCGATTTTTTGTCGGAATCCTATAGGGCTAAAAGCAAAGAATATTTCACAAAATATAAAAAGGCGGTTTTAGCGATAGATGATTCTTTATTGACTGATACGGAGTTGATGAGTAAAAAGGTATTGCTTTGGGAATGTGACATGAACTTGGATGGATTTCAGTTTAGGAAAGATTTAATGCCCATAGATCAAATGTGGTCTGCTAATTTGGACTTCAATCAGTTAGCCAGTGGCACAACGGCACAACCTTTTAAAACAGTAGAAGATTATGATAATTGGTTGAAAAGGGTGGATGGTTATTTGGTTTGGTTGGCTTCAGCAAAGAAGAATATGAAAGAAGGTTCCCGAAAAGGTTATGTGCTTCCTAAAACTTTAATAGTCAAGGTAATTCCGCAATTTGAATCCTTGGCTCATGGCCCGGTAGAAGACCATTTATTCTATTCTCCTATTAAACTGTTTCCAGATTCCTTTTCTGATGAAGAAAAATCAAGATTGACCGAATCTTATTCAAAAATGGTGGAGAATAAAATCATTCCAGCTTATGCTGATATGGCGACCTATTTAAAAGAAGACTATTTGCCTTTAGGAAGGGAAAGTAGTGGTATGGCTGCCACACCTCTTGGAGATAGCTATTATCCCCATCAAATTAAAAAATATACAACCACTAACATGTCGGCAGATGAAATCCACAACCTAGGATTAAGTGAAGTGGCTCGCATTAGAGGTGAAATGGAAGCCGTAAAAAAACAAGTGGGCTTTGAGGGTGACCTCAATTCATTTTTTGATTACATCAGGAATAATAAAGAGTTGATGCCTTTTACAGAACGTTCACAGGTATTGGCTTTTTATGATAGTATTCATAAAGTCATGCAACCACAATTGGATAAAATGTTTGGAAAGCAACCGAAGACTGCTTTTGAAGTAAGGCGCACAGAACCTTTCAGGGAAAAGTCGGCTGCGGCAAATTACAGTCCGGGCTCTTTAGATGGTACTCGACCAGGTATTTTTTATACCCCCATTCCTAATGTAGAGGAATATAATGTATTTGATAAAGAAGATTTGTTTTTGCATGAAGCTATTCCTGGTCATCATTTTCAATGCTCATTGCAACAAGAAAATGAGGATTTGCCAATGTTTAGAAAAACCTTGTGGTATAGTGCTTATGGAGAAGGATGGGCTTTATATTCAGAATCCTTAGGAACCGAGTTGGGACTTTATAAAGACCCGTATCAATATTTTGGGATGTTGAGTAGTGAAATTCATAGAGCAATTCGTTTGGTGGTTGATACAGGTATTCATGCTAAGGGTTGGACAAGAGAAGAGGCCATTAAATACTCCTTAGAAAATGAGGCAGAAGATGCAGCAAGTATAGAAAGTGAAATAGAACGCTACATGGCCAATCCGGGACAAGCTTTATCCTATAAAATAGGGCAACTTAAAATTATTGAAATGAGAAAGAAGGCAGAGCAGGAATTGGGTGATAAATTTGATATTAAGGATTTTCATGATCAGATCTTGGAAACCGGGTGTGTTCCTTTAGCTCTTTTGGAAGAGCGGATGAACCAATGGATAGCATCTGCAAAATAATAGAAACCTCCTTTAATGGAGGTTTTTTTTTGAATACAAATCATCGATAAAAAAAGGGAATGTATAATCTCAGTAGGATTTAAGGTTGTTATTTTAAATCATTATTTTCGCGCTGTAAGAAGAAAAAACTTTTACGACTTAGAAAAGAAAATTTTTATGTCCTTATTTAATAAAATCTTTAAAACATCGCCTAACTCTCAACCTGAGAAGGAATTTCACTGGCAGGAATTAAAAACCGAAGAGCAATTGGAAAGCATTACAGAGCAAAGTCATGTAAAGCCACAATTGATCTTTAAGCATTCAACTAGATGTGGAATTTCTCGAATGGTCAAAACACAATTTGAAAGAAATTATGAGGTAGATCCGCAAGATGCCGGAGTTCATTATTTAGATTTAATCTCTTTTAGAGAGGTTTCAAATTCGATAGCAAATAAATTTGACGTCATTCATGAATCCCCTCAATTAATAATTTTAAAGAATGGTAAGGTTCAAAAGCATGAATCTCATGGTGCTATCAATGATTTACCATTAAAACAAATCATTGAGAAACAGGTCTCTTAAATAGTTATTTAGTTAATTTAATTAAATAGGATTTATAACGTGAAATTATCTACAAATTTCACGACAATATTTGATACCTCTACACAATATTTTATCTTTGCCACCCTATATTAGAACATACTTATGAAGATTTCATACAACTGGTTAAAACAATTCATTAAGATAAATTGGACACCTGAAAAAACAGGTGAATTACTTACAGATTTAGGTCTCGAGGTTGAAGGGATAGAAGCTTTTCAATCTGTAAAAGGAGGTTTGGAAGGAATTGTGGTTGGAGAAGTCTTAACCTGTGTTCAGCATCCAAATGCCGACCGATTAAAGGTCACCACAGTCAATATAGGAGAAGGAGAGCCTTTACAGATTGTTTGTGGAGCACCAAATGTAGCAGCAGGACAAAAAGTTCCGGTTGCTACCATTGGAACAACGTTATATACTGCCGAAGGTGAATCTTGGGAAATTAAGAAAGGAAAGATTAGGGGAGAGGCTAGTCATGGAATGATATGTGCTGAAGATGAACTTGGATTAGGAACCTCTCACGACGGTATTATGGTTTTGAACGAGGACTTAAAACCTGGAACCTTGGCTTCTGAGATATTTGATGTAGAAAACGACCATGTTTTTGAAATTGGTTTAACTCCAAACAGAGCTGATGCCATGAGTCATTATGGAGTGGCACGAGATTTAAAGGCAGGTTTTTTACAAAATGATATTCATTCTGAATTAATTACGCCGTCAGTAAGTGCTTTTCATGTAGACAACAGAACTTTGAAGGTGGATATTGAGATTGAAAGCAAAAAACTGGCTCCTAGATATTGTGGTGTAACGATTTCAGGAATAAAGGTTCAAGAATCTCCGGCCTGGTTACAAAACAGGTTGAAGGCTATAGGATTAACTCCTAAAAATAATGTTGTAGATATCACCAATTATGTGCTCCATGAATTAGGTCAGCCACTTCACGCTTTTGATGCCACTAAAATTACAGGGAACAAAGTAGTGGTTAAAACGTTGCCCACAGGAACCAAGTTTAAAACTTTGGATGGCATAGAACGTGAACTTCATGAAGATGACTTAATGATATGTAATGCTGAAAAGCCAATGTGTATTGCAGGGGTTTTTGGAGGTGAAGATTCCGGAGTGACAGAAGGAACAACAAGTATTTTCTTGGAAAGTGCTTATTTCAATCCGGTGAGTGTCAGAAAAACAGCCAAACGCCATGGATTAAATACCGATGCGTCATTCAGATTTGAAAGAGGAATAGATCCAAATATTACTGAATATGCCTTAAAGAGAGCTGCCTTGTTGATTGTTGAGTTGACGGGCGGGAAAATATCTAGTGACATCATGGATTTTTATCCTAAAAAAATAGACGATTTTCAAGTTAGATTAACCTTTGACCATGTCAACAAATTAATCGGACAGGAAATACCAAAAGATACAATTAAGCAAATTTTGACATCCTTGGACATTAAAATTAACAATGTCACTGAGGCTGGTTTGGGATTGACTATTCCTGCATACCGCAATGATGTGCAAAGGGAAGTTGATGTTATTGAAGAGATTTTAAGAGTTTACGGATATAACAATATAGAAACCACAGAAAAATTAAACGCTTCTATTTCAAATTCCAGTCGCTTTGAGGATTATAAGTTGCAAAATGTAGTAGGGAACCAATTAGTGTCTCAAGGTTTTTATGAAATTTTATCAAACTCTTTGACAACTCCAGAATATTCTGAGTTAAGCGAACAATTAAAAGAAGAGCAACAGGTGAAAATGTTGAATCCTTTGAGCAATGACCTGGGTGTTATGAGACAAAGTTTACTGTTTTCAGGTCTGGAAGCTGTCAGTCATAATATCAATAGAAGACGTGATAATTTAAAATTGTTTGAATTCGGTAAAACGTATTTTGATTTTGGTGGAAAGAGAGAAGAATTCAAAAAATTATCGGTTTTAGTTTCTGGAGATAAGCTTCAGGAGCGTTGGAACGCAGCCGCAAAACCGAGTGACTTTTTCTTTTTGAAGGGAACTGTTACAGCTATTTTGTCTCGCTTGGGATTAAATAGATTTAAAGTGTCACCTTTTAAAAATGATGTTTTTAGTGAAGGTATCAGTTTGTCAATAGGGAAAACAACTTTAGTGGAGTTTGGACTGGTTAAAAAATCTATTTTGAAGAAGTTTGGAATCGACCAACATGTTCTTTTTGCAGATTTTAATTGGGACCATGTTCTTGATATGGCCAAACATAACAAGGTTGCCTATACTGAAATTCCAAAATATCCTGAGGTGAGAAGGGATTTTGCTTTATTAATTGATGAGCATGTAACCTTTGAGGATATTGATAAAATAGCTTCGCAAACGGAGAAGGTTCTTTTGAAAGATGTTGATTTATTTGATGTTTATCAAGGAAGTAATTTACCTAAAGGGAAAAAGAGTTATGCTGTAAGTTTTACATTACAGGATGAGAAAAAGACCTTGACAGATAAGCAAATTGATAAGATTATGAGTAAGCTTCAAACCAACTTTGAAAAGCAGTTGGGAGCTGAATTGAGATAAGAAAAAAGCCTGCAAATGCAGGCTTTATTTTTTCGAATTCAATAAGCTAAAATATCTAGATGACCTTAACGTTTACTGCATTCATACCCTTTCTACCTTCCCTTAAATCGTACTCTACTTCATCACCTTGGCTAATTTTGTCGATTAATCCGGAAACGTGAACAAAATGTTCGTTGTTAGTTTCGTCTTCTACGATGAATCCAAATCCTTTAGATTCATTGAAGAACTTTACTGTACCTTTACTCATTATATTATTAAAAAAATTATTAAAGTATAAATATAGTCTTTTAGTTTGATGTTTAGGTTAAGAGAAGGAAAAAAATAAAAAAATTGAATTTCAATCAGTTAAATTTTCAAATTAAGAATTCCGATAACCATGCACTTATAAAGGATATTTCGTATATTTAGGTATAATGTTTAAATAAAAAAGTTATGGATTCATCCTACAGTAAAATCTATACAGGAAGCTTTATTATAGCACAATTAATTGTGGATAAGCTTACGGCAATAGGAATAACCCCTATCGTTAAAGATGAAACCGAGTCAGGTAGATTGGCTGGCTTTGGATCTTCAGTACCTGGGTATCAGGAATTATTTGTAAGTGAAGATGAACTTGAGGCCGCTATTCCAATAGTGGAAAGTGTGACCACCGAGTTGCAAGAATAAAAAAGCCTCTTTTTAAGAGGCTTTTTTAATAATTATGCTTCGATAGCATACATTTTTTGACGGAGTTCCTTAATTTTTTTATCCTCCATATATTCGTCAAACGTCATATATCGATCAATAACACCATTTGGAGTTAATTCGATTACGCGATTACCAACTGTTTGTGCAAATTCGTGGTCGTGGGTAGTTAATAATACGGTTCCCTTGAAATTCTTAAGTGAGTTATTAAAAGCCGTGATACTTTCCAAATCCAAATGGTTTGTAGGTTCATCTAGCATCAACACATTGGCTCTTATCATCATCATTCTGCTCAACATACATCTTACTTTTTCACCTCCAGAAAGTACATTTGATTTTTTCAAAGCTTCATCACCACTGAAAAGCATTTTACCTAAAAAGCCTCTAATAAAAACTTCTTCTCTTTCTTCTTCCGTTTTGGCCCATTGACGTAACCAATCTACAAGCGAGTAATTATTTTCAAAATATTCACTGTTGTCTAGCGGTAAATAGGATTGGTTGGTGGTAACACCCCAAGCAAAGTTTCCAGAATCTGCTTCTTGCTTGCCATTTAGAATTTGGTAAAAAGCAGTTGTTGCTCTAGAGTCTTTAGAATATACAACTACCTTATCGCCTTTGGCGAGGTTAATATCTACATTTTGAAACAACAATTCACCATCTAAGGAGGCAGATAGATTTTCAACATTTAAAATTTGATCCCCAGCTTCTCTTTCTCTTTCAAAAATGATGGCAGGATAGCGTCTACTGGAAGGTTTGATTTCAGAGACGTTCAACTTTTCTATCATTTTCTTTCTGGATGTAGCTTGCTTTGATTTAGCCACGTTAGCAGAAAATCTTCTAATAAATTCTTCCAGCTCCTTTTTCTTTTCTTCTGCCTTTTTATTTTGTTGTGCTCTTTGTTTTGCTGCTAATTGCGAAGATTCATACCAGAAAGTGTAGTTTCCAGAAAAATGGTTGATTTTACCAAAATCAATATCTGAAATATGTGTACATACGGCATCCAAAAAGTGACGGTCGTGAGAAACCACTATGACACAGTTGTCATAATTGGCAAGGAAATTTTCCAACCAACTAATGGTTTCGTAATCCAAATCATTTGTAGGCTCATCCATAATAAGCACATCGGGATTTCCAAACAAGGCTTGAGCTAAAAGCACTCTTACCTTTTGCTTTCCATCCAAATCTTTCATTAAGGTGTAATGCATATCAGCAGAAATACCCAAATTGGACAATAAAGCGGCTGCATCACTTTCTGCGTTCCATCCATTCATTTCTTCAAACTGCACCTGTAGCTCCCCAATTTTTTCAGCATTTTCATCTGTATAGTCAGCATAAAGGGCATCAATCTCCGTTTTAATCTTAAATAAGGGTTTGTTTCCCATCAAAACAGTTTCTAAAACAGAATGTTCATCATAAAGATTATGGTTCTGTTCTAAAACGGACATTCTTTTTCCTGGTTCCAAATGAACATGACCAGAGGTTGGATCCATTTTACCAGATAATATTTTAAGGAATGTAGATTTACCTGCACCATTGGCACCGATAATTCCGTAGCAATTGCCTTCATTAAAGGTGGTGTTAACTTCATCAAAAAGAACACGTTTGCCAAATTGGACAGATAAATTAGAAACTGATAACATATGCGCTTACTTAAAATTTTTGCAAAAGTAGAAAAAGAAGGGCCAACATAAAAGAAATGTAGTCATAATAATATTTAACAACGCCTTAACAACATCGTTAGGTGGCAACATTTACTTTTGTTGATACCATGAAAAGAAGAGGGATAAACATTTTTTCATCAGGAAATCTATGTCATTTAGCGATATTGATGTCCTTAATGACTTTTGTTGCGTGTGAAAAAGATATTTCCACGACAACAGATACTGCCTACTTTGGAGGGGAAATCATTAATCCCAAAAATGATCGGGTTATTCTTTCTAAATCTGGGAAAGGGATAGATACCTTAAGACTGGATAAAAACAATAGATTTATCTATAAAATAAATGACTTGCAGCCTGGTTTATACACGTTTGAACTTGTTGCAGGTGATGCCAATGAGCTTCAGATGGTTTTAATTGAACCTGGTGATAGCATCATGTTTAGATTAAATACATTGGAATTTGATGAATCTTTGGTTTATACAGGAAAGGGCGCCAAGAAGAATAACTTTTTAATTGAGATGTTCCTTGATGGGGAAAACGAAGAGCGAGCCTTGTTAGGATTCAGTCAATTACCACCTAGAGACTTTGAAGAGAAGGTGGATTCCATGAGGAAGGATAAAATTAAAAAGCTGAAACAGTTTGATGATTCAAACACACCCTCCGAATTGTTTGACGAAATTGCAAAGGTGAATATTAATTATGCTTATTATTTAAGTAAAGAAGTTTATCCTTTTGCCAATTATTCTAAAAGTGAAAAGAAGATCATAGAGTCGTTACCTAAGGATTTTTATGATTTCAGAAAGGATGTCAATTATAATTACACCTTAGTAGAGGGCTACTTTCCATATTACTATTTTCTAAAAAGACATTTTGAAAATATGGCCTTGGCTAAACATTTCAAGCACTCACAGGATAGCGTCTTTAACAGAAAATGTGCCGGGTATAGTACCACACGATTAAATTTAATAGATAGTTTGATTCAAGAGCCTAGTATTAAGGATCCTTTATTGCTACGAGCCACCATGGAATTTATAAGTAACAATAAGAATGTGGGAGATTATGATGAATTGCTGCAGTCCTTTTTAGCAAAAAGTTCTAATGAAGATCATAAACACTATGTTTCTAATGTCATTAATTCTTTAAAAGAATTGAAGCCTGGTAACTACCTGCCAAATATTGCGGTTTATAATACCAAAGGGGAGGAAGTGGACCTTAAGAATGTGGGAGGAAATGGGCAGCCCAAGGTGCTATATTTTTGGTCTAATGCTTACATGAATTATTTTCAAGATTGTCATAAAAAGGCAAAGGAATTGAAGGTGAAATACCCAGAGGTCAACTTTTTGGCCATCAATACGTCTTTTCATGATGTGAACACTTGGGAACAGGTGTTGAAAAAATATAAAACCAACACTGATAATGAGTACTTATTTAAGAATGTAGCCCAGGCTCAAAAAAGATTGGCGATTTACCCTATGAATAAGGTCATGATTATCGATAAAGATGGAAAAATTATAAATCCGCATACCAATATGTTCTCTTATGATTTTGAAGAGCAACTGTTGGGCATGTTGAATCAATAGAAAAAGAAAAATTCTTTATAAAAAAAAGCCTCAGAATTTCTGAGGCTTTTTTATTTATAGAATGCGGAAACTAAATTTATTTGTTTCCTTTATTGTAATCAGCTAAGAATTTTTCTAAACCAATGTCTGTTAATGGGTGGTTAAGTAAACCAGTAATAGAACTTAATGGTCCAGTCATAACATCAGCACCAATTTTAGCACAGTCGATAACGTGCATGGTATGACGCACAGAAGCCGCTAAAATATTGGTTTCATATCCATAATTGTCAAATATGTGACGGATTTCAGAAATTAAGTTTAGACCATCCGTAGAGATGTCATCTAAACGTCCAATAAATGGAGAAACATAGGTTGCACCAGCCTTGGCAGCCAATAAGGCTTGCCCTGGAGAAAATACTAAGGTCACATTGGTTTTAATACCTTTATCAGAAAAGTACTTACATGCCTTAACTCCATCCTTGATCATAGGAAGCTTAATAACAATTTGGTCATGCAATTCGGCCAAAGCCTCACCTTCACGAACCATACCTTCAAAATCGGTAGAAATCACTTCGGCACTCACATCACCATCTACAATATTACAGATGTCTACGTAGTGCTTCATAATATTATCATGGCCGGTAATACCTTCTTTTGCCATTAAAGATGGGTTGGTTGTAACGCCATCCAAAACTCCTAAATCTTGTGCTTCTTTAATCTGATCTAAATTAGCTGTGTCAATAAAAAATTTCATAGTGCTTGTGTTTATAAGTGTAAAAATAACACTTTTTATTTTGTTTTGAAATATTGCGCTGCAAAATTACAATTTATAATGATTCATAAGGAGTTTTTCATATAGTTTGTCTGGTAGAATATGTTTTAGAAAAATGGAGAACTTTTGCATGAATTCTCCCACCTTATAATGCACTTTTGGTTTATCCGTATTAATAATTTTATAGATTGCTTCGGCCATTTGTTTGGGGTCACTTCCTGAATCTACATGGTCGTCCATAAGTTTCAAGGTATTGCCATAAGCCATTTTATATGGAGAATCTTCTAAAACTGGTGCGTGATATCTTCCAGCAGCTATATTGGTTGCGAAATCCCCAGGGGCCACATTGGTCATTTCTATGTTGAAAGGTTTTAGCTCCATTCTAAAGGCTTCCGTAATCAGTTCCAATGCGCCTTTACTAGCACTGTAGACACCTCGATAGGGAAGGCCCATGTATCCTGCAATAGATGTGATATTAATAATCAAACCCGATTCTTGCTGTCTCATTTGGGGAAGCACTGCTTTTATAACGTTGATAGGACCAAAGAAATTGGTTTCAAAATTCCTTTTGATTTCCTGCTCGGGAATTTCTTCTATGGGTCCCGTGATACCCGCTCCGGCATTATTAATTAGGATGTCCAATCGACCAGACGAATCTATCACTTGCTTGACAGCCGAGTCAATAGAGTCTACACGAGCCACATCCAAGGCAACTAAAGGTAATTTACTATTTGGATATTTTTCTGGATTTCGGCTGGTACCATAAACTGTAAAGCCTTTGTCCATTAAGAATTCTCCAATTGATTTTCCAATTCCAGATGAACCGCCCGTTATTAAAACAACTTTAGACATAAATTTTAGGTTGATTTTGCATCCAAAAGTAAGTAAATAATTGAGAAATTGATAGTGTTTGGAGTAGTGTAACCTTCACTTTGGGGTACAAAAAAAGGCAAGCTACCTACATCACACCGCTACGACCGCGTACCTTTGCTACGTTCCCGTCCTGGAGGATTAAGCAGGAGCTGGTTGTGTAGGACTTGCCGGGTGCAAAGATACCACATTTTAATTGTTTCACAATAATTTTTTAAACTGAATTTTAATAAATAACTTGCCCTGAATATTTATTAGAACATAGAGATGTTTAAAAGTCTTACTATCATATTTTTAAGTGCCCTAGCTATTTCTTGTGGCAGTAGTTCTACCGAGAAAAAGAAGAGTCTTTCGGTCAAAACAAATTCGGAAAATCATGTATTTACTATTGGAAATACTATGGATTTTAGTTTGAACAATCCTAAAAACTATGATTTGGGAGAGGTGACTTTTTCTTTTGATGGAAAACCCGTGTCTTCATCTGTTGATTTAAGTAATATCAGATTGGGAGAACACCAATTGGTAGCACAAGTCAACTTGGACGGTGAGCCAGAAACCATACAGCAGACTATTACGGTCATGAATGATATGGCACCTAAAGTTTATACCTTTAATATTGTTAATGAATATCCACATGACATCACATCATATACCCAAGGATTGGAATTTTATAAGGGTGAATTATATGAAAGTACCGGCCAGTATGGGGAATCTAAATTGCGTAAATTAGATTATATAACAGGAGAGGTCATTAAGAATTATGATTTACCTAAAGAATATTTCGCAGAAGGTCTAACGGTCATGAATGATAAGGTTTACCAATTGACTTGGAAGCGCGGAACCGGTTTTGTTTATGATGCCAATTCCTTTGAAAAATTAAGTTCCTTCAAATACAATGAAAGTAAAGAAGGATGGGGGATATGCAATGATGGTCAAGTGCTTTATAAAAGTGATGGGACTGAAAAAATCTGGACCCTAAATCCAGAAACGCTTATGGAAGAAAGTTATGTTCAGGCATATCATAGCAAAGGTAAAGTGGTTGAGCTTAATGAGCTGGAATGGGTAGAAGGCAAGATTTACTCAAATCGCTGGCAGAAAAATGGGGTAGCTATTATCAATCCAGTAAATGGCGCTGTTGAAGGCGTTATAGACTTTACACCTTTACATAATAAAGTGACCCAACACCCAAAACTGGATGTACTTAATGGAATTGCTTATAATCCAGAAACCAAAACCTTATTTGTGACTGGAAAAAGATGGGACAAATTATTTGAGGTTGAAATCGTAGAAAAATAAAACTATCATTGAACAGTCTTGAGAAAATAATTACAGTTTCTGAGGAAGATTTAGACGAACTTCAACATGTCAACAACATTCGTTATGTGCAATGGGTTCAAGACATGGCCAAAGAACATTGGCAAAAAGAAACAACCAAAGATATCAATGATCACTTTTTTTGGGTCATGCTTTCACACCATATCGAGTATAAGAAGGAAGCTAAACTTCACGATAAAATTATTATGCGAACTTATGTGAGAAAAACTGAAGGTATTTATTCCTTTCGCATCGTGGAATTTTATAATGTAGAAACCCAGATGTTGTTGGCTAAATCTGAAACCAAATGGTGTTTTATGAATGCAGATACCTTAAAGCCAAATAGAATACCAAAAGAGATTATTGAATTGTTTGATTAACCGCTTGTTATACTAAATCTTGTTTTTAAAAGTTATATTTTTGAAGACTTAACTACTAATTAATGAAATCATTCCTTTATACATTTAGTGCTCTGGTCCTTGTTCTTTTGGCCAGTTCATGTAGAAAAGACTTGGAATTTGATAATTACACAGATCGATTGGAGTTTTCAAAAGACACTGTTTATCTGGATACCGTTTTTACCAATATTGGGTCAAGCACTTATAACTTAAAAGTTTATAATCGCTCAGATAATGCCATTACCATCCCGTCCATTCGGTTAGGATTGGGGCAGGATTCCGAGTATCGATTAAATGTAGATGGAATTGCAGGAAGGGAGTTTGAAAACGTGGAAATGCTAGCTAAAGATTCCATGTTTATTTTTATTGAAACGACCATAGATATTAATAATTTACCCAATTCCAATAACGAATTTTTATACACTGATGTGATTGAATTCAATACAGGAATCACGTCTCAAAAGGTAGATTTGGTCACGCTTGTAAAAGATGCGGTTTTTATCTATCCAGATCGGGATAATACCACGGGAGTCATAGAAACCTTATCCTTAAATATTGGTGGCGAAACCGTGGAAACCGATATACAAGGAAGATATTTGCTTCCAGAGGAATTGGTATTTACCAATGAAAAGCCCTATGTTATTTATGGCTATGCAGCGGTACCTAATAACGAAACTTTACTGGTTGAGGCTGGTGCCAGAATCCATTTTCATGCCGATTCGGGAATTTTAGTGGCTGAAGGTGCATCGCTGCGAGTACAAGGAGATTTTAGTGAGGATGCCGAACTAATGGAAAACGAAGTCATATTTGAAGGAGATCGTTTGGAACCCCTTTTTTCTGATGTTCCGGGGCAGTGGGGAACCATATGGTTATTTGAAGGGAGTGTGAATAATGAAATTCATCATGCCACCATCAAAAATGGTTCAGTGGCTATTTTAAGTGATGGAAATCCCAATGAAGTCAATGAGAAATTAAAGCTGACCAATACCCAAATTTATAACTCCAGTAATTATGGGATTTTAGGTAGAAATACATCCATTACCGGGGAGAACGTTGTCATTAATTATTCAGGACTGTCCTCTTTTGCAGGAACCTTGGGTGGTAAATATCGTTTTACGCATAGTACGATTGCCAATTATTGGAATAATAGTTTTAGACAATTCCCATCGGTACTACTTAATAATTTTCAAGAGGATGGCAATGGCACGTTATATTTAGCAGATCTAACGGAGGCCAGTTTTAATAACTGTATCATTTATGGCAATGATAATCCCGAGATTATTTTAGATGAAGTCGTTGATAGTGCCGTGGTTTTTAACTTTAGATTCAATCATTGTTTGATTCGATTTGATGACCCAACCAACGCTTTTGATGGACCCAACTATGATTTTGGTGATACCAATCATTATATAGGCAATCAATATAATGACGATCCGGTTTTTAAGGATCCGTATAACAATGATATGATTATTGGGGACAATTCCGGTGCAATCAATCTTGGAGATTCTGATTTTGCCAATGAGGTGCCCAACGATATTTTAAATGTCAATAGAACGGTTGCTCCTGATGCGGGCGCTTATCAGCATACTAGTTTTTGATATTTCAAATACAAATTTGCTATCTTAGTTGATAGCTATGAAAAAGATCATTTTATCCACTTTGTTGTGTTTAATCATAACTTCTTGTGCTACAATCTTAAAGAAGAAAACTTATGAGTTGTCTGTAAGTTCAGATGTGTCAGGCTCAAAAGTGAAAATATATGATTCAATTTATCCTCTACCGGCAAATGTAGTTGTTGAAAGGTCTAAAGAGGATTTGAATTTGATATGGCTTACTTCAGATTCAATTCAAAAAGATTACCTGGTTAAAACATCACCTAACAGTACATTTCTGTTTGCTAATCTTTTGGGTTTTCATTTCATTCCAGTAACATATGGAATAGATTTTACGAACCAAAAACGATTTTACTATGGGAAAGAAATTTTCTTAAGTTCACAAGATACCACTTATACAATATTCCCGCCTATAAGAGAAAAGGGAGTGAAAATTGCTAATTATTTTAAAAGAGAATTTCTTAGGACACCAGGTGATATGAATTTAGTGATATCTATCCCTTCCATAAATGGGTTTAATATGGATACAGAACAACATGGTGTTAGAGTGCAAACGGGGGTGTTTGGTTTTCGTACGGGGTTTGATTATTATTATAGAGAAGATAAATATTTTAATATGAGTCTGGCTTTCTCCTCAGGAAGATTATTATTTTCAGATGAAAAATTGAATACATATTATTTGTCACTTACGGATAACAAAATTCTACATAGATTGAATGTAGGTTATGGTTTAAATTATAGTATAAATCGATGGAAATTTGAAGAATTTGATGAAGATGATCCAGATCCTTGGAATGGAGAAAAGTCCATCATTCATGCTGTTGGACTAATAGGCAATTGCTATTTAAATTTCAATAGAATACTTAGCGCAGGAGTTATTTACAAACCAACATTTCTTCAAGTTTATCCTGAAACCAAGTTTCAATATGAACATTTAATTAGTATTGATTTTCAGATTAAAATTCCTATTAAGAAGAATAAATAAAAAAGCCTGCTAGTACTAGCAGGCTTTTTTTATGAATAGAATGATTTCTTTAAAATTAGGAAGCAAACAATGGTAAGTCGCTCATCATGTCATTGACTTTAGAAGCGATTTCTTCCAACTTGGCTTCGTCTTGATAGTTTGTGATAACGTCATCAATTAAACCAACGATGGTTTCCATATCTCCTTCTTTTAAACCTCTACTTGTAACGGCTGGTGTTCCCACACGAATTCCAGAAGTGACGAAAGGGGATTTGTCATCAAATGGTACCATGTTTTTGTTTACGGTAATATCTGCCTTAACCAAAGCCTCTTCAGCATCTTTTCCTGAAATATCCTTGTTTCTCAAATCGATTAACATCATGTGGTTATCGGTTCCATTAGAGATGATGTTATAACCTCTTTTAACAAAAGCGGCTGCCATGGCTTCGGCATTCTTTTTTACCTGTAAGGTATAAGTTAAAAACTCATCAGTTAAAGCTTCACCAAAGGCAATAGCTTTAGCAGCAATAATGTGTTCTAATGGTCCACCTTGATTTCCTGGGAATACGGCTGAATCCAAAAGCGAAGACATTTTTCTTAAACTGCCATTTTTCAAGGTCAATCCAAATGGGTTGTCAAAATCTTTCCCCATCATAATCATACCACCACGAGGACCTCTCAAGGTTTTATGCGTAGTAGTTGTAACGATGTGACAATGTGGAAGCGGATCGCTCAAAATTCCTTTAGCAATCAATCCCGCAGGATGTGAAATATCAGCCATTAAAATAGCGCCCACGCTATCAGCGATTTCTCTAAACTTCTTAAAGTCCATATCTCTAGAATAGGCAGAGGCTCCAGCTATAATCAATTTAGGTTGGTGCTCTTTGGCTGCCTTTTCAACATGGGCATAATCAATAATACCAGTTTCTTTATCTACACCATAGAAAACCGGATTATATAGTTTACCCGAAAAGTTTACGGGAGACCCGTGGGTCAAGTGTCCACCATGAGAAAGATCAAATCCCAATATGGTATCACCTGGCTTCAAACAAGCAGCAAAAACTGCTGTATTGGCTTGACTTCCAGAGTGTGGTTGTACGTTTACATATTCGGCATTAAATAAAGCTTTGGCACGATCTATGGCGATTTGCTCAACTTCATCTACCACTTCACAGCCTCCATAGTAACGTTTTCCAGGATATCCCTCGGCATATTTGTTTGTCAACACAGAACCTGCAGCCTCCATCACTTGTGGGCTTACAAAGTTTTCTGATGCAATCAATTCTATACCATGTAATTGTCTTTCGTGTTCAGCTTCTATAAGCTCAAAGATTTGTTCGTCTCGTTGCATTTTTTGTCTTTTGTTAAAAATCCCCCAAAAATACTAAATCCATTAGTTTAATACACCAAAAAACATATATTTACTCACTCAATTTTTAACCGAGAAATTAACAATTTTCCTTGGTTTCTACTTTTAATTGAATTTGTCTACAAAATCAATTATTTTATGTAGGTTTACGAACATTTAACTAACAAAAAATAAATTTAATATGCCTTTATCAGCCAACAATCCTAATAGAAAATCTTGGTTGCATGTTGATAAGAATTCAGATTTCCCCATCCAAAACATTCCTTTTGGGGTGTTTTTAACGCGTGATGACATTATAACTATTGGAACCCGAATAGGTGATACCGCTATAGATTTAGGGGCTTTACACCAATTGGGGTATTTTGATGGAATCCCATTAACGGATGATATTTTTCTTCAAGATAGTTTGAACGATTTTATTGCGGATGGAAGAAAAACATGGAGAGCTGTTAGAAATCGAATTGCTGAGATTTTTGATGATGAAAATGATTCTTTAAAGAATAATAAAAAACACAAAGAGATTGTGTTGTTCCGTTTGGATGAAATTGAAATGCAATTGCCTGTGCAAGTAGGTGATTACACCGATTTTTATTCAAGTAAAGAGCATGCTACCAACGTTGGGACCATGTTTAGAGGAGCAGACAATGCTTTAATGCCAAACTGGTTGCACATTCCAGTGGGATACCATGGTAGAAGTTCGTCTATCATCCCATCGGGAATTCCGGTGCACAGACCACAAGGCCAAACGATGCCAGAAGGTAGTGAAACGCCAGTTTTCGGACCTTCCAAATTAGTTGATTTTGAATTGGAAATGGCCTTTGTAACTACGGCGGCAAATGATATAGGAGAACCTATTCCTATTGAGGAAGCTGAAGAATATATTTTTGGTTTGGTCTTGTTTAATGACTGGTCGGCCAGAGATATTCAAAAATGGGAATACGTACCATTAGGACCATTCTTGGCTAAAAACTTTGCATCATCCATGTCACCATGGATTGTTACTTTGGATGCTTTAGAACCCTTTAGAGTGGAAGGACCTAAGCCCATTGCACCTCAGTTACCTTATTTGCAGTACAAAGGAAAGAAAAGCTATGACATTCAATTGGAAGTAGCTATCAAACCTAAAAAGGCAAAAGAAACCATTGTAAGCCGTTCCAATTTCAAGTATATGTATTGGACCATGGTACAGCAATTGGCACATCATACCGTGAACGGTTGCCCGGTGAATTCAGGAGATTTAATGGGAAGTGGAACCATTTCTGGACCAACCGAAGATTCTTATGGATCGATGTTGGAATTAACCTGGAGAGGAACCAAACCGATTACCATGGAAGATGGCTCAGAACGTAAGTTTATCAATGATAACGATACGGTGATCATGAGAGGACATTGTGAAAAAAATGGTGTTAGAATAGGTTTTGGAGAAGTATCAACCCAACTGCTACCCGTTTTTAATCCGAAGAAACACAAATAAGATTATATTGATTTTATAATAAAATAAAAGGTGCTCAAATTTTGAGCACCTTTTTTTATTTCAATCTAAGGGTCGTGAGGTTAAATCTATGATTTTAGATCCACGCTATAGGTTTATATATTTGACCAAAGATTTATTTTCTTTTCCGTGTTATAATCGTATCAATGGTTATAGTATTATCTACTTGGAAATCATATTTGTCGTATACAATTATTAATTCATCATCGTTAATTTTGGGGTAACTGATAGAATGAATATGTATGTCATCATGAAAATCTATATCGCTTAACTTCTCTTCAATTAGCCATAAATGTTTTTCAGTAATTTCATAAGGACAGCACGGTCCCATAAACCCTTGAAATTTTTGATATACAGTAAAGTTTTTGGATATAGTTACAATTTGGTTCGGGTAAATAGGATAAAGAATTACCGCACTAATTAGGGCTAAAAATATTCCACCAAATAACCAAAAAAATAAAGTCAAAAGTGGTGTAATGAAATAATAACCATAATAAATTCCAATTCTTTTGAAAGGTTTTAGATTCCACAAAAATAGAGTAAGTCCGCTTGTAAATATTAAAAGGGTAATAATATAGGCTAACTTGTAATTTAGGCTAAATTCAAATATGTTTTTTGAAATCCAATTTATTATTCCAATTCCCAAAAGGAAGAAATGAGACCTCGTAAGAATAATTTTAATTTTGGGATACGTCATATTATGACCATCTTTTCATTTTGGAATAAATATATCCCTTTTTTCTAAGCCTGTTTGTATTAGGTTGGCTAATGTCGTGGATTTAAGATGTCAATCTATACGATTGTTGTTATATATTAACAGCAATATGCCATAGACGGTTTTGTTATCACCTTAATTCTTTAAAAATTCTAGCATTTTTTTATTCACAATTTCTGCCTGATCTATAGATAAAAAATGTCCGGCATTTTGAATTATTTCACCTGTTCCTTTTGGTAGCATTTGGGCGATTTCAACGGTTCTCTCTCCGTTAATCACATCGTCGTCTCCTATTAACACTAATACGGGCATTTGTAATGATTTTAATTCGTCATTTGAAAAAGGTTGCATACTCGTTATAAACTTGTTTTCAGATTCTTTTTCTAAACCTAATTTGTACTGCTTTAAATAGATGTCACTTATTTGATCTACCTTGGTAGACATGCTTTCTATAGTTTGTTCGATTTGCTTTTCTTCGGAAGAAAATAAGGAGACCAAATTTTTAAATAAATCCATACTGGGTCTAATCCATGTAAATGTTTGCGCCGGACTTAATAATATTAAACTTTTAACGTTGTTGTTTTTGTTTAAGGCGATGGTAACAGCCAACCAGCCACCTCGAGAAGCACCGATTAAATGATAACTGTCCAATTCTAAAGTAGCTATTACTTCCTCATACCAATCGGTGACATTTTCTACGCTTTCAATATCCCTTTCTAAGTTTGATTTTCCGGGTTCCAAAATAAAATCAATAGCAAACACCCTATGGTTTTTACTAAGAGTCTCTATATTTGGATACCACATAGTGGAACTTGCATTCATTCCATGCAGTAACACTACAGGTTCTGCATTTTTAGGTCCGCTTACAATAACATGTGCAGTACCATAAGTGGTTGAGATATACAATTCCTCAAAAGAGACCTGCCATAAATTTAAGGTTTCGTCATACGCTTTAAAGTAAGCTTCATTTAAGGCAGTTGGCTTTGAAATATATTCTGGCTCTTTTCTGTACTCCGCATATTTGTCGGTACAATTAATAAATAGCAGGATTGGAGCAAGCCATAAAAACAATCTTTTAGGGGAGATTTTATACATGGTTATATTGTATTGTGTACTGTTTTTTGTTTAAATGTTTAAAGAAGGAGTTGGTTATTTTATCGATTTGGTGGATTTGAATTAAGTGAGTTTTCCTAAAGAAACTAATCCAAAGCCGCTTTATAGGTTTTTAAACACCGCTCTCTAGCTTCTTTGTGGTGTACAATCTGGCGGTAGCTTAGTTCTTGGTATTCAGGGACCCATTTTTTGATATACTTGTGGTCTTTGTCAAATTTTTCAATTTGTGTGGTAGGATTAAAAATCCTAAAATAAGGAGCAGCATCCACACCAGAACCAGCCACCCATTGCCAGTTGCCCACATTGCTTGCCATCTCATAATCATGCAGTTTTTCTGCAAAATAGGCTTCGCCCCAACGCCAGTCTATTAAAAGATGTTTGCACAAAAAGCTGCCAACCACCATGCGCACCCGGTTGTGCATGTATCCTGTTTCATTCAGTTGGCGCATCCCGGCATCCACTAAAGGATATCCCGTTTTTCCGGCGCACCAAGCTTTAAATTCCTCTTCGTTATTCCGCCATTGGATTCGGTCATATTTTGACTTAAAACTTTCATGAACCGTATGTGGAAAGTGCCATAAAATCTGCATGAAAAATTCCCTCCAGATTAGTTCCTGCCAAAAGGTTTCGTTTTTGTCTGCAATAGCTTTTTTAACCATTTTCCGAATACTTACCGTTCCAAAACGTAAGTGGGGACCCAACCTAGATGTACCATCAACAGCAGGAAAATTTCTGGTGTCTTTATAGTCATGAATTAGAGTAGGGGTGACATCATAATCTTCAATAGTTTGTGAAGATTTTTCAAATCCCAAATCTTTTAAATCCAAATTAGGCAACCGTGTATTTTTTATCAGATTATCCAAATAGGAATTGGTGTAATAAATATTTAAATCAGTGGTTTTAAATTTGGCCTTCCACGTCTTCATATAAGGGGTATAAACCACATAGGGATTGCCATTATCCTTTACCACTTCGTCTTTTTCAAAAATGACTTGGTCTTTAAATGTTTTAAACTGGATGTCCTTTTGAGAAAGTAAGTTTTTGATGGCATCATCCCGTTCTTTGGCATAAGGCTCATAATCATGATTGGTGAAAACGGCACTTATTTCATATGTTGCACTAAGGTCTTCAAAAACGTCCTCTGGCGTACCTTGGAAGATGGCAATGGAACTGTCATGTTCCTTTTGCAATTCCTTTCTAAGTTTCTGAAGCGTTTCAAAAATGAAGGTAACTCGCGCATCATCCTTAGGCAAACCTTCAAGAATCTGCGTGTCAAAGATGAAAATGGGTAAGACAGGAAGCTCACTTTTTAAGGCATGATAGAATCCCAAATTGTCATCAAGCCTTAAATCTCTTCTAAACCAAAATAAGTTGATGGGTTCTTTCATGGTTTTTTGTATGCTCCAAAAAGTTCGACAAGTTTGTTTTTTCGATATTCAAAAATTTCTTCCAATTTGGGACGTACCATAATGGGATGGGTCCATTGACCAAAGATGCCAAAAGGAATTTTATAATCAATCAAGTCTTCCATTTCAACTCCACCAGGAATGGGTTTTATGAAATGTTTGTGATGCCATAGTGCATAAGGGCCAAACCGTTGTTCATCAACAAAATATTCGTAATCTTTCACATGGGTGATTTCTGTAACCCATTTGGTTTTTATGCCCATAACGGGCGTTACAATGTATTGAATGATCTGTCCTGGATACATGTCTTTATCCGCACCAGAAAGAATATGAAACCCCATATAATCGGGTGTAATCACTTTTAAATTCCTTGGATTGGATAAAAAATCCCAAGCTTCTTCTATAGAAATAGGTAATTTCTGAAATTTATGTAATTGGTATAAGGCCATTTTTAATTTTCCAAAAAGATATAGGCGTTTAAAGAAATGGCTACAATGAGCCATAATAAATAGGGCATTAATAGAAAACGGGCTTTTCTCATGTTTTCAATTCTGAATTTGAAAAAGAGATAAGTGATAATTAAAAATAGAATGGAAATAACTACCAGTCCCCAAAAGATCAAATGTTGGTTAAAAAATACATAGTTCCAACTGACATTGAAAATGACCTGGAAGATAAAAATTCCTCGCAAAGGCCAAGAGTCATGATCTTTGAATAAAAATGCCAGATAGATTGAAAAACAAATCATTATTAAGGTCCAAGCAAAACCGAAAACCCAACCAGCGGGGGTCCAAGGCGCTTTGTTGAGATCCATGTACCACAAGGATTGCGGACCATTATCCATTAACCAACTACCTAAAGCAAGACTAGCAAAGTTGATCAAGAGAAATAATAAGATGAGTTTTAAAATTTTCATTCTACATATTTGGTTATTTTACTGCTCATTGGCTTGGTAATGGAGTACCAAACATCTACAAAATGGCCATTCTCATCAACCATATATTTTTGAAAGTTCCATTTGACAGAGGAGCTTTTTACACCATTTATATCTTTGTCTGTGAGCCATTTGTATAAAGGATGCTGATTTTCGCCTTTAACATCAATTTTTTCTGTCATTAAAAAATCCACTCCATAATTTTTTTGGCAAAAGCTTTGAATTTCTGAAGCGCTTCCAGGTTCTTGACCTCCAAATTGATTACAAGGCAGACCAATGATGACCAATTTGTCTTGGTATTTTTTATGCAGCTCTTCAAGTTCAGCATACTGTGGTGTAAAACCACATTCGGATGCCGTATTTACAAATAGTAATTTCTTGCCTTTAAATTGACCCAAATCGATAGGGTCTCCAGAAAGGCTATTTATTGCGATATCATAAATGGACTCTTTTGGCTCATTTTGAGCTTTTGTTTTACAATTAAAAAACATAGTAAATGCGATAATTAAAGTGAGATATTTCATTCGTTGTTTAATACTGTTTTAGATTTTTACTTCTTATAAATTTAATCCTAAATTCATTGTTTAACCATCTTTTTAAGATTAATTTATTCTTTTATTTGAGTTTTTTCATCAAATTCATTCATAACAGAAACTCTTGTTTTTGGTAAGCTTTCGGGATAATTTTTTTGAATGAATTTAATCAATCCTTCTCTTACATAAACTCGTAGATCCCATGCTTGAGGTGAATTTCTGGCACTCATTAAAGCCCTGATTTCTACAGTACGCTCTTTTGAATCGGTTACCTGAAGAACATTCACCTGTTTGTCCCATAATTCTGTGGATTCCAAAAGTCTTGTGAGTTCCTCTCTCAAAGCATCAAAATCTACATTATAATCGGTGTATATAAAGACGGTGCCAAGAATTTCTGAGGTGGTACGTGTCCAATTTTGAAAGGGTTTTTCAATAAAATAGGTGGTGGGTAAAACCAATCTCCGTTTATCCCAAATTCTTACAACGACAAACGTAAGTGTGATTTCTTCAACCCAACCCCATTCACCTTCCACAACCAAAACATCATCCAAACGAATAGGCTGGGAAATGGCAATTTGCATTCCCGCCAATATAGTGGCAATAGCTTTTTGAGCCGCAAAACCCACAATTATTCCTGCAATACCTGCCGAGGCAAAAACGCTAACTCCAAATTTCCTCACGCTATCAAATAACATTAAACTCAAACCAATAGCTATGATAAGAATGATGAAAATGATAACTCTTTCGAGAACATTAAATTGCGTATATAACTTTCGGGCTCTTAGGTTGTTTTCACTGGAAATATCATACTTTGTTAAGTACTTCTTTTTTGCAACTTTAATCGTTACTATGATAGCCCAAGTGATCGCTAGAATGATCATGATGGAGCTTACTTTTTCAATAACCAATTTGGCTTTTTCCAAATCATTAACGTATGGAAGCACTAATTTTGGAAGAAAGAAAGCTGCCAACAGAATAAGAACCGGAGCAATGTAACGTTTTATAAAAGTCATAGATTTATCTTTTGTCTTAAGATAATTAATATGCAAAAGGATTGAAAGGGTTTAACTAAGTTTTAAAACGTTATTGATAATTTGACAATTATTGCTGGATATAATTTTGTAATTCAGATATTTTTTGAGGTGAATTAAACTGACCACCGAAAAAAGTTGTAACCGTAGATGAGGTGTCATCTTTCACGCCTCTAGAAGAAACACATAAATGTTTCGCATCAATAATCACAGCCACATCTTCGGTTTCTAAAACCGCTTTGAGCTCATTGGCAATTTGAATGGTGAGTCGTTCTTGAACTTGTGGTCGTTTGGCATAGTACTGAACTATACGGTTTAATTTGGATAACCCAATTACTTTACCAGAGGAAATATATGCCACATGAGCCTTACCAATAATGGGAACAAAATGGTGTTCGCAATTGGAGTAAAAACTAATGTTTTTCTCAACCAGCATTTGGTTGTATTGATATTTGTTTTCAAAAAGGGCAACGGAAGGCTTGTTCTTAGGATTTAAACCACAAAAAATCTCGTCAACATACATTTTTGCTACTCTTTCGGGAGTGCCTTTCAAAGAATCATCATTAAGATCAAGTCCCAATACATCCATGATTTCTTCAAAAAGAATGCTTATTTTTTCTTTCTTCTCTTGGTCTGAAAGTTTGAAAGCGTTAGGTTTCATTGGGGTATCTAAAGAAGTGAACAAATGATCATTCCCAATATCTTCCGAATTAAATCCATTTAGATTATGACCATTTTTCTTTAACTGTGTTTTTGTGCTCATACCAAGTTTATAAAGTTATGTTGTTTGTCATAGGCTATTTTGGCAGCCATCATTTTTTTTAGAAACCCTTTATTTTCTTTAAAGGTTTTATTGTTGCTGAACTGAATAAATTTTCCTTGAGCATGAATACTCATAAATTTAGTTTTATAAATGTGCAACTGATAGTAGGGGATGACCCAAGTGAAATTTTTTAATCCTTTGTTGATATAGATAACAATACCATGTGGTCTTAGCTCGATATTAGCATAATTGATATCAGAAACCTTGTTTGAATATTGTTGCATATTAGGACTGACCTTTTGAATAATCATTCTTTTTGAACCAATGCCTCTCATTTTGATTGATTGCCATAATGAAAATGATTTGCCCACAATATCTTCAATTAGAGACTTGTGTTCTTTCTCAAAATATGTGGTGTTTAGGATCAATTAAATCAAGTTTATAACCAAAGATACAAATTGTTTAACTAAAAAAATAAAAGATTAAACAAAATTAACAAGACATTTAGTAATCCGCTTGATTTTTGATGATGTCTGAGGCTCTTTTTTTAATGGTTTCGACTTGTTTCTTATCCATTTTGTCCAAGATGCTATACATCATTTTCATTCTTTGGTTATCCTGTAATTGCTTTCTTTTGTCATCTAAAAAATTCCAGTAAAGACTATTAAAGGGGCAAGCATTTTCTTCTGTTTTTTTCTTGTAATCATAATGGCAACCTGTGCAATAATTACTCATTTTTTGTATGTAAGATCCCGAAGACACATAAGGTTTCGTTGCAATGTTTCCTCCTTCTGCAAATTGACTCATGCCCCTCGTATTGGGTAGTTGCACCCATTCTATGGCATCTGCATATATTCCTAGGTACCAAGCATCTACTTCATCAGGATGAGTTTGGGTAAGTAAAGCATAGTTTCCAGTAATCATCAAGCGTTGAATGTGGTGGGCATAGGCGTGATCTAATGAATTCTGAATGGTGTTTTTAAGACAGTTCATTTTGGTGTCACCATCCCAAAAGAAGGATGCTAGCTTGTTGGTGTTATTTAAGTGATTTTCGTTCTTAAATTTTGGCATCATGGCCCAATACATTCCGCGCATATACTCTCGCCATCCTAAAATCTGTCTGATGAAGCCTTCTATTTGGGATATATCTATGTTTTTTCCATGCTTTCGGTAGTAATTCAAAACGGTATCAATGACATTTTTGGGAGAAATCAATTTTAAATTCAGTGCAAAGGATAGTCTGCTGTGGAATAAATTTACTTCTTCAGTATTCATGGCATCTTGATAGTCTCCAAAATATTGAAGGAGCTCTTCACAAAAATATTTTAGCTGATTTAAGGCTTGATTTCTTGTAATGGGATATAAAAATGTTTGGGTAGAAAAGGCACCTATGGTTTTTATTTTGGCCTTTTCAATGTCTTTAAGGACGACATCCACATCATTTTTAAAATATTTGCAATGAGGTACTATTGGATTGCCATTCCATGATTTTCGGTTGGATTTGTCATAATTCCATTTACCGCCTTCGGGTTGATTGTCTCCTACAATAAGAATCTTGTGTTTCTTTCTCATGTATCTATAAAATGTTTCCATGAGATATTGCTTTTTTCCTTTAAAGAATTCTTGAAGTTCATTTCTATCTGTATAGAAATGTTCGCTAGAAACGCTTTCAGAAGGAATGGCGAGGGATTTACAAATAGATTGTAATTGCTTATCTAAGCGGTGTTCATCAGGAAGCTGGTATTCAAATTTATCAAAACCATGCTTTTGGATAAGTGCTCCTAAGTTTTCATCCAGCTTTTGATGGTTATACTTGTCATTTATTTTATAATAAATCACATGATGACCTTGAGATTGGAGCGCTTCACAAAACTGTCTCATGGCCGCAAAAAAGCCAATCACTTTTTGAATATGATGGACCACATAGTCTGTTTCTTGCCTCATTTCAAATAGGCAATAAGTCACCTCTTGGTCAACTTCTTTAAACCAGGAGTGTTTGATATTGAGTTGATCTCCTAAAAGTAGTTTGAGAGTTTTCATTTATATTGGAGTTCGTTCTAACCAGAGATTTTGGTAGGTTTCCTGAGGGTCGTATCGTTCGGCTTGAAGCTTGACATTGAATTCGCGGTTTCTTGGATCGTTGCCTACACCTGATAGGTACATCCAGTTGCCATAATTGCTGTGGACGTCATAATCAAGTAACAAGGATTCAAAGTAAGATGCCCCAATACGCCAATCTAAATTCAAGGTTTTGGCAAAGTAAGACGCTACATTTTGCCTTCCACGATTACTCATCCAGCCAGTTTGTTTTAATTCTAACATGTTGGCATTTACAAAAGCTTCTGGAGTCTTAGCATGAATCCACTCATTGATTAAATCCCAATCTTGTTTCCAAACATAGCCTTGTTGAAGAATTCCATGGATGCGAAATATAGAATTACCATATTTTAAGGAGACATATTTGAAAAAGTCTCTCCAGATGAGTTCGAAAATTAACCAATAGGTGGAATCATTTTTGGTATGTAACTTTTCAAACTTTTTCACATTCCAATAGATCATTTTTGGGCTTATAGAACCATTTGCTAACCACGGCGAAAATTTCGAACTATAATCAGCTCCCAATAGACAATTTCTCGTTTTTTTATAGGTTTTTATTGTTTCGTTTTGAAATAAATATTGCTCAAGTCTGTTTAATGCCGAAGTCTCTCCACCTTGAAATGGAAAGGCAGTAAGCGAATGTTGTTCAAAATCTTCAAAACCCAATTCCCATAGGGTGGGTATTGGCGTGTCCTTTTTAATAATTGTACAGCTCTCGTTTTTGGTTTCTATCAGGGGGCGAATAGATGCCGTTTTTTCTATCCGTTTTCTAAAATCTGTAAAAACTCGCGGGACGGATTCAACCTCAAATGGCAGGTCTTCGGGATGAAATAGGAACTGACTGTAGAAGGTATGGAATATGACTGAATGGGGTATGTTTCTTTTTAATTCATTTATAACTGCTTGCTCTTCTGAAGTCCATTCATTTTGATAATACATGTCTGATATCGAAAATTCTTTGATCAAATCAGGAATAATCGTTTCTGGTTTTTTATGATAAACCAAAAGTGTAATACCCAAAGTTGCTAGGTTTTTCTTTAAATCTGTAACAGTTTCTAAAAGAAATTTTGCTCGAAACTTGCCAGTTTTTTGAAATCCGAATGCCGTGTCTCTGTAGTGTCTGGGGTCAAAGCAATAAACGGCAATAACGTTTTGGTGATTTTCACAAGCTTGCTTTAAAGAAGCGTTATCATGAATTCTTAAATTATTGGTAAACCAAACTAGGCCGTATTTCGATTTTTGTTTCTTCTGCATTTTTCACTACAATAGATTACATCGTTCCAGTGGTGTTCCCATTTTTTTCTCCAAGTGAATGGGCGATTGCAAATAGGGCATATTTTTTCTGGAAGGTGTTGTTTTTTCATGTTGCTACAAGCCTTCTTATCATACCGTTAAAAATAAAACCATGAAAGGGAAGTACCGCATACCAATATAGCCGTCCGGCTATGCCTCTAGGCCTAAAGGTTGCAGTTTGTTTTAATATGTTTTCTTCAATTTTAAATTCCAACCAGGCTTCACCAGGAAGTTTCATTTCTGCATAAAGTAGAAGCTTTTGTTTGGTTCTGTCTGCATAAATGACGCGCCAAAAATCCAGAGCATCTCCTGCATGCAAGTTGTAAGGATTCGTTCTGCCACGTCGTAAACCTATGCCGCCAACTAATTTGTCTAGATACCCTCTAATCTTCCATAAAAAATTACCATAATACCAACCTTGGTTTCCGCCAATGGCCCAAATTTTATCGATGGTTTTGTCGGTATTGGAGACATGTGCCTCTTTATAATCTTTAAAGCAGCCATATTTAGGGACATTAATATATTTATAAAGATTTTTTTTCAATCGTCCGCTGCTTACCATGGAATCTTTCCAACTTGAAACAATGGTGTTTTGTTCTATTTTCTCAAAAGCCAATGACACAGCTTCTTTATAGGAAATGGGATGAATATCAAGAAGTTCATTTATTTGACTGGGTTTGCCAATTATTTGAACACTCATGCTATCGACCAAAGAAGTCGCTAATTTGTATGAAGTAGAGGTTACAAAATAAAGCCAGTAGGAGGAAAGCTTTGGAGTCATGACTGGAACGGTCCAAATATGACGATTCAATTCCCTTACCTCGGCAAACTGTAGCAACATGTTTTTATAAGTCAGAATTTCTGGACCGAAAATATCATAAGAATGATTGTAAAGTTTTTCATTGCCCAAAGCTTTTGACAGATACGACATAACATCTCTTACTGCCAGCGGTTGTGTTTTAGTGTGAAGCCACTTGGGAGCAATCATCACGGGAAGTTTTTCTACTAAATCTCTTATGATTTCAAAGGAAGAACTACCAGAACCAACGATAATTCCTGCTTTGAAAATAGTAGTAGCAAAAGTGCCTGATTTGAGAATGTCTTCAACTTGCTTTCTCGATCTTAGATGTTTTGAAAGTTTTTCCTCATTGGTAATTCCACTTAAATAAATAACTTGCTGGCACTGGGTTTTTTCTACTCGTGATTTAAAATTTTCGGCACAAGTCATTTCCATTTTTTCAAAATCTTTGGAAGAATTTGACATGGAATGAATCAGATAGTAGGCAGCATCAATGTCTTCAGGAATGTTTTGTAAGGTCTCTTTTTTTAGGAAATCAACTTCTACAAAACTGACGTATTCTTCATCCAAAGTTTCATCTGCTCGCAAACGGTCACGAACAGCGCAAACCACATGGTGCCCCTCATTAATCAAAATAGGAATGAGTCGCTTACCTATATACCCGGTTGCCCCCGTGACCAGTACTTTCATTTAAAAAACGTCTTGATTTTTACATTCTGGGATTTTAAATCAAACATCAGGTTGTAAAGGCCAAAAAAGGTTCGGTTTATATAAATAAAATGCTCTGAACCTCTATTTCCATTCATTTTTCTTATCTGGGTGTTTTTGGCATATTTCTCACCTAAGGCTGCTATTTGATTAAAGAAATCGGCATTTGAAAAATCAAAGGTTTCCTCTTGAATGGGTTGGGTAAACAGACTGAGCATTTCATAAAACATTTGACTGAAAAATTCTATTTCTTTTGGTCCGTCTTCAGGTTTTAAAATCTCCAATTCATAAAGTTTATCCTTAAAAAACTCAGGATTGTTTAAATTGTGTGGTTCAGCCAATTCAAAATAAGGAACATAAAAGTCTTCAGGAATGGTTTTAATACATCCAAAATCTAAAACCACTAAATCTCCTTCATTTGAAACCAAAAAGTTTCCTGGATGCGGATCGGCATGTACCTTTTTTAAAACATGAATTTGATACATGTAAAAATCCCAAAGGGCTTGCCCCAATTGGTTTGACAATTCTTGATTTTGATTGTGTTTTACAAAATCTGAGAGATGCTCACCATTCATGTAATCCATCGTTATGATGCGATTGGATGACAATTCTTCGTAATAATTGGGGAATTTTAAATGTGGAATATGCATGCAAGCCTCGGCCATTTCTCTACTTTGGCGTAATTCCAATTCGTAATTGGTTTCTTCAAGGAGCTTATTTTCTACTTCCTTAAAATACTTGTCAGAGTCTTTCCCTTTGATGTTAAACATTTTAATCGCTATGGGTTTAACCATAGCCAAGTCAGAAGATATGCTTTCTGCGACTCCAGGGTATTGAATTTTCACAGCTAATTTTTTCCCGTCTTTTTCGGCTTCATGCACTTGGCCAATACTGGCTGCATTGACAGAATTGGGATTGAAGGAGTCAAATAAATCTTCTGGCGATTTTCCAAAATAGGACTTAAACGTTTTGTTTACCAAAGGAGCGGAGAGTGGAGGAACTGAAAACTGAGCCAATGAAAATTGCTCCACATAAGCTCTTGGTAAGATGTTCTTCTCCATACTAAGCATTTGGGCTACTTTTAAAGCACTTCCTTTTAATTGCTTTAAACTATCATAGATGTCCTCGGCATTATTTTTATCTAAATTCTCTCTGGCCTCTTCTTCGGTCTTGGTGATTTTATCTCCATAGTATTTGAGATAGTTAACACCTACTTTCGCGCCCGTAGAAACAAGCTTTCCGGCTCGTTGTATTTTACTGGTAGGGATATGATCTATGGTTTTCATATGGTGCTTATTTCATGGGCATTTTTTCTTTAAAAAGAAATTTCCCGAGGTCTACAATGCTTTTTAGTGGCGTGGTATCTAGAATATCAAAGCTGGTATTCACAGATTTTTCTATAAAAATATCTGTTTTTTCAAATGCTTTGGAAGTGTCTTCCATCCAGAATTTCATCGTTAAAAGTAATTGTACCCATGCCGATTCACCGATAAAGTGTTTCTTTGCTTTTTCAATTCTTTCTTCTTTAAAATCTAGGGTTTCAATTTCTAGGGACTCTATGTAATCAATAAAGGTTTCTCTTAAAGCTGATAGGCACTTTAAATTTTTAAGATTGTTTTTGTGTTTATTGAGGGCATAGGTTACATAGCTTCTATTTGCTGTTAAATTTTCGAAAAAAGTAAAGTAAAAGCTAAGTAATTTGGTTCGAGCATCGTACGTATCATACTCCTTACTAGAGGCTAATGTTGCGAGTGTTTGTATCGCAAACTGGTTAAAAATCTCTTTTTCCAGAGCTTCAAAAGAACTAAAGTGTTGATAAAATTCAGATTCATCAATGTTGTGCTCTTTCCCAAATTTATGTACCGAAGTGGGTTCTTTTCCAAATTCAAGTACATAATCCATATAGGCATCTATTAAATGCATCATGGTTATTTTCTTTTTTTTTGCCATTCCAATGTTTTTAGTAAAATTACAAAATGTTTAATTGTTATTAAAATAAGTTAAACAAAATTTAACTCAAAATGCTATTTTAAAGCTTATTCTATGATTTTAGTTTCTTTAATTTCTTTAAAAATCCAGTAGACCCCAAAAGAATTACCTTTTTCTTAACAAAATAGTGAGTCGTATTTTTTGTAATTTTATATTTGTTAACAATAATTTTAACTAATTAGAAATGAAAAAAATATTACTATCAGCAGTAGGACTTATGCTAGCCATAAGTTTGAATGCACAAGTTTCAACCCCTCAACCTAGTCCAACGGCTAAATTGGAGCAGCCCGTGGGATTAACTCAAGTTACTTTGGAATATTCACGTCCAGGAGTTAAAGGAAGAACGGTATTTGGGGATTTAGTTCCTTACGGAAAAATTTGGAGAACAGGAGCCAACAAAAACTCAATCATTACCTTTAGTGATGATGTAGAAGTAGCTGGTTATGAAGTAAAAGCTGGTTCTTATGCCATCTTTACAAAGCCAGGAGAAAGTTTGTGGGAAATTTATTTGTATTCAGATACCAATAATTGGGGAAATCCTGAAAAATGGGATGAAAGTAAAGTGGTTGCTATAGCTAAGGCTCAAGTACATCCAATACCATTCAATGTGGAGACTTTTACCATGGATATCAATAATATTAAAAGTTCTGAAGCTACCTTAGAGTTTATTTGGGAAAAAACTTATGTGGCTGTGCCATTTACAGTACCAACTGATAAAAAAGTTATGGCTTCTATCAATGATGCTTTGAGTGGATCGCCAAAGGCCAACGATTACTATGCAGCAGCGGCTTATTATTATTCTGAAAATAAAGATATCGAACAAGCGAAGGAATGGATCGATAAGGCTATGTCTATGAATGAAAAACCTCAATTCTGGCAATACAGACAACAATCTCTGATTTATGCAAAAGCAGGAGATAAGGATGGTGCTATTGGTCTAGCTAAAAAATCTATGCAGGCTGCAAAGGAAGCTGGTAATGATGATTATGTTAAAATGAACATGGATTCCTTAAAAGAGTGGGGGGCCATGTAATAATTACATATTAGGAAAATAAGAAAGCGCAACTTTTAAAAGTTGCGCTTTTTTTTAGTCTGTTTCCTCCAGAATGAATATGGCTTCCACTGGTTTTTTGAATAGTTTGGCAATTTTCAAGGCTAGCACTGTGGATGGCACGTATTTGTTTTTCTCCATAGCATTGATGGATTGTCTGCTTACCCCTATGGCCTTTGCCAGATCAGCCTGGGTCATATCGTGTATCGCTCTTTCTACTTTTAAATTATTCGTCATGACTCATGCTCTTTAATCTTAAGAAATGGAATCTAAAGACATAAATAATAATAGGGGTAAACATATTGAAAATAAGGACGCTAAAAAAGGTCAGATCATATACAAAAATTATGGCTAGGATTAAGACAATGTAATTAACCAAGAAGGCCCAAACTAAAGAGTCTTTTCTCAGTTTGGCAATAAACTCATCTTCAATTTTTTCTTTTGAAAAGCAAAGGATAAGACCTCCAATAATGATTGCTAATGCTGCTAATTCATCTAAAATATCATTCTCGATAAGCTTAAAAAAACCAGACTCAGAAGAAAGAAACGAACCATTTTGGTAAATAGAGAGTACCTTGATGGTAAAAAAGTCATTTTCAAGATTGTTGACATCAATGATAATGCCCAGAATAAGACCTGTAATAAACAGGGGCCAACCCAATATCTTAAATTGGTTTGGGAATAGATAGGAAGTTTTCATAACTGTTCGATTTTTGATTGAATAATTCAAAAGTAAAGAAAACTTTACATAAAGTAAAATAAAATATTCTTTTTGTAAAAAATATTTATCACCATGGAGCCAACTATTCTTAATTTACAAGGGGATAATGCTATCATAAGACCATCTTAAAAGTTTTATTAAATGGATAAAAATGCTTAAATTAGATAGCATATTTCACTCCCTGAGTCCTAAATCGAAGCGTTTTAATTTAAACTTTTTAAAATGTCTGGTAAGCAACATTTGGGACACCAATTACTAAAGTGTTTAGAAGAAATTCTTGAAAAAAACTTAGAGAACGAGAAGTTTGGAGTAAATGAGCTTGCTAAAGAAATAGGGTTTAGTAGGTCACAACTTCATAGGAAACTTCAAAATATTAGTGGTCAATCAACCAGTCAATTTATAAGGGAATTTAGATTGAGAAAAGCCTTAATAATGCTTCAGAATGATGAGGTTACCTCTTCAGAAATTGCTTATCGGGTTGGCTTCAATAGTCCTACTTATTTTAATACCTCCTTCAAGGATTATTTCGGATTTACACCGGGGGAAACTAAATATAAAACGACCGAAGAACTTGATTATAATAACTTAGTTAAGCCTACTACTCATAGGTCATCTCCAAAGAAAAAAGTTTACGCTTTAGTACTAACAGGAATTTTGGTTGTCGTCCTAGGTTTTTCGGGTGTTAAACTTATAAACCAAGGGAAAAAGGTTCCTAGTAAAGAAGTTGTTCCTAACCAAAATGTATTGGACTATTCCAAGAAAACAATCGCTGTGTTACCTTTTAAAAGCTTAAGTAATCTGGAAGAAAATGAATTTTTTGCAGAAGGGATGCGGCAAGACATCTTAGATAACCTTTCCAAAATTGATGAACTCGTAGTAAGGTCACAGCAATCTGTGGCCCAACTTTTAGATCAAAAGCTGTCAAATAAAGAACTGGTAGAAAAGTTGGATGTTGATTATTTGGTAGGTGGAAGTGTACAAAGAATTGATAATCGTGTGAAAATAAGAGTCCATTTAACTGATACAAGGCAAGACGTGCAAATGTGGTCTCAGGATTTTGATAGGGAATATGCTGATGTGTTTATTTTGGAAAGTGAAATATCTCGTCTGATTGCTACGGAACTTCATCTTTTGATTTCACCACTTAATATGGAACGCTTCGAAAAAATTCCAACTGATAATTTAGAGGCTTTTAATTACTATAATAAGGCGCGATTTTACTGGTGTGATTTTTCCGAAGGAGGTTTTGAATTGATAGAAACATACTTAAATAAAAGCATACAGTTGGATCCAGATTTTGCTTTAGGCTATTCGGGTTTAGCTGAAATTTATTTATGGAAAAGTTGGCCCACACCTTCCTATGATGAATTGGTTAAGGGAAAGCAGTATGCTATGAAAGCGGTTGAAATTGATCCAGATTTATCTGAGCCTCACAGGGTCTTGGGATGGTATTATTTGAATTATGGTTGGGATTGGGAAAAAGTAGAGGAGGAGTTTGAGAAATCCTTAGAGCTTAATCCTAACAATTATGAGACTTATTGTATGTATGCGCAATATGTTTTTTACACCTTGGGAGATTTTGATAGAGCTAGAGATTTACTCGATAGAGCTAAAAGAATTTATCCAAATTCATTTTATGCTAACGTTTTAAGTTCCGAATTATATTTACAATTGGAAGATTTTGATAATGCCCTGGAGGATGCAACTATGGCTGAACTTGTTGCACCGCGAGATCTTTGGTCTTATTGGGTTAAGTTTAAAATCTATGCAGCCATGGGGAAAGAGGAAGATGCCATAAAAATGTTGGAAGAAGGTTGGAGTCTTTATCCTGAATTTAAATCCAACATTCCTCCTATGAGACAGGCCTTTGAAAATAATGGTGTTAATGGGGTGTTCCAATGGATTAATGATTCAGATATTAATAACTCAGATTCTGAATCATTTCAACTAAATGCCTATTGGGTGGCTGAGAAATTTGCGTCTATGGGGGAGAATGAAAAAGCATTGGATTGGTTAGAAACGGCATTAGAGGAGCAAAATGCTGATATGTTTAAAACAAAATATCACGCCTGTTTCTCAAAATTAAGAAAAGAGCCTAGATTTCTTCATATTTTAGAAAAGCTAGGTTTGGGTGATTATGAGCCCTTAAAAACCTAATTTTCTATTATTTTTTAATCCCTGAAACATAGTTTAAAGTGTTTCAAATAAAATTTCAACACTTTCTAAATGGTTTAAAGCATTGCAACTTCTAAGATATGTGGTGCAACATATCTTTGATGACCTTTGGATAACTATTAATCATTAAATCCAAAAGTCATGAAAACCTTATCAATTACCTTATTTGCCATCTTTTTATCAAGTCATTTAATTATGGCTCAAAACGAACCTTTATTGACAGAAGTGAATGTGTCTAATTATGAACTTCCTGAAATAAAAAGATCTTCACGAACAAGTGTCTTACATGCCACTTATTTGAAAAAAACTAAAGAGATCAATATGTCCAAACACATACAAAATTTACGAAAGTATGTTTCCAATTACGATTATAGAAAAAATGAAAACTTTGATGTATTAAGTCAAACTTCAGAGGTAAAATTTCAGTCCGAGAAGGGGTATATTTTAGTGACTTATGATGTAAATGGAAAAATTATAAAAACTGAAGAAGTTTTTAAGGATGTAAAAATTCCACTGCGGGTAAGACAAACAGTTTTTTATGTTTATCCTGGATGGATTTTAACCAAAGTGAAGTATCATTCACAATATATGGAAAATCAACCCAATACAACTTTCTATAAAGTTGAAATTCAAAAAGGGGATGAGACTAAAATTATTAAAGTAAATAGTAAAGGGGAGTTTCTTTAATCAATCAAAAAACGTTCGGAGCCTGCGACCTCGCAGGCTCTCAATATTTTAAAGCAATCCTATCTCTTACTTGGTCTAGTAATGTTATTAATCTTTTACTGAATTCAAAATTCATGATAGGGCTTTCCTTTAATCCACCTCGTATTAGTTCATTTATATGTTGTGCTTCAAAAGAGTAGCCAATGGTATTGTAGCCAAAATCCAAGGTTTTCTCCTCACCATTTATTGGAGACATTGTCACGGTACACGGTTCATGAAATCTAGAATTTAATTTTATTATTCCTGTTTCACAATGAAAGGTTGCTGTAGTTGGAGTATCTTCTAGCAAAGTACTTTTTAAAATGGCTTTTGTACCATGTTGATAACTAAAGGTCATGGTACAGCTGGAATCCACACCATTTTCAAAATAGGTTGCTTCTGCTCCTATGTCTTTAGGAAAACCTAGGGTGGATAAGGCTGCAAATATAGGGTAGATACCGATATCCAATAAACTACCACCTCCCAAATCTTTTTTAATGAGCCTAGAGGTTACATCATAATTAGCTTTAAAGCCAAAATCGGCCTCCAATTCCAATACTTCTCCAAAAGTCTTGTTTTCAATTTGCTGAATTACAAATTGAAAATGTGGAAGAAAATATGTCCACAGCGCCTCCATTAAAAGGGTGTTGTGATCCTTCGCAATATGAATCATTTCGGTTACTTCCTCTAAATTCATTGCAAATGGCTTTTCACATAGAACAGCTTTTCCATGTTGAAGGCAAAGTATCGAATTTTCTTTATGAAACACATGAGGTGTCGCTATGTATACCGCATCGATTTCAGGATCTTTAACTAGGTCCTCATAGCTTCCATATGTCTTTTGAGCACCAAATTTCTTTCCAAAATCAACCGCTTTGTCATGTGAACGGGATGCTACTCCCAACAACTTCGTATTGGGGAGCGTAAGCAAATCAGTGGCAAATTTATGAGCAATTTTACCTAAACCGATAATTCCCCAATTGATTGTTTTATTTGATGTCATTTTTTTGAGTTGTTTGTAAAATTAAGGCCAGAAGAATGACCACCATACATCCAAATAGATTTAACCAAAGGTACGGCATCCAATCTAACCACCAAACAAGAATAACAATGATTTGGGTGATTATAGCTCCAATAAACACTGCTTTGGCTTTTACCATTTTAAAAAAGAAAGCCAATAAAAAGATCCCTAGCACATTTCCGTAAAAAATGGAACCTATAATATTAACCAATTGAATCAAGTTTTCTGCTAGATTAGCAATACAAGCAACAATAATGGCCATAATTCCCCAGCCTAAAGTCAACCATTTGGTTGCTTGGACATAGTGACCTTCATCTCGGTCGGGTGCATAACTACGCTTATAGATATCTAAGGCAGTGGTGGAGGCTAAGGCATTTATTTCACTCGCGGTACTGGACATAGCTGCAGATAATATTACAGCCAATAACAATCCAATGAGACCCTTAGGTAAATTGTTTAGGATAAAATGAATAAAAACATAATCTTTATCATTGGTTTCAATGTTTACTAAGCGGTCAGCAGCAGCTTTTTCAATAAGGTCTTTAGCTGCATTTCGATTGGCTTCATCGGCAGCATTTGAGTCATGGATTTTTTGAATAAGAGTTGGGCTCTTGGTGACTACATATTCTTGTATGGCTTGTTCCCTTTCGTCGAATATTTTAGCTTGATCTAATTCTAAAGCCTTATATTCCTCGGAATATTTTGAGTTTTCTATGGTGCTATTGGCTGCAGGATTAAAGTTGATAGGAGAAGGACGGAACTGATAAAAAACAAATACCATGACACCTACTAACAATATAAAAAATTGCATTGGCACCTTTAAAAGACCATTAAATATTAATCCTAATTGCATCTCTCGCATGGATTTACCAGATAAGTATCGTTGCACCTGGCTTTGATCTGTTCCAAAATAGGAGAGAGCTAAAAATGTACCGCCAATAAGACCACTCCAAACTGTGTATCGGTTTTCAAAATCAAAGGAGAAATCCAATATGTTCATTTTATCACTTGCCCCTGCAATTTCCAATGCATTTGAAAAGGAAATATTTTCAGGTAAATAACTTAAAATGACAAAAAAGGCAATAAACATGCCTATAAAAATAATAGCCATTTGTTGTTTTTGGGTCACGCTAACGGCCTTGGTTCCGCCTGTTACAGTGTATACAATGACTAAAATACCAATAATGATATTTAGGTAGGTAAGATTCCAGCCTAATACAGCAGAGAGTATGATCGCTGGAGCATAGATTGTAATTCCAGCTGCCAATCCACGTTGTATTAAAAATAAAATGGCTGTAAGGCTTCTAGTTTTAACATCAAAACGGCTTTCCAAATATTCATAGGCCGTATAAACCTTTAATTTGTGATAAATAGGGATGAATACCATGCATATGATAACCATAGCAATGGGAAGGCCAAAATAGAATTGAACGAAGCCCATTCCATCGTGAAAGGCTTGTCCGGGAGTGGATAAAAATGTAATGGCACTAGCTTGTGTAGCCATAACAGACAGACCGATGGTCCACCATTGTGAGCTATTACCACCTCTCACATAATCTTGAACATTTTTACTCCCCTTGGTTTTTAAGCTGCCGTATATGACTATTGTCAATAACGTTCCAATGAGTATAATCCAATCAATTGTTTGCATTTAGAACGTTTTCATGATGATATAAAACAGGAGAATATAAACGGCGTTAGCAACCAAAACTATGGTGTAAAGGCTATTCCATCGATTATGCGATTTTTCCGGTTCCATATTAATCATTTAATGAGGTTTGCTTTTGTATGTTCGTTTTTCCTATTGATAGCATGTTGGCAAACAATCTATAGGCTCCAGAAACACCAGCCGGAAATTCACGGAAAAAGCTCAGCCCGGTGTAGATATAATAACCTTGACCATATTTGGCAACTAATAAGCTTCCTTTCTTTTTAGATTCTCCTTTATCATGCATTTCAAGGATTGGTGTAAATTCTTTATCCCAAGAATCTGGAAAATAAAGACCGCGTTCTTGCGTCCAGCCCTCAAAATCTTTTTCCGAAATTTTATTAGGGTAATTTAAAAGCGCATGTTCCTTATCAATAAAAGATACTTTAGCATTTTCATCGGTAACTCGATCTCTCGATAAGTGAATTGAGAACGGTGCTAGGTTATCGGTAACCAAACGATGGCTGGTATTGTATTGTACAATCATATTACCTCCGTTTGAAACAAAATCAAATAATATATCTTGTTTATATTTCAGGTTTTCAATGGTATTGTAGGCTCTTACACCAACAACGATGGCATCAAATCGGCTTAATGTTTCTTCTGTAATATCTTCTGGACTAATGGTAATGACTTCGTACCCAATTTGTCTTAAGCTTTCAGGAACTACATCCCCGGCACCTTCAATGTATCCTATATTTTGTCCCATTTTTTGAATGTTCAACCTTACGACTTTAGTTTCACTGGGTAAAAGCACCGTTTGATAGGGAATGTGTTCATAATCGATTTCAATCATTTCCTTAGTATAGGTGTGATCTCCTACTTTAACGATAGGGGTCATTAATCCCTCACTTTCATTTTTGGGTGGGATAACTTTAAAGAAAATGGTTTTGGATTCCCCTTTGTAGTCAATGTGAACGTTTTGGCTTTCTGGATAAATATTCCAGTCCTTTGGATGGGCTATAGTAACAGAAGCTTCCAAATTATTCTTCCCAGAAGTTACTGTAACCGGTATTTCCATCTCCTGGTCTGTATTAAAGATAAGCACCTTTTCATCAATTTTTGCTGCTGCTTCGGGTACAATTTCAAAAGGCTTATAAACTTCTCCTTTTACAGGATCATTCATTTTATACACGACAGCTTTTTGAAATGAGATGGGCGTGTTTTCGATTTCTAAATTAAAGGATACGTTGAATTCCCTTGGAGTCTCTGGCTTCCCAATTAAATCAGGATTTTCCACATTATACATTCCTAAACTCCCTTTTTTAGTGAGCCAATAAGGAGTAGTAGGTTGTTGATTTGTGCCAATTGCCAAAGATTCTTTATACTCTAGTTTTTGGTTGTTCTGTAAAGAAACATTTTTTGAGACTTTATGATTGTTAGTTTCATAGCTGACCAATTTTATGGGTTCATTACTTCTATTGATAATTTCAATATTGAGTTGAACTGTTTCCCCTGCTGTTGCATGTTGGTCGCTGGAAACAGCCTCCAGATAAAGACCAGAACAAGCAGCTATGATATCTTTGATCTCTGCAGTTTTAAGTGTTTTCCAATGAGCGTCTTCCAACTTTTGGATAAGCTTGTAAGCTTCTATTAATTGTGGGATAGAAGCTGACGGATTAGTGAAATCAAAATTTCTTTCCACTTCTTCTAAAATACCACCTATGGCTTCGCCTCCTCTTACCCGACCCCAAGTCGTGTTGATGCCCTCGAAGATATCACCATTTTTAGGCATGTCACCTTTAATAAGTTCTACATATTCCATTTGACTTCCGCGGGTCCCAGTATTTCCAAAACCTTGAGATTTATGTTGGCTTCTGCTTAAAGAAGCTATCTCAGAATTGCTTAAACCGAGAGTAGGATAGTAGGTGCCAATATCAAATCCCATCATTCCTGACTTATCAGCTTTTTCAAATTTCTCCTCACTGCCATAAAACCACCAAGAAGTGTTGAAAAAGAGGCGCTTTGGTTGCCAAACCGAAGTCGTTTCCAACTGGTCTGGAAATTGACTTTGATTATTGGTAAGATCAAAAGCTTCTACGCTCAACATGGCAGAACTTGTATGATGACCGTGGGTGCTTCCGGGCGAACGATGGTCAAATCTATTGAAAATGATGTCTGGTTTAAACTGTCTAATGGCTAAAACCACATCATTTAAAACATCCTTTTTATTCCAAATGGCCAACGTTTCATCAGGGTGTTTGGAGTAACCAAAGTCATTGGCTCTTGAAAAGAACTGTTCACCTCCATCAATTTCTCTGGCCGTAAGTAATTCTTGGGTTCTAATGACACCCAATAGTTCTCTTATTTCTGGTCCAATCAAGTTTTGTCCTCCATCCCCTCGAGTTAGGGAAAGATAGGCAGTTCGCGCATGCACTTCATTAGCAAAATAAGAGATTAATCTGGTATTTTCATCATCAGGATGTGCTGCGACATATAATACAGATCCTAAAAAATTTAGTTTTTTAATAGAATTATAAATTTCTGATGCATTGGGCTTCGAAGGTTTTTGAGCAAATGTCAATCCACAGATAAATAATGCCAAAAAGGATGAGACGAGTTGTTTTCTTGTCATGTTTTTTTAGTTAGGGAGGGCTAAAGATAAAAAGAATACCAAGTAACGGCAGGGATTTAAAGTTTCTTTAACTTAAAGCCATTTCTTACGTTTGAAATAGAGTAACATGCCTATAAATATGGCAATCATAACGGCCCAAACACCATAATAGGAATATTTGTAATGAAGTTCTGGCATGTGGTCAAAGTTCATTCCGTAAATGCCCGCAATAAAGGTTAGCGGTATAAAAATGGTAGCGATAATGGTTAGGACTTTCATGACTTCATTCATCTTATTGCTGATGGTAGTCATATACATATCCATTAAACTCCAGATCATTTCACGGTAAATATCAACGGTATCAGATAATTGAATGATGTGGTCATAAATATCCCTGTAGAATTGCATGATTCTTTTGTGGATTAATTTATGATCTGTTTTTTCGATGCGATTGATAATCTCCCTCAAAGGAAAGATGGCCCGTCTCACCTTTAAAAGTTCCTTCTTTAAATCCAAGACTGTGCGGCTCATGGATTCATCTGCATCGCCTTCAAATAAAGTGCCTTCAAGATCTTCAATCTTGTTACCTAAGGTTTCAGCTACCACATAGTAGTGATCAACAATGGCATCTATAAGCGCATAAAGGAGGTAATCTGATTGCATACCGCGGATTCTACCTTTTCCATGCCTAATGCGTTCCCTAACGTTATCAAATACATCACCTTCAGCTTCCTGGAAGGAAAGCACATAATTATCTCCTAAAACAAAACTGACCTGTTCAATGATAATATTTTCATCCTTATCATAGTGAAGCATTTTTAGGGAAATAAAGATGTAGTTTTCATATTCATCTATCTTAGGTCTTTGGTTTATATGAACAATGTCCTCTAAAATTAAAGGATGTAGCTCATAATGGGACCCAAGTTTTTCAATTTGATCCACATGATTTAAACCATTGAAGTTTATCCATGTGATGGAATCAGTTGCTTTAAATTCATAAGCTTCCTCTACGTTTAGAAGCTCTTTTTCTACAGCAAACTCGGGATTGTAGTCAAAAACATCAATGAATAATTTTTCTTTGGACTTATCACCTGTGTAGACTATGGTTCCTGGTGCTTGTCCAATATGTTTTTTATAGCGTGAAGTTCTGTTTTTTTTCTTGGCCATATGTTTTATAAAAATAAACAAAAATTATAAAGCATCATGGCCATCATCTATTGCATCTTTTTTTAATAGGGTAACGGGTTTTTGAAGAATTAAATTATTGGGATAGGTGACAAGGTCGCCATTATCAAGACGCAGATGTAATTGAAACGCCCTGATATCTTCAATGATGGCCTCTATGGGGAAATCTTTATCATGTATTTGAATTTTATCTCCCACTTTGTAAGGAAACGAGAAAAACATGATGATTCCAGAGGTGATGTTGCTTAGTATGGACCAAATTGCAAAGAGTGCAATTCCAATTACTGCAAAAACGGAAGAAAAGATAAGAGCTAAGTCCTTAAATTCTGTTCCAAAAATAAAAGCAGCAACAAGAATTCCTATAAGAATGAAGTTAACAGTGATGTACCTGATTATTAAATGAATTCTAGCTTCATTAATACCAGTTTTTCGCCCTAGTTTTGCAACTGAAAGCACGGATATTTTCCTCAAAATGAGTAATGTTATGACTAAAATTAGAAGTCTTAATAGCTCTGTTTTTATATCTTCAAAAATCATTTAATAAATGTTAAGGTAGTACAAAGATATTGACAAAATCAAAGGAAGTGACGGTTACACCAAACTATTTAATGTTTGATACACCAAATGGGTGGGTAGGCCAACCACATTGAAATAGGAACCTTCAATGCTAACAATTCCTATTTGGCCAATCCATTCTTGAATCCCATAAGCACCTGCCTTATCAAAAGGTTTACATGTTTCAATGTAATAATTTATTTCTGCTTCAGACAATTCTTTGAAAGTTACTTTTGTGGTTGCATTGACCGTTTTTTGAATAGATTTGGTTGTAAAGCATACAGAGGTTATTACCTCATGGGTTTGATTGCTTAAAGATTGAATCATCTTGAAAGCGTCTTCTTGGTTTTGAGGTTTTCCAAGGGCTTCTCCATGATGCCAAACAATGGTGTCGCTAGTTACCAGAATGTCTTTTTCCTGCAACTCATCTTTATATGGAAGGGCTTTTAACTGAGCCAAATAATCACTAATTTCAAAATGGGATAGACGTGAAGGATAATCTTCCTTAACAGGTTTTAGCCTAATTTCAAAATCTAATCCTAATTCCTTGAAAAACTGTTGTCTTCTGGGAGAACCAGAGGCAAGAATCAAATGGTGATTTTTTAATTTAGAATGAAGCATTAATGAGGTAAAATAAATTTATAAAGCAACAAAGACAAAATACCAAACAGCATGACTAATTTCAATACCATGCTAATATGATGAAATTGTTTTTTGGTTTCAGCATTAAATAGTTTGATGGATATGTAAATCATCGGTGCTATTAAAAACATCAAAAAGTAACCTGCGGCTAATTGTTGGTGGTATAAATAAGTGACCGTATAGTAGACTATGGCTGCAAGAGGAATAAACGATAAAAGAAATGCGATTTTAGCAGCACGCTCCCTTCCCAAGACAATGGGGAGCGATTGAATCCCTTCCTTATAGTCTCCATCTACATCTTCTATATCTTTAACAATTTCACGTAGAAAATTGATCATGAAAGCAAAAACGGAATAGTCAAATAAAATTTTGAAAAAGGTAAATTGCGTGGACTGGTTCATCTTGGTAATAGCTGGTAATAATTCGAACAGTCCAACAAGGAGAATGGTAAATGCAACCAAGACCGATACAACCAAATTTCCAACTAATAGCATTTGTTTTAGAAATGAAGAATAAATGTACAATAGAATGGAAATGATTGCGAAAATAGAGAAAAATGGTCCTTTATTAATGGCCATGGCTAAATAGAAACCAATACACACACCTATAATGTTTAAGGCAAAAAATAGGTTGTATGCGGTTTTTTCTGAAATAGCTTTACCCACGATTACTTTTTCGGGCTTATTGATTCGGTCAATTTCAATATCATGGATATCATTGATAATATTTCCAGCTGCCGCAAGACATACACTGGATAGAACCAATAGGAAAAATTCAAAATTAGAAAGTGTTGTGGTTGACGCAAAAGGTTCTAACATGGCATATTTAATCAATACCTGGGTTAAGGCGATCAACAACAGATTTTTCCATCGAATCAATTTTAAAATACTCATTCAGTAAAAGTTATATGAAAAATGTTTCTTTAAAATGGGTCCATAGAAAATCTTTGAACACCACCACAATAGTAATAATTATAACAAGAACAATAGCTAATGCTTTATTGTTTTGATAGGCGATTTGCTTTTTGATTTTGTTTTTGATGACTTGTCGTTCTTCTTTTGTTAAAGCATGATGATCAAAATCTAACTCATGTTTTTGTTGGCTTACAGCGTGCAACCTTTCCTTGTAATCTGAAAAAGAACCTTGGGCTTTCCGATTGAAAACGTTCATGTCATTTCCAAATCCAATGTATCCAAACCCTGTTTTATGTCGCCGCTGCGTTTTTGACAAATCTTATATCGTATTAATCGTATTTGGCATCAAAATGACCTTGCCATTTTTCCTGAACCTTCAATACTTGTTCAATGACATCCCTTACGGCACCTTTGCCACCATTTTTATGGGACACATATTTTGATATTTCCTTTATTTCTGGTGCAGCATCTTGCGGGCAACATGGTAAGCCAACCAATTTCATGACGGGGTAATCTGGAATGTCATCTCCCATGTAAAGTACATTTTCAGATTTGATTTGGTAGGTATTTAAATATTCATCCAGTTGTTCGATTTTGTTATGGGCTCCTAAATAAATATCTGTAACTCCCAGACCACGTAGTCTTTCTCGAACTCCCTCATTGGTGCCTCCAGATATTATACATACTCTAAATCCTGATTGGATGGCAGTTTTTATGGCATATCCATCTTTTATATTCATGTTTCTTAGCATTTGCCCATCGGTGGTGACTATAATAGTTCCATCTGTTAGTACGCCATCAACATCAAAAATGAAGGTTGTAATATGTTCTAAGTATTCTTTATAACTTTTATCTTCCATGGGTCTTTTTTATAGAGTGGGTAAGGAGTTCATATATCTTTTTGTGTTCCTCCTTTTCAAGAAGCTTTAAATGTCTTCTTATGGTTTTTTTATCGTTTCTTTTAGCTGGTCCTGTTTGAGCCATGTATGGAGACATGTGTTGGACTTTTTGAGCCGTTTCCATGATAAGCGGTTTTAAAATATCAAAATCAATACTTTTAGAATCACTTATTTCATGTGCAATACGGTAAAGCTGATTCGTGAAATTATTAACAAATACAGCCGACAAGTGCAGTGTTTGTCGTTGTTCCGAATTGATGCGATACCATTTACAGCCAATACTTTCTGCCAATTGTTTTAAAATGTCTATGTCCTTCTTATCAAGTACTTCTATACAAATAGGAACATTTTCAAAAGATAGTTCGGCATCCTTACTAAAAGATTGTAATGGATAAAAGACACCTCGTCTATTTTTTGAACTTAAATCATGAATGCCCACACTACCGGAAGTATGTACTACCAATCGATTTTCAAACGGCAATTCATTTGAAATATTGGAAACTGCATCATCACTCACTGCAATAACATAGACATCTGCATCCTCTAGTAAATTAAGGTCATTAATGGTATTTATTTCATTCATGAAACTACTTATCTTACTAAAATCCCTATTAAACCATTGTTTAACAGTAACGCCCGGTGCCATTTTAAAGGCTTGATATAAATGAGAAGCTACATTTCCAGCTCCTATAATGCTCACTGAAATCATAACGCTAAAATACGCATTGTCTCATGATTTAAAAACCTAAGCCCTATCTTTGTTTTACCATGGAGAAAACAGATATTAAAAATAGGGAAGACATTCATAATTTGGTGGTTCAGTTTTATGGTAAAATAAGAAAACATGAGGTTTTAGGGCCTTTTTTCAATAACATAATCACCGATTGGGAAGCTCATTTTGAAAGACTAACCCAATTTTGGGAAGCCAATTTATTTTTAAAATCAAAATTTTTAGGAAACCCATTGAAGGTTCATGTTGAGGTCGATAGGCATTTTAATCATAGCATAACTCAAGAACATTTTGGATTGTGGTTGAATGAATGGGTTAATACCGTAGATGAATTATTTCAAGGTGATTATGCTGAAAATGCCAAAAGTAAGGCTCGTAAAATGTCAACCTTTTTGTTTTTGAACATTTATGCTGAAAGAAATAATAACTCTTGAAATAATTTTAACACCTATAAAGCAGGTTACGGGTCTGTAAGTTAACAAAAACACTTACCTTTGCACGAGCTAAAAAAAGCCTCTCACAATGCAAAATAAACTTGCCAAAATCTTATTTTCAACAAGACTTACTGCCATTTTATTTATCGTTTTTGCCGCTGCCATGGCGACTGGAACTTTCTTGGATGCAGGTCAAGATACTTCACCAACTCCATTAACTAGAAATCTGATTTATAACGCCAAATGGTTTGAAGCCATTATGGCGCTTTTTGTAATCAATTTTTTGGGAAATATTTTTAGATACCAATTGCACAAAAAGGAAAAGTGGGCCTCTTTGTTACTGCATTTAGCCTTTATTTTTATTCTAGTTGGTGCTGGTATTACGAGGTATTTTGGCTTTGAAGGGATGATGCCTATTCGAGAGGGAGATACAGAAAATACCTTTTTTTCTCGGGAAACCTATATTACTGCCTACATTGATGGGGATTTTGAAATAAATGGACAACCACAAAGGCGTGTGGAAGAGGAAGTTGTGGATTTTTCTCCTAGAATGGATAACGAATTTCATCTTACTACAGATTATAATGGGCAACCTGTCACACTTGAAATGACCAAATTTATTGGAGGTGCTGAGTTGGATGTGGTTCCAAATGATGAAGGTGAATCCTATTTAAAAGTGGTGGAGTCTGGAGGTGGAAGTCCTCATAATCATTTTCTAAAGGAAGGCGAAGTTCAAAGCATTCATAATGTGTTGTTTTCCTTGAACAAGCATGTGGATGGTGCTGTTAATATTACTTATGACCAAGGGAATTTACAAATTCAATCCCCTTTTGAAGGAGAGTATATGACTATGGCTACTGGAGAAACAGGTCAATTGGTTAAAGATAGCCTACAGCCATTAAAATTAAGGTCTAGGTATGTTATTGGAACAATGCAAATGGTGTTTCCTAAGCCAGTAATCAAAGGAACTTTTGATATCGTAAAAAAATCAACTTTGCTTAAAGGGGATGAAGATGGCGTGGTTATGAAAGTGACTTCCAATAATGACACAAAATTTGTGAGATTGCTTGGAGGGCAAGGGCACAGCGGTACCTTTGAACAAGTAGAAGTGGGCGGTTTGGATATTGCTGTTAAGTATGGTTCAAAAATTAGAGAATTGCCTTTTAGTATTAAGTTGAATGATTTTATTGCAGACAAATACCCTGGAACTGAAAAAAGCTATTCTGCTTTCGAAAGTGATGTGACTATTCTCGATGAAGAAGAAGGGGATTTTAATTACAGAATTTACATGAACCATATTTTGGATCATCGGGGGTATCGTTTTTTCCAATCTGGTTTTGATCCTGATGAAAAGGGAACCAAACTCTCAGTAAATCACGATCAAATGGGTACATGGGTAACTTATATTGGTTACTTTTTATTGTATTTGGGACTTATGGCTACTTTATTCTCAAAGGGAACACGATTTGGTGATTTGGGAAGAATGCTTAAAAAGACTAAGGAGAAAAAGGCAAAATTATTGGCTGCTCTTTTGATTTTTATATCCTGTTCTGTCTTTTCACAACATACCCAAGATGATGATCATTCTCACACCAAACCAGATAGAGAGCAACTTGATTCGATATTAAAACAACATATTACACCAAAGGAACACGCTGATAAGTTTGGTCATTTAGTTATTCAGGATTTAGGAGGAAGAATGATGCCTGTGAACACATATGCATCAGAAATGTTGCGTAAATTAAGTAAGTATGACACTTATAAGGATTTTGATGCCAACCAAGTATTTCTTTCTATTCAGGAAAGTCCTTTGTTGTGGTGGAATGTGCCAATTATTCATCTAAAACCAAAAAAGGACGATTCCATTAGAAGTATCATTGGAATTGAAAAAACGCAAAAGTATGCGGCATTGGTTGATTTCTTTACTGAAAGAGGTGATTACAAATTAGGTCCGTACCTTGAAGATGCTTATTCTGCGGGTATACCAAATGCGATACAAAACGAATTAAAGGAGATAGATCAACACGTTAACCTATTTTATAATACCATCGAGGGCGGATCTCTTAGAATTTTTCCTGTTCCAAATGATGAAAATAACAAATGGATTTCTTCATCTGAGTATAGACGAGATGGCTACAACAAGAAAATTGAAGATTCTTTATATGGTAATTTCATAAATAGCGGATTTAATGCCTATTTATTCACTTTGAACAATGCCAAACAAACTGGTGATTTTTCAAAGGCAGATGAGTTGTTGGAGTCTTTTAAGCGAACTCAACAGCGATATGGAGGTGAGGTGATGCTATCGGATAAAAAGATAAAAGCAGAAATATTATATAACAAATATGATATTTTCAAAAAGCTATTTAGCTGGTACATGTATGCTTCTTCGCTGTTATTTATAGTGCTTATTGTACAAATATTTAAGGAAAAAAGTAGAGGAATAACACTTTCAGTTTCTATTCTTAAGGGAATTGTATTGGTTTTATTTGGCCTTCATCTGGCAGGATTAATTGTGCGTTGGTATGTTTCAGGGCATGCGCCTTGGAGTGATGCTTATGAATCGATGATCTATGTATCTTGGGCTGTGATGCTTTTCGGACTTATTTTAGGTCGAAAAAGTGATTTAACCATTGCTGCTGCAGCTTTTGTTACCTCCATGTTATTGATGATTGCCCATTGGAATTGGATGGATCCGGCAATAGCCAATTTACAACCAGTGCTTGATAGTTATTGGTTAATGATACATGTAGCTGTTATTGTAGCGAGTTATGGTCCGTTTACCTTGGGAGCTATTCTTGGAATTGTCACGTTGTTCTTAATGGCTTTTACCAATAAGGATAACAAGAAAAAAATGGGAATCAATATTCAAGAATTAACCATTATTAATGAAATGGCCTTAACCGTTGGATTGGTTATGTTAACCATCGGAAACTTCCTGGGCGGAATGTGGGCCAATGAAAGTTGGGGACGTTATTGGGGTTGGGACCCTAAAGAGACTTGGGCCCTTATTAGCATTATGGTTTATGCCTTTGTAATCCATATGAGATTGGTTCCAGGTTTAAGAGGCAGATTTGCATTTAATTTGGCTTCCATCTTAGCGTTTCCTAGTATCATATTTACCTATTTGGGAGTAAATTTCTATTTGTCTGGACTTCATTCTTATCAATCTGGTCAAAAAATAGACAGTTACAACACCATAGGCATTGCTTTAGGACTTATAGCTATATTGGCCTTTTTTGCTTTTAGAAAATATGCCAAGTTTTATAGAAAACCTTCTAAAACTGGAAATAAATAAAGGGTTGGAAATCAGTTGAAAATGCTTGATAACAGATAACTCCTGTTATTACTGCTATCACACCTTTCATGTAAATAGGGCTGTTGGAATATAGATTCCCAACACCATCTTTAACACGTTGTGGAAGCCAATGGGTGATATACCCTATGAGCATGACCCAGAAGACCGCTTGGTAATGGGCAATGACATTAAGGGCATTTTGCCAATCCATGTTTGAGGATACTTGATGGTAAAACTTGGAGATTTTTTCCATGTTTTCCCCTCGGAAGTAAATTCTGGTAAAGGTGATAAAAACAAAGGTGTTTAAAATTCTCCAAGCATGAACTAACCAATGGGTGCTTTTTTCATAAGGGCTTACACGTTTCCAATATTTGTAAACAACAATTCCAAGACCATTCAAGCCTCCCCAAATAACAAATTTCCATGAGGCACCATGCCACAAGCCACCTATCAACATGGTAAGCATTAAATTGATATTTGTATTGATGTGATTTCTAGCCGAAGTACTCAGCATGAGCAATAAATAGCCCATTAAGCATACACCCAGTATAACACTAACGATGATAAATTGGTCTCTAAAGGCCAAAAGCGTTCCTATTATAATAACTCCAAGAATGATATAGGATGCAGCAGTTCCATTTCGATTTCCTCCCAAAGGGACGTATAGATAATCGCGTAACCAGGTGGAAAGGGATATGTGCCAACGTTTCCAAAAATCTCCTGCACTGTTAGCTTTATAAGGCGAGTTGAAGTTTACGGGAAGTTTGAAACCTAGTAGCATCGCCAAACCAATTGCTATATCTGTATAGCCCGAAAAGTCCCCGTAAATTTGAAGTGAATAACCAATCATAGCCATGATGTTGGTAAACCCACTGTACATTTGAGGGGCGTCAAAAACGGGATCTAGAAAATGCATTGCAATAAAATCAGCAAATAACATTTTCTTTATTAAACCTTTAATAATCAGGTAGGTTCCTGCGTCAAAATCTGATTTGGTAATTTCAGTAGGTTTTGAAATTTGTGGCACAAAACTTTCGGCTCTCACTATAGGACCAGCAACTAACTGAGGAAAGAAACTCACATAAAAGCCAAAATCTAATATAGACTTAAGAGGTTTGACTTTATTTCTATAGATATCTACACTGTAACTTATGGTTTGGAACGTATAAAATGAAATTCCTACTGGTAAGATGATTTTGTCAATCGTAAAATATGGTCGATTCATTACCTCATTTCCCCATTGACCCAACCAATTAAAGACTTCATACTGGGTGTGAAAGAGAGAATTAAAGGAATCTGTAAAGAAATAGGCATATTTAAAATAACAGAGGACTAATAAATTAATGGAGACACTAGTTGTGACAAGTGCTAAACGCTTATTTTTATTGGAGCTGCGATATATGGTCCGGCCAATAAAAAAGTCTAAAAGCGTACTGAATATCAATATTCCAACAAATAACCCGCTTGTTTTGTAGTAAAAGAATAAAGAAGCCAAAAAGAGATAAACATTTCTTAGTGGAACCTTCTTATAGATGATGGCAAAGAAAAAATAAACCACCACAAAAAAGATCCAGAAATTGGCTTGGGTAAATATAAGAGGGAACTCTTCTGAAAAGGTGAAAATGTCGTAAAGTCTATTCATTCAAATGTTTGAAGTGGTTAAGTAGTTGGTTTTCGTCTCTTCGGGTACTTTGTGCCCATGCTTTAACTAGGGCCTCCATTAACAAATCCCCTTTAATGCTGTATCCCAGTTGTGTGAAGTGGATTCTATCTCTAATCATTAGGTGTTTTTTATACCATTTATGGGATGACCCGAGGCCTCCCATTATTTTGTACAAATCCCAAACGGCCATATTATATTCTTGAGCTAGTTCTCCTATAATTTCTTGTTGTATGGCAGTATTTTTATTAGGATACCTTCTGCGGTAATAGTCATCATTCGGTACGGTCAATAAAATAGCACAATCGGGATTAATTCGTTGAATCATTTGTATGAATGATTTATAGTAAAATCTGAATTTCTCAGGATCAAAATCTTCAACTTTTTTGTAAGCATCATTGGTGCCAATCGAAATAATGAATAAATCGGGGTGATACATGGAAAGTTGACGCTCCAAATAAATACTTCTATTCAACCATGGGAAACTAGCTCCATTAACACCTAAGGTAGTATATTCAATTCCTTTTAAGTGTGGATTTTCCAATTCCAATCCCATCAATAAAAATTCGGGATCTAATTGTGTCGAGTCCTTGACTTGAATCTCAACAGCTATGGAATCTACTTTGCGATTAAAATAGTATTTTTTATAAAAATGCTTTTGGTCAATAGTATACTTTAATACTAAAGTAGAATCTAAAAAACGCAATCTATAGTCATCCTTCCAAGTGTTGTAAAAAATCTTTAAAGCATCAAATTGGTAGGGTTTTTTGGTTTCATTTTTATGGTTGGCTTTAATATAGATAGTATCCATACTCTCTCTAAAGGCCGCGGTTATTCCAGACATGCCCCAAGTAATGCTGTCCTTGGTCACAGAACAGCGATAACCTGTCCATAAATCCCTATTAGCTGAAATCCTATAACTCAAAGGATTATTAGTATGAGCTAAATGATAAGGAAATACAAAACCTCTTTGTCCCATAGATGAATCATTCATGTTATGGAAATAGGTTCTTAATTTATTCGAATAAAAGTCCGCTTGTATGTGGGACCCACCTATGTGAAAAATATGAAGCTTTTCTTGTTTGCCTTCGTAGATGTTGTCCAGCTTCTTAAAAAACTTTTGAAAAGTGGGGGCATTTTCCACATTCTCCAGTTTATTGGCTTCAAAGTCAATAAGCCTTCTTACGTCTTCCGGAATACTATCAAGCACATAGCTCTGTGAAAAACAGGCAGTATAAAAAAGAAGGATAAATAGGGGCAATTTGGAGGTCATTCTACTTGATTTAGGTCTAGGTAAAGAGCCAAAAACAAATGCTCAGAAATAATTTTGGTTCCAGAAGGAGCAAAATGGGTATAATCGGTAGCAGCCAATTTTTGTTCTACCCAGTAAGGCATTGAGTTTTCCCCACCCATGGCATCGTACATGCTCCAAAAGGCGATACCATTTTTATTCATCTCTTCCCTTAGAACATTATTTAAATAAGGCAAAAGCGGATAGGTTTGCATATGACCATTTATAGACGTACTCATGTCTGAAGGCCCTATAAAAAGAATTTTGGATTCTGGACATCGACGACTTACCCATTTAATATGGTTTTTAATGTAGCGGGCATAATCTCTTACTTCCAGTGAATCTTTGATGTAAGGAATGGAATTACCTCCATATTGAAATATAAATAATTTAGGGTCTAAATTTTGAGACATCGCTTTAAAATTGGTGGCATCCAAAGTAGCGAAAACCAAACCTGAGCCACCTCTCATGGCAACGTTATCTAATGCAACTCCTTGTTGTCCGTCTAATGTAAGTCCATAAAAATCGGGGCTTATTTTACCTTCAAACTCATAACGCAAGTTTTGCGGCGTACCTTGAAACAAAAGTTGAAAATTATGGTATTTACCATCATTTATAAGGGAATCTTGGGTGATTAGGTTGTTGTCTTGATACACCTTAATACTGGTAGGTGTTAAAGAATTTCCATAATGTAGACCTATCTTGGTGTATTGCATGTTACTGGCGTAAGACTTGGTAGGAGGGAATATTTGGATGCTGGCTTTACTGAAAGGAATACTGTCTAAATCCAAACTATCTGTAACGCCGTAGAGACCTTCAGTAAATCTGGAAATGGAATTAAAGACACCATATTTCTTATGATCAAAACGTTTGGTGGTTGGGTCAAAATACGCATACCTTAACCAATTGTTAGAATGGGAAACATCATTGCTGATATTCTCATAAGCTTGAACGATTGGAATAAAACCAGGTCCAGTACCACCATAAATTTTTTGGATTCGATGCCTCAAATAGGCAGAAATCCTATCACCTTCAAGCTGGGAATCACCATAATGAATGATGCGACAGTTTTCGCCATTTAAAAAAGCATCCATTTCTGAGATGAATGCCATTTTGTTCTTAGGATAATCAATCCTGATTATTTTACTGGTGTCAATCTTCTTTAAATTAAGGATTTTAACAACCTTTGGTTTTGGTATTTGGGTTGAATCCAGCTTTTGATCTGATGAAATATCGTCTTCTTCAATGGTATCTGGTATGACGTCTTCGATATTTTGAATTAGCTCATCAATCGATTTTTCTTTTTCTTCCTCAATACCCTTTTTTGAAAAAAATGTTTCAGAAGTGGGGTACTTTAATCCGACACCATTAATGAAAAAGCCTTCCTCATATATTCCATTATCATAGGTTATACGATGACTGAAGTGTGTCAAGCCGTAAAGAGCTAGCAATACAATAACAGAAAAAAGTAGGATTTTAAAAGGATGAAATTTCATAGTTCAATTAGTATGGACTAATATAAATACAAATGTTTAAAAATTTCAAATGGAAGATTGAAATTTTAGCTTTTAAGATTACTTTGCACAGAAAATGAATAAGGTATGAAGCTATTAAAAGAGTTTAAGGAATTTGCGATAAAAGGAAACATGATGGATATGGCCATTGGGGTCATTATTGGAGCTTCGTTCAATAAAGTGGTGGATGTTATTGTCAAACAGATTATGCTGCCGCCACTAAGTTTATTAACAGATGGCGTAAATTTTCAAAACAAAAAGATCATTCTAAAAGAAGCTATTCTTAGTCAAACGGGTGAAGTTCTTTCTGAGGAAGTGGCAATAGGTTATGGCGCTTTTGGTGAAGCTATCTTAGATTTTTTAGTTATAGGATTTACCATCTTTCTTGTTGTCAAATTTTTGAACCGTCTTAGGGAAAAATCGCATGATGTTAAGGATAAAACGGTAGCGACACCAAAGGATATAGAACTCCTCACCAAATTGACCGATTTGATGCAAGAACAAAATAAATTATTAAAAAAGTAATTGCGATTTAAAGTTTAATAGGGTCTTTCTCTAAATTTAAATCGGCTAACATGTCTTGAGTAAATTTGTAGTGACCTCTGCGGGTAATAATCCTGAATCTGTGGTCTTTCATGCGGGTTAAAACATCCAAGAAGCGCCATTTAGATTTAAGTAATTTAGGCTTTTCTGATTTTAAGCTAATCTCAAAATAGTGCTTTCTTCCCGCTTTTTCTGCTACAATGTCTGGTGTAATGACAACATCTGATCCCTTTTTAAGGTAAGATTTTGGGGTTTCATAGCCTTCCACATCGGCCTTAATGTTGTTGTAACCTAATTTCTCTAGATACGTTACTGATTCTTTTAAAAAAATTTCGTTTTCTGTTTTGTCTTGAGCTATCATGCTATAAATATAGCGATAATTTTTAAAAATTTTGCTTAACGACATGTTAAAGGAAATATAGGTTCTTGAAAATCATGTGTTTGAATGGCTTTGAAGTAGGTGGAAATTGATAAAATTAAATTCCATCCAAATAGTTTTAAAAACATTATTATTTTTGAGGCCAATCTGAATAAAACCCATCGAATGAAAATTGAGCAAATTTATACAGGATGTTTGTCCCAAGGAGCCTATTATATTGAAAGTGAAGGAGAGGTGGCTATAATAGATCCACTAAGAGAGATTCAAAATTATTTGGATCGCGCTGATGAGGCGAATGCAACCATCAAGTATATTTTTGAAACCCATTTTCATGCTGATTTTGTAAGTGGACATCTTACTTTGTCAAAAAGAACAGGAGCTCCTATCGTTTATGGACCTTTAGCAAATCCATCCTTTGAAGCAATAATAGCCGAAGATGGTCAGACGTTTCAATTGGGAAAAGTTTCCATCACGGTGATGCATACACCAGGACATACTATGGAAAGTACCACCTATTTACTAAAGGATGAAAATGGTGAGGATTATGCTATTTTTAGTGGGGACACCTTGTTTTTAGGAGATGTTGGTAGACCAGATTTAGCGCAAAAAGCCGCCAATATGACTCAGGAGGATTTGGCAGGTTTACTTTTTGACAGCCTTAGGGAAAAAATCATGCCTTTACATGATGAGGTTACCGTATATCCAGCTCATGGAGCAGGTTCAGCTTGTGGTAAGAATATGATGAAAATCACGGTTGATACTTTAGGTAATCAGAAGAAAATGAATTATGCTCTTCGCGCAGATATGACTAAAGAGGAATTCATAAAGGAGGTGACAGATGGGTTGACTCCTCCGCCTCAATACTTTCCTTTAAATGTTAAATTGAACAAGGAAGGTTATGAAGATATTGAAGATATCATAGAAAGAGGAACAAGAGGGCTTTCCCCCGAAGAATTTGAATTAGCTGCTAATGAAACAGGAGCAATAGTTCTTGACGTTCGCCATCAAGATGAATTTGTTAAGGGGCATATCCCACAATCTATATTTATAGGAATTGATGGTGGTTTTGCACCTTGGGTTGGAGCTTTGATTGCAGATGTGCAGCAGTCCATTCTTTTGATCGCTCCAGAAGGAAGGGTAGAAGAGGCGATTACACGATTATCACGTGTTGGTTTTGATCAAACAATTGGTTACTTGGAAGGTGGTTTTGATTCCTGGAAGAAATCTGGAAAACAAATCGATTCCATCATTTCTATTTCTGCTGAAGAGTTTAAGGATAGACTTTCAACAGGTGATATTCCAGTTTTTGATGTTCGTAAAGAAGGAGAGTATCTGTCTTCACATTTAAAACAAGCTTTTCTGACTCCACTTGATTATTTAAACGATCATCTGGCGGAATTTCCACAGGAAGAAACCTTTTACATGCATTGCGCAGGAGGATACCGATCGGTTATTGCAGCCTCCATTTTAAAAAGCCGAGGCATTCACAATTTGGTTGAAATTGCTGGTGGTTTTGATGCCATGAAGGAGGCAGGTATTCCTGTTACCGATGAGGTTTGTCCTTCCACGCTTAAAAAATAGATTCTAGCTTTTTCAATTCACGATACTTTTTGTCATATTGTTTTTGCATGTTTTCAAATAAGGTTTCAGATTGACTGGAATCCATTAGTTTTTGGAATCTCTTTTCCATTGGTATAAACTCTTGAATTTTAAGTGTGGGTGTTTCTGTATCTAATTGAAACGGATTTACACCTGCAGATATTAATTCAGGATTGTAGCGATATAAAGGCCAATGTCCTGAATTCACTACGGCTTGTATATGTTTTTTAGGGTGTTTCATGTCGATACCGTGAGAAGCAGAAGGGCAATAAGTCAATATAATTGATGGACCCTCGTATTGTTCCGCTTCAATTAAGGTCTTTAGTGCTTGCTCAGGATTTGCCATTAAGGCTATGGATCCTACATAGGCATGTTTATAAGTCATGGCTATTTGTCCCAAGTCTTTCTTTATTCTGGGTTTCGCTTGATGTTGAAATTTTGCTGAGGCGCCAAATGGGGTAGCCTTAGAGGCTTGCCCTCCAGTGTTGTCATAAACCTCATTATCCAAAACTAATATGTTGATGTTTTCTTGCGACGCCAAGACATGATCAATACCACTAAAACCAATATCGTATGCCCATCCATCACCTCCAATACACCAAACACTTTTTTTAATTAGTTGCTCTAATTTTGAACTTAGTTTTAAAGCTTTATCTGAATTCATTTTCACCAGAATTTCCTTGATTTGGCTTATATCCATATTCATTTTTTGGAAGTCTAAAGTTGTTTTTTGAGAGTTGTTCAAGACTTGTTCAATGAGATGATTTGGAATGTGATTTGAAAATGAAATAAGCTCCCTTTTCACTTTGGAATTTTGAAATTTATTAGAAAGGGCAAAGCCTAAGCCCAATTCGGCATTATCTTCAAACAAAGAATTGGACCAAGCAGGACCATGACCTTCATCATTGGTTGACCAAGGGGTAGTAGGAAGCGCACCACCTATAATAGAACTGGCTCCTGTGGCATTGGCCACAAGCATGCGATCTCCAAAAAGTTGTGAAAGTACTTTTAGGTAAGGTGCTTGACCACAACCTTCCGGTCCGTAGGGATATTTATATAAAGGTTCTAAAAATTGTTGTTGTTCTAATTTGTGTGGGTTTATTGATGTACGATCCATTTCTGGAACTTTTAAAAGGGAATCCCAAAGCTCTTTTTTATCGGGTGTATTTTTGACCATTTTTAAAGCTTTGGTTTCGCAAAAATCAACACAGTGATTACAGCTTGTACATTGGTCAGGATTGATAGCTACGGAAAAGTATGTATCACTTTGCCAATCCTTATCATTAAATGGCTTGTAGGTCAGACTGGAAGGCATATTTTCGATGTCTGAAGTACCAAGAGATTTCAATCTAATGGCAGATTGCGGACAAGCCAAACTACATAAACCGCATTGCGTACAAGCATTCGAATCCCACTCTGGAATTTCTGCTCTGAAAAAACGTTGATTCAGCTCTGAAGTATTGGTATTGTATGTACCGTCATTTGGGAATTGGCTCACCGGCAATTCATTTCCTTCTCCATTTAAAATAGATTGAATAAACTCATGTAATTGCGAACCAGTGTCAGTCGGTTGATGGTTTAATTGCAAATCTTCTAACTTGATTGGTTTCAAATAATCAGAAGTTTCCAGTATTTTGATATGATTGTGGTTTTCCATGATTTCAAGTATCAATTCTAGTAAGTGCTTTTGAGGAATATGATAAAGTGTAATCCTTTTGTTTTTTAAGGTATCAAGACATGTTTGGTTTAAGCATACCTCAGTTTCAAGTTGATTTATGAAAAGGATGGTGTTTGCTTTCAATTTGGATAAAAATGATTGATGATTGAGGATATCTAAGGAATCCAAATAGAAATATTTTGGTTGCTGTATCAGATAAGGAGCCTTTATTGGGTGTTCCGAAATTCTTAAATGTGAGATTTCCAAATAGTCAGATTTTTTATAGCTTATTTCAGTATATCCTTGAACAAACTTTTCTGAATTTGACTGAAGTTTTTGACAGAAATGTTCAAGATTAAATGAATTAGTTTCGTTAGGTTTTTTTACCAGTTGTATCTCAACATTGTAATTATAATTTAAGTGGAAACTCTCTGATATTTTGAGACTTTTGTGAGTTAAATCATCATTGATTCCCACCGTGAAATCAGTTTTTGGAGTTTCTGATTTGAGGTTTTCAAAAATGATGTGTACCATATTGGGAGTGAATTCTTTTGAAGACAAACCGTAACGTCCCCCCATAATTCTAGGAAGATGTTGTATGTTTTGAGTTTGAAATGCATCCAATAAAGTTTGTGATACATCTAAGAAAAGGGGTTCCTTGGTAGCACCTGGTTCTTTGGTTCGATCTAAAACGGCTATATTTTTAACCGATTTAGGTAAGGCATTCAAAAAGGCTTTTTTATAGAAGGGACGATATAATCTAACTTTTATCAATCCCAATTTTTCGTCTCTAAGATTTAAATGATTTATGGTTTCTTCTATTGTTTCGGCCCCAGAACCCATACAAACAATGATATGTTCTGCTTCAGGATGTCCGCAGTATTCAAAGATTTTATAGGATCGATTGGTGTATTTTGCAAATTCATCCATAATATTTTGAACTTGTGAAGCACAGGATTCATAAACTGGGTTTATGGCTTCTCTACCTTGAAAAAAGGTGTCTGGTCCTTGGGATGTACCTTTTATTTTAGGGTTGAAAGGTGTTAATCTACGCTCAAAAAGATTGTTAGTCAATTCGTTTGGTTGGTAAAGCTGACTTATCACTTCATCTGAAATAGGCTCCAAAGTGTTGATTTCATGGGACGTCCTAAAACCATCATAAAAATGGATAAAAGGAATTTGGGTTTTGTGAGTGGCCACCTGCGCTATGAAAGAAAAATCATGAACTTCCTGTACCGAGTTAGCACACAACATGGCATACCCAGTTTGTCTAATGGCCATCACATCACTATGATCTCCAAAAACAGATAAAGCATGGGTTGCTATACTACGTGTGGGACAATGAATGACATGGGGAAGAAGTTCACCTGCCATTTTATACATGTTTGGCATCATTAAAAGTAAACCCTGTGATGCTGTAAAGGTAGTGGCCAAAGATCCGGTTTGAAGGGCGCCGTGAAGGGTTCCTGCAACACCACTTTCACTTTGCATTTCAATGACTTCGGGTATTTGACCAAACATATTTTTGTGACCCAAAGAAGCCCATTCTTCAACTGACTCTGAGATTTCAGAAGCTGGTGTAATGGGATAAATAGGGAATATTTCATTGGTCTTATAAGCTACCTTAGCAACTTCCTTATTTCCTGTTGATACGATGTAATGAGAAGGTTTCATGATTCAAAAATTTTAAGCCCATTCAAAAACAGAATGGGCTTAAAAACAGTTTACTTTACAATTTCGATTGAAACTGGTGTTGGATTGGTAATCATGTCATAAACAGGTGAGAATTTTGCCAATTCTTCCAACTGTTCTGGAGTAGCATCAGATTTTACTTTAAGTTTAAAGGTAATTCCATTGAATCCTTTTCTCATTTGAGGATCCAATCCTAAGAAACCTTGCAAATCTAAATCTCCTTCCAAAGATGCCTCAGCAGCTTCTATTTCAATTCCGTTGGCCGCTGCGTGGTAAACCATAGCTCCAGTTAAACAAGATCCTAAAGCGTGAAGTACAACTTCTGGTGGTGTGGCCGCTTCATTATGTCCTAAAAGGACTTCTGGGTGGCTACATTCCATCGTAAAGGTTTCTTTTCTAGATTGGTCTTCTGCACCAACACCATAAAAGCTCTTGATACTAGACACACAGTGCCCACCATCAATCCAATTGTTTTTAGCTCTAAATTTGAATTTTGCTAATTCTGGATTCATTTGAACAGCTCCTACTGTTTCAACTAATTGATCCACGTTGACTCCGTTTTTAATGTTTTCTGTAGTAATCATTTTTTTAAATTTTAATTGTTAAACATTGACAACCACATTAATGCATTTGGCGTGCCAAAAAACATAAATACTTGTAAGTCAGTTAAGTAAACGAGATTATGTATTCAGGAAGACTTACGAAATCTCGTGAATTAACGAAATTTCGTTACTGTTGATTACGAAAAATCGTTAAAATCAGGGTTTTGTAATCTTTAAGGCCTTGATTTTTGAGGAGAGGGTGGTAGGTGGTAATTGAAGAAGTGCTGCTGCACCATTCTTTCCAGAAATTCTCCAATTGGTTTTTTCGAGAGCTTTGACAATATTCTCCTTTTCAAAGTCGGTTAATTGAGAAGCTGTCCAAATGGGATTGTCTGGGATTGCCTCAGATTTGATTTCATTTGGGCCTATTGAAGGAATAATAGAGCTTAGATTAACTTGTCCTTCTTGAGAGATTATAACGGCTCGTTCCATTAAGTTTTGTAATTCTCGAACATTTCCCGGCCATTGATAAGAGATAAGAAGATTAATATCGGATTCTGAAAATTGTATTAATGGCTTGTTTAGTTTTTTGCAAAAATTTGCGACCATGTCATTGGCTATGTCACAAACATCATTGCCTCTTTCTTTAAGAGGGGGTATGTGAATGGGAAATACATTTAAACGATAGAAAAGATCTTCTCTAAAAGTGCCTTTCTCAGCCCGTTTCCTCAAATCCCTATGGGTTGCAGCAAGAATCCGCACATCCACTTTATTCGTTTTAGAACTTCCCAAAGGCTCAAATTCACCTTCTTGAATAACCCTTAGTAGTTTGGGCTGTAAATCAAGTGGTAGTTCGCCAATTTCGTCCAAGAATAAAGTGCCAGTATGAGCAAGTTCAAACCGACCCTTTCTGTCTGTCGAAGCGCCTGTAAAGGCCCCTTTAACATGTCCGAACAGTTCACTTTCTATGAGATTAGAAGGTATGGCTCCACAATTTATCCTAATGAAAGGTTTGTCAAATCTGAAACTTGCTTGGTGAATGGCTTTGGCTACCAACTCTTTTCCAGTCCCTGTTTCCCCGGTAATTAAAACCGTAGCATCTGTTGTAGCCACTTGGTCTATCTGCCTTAAAACTTGGAGCATGGTTTCATGTTTCGCGGTAATACCATGATTGTTTGACTTTTCCTGTAACTCGGCTTCTAGATATTCCGTCTTCTTGGTTAAAAGTTTTATAGTATGTTCCGTCTTAATTTTATCTTCTATATTTCTAAAAATAATGAGGTATAAAAGTCCCTTTTCATCTTCAATCTTGCTCAAGGTCACCTCATGTATTGACACAGTTTCGTTAGAGCCAATAACAGTGATGGGTTGGGGGAGAAATTTCTTAAATCTATTTTTCTCATTATTGGCATCGTTAATTTCATCTTCTAAAAATTGAGCACTCGGTTCATCTAGAAAGAATAACAAATTTCTGTGAATAGCATCCATATTTTCAATCATGATGTTTGCAGACGGATTGGTCATTTGAATTTTGAAATCCTCTGAAATCATGATTATGGCATCCATGGCTCCATTGATAAGTCCTTGAAACTTGGCATTGGAAATCTCTAGATCATGTTTGGATTTGGCCAATTCCATTTGCATTTGGTCCAAGTGCCGATGTCTTTCAATCATAACAGATAAAACACCTTTAGAAAATCCCAAATCTGTTTGAATCAAGTGTAAAAAATCCTCTTGTTTAAGTAATAACAAGATGGAATCTTCTGTGCATGTTGCTGTGGCCGATCTTTCTTTTTGATCAATCAGTGCATATTCACCCAAACAATCCCCTGGTAGTGCTATATGAAATATATGATGCTCATCATGGATTTTAATTTCTCCTTTCCTTATTATATACATGACATCTCCGGGCTCTCCCTTTTTGAAAATGATATCCCTTCGAGAGAACTCCTTTTCGATAAGAACGCTATCCAAATGCTTTAAAGAATTCTCTGAGACTTTTGAAAAAAAAGAAACCGAGGAAAGAAATGAAATTGAAGGTATTTTGGTAGCCATTTGCTGTACTAATAGATAATTAAAGATATTAATAATTTTCAACTGCATTTATATAATAAATAGGAATTCAATTCATTAAGTATTTTCATTACCTTAGTAAGAACTAACTTAACTCTAAATTTCATGTCTTCAAGTAGACAATTGGCGGCTATTATGTTTACCGATATTGAAGGGTATACCTCTTTGATGAATAGAGATGAAGAAGAAGGCATTGAACTCCGAATAAAACATAGAAAAGCATTTGAAAGTACCACGGAGGCATATCATGGAACCGTTGTGCAATATTTTGGGGATGGAACCCTGAGTATTTTCAAAAGCACCGTTGAGGCTATTGATTGTGCCATTGAACTTCAAAAAGTTTATTTGGATTTGGACATCCCTGTGAGGATTGGAATCCATGTTGGGGATATTGTTTTATCAAATGATGATATTATAGGCGATGCGGTTAATGTGGCTTCAAGAATTGAATCGGGGGCCATTCCTGGGAGTATTTTAATATCAGATAAGGTTCATGACCAAGTTAGAAACCACCGTCATATACAAACGGTTTTTTTAGATGCTTTTGAACTCAAAAATGTGGATGGGACCACACCGATTTTTGCTATTTCCAATGAATTTATTAAAGTGCCAACGGTTGAGGAGGTTCGAAGTAAAATGAAACTAGCCAAAGGAGATATATCCCATTCAAAAAGTTCTAGAAAAATAAAGGTACTTTCTGTTTTGTTGGTTTTATTGGTTTTGGCATTTGCAGCCTATTTTTTTGCCACCAAGGAACCTTCCAATAAGTTATCAATAGCCGTATTGCCATTCAGTAATTTAAGTTTGGAGGAAAACTCAGATTTGTTTCGGGATGGTATCACGGAGGATATCCTGACCAACCTTTCAAGGTTGCATGATCTACATGTAATTTCCAAGACTTCGGTTATGAAGTACAAGGATTCTAAAAAAACAATTCCCGAAATAGCTGAGGAATTGGGGGTGACTTTTATTTTGGAAGGAAGCATAAGAATGCAAGGAAATCAAATAAGAGTAACAGCCCAATTAATTGATGCCAAGAATGATGAATTTATTTGGGCCGAAGATTATGACAAAACTTTGACAGATATTTTCTTGATTCAATCCCAGCTTTCCGAAGAAATAGTCGAAGCATTACAGTTAAGTCTCACCGACGAACAACAGGCTGAAATGAAAATCATTCCTACCAAAAACATTGAAGCTTACCAGTTGTTCTTAAAAGGAAAGCAGGAGGCAGATAAGCGGACAAAAGAGAGCATTGAAAAAAGTATTGATTACTACAACCAAGCCTTGACACTTGATCCCAATTATGCTGAGGCCTTTGCAGAGATAGCCAATTCTACGTTCCTGATGTCTTATTATGCCAATGCCGATCCGGAGGAAACTTCTAAAAAGGCCAAGGAATTTTTGGAGAAGGCAGAAAAAATAAATGATAGAATTGCACGGATTTATACGGTTAAAGGTTTACTATTTAATCATGAAAAGAACTATCCAGAAGCAGAAAAGGCATTTGAAAAAGCTATTTTTCTTTCCCCCAACGACATTACAGCTAGACATCAGTATGCCACTTATTTTTACTATACCGAACAATTTGAAAGACAATTGGAACAAACCAAAATTGCCTATAGTTTAGACCCTCTGTCATTTGCAACGGCTTCAAGCTATTTTAATGCTCTGGTGACCAATGGTTTGTTTGAGGAGGCTGAAAAAATGATCGAACATATTTCTGAAACATATGATGAGAGCGATCCGTTTATAATAAACCGATTGTATATGAGATTATATATGTCTAAACCTGATTATAAAAAAGCTATTAAACCACTTCGGGAATTGGTTGCAAAAGACCAAAATTACCTACGTTTCTTAGGTTATAGTTATGGTAAGATTGGGGACACAGCAGGAGCTTATCGAGTAATAGATAGTATTAGACAGCTTCCGTTTGGTCGCATGACCAATCACCGTATAGCAGTAGTTTTTGCAGGAATGGATGTGAAGGACAGTGTTTTTTATTATTTGGACTCGGCAAGAAACAAAAGTAATTTCTTTGATCATCACTCTTTGTATTATTTTGACTCTATCAAGAAGGACCCCCGTTACAACGGTTTGTTAAAGCAGCATGAATTGCTTGAATAATTCGGCATGTGTAACTTGGGATACTGTGTCCTTGGTTTCTTTTTGCGACCTTATGATAAATATTAAGTACTATGAAAACTTTGTTTGGAAAAACATGGATTGTAATGGTTGCAATTATGTTTACTGTGGGGTTTGGTTTTTCATCTTGTAGTGATGACGACAATGAAACTGCAACACCCCAATTGATCAATGCGAATCTAACCGATTCTGAAGAGGAAGCACTTCTTTTTATGTTGGAAGAAGAGAAGCTGGCACGAGATGTTTATATCTACCTGGGTAATTTGTGGGGTACTAATCAATTTTTGAATATCAAGCAAAGTGAACAAACACATATGGATGCTGTTAAATCACTTTTGGATAAATATGATGTATCCTATGAGATTTTACCTGTAGGCTCTTTTAATAATCAAGAGCTACAATTTCTTTACAATACCTTGATTGAACAAGGTTCTCAAAATGTTCTTTCAGCATTAAATGTTGGAGCAGGTATTGAGGATTTGGATATTGTGGATCTGCAGAATTATTTAGATGAAATGGAACGCCCAGATATTGTTGCCGTTTTTGAAAGCCTTCAATGCGGCTCAGAAAACCATTTGAGAAGTTTTGTATTTGGTATTACCAATTTAGGGGAAGATTATGTTCCAAGTTATTTAACTCCTGAGATTTATGAGAGTATTTTGAATTCTGAACAACAATCTTGTTTATAAGAGTAAATAAAGTCTATAATTTGATTTTTGACATTAAAAATGTAACATTTGAAGGAGCTTGACGACCTATAATTGAATCAATCAAAAAAAACATCATGAGAGAAGATAAACAATTATTAGTCGTTACCCATCTAAGTCAGTTACTGACATGCCTGACAGGCTTTGGTGGACTCCTAGTACCCTTAATTTTATGGGGAACACAAAAGGATAAGGTATTTGCCATGGATAAACAGGGCAAGGAAATAATCAATTTTCAATTGAGTATTATCATTTATTCGCTTATATGTATACCGTTAATTTTATTGTTGGGACTGGGGGTTTTAGGGCTTATTATCATAGGCTTGATTTCCATTGCTTTTCCTATTATAAATGCAATTAGGGCCAACAATAATGAGGTAATTAATTATCCATTAACGATTAAATTTTTAAATTAAAATTACTACTTCATAAGAAAGCCCACCTGAGTGTGGGCTTTTTCAATTTTCAGAAAGAAAAAAAGGGATTACAGAAGAAAACAAAATGTTTTTTTGAAACATAGTATTAAGTTTGCCCATCTAAAATGTTTCGTTTAAGATATAATATTATACTATGTTTTCTTTGGGTTTTAAGTGTTTCAGCACAAGATCCATTAATCCAAAAAATGTCAAACATCTCTGCGCTTCCAGATGTAGAGTTTTATGATATTTTAGAGGATGACGATAATTATATCTGGCTCGCAGCAGATAAAGGGTTGTATAGATATAATGGGAAAGCTTATCAAAAATTTACAAACCCCAATCAAAAGGTAAATTCATTATTTCAATTAAAATTAGATATCCAAGGGAGGCTTTGGTGTATCAACCTCTATGGTCAAATATTTTATGTTGAAAATGACTCTCTAAACCTTTTCTATGATGCAAATGAGCTGGTAAAAGGACAATTATCACCTTTTGAAATTATGGATACGTCTATTCGATTGTTTACAGTAGATGGAATTTATGATATCAATTTAAAAGATAAAAAAGTAGTCACGCTTTTTGACGGCATGACTGTTAGTGAGAGCTCCTGTGAGGATTTGTCGTATGTTATAAAAATGAACTCTGATAGAAGACCCTCAAATGAAAAACAAAACTGGTATCAAATTAAGGATGATAAACTAAAACTACTAATAGAACTGACTTCTAAGTACAGAATGCAGTCGCCCAAGGTTTATGCCTTTGAAGGATCAGCTCTTTTAAATTATAAAGAACAAGGTAAAAATCAATTCTATTTTTATTCAACCCAATCTGAGAAAGTCACAAAACTTAAAACACCAAAAAACCTTGAAGGTGTAACCATTTATAATGTTATATCATTAGATAAGGACTATTGGTTTTTAACAACTTCAGGTGTTTTTATATTTAAACTTAAGGACCATCAATTAATTTTTAAAGAACAATTATTTAGTAACGAATCTGTAACTGATGTATTAGTAGATTTCAATAAAAACTATTGGTTTACTACCTTAGATAATGGTGTTTTTGTCTCTTCTAACTTAAATATAAGATGTCTAAACTTAGCCCATAAAAAAGACAAAATTACGGCGGCTTGTGCATTAAATAATAATCAATTTTTACTAGGGACCAATAGTGGTAAATTGCTTTTTTATGATGATAAAGAAGTGTTTAAAACCCTAAAATTACCAGGCTCTAAGATTATTGGTAATTTGTTTTTTGATGCATCACAAAACCAAGTGATTGTTAGTATTAATGCCTCTGAATCTTATAGTGTAGACTTAAATACATTCACTTTAAAAGACCAAAAAAACAAATACTCTGTAGCTAAAACATTTTCTAAAATCAATGAAGAAAACCTCTTTTACGGCAGTTATAAAGAAGCTGTAATTTACAATAAGTCTTATACTACAGATTCCACACGAATTATAAGAGAAAGTCGGGTGAAAACCTCTGAAGTTTTAAAGGATAAACTACTTGTTTCTTTCATTGATGGTCTTTATGAATTTGATGTTAATAATTTTAATTCTAAGGAAATTAAATTAGAAAATGAAAGCGTTTTAGTTAATTCAATTGCAAAAATTAATAATGAAGTTTGGCTTGCTACACAACACAATGGTTTGTTGTGTTTTAAGGACAATCAATTGATTTCAAAACAAAATATTTTACCAAAACAAGTTCAGATAAATACACTAAAATCTGATGGTGAATTTCTATGGATTTCAACAGATGAAGGTTTTTATAGATTTCAACCTAAAACCTATCAAATTAAGAGTTTAAATACGCAAGATGGCTTAACATTATCGGTTGATAAATTCATCATTCTTGAAGATTATTTGGTCGCAACTTTCCCCAATTCATTTTATTTAATGCCGAAGGATGAAACACTTTTTAAAGACTTTAATACCTCTAAAGTGTGGATGGAATCTGTAAAAATTAATGATAAAGATACCGTAGTCAAAACCAATTATAATTTACCATATAATTTTAATAATTTAAGGTTTGATTTTAACTCTAATGGCTTTCAATCTAATAAGCACGTTGGTTACAAATACCGCATAAAACCTATTGATACCACATGGCGAGATGTTCCTATTAACACACATTTTGTAGTATTTAATAGTCTGTCTAGCGGTAAATATACTTTTGAGCTACAAGGTCAAAATATTGGTAGTAAAAACATACAGTTTGCAAGTCCAATCACCTTTATTATCAACAAACCTTTTTGGGAAACATACTGGTTTTATGCACTTGTTTTATTGGTTGTAGTAGGGTTGATTTGGTTATATTTTAGATGGCGACTTAGACAAAAAGAAGCACAACGAATTACCGAAATAGATAAAATATTAATCGACAAAAAAATAACCAATTTGAGATTAGAAAATCTGCGATCTCAAATGAATCCGCATTTTATTTTCAACGCTTTAAATTCCATTCAAGATTATATTATTTCCAATGAAAAGGAGTTGGCAAGTTCATATTTAGTAAAGTTCAGCAGATTGATCAGAATGTATTTGGATTATAGTCAACAAAACGAAATTACTTTAGAAGAAGAACTAAATGCCTTAAAACTGTATTTAGAATTAGAGAAAGTTAGATTTGAAGACGAGCTAAAGTATAGTTTAAATGTAGATGAAAATTTAAATACTAATCACATAAAAGTTCCGTCGTTATTTATTCAACCTTATGTGGAAAACGCATTGAAACATGGACTTCTACACAAATCTGGTGAACGATTATTAAGGGTTGAAGCTAAAGCAACCAATGAAAACACGCTTGTAATTACTGTAGAAGATAACGGAATTGGAAGACAGCAATCTGAAGCCTTAAAACGAAGTGATAAACCACACAAGCCCTTTGCTACCAAAGCAAATGAAGAACGTGTAAGGCTTTACAAAAACAAATTAAAACGAAATATTAATATAGAAATTATAGATTTATATAATTCTACTCAACAACCAACTGGTACAAAAGTGGTAATCACCATGCCAATACAATAAATTATGAAGGCTATAATTATTGACGACGAAAAGCGCGCAAGACATTTATTGTCTAACTTAATAACAGAACATTGTCCAAGTATAGAAGAGATCTATGAAGCGTCAGATTTAAAATCGGGTGTGGATTTAATTAAAACAGAGCATCCAGATATCGTATTTTTAGACATTGAAATGCCAAACCAATCAGGTTTAGATATATTAGAATATTTCCCTAATCAGATAGATTTTAAAATCATTTTTGTTACGGCATATAATCAATACGCTATAGAAGCTTTTAAACTTTCGGCAGTAGATTATTTACTCAAACCAGTAGATATTACAGAGCTTAAAGAAGCTGTTGCAAAAGCGAAAGAAGCCATAGAGGCTAATAATTTAAGCGGTCAATTAAATAAGTTGCGTAACTCTTTAAGGCAGCTATCAATGGATAAAATTGCTTTAGAAATTCCTAAAGGCATCCTTTTTACTTCACATAATGACATTGTTTATTTTGAAGCAGATGGTATGTACACCAATGTGCAATTGGTGGAAGGAAAACAAAAAACCATTTGTAAGCCGTTAAAACATTTTGTAGAGCAATTATCTAAAAACGCTATGTTTTTTAAGTGTCATCGTTCCTATTTTATCAACTTAAAATATGTTGAAGAATTAGTAAAAGATGACGGTGACTATCTATTGATGAGTAATCAAAAACGTATTCCAATTTCTAAGTCAAAACGCGATCAGTTTTTAGAAGTTGTCAAGGAAACTTTCATGTAGTTTTAGTTCAGAAAGAAATTAGAACTATTCAGAAAAAAGCTTAGTACTTATCAAGTTTAAGTTGGTTGCTTTGTTGCATGAAATCAATAAAAAGCAATCAACAATGAAAAAAACTTTACTCTTATTTACAACCTACTTATGTTTGGGTGTGTCTACAATTTTCGCTCAAAATGTAAACATTCCAGATGCAAATTTTAAAGCATATCTCATAGCAGATACTTCAATTAACACCAATGGCGATAGCGAAATTTCTGTCGCTGAAGCACAAGCTTTTACAGGTGAATTATTAATTAACGGGTTATCAATTTCAGATCTAACGGGAATAGAAGCCTTTTTAAATATTACGCGTTTAGATTGTTACAGTAATAATTTGACGTCTTTAGATGTAAGCAATAACCTTGCATTAACACGTTTACACTGTGGTAGTAATCAAATTGAAACTCTAGATATTAGTGCCAATACACTTATTACAGACATTCAATGTCATAATAATGGTGTTTTGTATGAATTAAATTTAGCTAACGGAAATAACGGCAATTTTGTTTGGATGAAAGCCTATGGCAATAGTTTATCTTGTATTCAGATAGATGCTGGTTTTACACCCCCTTCAGATGCGGGTCTTTATAACGCAGGTTGGACTAAAGGAAGTTCTGCATTTTACAGTGAAGATTGTGCAGCATTAAATCAAATTGTAAATATTCCAGATACCAATTTTAAAAGTTTCTTAGTAAATGATAGCAGTATCAATGTGAATAATGATTCTGAAATTACAATGGCTGAGGCACAAGCTACCACTGAGTTAATTATGAATGGTATTGGTATTGCAGACTTAACCGGAATTGAAGCATTTACCAATTTAACACGTTTAGATGTTCCAAATAACAATTTAGAAACAATTGATGTTAGTAACAATTTATCATTAAACCGCTTACATGCAGGGGGAAACAATTTAACAAGTTTAGATATTCGTTTAAATACAAGTATCACAGAAATTTTCTGCTACAATAATAGTTCATTAGAAACATTGTTAATTTCTAACGGAAACAACAGCAATTTCAACTACATGAAAGCGTATTCAAATCCAAATTTGACATGTATTCAGGTTGACAACGGATTTACGCCACCAGGAAATAGTGGTCAGTATGTGGTAGGATGGACCAAAGATAGTCAAGCAAGCTATAGTGTTAATTGTATTCCTTCAGTATACTACGTTGATGCAAATGCAACAGGAGCGAATGATGGTAGTTCATGGAGTGATGCTTACACGAATATTTCAGATGCACTTTCAGCAACAAGTCTTAATGACGATATATGGGTAGCCAAGGGAGAATATACACTCACAGATGTTAATACCCCAATCTCTGTAGCTACCAATGAAATTAATATAATTGGAGGTTTTGCAGGAAATGAAACCACTTTAGCAGATAGAGAGGTGACTTTAATACACACTACTAATGCAACTATTTTTACAGGCGATATAAATGGTGATGATATAGAAGGTGATTTTGCATCAAACAAAACAGACAATGCCGAAAGACTATTTAGAATCACTGCTAATGACGTGACTTTTGATGGAATTATTTTTGAGAATATTTACGATGTATCGGCTGCGGGAGGTGTCAATGAAAATGGTGTGATTTATATTCCTAATAGTGCAGATATCACCAACTTAAAAATTAAGAACTCGGTATTCAGATATAATTATTCAAACGGATATTTATTAAAAATGCGAAAACTAAGTGGTGGTTTATTTTTAGAAAACAATAAGTTCGTTAATAATACTTCGGTTAATTTTGGTTTAATTTACTTGCAGTCAGATAGTACTAATGGTTACATTTTTACAAGATGGGCTAATGTTTTGGTTGCAAATAACGATACTAATATTGCAGCATTGGATGTTTTGCGATCAGACTGGAATAATGGTAATACTTTAGATGTGGTTATCACCAACAGTACGTTTCTTAACAACACCAATAATTCGACTTATGGTAATGTAATTATGGCATCAGGAAATGCAAGTTTAAACCTTAATATAAATAATTCTATTTTTTGGCAAAACACGATTAATGGAACAGCTGCAACAAGAGATGTTTCCAATGGGACAGAAACTAATTTTGATGTTGTTATAACAAATTCCATTGCAACTGTACCTAATAATGCAGGAACTTATGGAACATTTAATGTCACCAATGTGACGACTTTAGATCCTGTAAATGACAATTTGAATCTAGATAGCGATTACAAACCAACATCAGCTTCAAATTACTTAGTAGATCAAGGAGATAACACATTTTATGATGCAGTTTTATTTGGTAATCTAGATTTATCAGGGAATGATAGAATTTTCAACGGTACGATTGATTTAGGAGCTTATGAATACAATTCTACATTAAGTTTAGAGGATAATATTATAAATACAAATGAAGTGAAACTATACCCAAATCCAGTAAACAACACACTGTTTATTACTTCTACAGAACGAATTGAAAGTGTTACTATATATAATCTTAGTGGTCAGTTAATAAAACAGGATAGTGATATTAGCAATGGAGTTAATGTATCTCAATTATTTACAGGGTTATATCTCATTCAAATTAAAACCACTGAAGGTATTATGACCAAAAAGTTTCTTAAGAATTAGGAAATATAAATTTATTTGGAAAAGAAAAGCCCACTTAATTTAAGTGGGCTTTTTATATTAAAAAACAAATGTTTTCTAGCTATTCAACATTACTGGCATTACCAACATGGTTACATATTCCCCTTCATCAAGTCCATCTACTGGAGTTAAAATTCCAGCGCGATTTGGCAAACTCATTTCTAACTGTACATCGTCTGAGCTTAGGTTATTCAACATTTCAGTAAGGAATCGAGAGTTGAAACCAATTTGCATGTCGTCTCCTTGGTAATCACAGGTCAAGCGCTCTTCGGCTTTATTGCTGTAATCGATATCTTCTGCAGAAATATTTAATTCGGCACCAGCAATTTTTAAACGAATTTGATGGGTTGTTTTGTTTGAGAAGATACTCACACGACGAACCGAGTTTAAAAATTGAGTTCTATCAATTACTAATTTGTTTGGGTTTTCTTTAGGGATGACCGCTTCATAATTAGGATATTTTCCATCAATCAAACGACAAACCAATTCCACATTGTCAAAAGAAAACTTAGCATTGGAATCGTTATATTCAATATTGACGTTTTCATCACTAGTGGCCAGTATTCCCTTCAAAAGGTTTAAAGGTTTCTTGGGCATAATGAACTCGGTCGTTTGACCCGCCTGTACATCTTCTCTAGAGTATTTAACCAGTTTATGAGCATCAGTTGCTACAAAAGTTAATCCTTCTGTTGAAAATTGAAAGAAAACACCACTCATTACTGGTCTCAAATCGTCATTACCAGCGGCAAAAATAGTTTTACTGATAGCAGTAGCCAATATATCGGCAGAAACTAATGTGGATTGAGAATCCTCTAAGGTAACCGCATTCGGGAACTCGTTCCCATCGGCATAAGCCAAAGTATATTTTCCATGATTGGAACTGATTTCTACCGTATTGTTATCTTCAACAACAAAGGTCAAAGGCTGCTCTGGAAATGTTTTTAAAGTATCCAATAACATTCTGGCTCCAACTGCAATACTACCAGAACTATCACTTTCTACTTCCAATTTGGCTGACATGGTGGTCTCCAAATCACTGGCAGAAATAGTCAATTCTGTTTCATTCAATTCAAAAAGAAAATTATCTAAAATAGGTAAGGTGTTGGAATTATTGATAACACCACCAAGTACTTGCAGTTGCTTAAGTAAATAGGTGCTTGATACTATAAATTTCATGTATTCAGAATCCTTAAAGTTCGTTTAATTACTATCTACAAATATATTTGATTGCTCCTAATATCGGAAACAAACTTATTAACATTTAGGCTGCGTACTTTTTCTTTCTAAGGTAATTAAACACCATACCAAAGATGCCTAACAGAACGAGCGGACACACAATGTTTATAAGTTGCCACTTTGTTTTTTCTTCACTTACCTTATTCATGTCCAAAAAGGCCATTTTGATATCTTTGGATCGAATGTTTATAAGTCCGCTGTCATCTAGAAGATAATTCACGCAATTCAAAAGGAATTCTTTGTTGCCATAAAGTTGGCCAGAGCTTCTATCAAAGCCTAATTCCAAAGGGCCATTTTTACCCAAATCATTTTTAATGATATCACCATCTCCAACAATGATCATTTTTGAAGATACACCTTTGTCTTGACTATGTTTTAAATCAAATGGCTTGATTCTATTGTTGTATACGGAAGTGAATGAACCCTCTAAAAGTACAGCCAAATTTAGATTCGGTTTGGTGTACATTTTAGGGTCCGGTTCTTCGGTGGTCATACTTAAATCAATTTCCCTAGGAACACCATCCAATTTGGATAATATAGAACTTTTTAAAAGAATGGTCTTGTGAATGTCGTTCTTAAGAGTGTCTATAGGACTCGCAAAATCAAATTTCACCCGATTAATGTTCTTCACAATAGGATGATGGTTTTCTGGATCAACCAAAGGAGAATAGAACCAAGGGAAAGGTTGAAAACGAGCTTCACTGCCTTCACCTGTTGCCAATAAAATAGGAGCAGAGTAGAGGTCATTAACCAAATCTGGATTCACCCTCACACCATATTTAAAAAAGAAATCGGTCATGTTTAAGTCCCTTTGAATTGCATATCCTTTTCCTGTTTGGAAGAGGCTATCCATTTCCATATTCACAGCATCAAACATCCAAAGACTTTTACCCCCATTCATGGTGTATTGATCCAATACAAACTTCTCTTCCTCTGTAAAAGGCTCAATGGGTTTAGCCGAAATAATAAGATCATAATTTTTGAGATCACGCAGAGTTTTCTCCGGATTCCGGCTCACGCTATCTAAAGTAAACGGGGCGATGTAGTAATAGTCTTTAATGGTTTTAACAAAGTCAAAAATATAACCATCACCTAATTGTCCATTCCCTTTTAGGATAGCAATTTTTTTACTTTTTGGATGAATCAGCTTGTTAAGACCATCTGCAAAGCCATACTCTAAATGTTGTACAGAATTGGTGACTAAGTCTTGTTGGGTAGCGCCCATTTTATTCTTAATCAATGGGATAATCACCGTTTCTTCATTATAACTAGCAAGCGCCCACGGAAAAACAACTTCATAACTGCTTTTGCCTTGTTCTTCAACTGACAGTTGCATTGGGGTCATACCCCGAGCATTCAATTGTTGGATGTTATTTTGACGATTTTTTTCGTCTTCGATGGGGTTGATAAAATTAAAAGTAATTAACCCATTTTTAGATTCAAATTCTTCTAGTAGTTGCTTCGTTTCATCCTGTAACCTTCTAAATTCAGAAGGAAAACTTTCTCCTTCCAGAAAAACGTCGATGACAACTGGTGAATTAACTTCTTCAATCATTTTTACCGTCGCCGGATTCAAAGTGTATCTTTGATCAGCAGTTAGGTCAAAGCGTTTGTAAACCGATTGTGTAAAAACCAGTACGACCAATCCCAATCCTAAAACGATAAAAACTTTAGAATCATTTTTACCGATACGACGGTTATTAATTTTTAGAGTTGTTAGGGCTATAAATAAAAGAGAAATAAATAGAAAATAGACAATATCCCGGGTATCTAAAACACCACGTCCCATACTCTTAAAATGGTAGCTCATACCAAATTTTTCAATCAACGTACTGGAGCTAAATTCTGCAACCCCTTCAAACCCTATGTAAAAGAAAAAACATAGAAATACCGCAATGATAAAAGACACGATTTGATTTTCAGAAAGGGTAGAAGAAAATACTCCTATAGCTGTATAGGCAGCTACCAAAAACAACAATCCAAAGTATGAGCCAAGGGTACTTCCCATATCTAAGTTGCCCGTTGGAAGACCCAATTCATAAACAGTATAAATGTAGAGCAGTGTGGGGATAAGTGCCAAAATGATAAGTACAAATGATCCCAAATATTTTCCAAGAACGATTTGTAAATGTGAAATGGGTTTTGTGAGTAACAACTCTAGGGTTCCTTGCTTCTTTTCATCAGAGAAACACCTCATGGTCACGGCAGGAACCAAAAATAAAAGAATCCATGGAGCTAATAAAAAGAACGAGGATAAGTCGGCAAAACCATTATCCAAAACATTAAACTCCCCTTTGAACAACCAAAGAAACAGGCCATTGAGTAATAAAAAAACGGCAATGACTAAGTAACCTATTGGAGATGCAAAAAACGAATTGATTTCTTTTCTAAAAAGGGCAAACATAATTGGTATGTTGAATTAATTTAAGGAGTGTAATTTATCCACACTCCAAGCTTGAGGTTTATCATTAAAAAGCGGTTTGGTTTGGGCCCAAACATTTTTGAATAATTCTGAGTTTCGATAGGTTTCAAGACAGTCATCCGTAGCCCAATAACTGTATGTAAAAAAGATATTGGGTTGGTTCTTATCTCTATATAACTCTAAAAATTCACAGCCTTCAAAAGCTCTAATCTTATCTTTTACATTTTCAAAATTAGCTAGGAACTCATCAGTTTTTGAAGGGTCAAAACTCATTTTTACTATTCTTACAAACATACTTAAGTTTTACTAAAGTTAACCGTTACCGTATCCATCAGGTTCAATCCCATGAGTGAAGACGCACTTCCAAAGGTAGCCGAATTACTTTTATAAACAGCAATTTCCAAAAAACCAGAGGAATTAAAAACGGCCATTCCCTTTCCTTCATCATTTCTTTTTTCTGGAGGAATGTTAAAATTGACAATATCGCTATAATTGTTGAAAATCTTTTTGAATTTATTGGACCTCACAAAAACCTCAAAATCACGTCCTTTTTGAGTGTTTTCAAAGAATTTACGTTTAATGTTTGTTATGACATTTCCATAATTATCCACATAAATGACACTACCAATAATTTGGGTCTGCTCGTCATTCACATAGGGATGAATGTTTTTAATGGGCTTGATATGGTCAATGACCTTTCCAATAACTTCTAAAGTGCCGCCACGTGCAATATGACAGGCTACTTTTACAAAGACATCCAAAACAGGAAAACTTGTTGTGATTTTATCATGGATGTTGATTTCTACAATTTTTTCTGGGGCAATTTCAGAACAAATCATACTCATAATCCCATTATTGGCACAAATAAAATAATGACCATCCAGTTTTAATGCTATGTGCTTGTTTTCTGGGTGTAATTCAGAGTCTATACCAATGATATGAATGGTTCCTTTAGGAAAACTGCTAAAAGCATTTTGAATAATATAAGCCGCCTCGGGAATATTAAATGGAGAAACCGAGTGTGAGATATCAACAATTCTAACATCTGTCAATTCACTGTAAATAGCTCCTTTTATCGCACCAGCAAAGTGATCTTTCTCACCAAAATCAGTCGTTAATGTGATAATTGCCATAGAAGATTGTTGATATTTTTTTAACTTGATACACGTTAAAATTGTGTAGTTTTGTTAGAGACAAATCTAATAAATCTTGACTGAAAAAATTTAATTTAATCTCTTAGCTTTTGAACGAAATCATTATTGAACTTGAAGAGATGTCTCCAAAAGAATTTTTTGGAGCACAGAACGCTCACATTGAACTCCTTAAAAAATACTATCCAAAACTTAAAATCGTCGCTAGAGGCAATAAAATTAAGGCCTATGGGGATGAAGATCTTTTGGAAGAATTTGACAGACGATTCACCATGCTCATGGAGCACTATGTGAAGTATAACAAACTGGATGAAAATGTTATTGAACGTGTCTTGACAAGTCAAAGTAAGGATGATTATGAAACGAGTGCCCAAAGTGGTGAAGTTATCGTTCATGGTGTAAATGGTAGAATTATAAGGGCTCAAACGGTAAATCAACGTCGTTTGGTTGAAAGCATTCAAAAGAATGATATGGTTTTTGCTATTGGTCCTGCCGGTACAGGTAAGACCTATACTGGGGTGGCATTGGCAGTTCAAGCCTTAAAGGCCAAACAAGTAAAGAGAATCATTTTGACCCGTCCAGCTGTAGAGGCAGGTGAAAATTTAGGGTTCTTACCAGGAGATTTAAAGGAAAAGTTAGATCCATACATGCAACCATTGTATGATGCTCTTAGGGATATGATACCAGCTGAAAAGCTTCAAATGTACATAGAGAATGGAACCATTCAAATTGCACCATTGGCTTTTATGCGTGGACGAACATTGGATCATGCCTTTGTGATTTTGGATGAAGGTCAAAATACCACCCACAATCAAATGAAAATGTTTTTAACCCGTATGGGTAAAAACGCCAAGTTTCTTCTTACGGGAGATCCCGGACAAATCGATTTACCAAGAAGAACCATTTCCGGACTTAAAGAAGCCTTGTTGATTCTTAAGAATGTGGAAGGTGTGGGTATGGTCTTTTTGGATGACAAGGACGTGATTCGTCATAAACTAGTCAAGAAAATTATTGACGCTTATAAAAATATTGAGAATAGAGAATAATGAGTCAGACAATTACTGATACCAATTTTAACTTTCCTGGACAGAAAAGTGTTTACAAAGGAAAAGTAAGGGAAGTTTATAACATTAATGATGAGCAATTAGTCATGATTGCTACAGATAGATTAAGCGCCTTTGATGTGGTGATGCCAAAGGGCATTCCGTATAAAGGTCAAATTTTAAATCAAATAGCGACCAAAATGATGAAGGCTACCGAAGATTTGGTGCCCAATTGGTTGGTGGCAACTCCAGATCCCAATGTAGCCGTTGGAGATTTATGTGAACCATTTAAGGTTGAAATGGTCATTAGAGGTTATTTGTCAGGTCATGCTGCTAGGGAGTATAAAGCAGGCAAGCGATTGCTTTGTGGAGTACCTATGCCAGAAGGCATGAAGGAAAATGACAAGTTTCCAGAACCGATTATTACGCCTGCAACCAAGGCAGAAAAAGGAGACCATGACGAGGACATTTCTCGCGAGGACATTTTAAAAAGAGGTATTGTTTCTGAAGCTGATTATGTGGTTTTGGAAGACTATACCAGAAAATTGTTTCAAAGAGGTTCTGAAATAGCGGCATCTAGAGGTTTAATATTGGTGGATACCAAGTATGAATTTGGAAAAACCAAAGAGGGTAAGATTGTGTTGATAGACGAAATTCACACCCCAGATTCTTCGCGTTATTTTTATGCCGATGGGTACCAAGAAAGACAGGATAACGGCGAGTCTCAAAAACAACTTTCCAAGGAGTTTGTTCGCCAATGGTTAATTTCTAACGGATTTCAAGGTTTGGAAGGACAAGTGGTACCCGAAATGAGTGATGAGTATATTGAAACGGTAAGCGAGCGTTACATTGAGCTTTATGAAAATATTACTGGAGAATCCTTTGTCAAAGCTGATCTCAGTGATATTTCAAATCGAATTGAGCACAACGTTTTGGAATACCTAAACCAATAAAATACTATGTCAGAGAATAATCTTGGATTCAATACCACATGCGTACATACGGGTGAAGTGCCTGATGAACAATTTAAAGGAGCAGTATCTCCCTTATATATGGCTACCTCCTATAAGTCTAATGAGGAGATAAAAAGGTATCCAAGAGCATTCAATACTCCAAATCAGGAGCATCTGGCCAAGAAAATAGCAGCTTTGGAGTTTGCTGAATCTGGACTCATTTTTGGTTCTGGTATGGCAGCCATTAGTGCTGTATTTCTAACATTTTTGAAGTCTGGTGATCATTTGGTGGTACAAAATACATTGTATGGAGGAACTGCAAATTTTATTAAAAATGACTTATCCAGATATGGTGTTGAATTTACTTTTACCGATGGATATCAAGTGGAAGATTTTGAAAAAGCCATCCGGCCTAATACCAAATTAATCCATATTGAAACACCTTCCAATCCCTTATTGACAATCACGGATGTACGCGGTATTGGTGAATTGGGGAAAAAGAAGGGGATTTTAACTTCCATAGACAACACATTTGCTAGTCCAGTACTGCAGAATCCCATAAAATTGGGTATAGACATTGTAATTCATTCGGCTACGAAATATTTAGGTGGTCATAGTGATATTATGGCAGGGGCAGTTGTTTCCACAGAAACAATTATGAAAGACATTCATAGAGTAGCGATGAATTTTGGTGGATGCCTGAGTGACTTTACCGTGTGGATGCTTGAAAGGAGCATGAAAACTTTAGGTCTCAGGGTAAAGGCCCAAACTAGAAATGCCAAAAAATTGGCTAAGTTTTTATACACTCATGAAAATATCGAGAAAGTTTATTACCCTGGCTTAAAAAGCCATCCAGAACATGAGTTGGCTAAAAGTCAAATGAAGGGGTATGGAGCCATGATTTCTTTTGAATTAAAAGATGGCTTAGACGTTGCTAGGTTTTTTGATGCTCTTAAAATTATTAAACCATCTTTAAGTTTAGCAGGTGTTGAAAGCACCATGTTGTTGCCTGCTGAAACGTCCCATTCTTTTATCTCACAAGAAGAAAGAGATGCCATTGGCATTACCGATCGTTTAATTCGTTTTTCTGTAGGCATTGAGTCCAAAACGGATTTAATAAATGACATAGAACAAGCTATAGAAGCTTCTAAGTAAAAAAAACAGATGAAATTAGATATCCTTGCTATTGGAGCACATCCCGATGATGTAGAATTGGGGTGCGGTGCCACTATTGCAAAAGAAATTTCCAAAGGGAAAAAAGTAGGAATTATTGATTTGACTAGGGGCGAATTGGGAACTAGGGGAACTGCCGAAACCAGAGATTCTGAAGCCCAAGATGCTGCTAATGTTTTAGGAGTGCCCTTACGAATCAACATGGAGTTTGCCGATGGATTTTTTGTAAATGATAAATGGCATCAATTAGAGCTTATTAAAATGATACGCAAGTTTCAACCGGAGGTGGTTTTATGCAATGCTGTTGATGATAGACATATTGATCATGGTAAAGGAAGTAAGTTAGTAAGTGATGCGTGTTTTTTAAGTGGTTTAAGAAAAATAGATACCAAAATAGAGGACTCAGAAGAATGGCAAGAACCCTGGAGGCCTAAGCAGGTGTATCACTACGTTCAATGGAAAAATTTGGAGCCAGATATTGTAGTAGATGTAAGTGGATTTGTCAATCAAAAAATGGAGTCGGTGTTGGCCTATAAAACTCAGTTTTATGATCCAAATAGTGAGGAACCAGAAACTCCTATCTCAAGCAAGAACTTCACAGATAGTATCATATACAGAGCGAGGGATTTAGGTAGATTGATTGGTGTGGAATACGGCGAAGGCTTTACGGTAGAAAGATATCCAGCGGTAGATAGTTTGTTTGATTTAAAGTAAATTTTTTTAAAAAAAGTCTTTGCAGAAAAAAGGAAATAATATACATTTGCAATCCAATTAAAATGGTGGTTGTAGCTCAGTTGGTTAGAGCGCCTGATTGTGGTTCAGGAGGTCGTCGGTTCGAGACCGATCTTCCACCCAAAATAAAAGCCTTTCAGTTTTCTGAAAGGCTTCTTTTGTTTATACAAGTTTCTACCATGTATAGTGTTTATATATTATATTCTGAAAAGTTAGATAGTTATTATTAAGGTTATACTTCAAATATGGAAGAGCGTTTGTGGCGTCATAATCAGGGCTATGAAAAGTTCACCTCTAAGGGTGTTCCTTGGAAATTGATACTGGTCATTAAGAAACCAACCAGATCTGAAGCAATGTTGTTGGAAAGAAAGCTAAAAAATCTAAATAGACTGCGATTAGAAAGTTTTATTACAAAGTACCAAGGTTCGAGCCAAGACAATCAACAGAGTTGATGTCTTGATGCAGACTGTAGCGTCTACAACCGATCTTCCACCCAAAATAAAAGCCTTTCAGTTTTCTGAAAGGCTTCTTTTGTTTGGTGATGTAAGATTGCTATTCTGCTTTGTCGACAACAATCCTATTTGGTCTATTGGCTATTTCCCAAGCGGTATAGAATACTAAACGTGTTCTTTTTTCCAATAAGTCATATCTGATTTTATCTGGAGTGTCAGAAGGCTGGTGGTAATCCTCATGAGTTCCGTTAAAATAGAAAATGACTGGAATGTTGTTTTTTGCAAAGTTATAATGGTCACTTCTGTAATAAAATCTATTCGGATCATTATCATCATTGAAAGTGTAGTCAAAAGCAATATTTAAATATTTTTTGTTCACTTCTTCTGAAATGTTATGTAATTCTGTACTCAATTTATCACTACCAATTAAATAGACATAATTACCATCCGTCTCATCGTGTTTGGGATCTACACGACCAATCATATCGATGTTCAGGTTAGCAACGGTATTTGCCAATGGATAAACAGGATCAAAATCTGTATAATAACGGGAGCCTAAAAGTCCTTTTTCTTCACCGGTAACATTTAAAAATAGAATGGATCGCTTAGGGCCTTGTCCATTTTTTACAGCAGTTTGAAATGCTTCAGCAATTTCTAAAACGGCCACGGTACCAGAACCATCATCATCTGCACCATTGTAAACTTTTCCGTCCTTAATCCCCTCATGGTCCAAGTGGGCAGATATGACAATAAATTCGTTTGGTTTTTCAGAACCAGGAATGTAAGCCAATACGTTTTCAGAACTAAATTCCTCTGAAACATTTTTATAATCTAAAGATAATTTCGCTGGAATAACTTTAGCAGTTTCATCTTGATCAATTTCTGGAAGGATAGCCTGAGCCAAATCAGAATTGACCATGAAATAAAACATATCTCCAGATTTCCCCTTTAAGCTCATGCTTTTTCGGCGATTGCTCCCAAAGCGACCTTTTGCCATTTCATAAAGCTGAGGGTTGTAATAGAAAACACATTTAGCCCCTTTTTCTTTGGCAAGATCTCTTTTAGACGCAAACTCCTGTCTAAAATTTGACCATTTTGAAGGCGTTGAATCTCCTGAAATGATGTAGGTTCCGTTTTCCGTTTTAGGCTCTCCAGATTTGATTAAAACAACCTTGTCTTTAACGTCTAATTGTGAATAATCTGAGTAATTGGAATCCTCAATTCCGTATCCTGCAAAAACCACCTCATTGGCATTCAAAGAACCGTCCATGGCACTTGAAAGAGAAATAAAGTTATCTGTAATTTTGAACTCTTGACCGTTAATGGTTAGGTTGACCTCTGGGGTGTCCAAAACTTCCAAGGGAACTTCTTGGAAATAGGTGCCATCAGGCATTCCACCCTTAATTCCCAGTTTTTTGTATTCCTCACGAATGTAATTAACTGCCATCTTTTGTCCTGGAGCACCAGTTTCCCTTCCTTCAAATTCATCTGAAGCATAGGTGTATAAATGATCCTTTAGTTCTTGAGATGTAATAGTGGCAGCATAAGTAGTTTCATCTGCTAACGGTACCGAAGGTTCTGAGCTACTGGTATTTGTTTTTTGTGAACCACAAGCCCAAAAGAGCTGTGCTACTAAAATAGAGAGTATTAGTTTTCTCATGAAATGAATTTTAATGTGTAGAAAACAAATGTAAGCAATACAGGTAGTGCTTACAGGTATTTTTTAAAAAATTAACAAGCTTTTTGATAAATTAAAAGTCCTCATTCATAAGCAGCCTATTTTCCATATTAGCCAATTGCCATGTAGTGGCAAAAATGAAACGAGCTCTTTTTTCAAGCAATTCATAATTAATTTTATCAGGTGTGTCAGTAGGTTGGTGGTAATCCTCGTGTTCTCCATTAAAATAGAAGATTACAGGGATGTTGTTCTTGGCAAAATTGTAGTGGTCTGAGCGGTAATAATAACGATTTGGATCACTTTCATCATTATACTTATAATCCAAACTGAAATGGAAAAAGGTATTATTTATTTTTTCTGAAATATAGTGTAGTTCACGGCTCAATCTATCGGAGCCAATTAAGTATAAATAATTAGGATCATCTTCATGGCTGGGGTCCACGCGTCCTATCATATCAATGTTTAGATCAGCTATGGTTTGATCTAAAGGAAAAGCAGGATGCTCGGTATAATATTTAGATCCTTGTAGTCCTATTTCCTCTGCGGTGACATGTAAAAATAACACACTGCGTTTGGGTCCTTGATTTTTTTCCTTGGCTAGTTGAAAAGCTTCTGCAATTTCTAAAATAGCAGAAGTTCCCGAGCTGTTGTCATCTGCTCCATAAAAGATTTTTCCATCTTGTAGGCCCAAGTGGTCGTAGTGAGCCGAAACGATGACGACTTCTTCTGGTTTTTCGGTGCCTTTTATAAAGGCCAATACGTTTTCCGAAGCATTATATTTTTCAGGAAAATAATCCTTGGGTATCCTTTGAAAATAGATGGAATCCTCCATTGGTGAAGCAATATTCAAGGATTGGTAATAGCTTTTTAAAAATTCTGATGCTTGTTTTTGGCCTGTTTCTCCCGTCTCTCTGCCATAAAGTTCTTTATTAGCTAAAAATTCTAAATGAACTTTTAATTCGGGAGCAGTTATTGTTTGTGAAAATTCTAAAATAGCCGTACTGTCCTTAATATGAATACCATTTTTTAAAATGTCTATTTTGTCAGAGTATTTTTGAGTGGCGCAAGAGCCAATAAGGGTGAGTATGGAAGCAATTAAAAAGGCTTTCATAGGTATTGAATAATAGCTTATTAGTTCAAATAAAGCAAAAAAAAAGGGAACCCGGAAAGATTCTCTTTTTTATTTATTCATGTTTTATAAATGATGATTATAAATCCTCATCTTCAATGTCAAGGTCATCGAGTTCATTAGTATCAACATCTTCCAATTCATCTGTTTCGATACCGTCTAATTCTTCGACTTCAATACCATCGATTTCTTCTGTGTCTAGGCCTTCTAAAATCTCCATGGAATCTTCAACCGATTCTTCTTCCTTTTTCTCAAGCGCCTCTGTATTTCCAACCTCGGTTTCTGTGAAAATAGATTTGTAAGTAGCAATGGATAAAGCAATTATAGTCAGTAAAAAGGCTAATTGAACAGTATGTTTGGGCTGGTTGTTTTTATTGGCAAAATAAAAAGCTGCTAATCCAAAAATAAGCGACCCAATCGCGGGTATAAATGCCAAATTTGAAAGCGGTAAAACAGATAAAATAACCGCTAATATAGAGCTAATAATAGCTAAGATAGTTAGTGCTTTTTTCATAATTAATTTTTTAGTCCTGAAGCGGATTTTATTTTTAATTCTCCGTTACCCACAGCAATTTTAAATTTAGCAAATACAGGAATTTTATTGGCATCTGCTGTAAGCCAAAGCAAATTATCATTAGATCCTTTCAAAACATCATTGTTCATTGAAATAGATAATTTATGACACATTTTACTTCCTAAAGCAGTACTCAATTGTTCTTGTCCCAAGTTTTTAATGTTAACCACATGTTCTTTATTATCGAAAATGACTTTGAAGGTTTTGGAAGTTCCTTTTTGAAATTGCGAAAAATCAATATTACGAATGTTATAAATGGTTGAAACGATATCTCTGGTTGATGATCCTATAGACACATTTTTCTTTTCCTCCCAAATCTCTCCTTTACCATTTCTTTTCTTTTTAAGACTTTTTACAGTATGCGTCTTATGGCTGAAGGTGTATTGCATAAATTTGTAATAGCCGCCTTCATCAATATCTCGTTTATATAGATAGGGCGTTAATGATCTTGGACTCACATAGCTTTCATATAAATCGCGAATTTTAAAGAAACTATCCCATTTGGAATAGGTTGTTGCAGTACATTTTAATCGAAGTAAGGTAGTTTTTGACGTCTTGACAGGACTCGTTTCCATTTTCACCTCTGCCAAATCGGTTAAAATCCCAGACATATTGTAAGAAGCCGTAAAAACCAATTTTTCTGAAGTACCAATGGCTGTATTTTGGGAAAAAAGGGATACATGAAATAGGATTAGGGCTAAAATTAAAAGTCGCTGCATACAGTAGTTTTGAATAGTAACGTAAAGCTAAACATATATTGTACCAAAGATATTATTTATCATAAAAAAAGCGACCCGAAGGTCGCTTTTATAAGATGTAATCCAATTTTTATTGGTTTTGTTGTTGGCTCTGGAATTCTTCCATGGCTCTTTGATATTCTTCCATCATGCCTTCTATTCCGCCACCAGTAGCTATTTTATAAATACTCCAGATAAGAGTTAAAACATTGATGATTAATATAACTAGAGCCACTATTTTGGCCGTTTGCATTGCTTTAACACTGCTTGGTTCAAAGGCTTCAGGATTGGCCTTGACTTTATTCAACTTATTGTTGGCAATAAAAAAGGCTGCTCCAGATAAAATAAATCCTGATCCCCAAATACAGCAGCAGGGAAGTGCCAAAAGGGCTAATACATAAACTAAAGTTGGATTGAGTTTTTCTTGTTCCATAAAGAGATTGTTTTAATGGCTTAATTTGATGATATAATTAGTAATAATGATTACCACATTTAGAATGACAAGGCCACCCATGACCTTATGATCATTTTTAAATTTGTAGTATTTGTTAAATATAAAAAAGAGAACCAAAAGAATGAGTGTAAAAATAGCAGGATACATATAAAAGGCACCACTAAAATCTCCCTTGGTAATCATTATGGCAGAGCGCTGTATACCACATCCTGGACATTCAAATCCCAAAAGTGTTTTATTTAGACATGGCAGCATGTAATTATCAAGAGAAGACATGATTATATTCTTTGTTCCGTTTTTTAACAACTTGAAAAGTACTTAATTAAACAATGGATTCAAAAATATTTTTCAGCTAAAAAGAGTTGGATTATTTTTGCCAAGTATATTTAATAAAATAATAGGACTCCTTTTAAAGAAAGTTATGCCAAAATACGTCAACTATATTATAATCCTTTTGGGAGCTTGTGTAGCTATTTACGCCAAAGCAGGTGAGGAACAAAATCAAGTGGTTTTGATCATAGGAATTGCTTTATTGATGGTTGGGTTGTACCGAATATCAACAGGAATTCAAAGTAAAAGGGATCGAGAAGACGATAACAATTCAACGGATCAATAGTCGTGGCAATAAAAAGAGGCAGCATAGTATCATTAATGGACGAAGACCTCACTGGGGTGGTAACCTCAATCAAAGGTGGTCAAGCTACAATCAAAACGGAAGACGGTTTTGAAATGGTTTTTCCTGTCTCTGATTTGGTTTTAATTTCGGAAGACCTCAATTTTATGGATAGTCCAGAGTTTGATTTGAATGAAAAGGAGGAAGGAAAGCGTAAGCCTAAACAAGTCAGAAAAGGGAAGGAAAAATTTCAACCACCTATGGAGGTGGACTTGCATATTCATCAAATAACAGATAAGTCTGGCATGATGTCTAATCATGACATGTTGAGTTTGCAATTGGACGTGGCTAGACAACGCTTGGAATTTGCCATACGAAATAGAATACCCAAAGTTGTTTTTATACACGGAGTTGGAGAAGGGGTATTAAAATTAGAATTGGAATACCTCTTTGGAAGGTACGATAATGTTAAGTTTTATGACGCCAACTACCAAAAATATGGATTGGGGGCTACCGAGGTTTACATCTATCAAAATATACCAACTACCTATTGAAAAGGAGGGGTTACAGTTCTAGTATAGGATGTAGGAACATCACTGGAACTCTGCAATTCCCCAAAATCAAAAGTATCCTGTTCTAAAAACTCAAAAGTAACGTTGTTGACCTCCAGGTGAATGGAAAAATTCAAAGACATGTTATGGGGTCTGTAAGCAGTTGCGGGAACAGTAGTAGCTACATCCGAGTTTAAATAATCGGCCACATTAGGATTTGTAAAATCGTTGGAAGGATTGTTATCCTGTGTGATGTTTTCTTCATCAATGGTTAAAACAAAATCGCCATCGTCGTCGTTATCTAAATAATTGGGAATACCATCTCCGTCGGTATCCACTGGATTGGTCAATGGATCGCCATCAACGTCATCGTCATTATCCCCATCTCCATTGGCATCCACCAAATCATTATCATCTAATTCCACAATGGTCAAAATGTTGTCTCCATCATCATCAGCATCCAAAAAATTAGGAATACCGTCACCATCCGTGTCATCATCATATAAATCTCCATTGCCATTTATATCTTCCAGTTCTGCTGGAACACCATCGTTGTCATCTTGCAACAAGGCTATCGTTAAGATATAGGAACTTGAACTTACATAATCTTGATTGATTTGCAGATCTGCTGGGGGCACATCATTACAAAATATATTATTGATATTATCACGATTGTAGGTTCGGTAATTAAAAGTTCCAGATCCGGTCAAACTTTCATTAACCAATTGAACCAATAGTTCATTTTCATCAACAAATTCTAATTGAAAAATGTCATTTAAAACGTCTGCATCATCTACATAAAGCGAGAGGGACTCGGTAGGGTCTTCCTTGGTTTTATAAAATACGGTTTGCCCACAAGCATAGAACTCATCATCAAAATCAATATTTATGGTTAAAACATCACCGTCATCACAAGCAAACACCAAGAAGGCCAAGGAAAAAAGAGCAAGAAATTTTTGCATAACATAAGTTTAGTTAGCAAAAATAAAAGTTTTACCAAATATACGTAGGCCATCCTTGTTAATAATTTTATTTGCGGTAATTTTGCAAACCTTAGAAACAAATGTCAAAAAACTTATGAAATCTGTATATTTTGATAGTGCTGCAACAACACAAGTGAGGGAGGAAGTGATCCATGATATGATGGAGGTGCTGCAGAAAAATTACGGAAATCCATCTTCAACTCATGCTTTTGGTAGGTCGTCAAAAACAATTGTCGAATCAGCAAGAAAAACCATAGCCAAGTATTTGAATGCGTTACCTCAAGAAATTATTTTCACATCAGGAGGAACAGAAGCTGATAATATGATTTTGCGATGTGCTGTTAGAGATGCTGGTGTAAAAACAATTATTACATCACCCATTGAACACCATGCTGTTCTTCATACTGTGGAGGAATTGGAAAAGGAATATGGAATTCAAGGTAAGATGGTTAAATTACAAGCTTGCGGTAGTCCGGATTTGGAAGATTTAGAGCGTTTATTACAAGCAGATGATTCAAAAAAACTTGTGAGTTTGATGCATGTAAATAATGAGGTTGGAAATATTTTGGATATCAAAAAAGTGGCAGAGCTTTGTAAAGAAAACAATACTTTGTTTCATAGTGATACGGTACAGTCTGTAGGGCATTTTGAATGGGATGTACAAGATGTGCCTATTGATTTTATGACGGCTGCAGCCCACAAATTCCATGGTCCTAAAGGTATAGGGTTTGCGTTTATTCGTAAAAATAGTGGTTTGAAACCGCTTATTTTTGGCGGATCTCAAGAACGTGGTTTTAGAGCTGGTACTGAAGGAGTTCATAATATCAAAGGATTGGAGACTGCTTTTAAACTGGCTTATGACCATCTAGAGGAAGAAAGAGCTTATGTACAATCTATTAAGGATTATTTCAAGGAAGAGATTAAATCGGAAATTCCTGAGGTTAAATTTAATGGCAATTGTGGTGATTCTGTTAAGAGCACTTATACGTTGATTAATGTATGTTTGCCCATGACACCTGAAAAGGCAGTAACCTTACAGTTTCAAATGGATTTAAAAGGTATTGCTTGTTCTAAAGGAAGTGCTTGCCAAAGTGGTAGCAGTAAGGGATCACATGTTTTGGAACACATTCTAAGTGATGAGGATTTATTAAAACCTTCACTGCGTTTTTCATTTAGTAAATACAATACCAAAGAGGATGTTGATTACGTGGTTGAGGTATTAAAAGAAGTTGTAAACTCTTAATGAAACTATAATAGTTCAGATAAACAAAATGGGCTGTTTGATAAACAGCCGATTTTTTTATTTATAAGGAATAACCAAAATAGGTATTTTGGACTCATTTAAAACTTCAGAAGACACACTACCTATGAATGCTTGGTAGAAAATATTGTGATCGTGATGACCTACTATAATTAGTTCGGAATTCAAATCTTCAGCTTTTTCAAGCAATGTTTTAACGGTTTCACCTTGAATCAACAAGGCTTCCGCTTCGATTCCCTTATTTACAAGTTCCCCAGCATATTCTTGAATTTTCTTGTGTTCATCCCTTAGTTCCTCGGCTCGGGTTTCCCGTATGTAATCTGGGCCCACTTCATATCCAACAAAATCTGGATCTGGAGCTGCAATATGAACAAGCCATAATTTTGAATTAAAAGCTTTAGAAAAGCTATAGGCCTTGTCTAACACAAGCTGTTCATTGTCTTTAAAATCGATGGCAACAACTATGTTTTTCATTACGTAAGGGTTTAAAACTTAAATTTAGTGAAAAACGCTGTAAAATTAGCTTTTCGAGCTGTTTTAATGTGGTCTAAAAGTTTGCCTCTAATCAAGTTTTAAATGATTACTTGTTTGACTGAGCTTAGTTCAAAACATAGGTAAATCCGATAGTGGGTCCAATGCCTGAATAAAGGTTATTAGTATTCTCTGATGTGATGTTTCTAGTGCTTATGTAGGGTATGATAAACTCGAATCCAAATTTATCATTCAGGAAGTAGTTTGTTCCTATCCCTATATTTAAAATAGAAATACCACCACTTAGATCTTGATGCTTATTGGTACGTGACGAACTTTGATCTGCATCATATTTAATGGTTCCCAAACCAAAACCTAATTCAGCAAACAATCGCCATTTTTCTTTGTTGATGAAGTTGTTTCTTAAAGTTGGAATAAAAGCAAAGGAGTTATAATAGGAATCAACACTAGCGATTGTTAAATCGTTTAAGGTGGCGTAGGAAAAATTGATGTCAATAGAAGTTTTATCTGAAATAAAATACCCGACAGAAGGTTTAAGCACCATTCCATTGATGCCTGATTCAAAACCATCTGAAGACCCAAATAGGGGTAAAGCAGAAACGGTGAGTTTGATGTCGTTTTGTTGGGATTGACTGTAGGAATTATAATGCACTAAGGTTAAACAGAAGATTAGGAAAAGAAATTTGTTCATAGTAAATGTTTTGGTTTAAATAATGAGAATACAGGTATCAAGAACCATTCCTTTTTAAAAATAGGTATGAGGTATTGAAGTGAAATGGTAAGGGGAAGCCTTTTAAAACATTTGTGGTATCAAGGAATTATGGCCATAACTAATCATAGCCATAATTTGATTAAAAGTGATGGTCCTGTTTATGGCTCTGGCCCTTGCCTTTGGTGGGTAGTGTTAGAATCCTATGAAGGTAGTACAACAATATTAACAAGAACTCAGCATGCTTTTGTTTCATGCCATTGTCTATCTAGCATTCAGCCCAAATTCCTGCTCAACGGCTTGGTACCATTCGTCGTCGTTTGTGGCATTCCAATCCACCCATTCTTCATCAGATTTTGTTTTTCTCCAGGCAATAAAGGGTTCGGCATCGGGACCAACGGGATGTCTTAATTTCCAATCGTTACTCTCAGCAACTTCAAATATCTTATCAGCTACCAGTGAGGGTGGTGTAGGGGTTTCTAAGGAAGCTTTAAAAAGACCAGCAAGTCGTTTTGAATGCGGATAAATGGATTCTTGGTCGGTGGATATATCCATAGCCATTTGGGTTTTGATAATCCCAGGTTCCACGATGACTACCTTAACATTGAATGGTTTTACTTCCTGCGCCAAAGCTTCACTAATGGCTTCAAGTGCATGTTTACTTGCGGCATACCCACCCAAGGGACTATTTGCAATGTGCCCTGAAACAGAGGCAATATTGATGATACAACCTGATTTGTTTTTTCGCATTTGTGGCAACAAGGCCTTAGTACATCGTAGGACTCCTAAATAGTTGGTGTTCATAATGGCTTGGAAATCATCTATAGACATTTCTTCAATGGAACCATGACGTTCAATTCCAGCATTGTTGACCAGCACATCTATAAAAACACCGTCTTGATTGATGTTGTCCATACATTGTTTAACAGAAGTATTAGAATCAACATCCATCTCACAAATTGTAATGTCTAAAGATTCTTTTTTAATGGTCTGTTTTAGTTCTATAGCGGCTTCGGGGCGGCGCATTGTAGCAATTACTTGGTAACCGGCACGCCCAAATTTTAAGGCGGTTTCAAGTCCGATACCTTTGCTTGTTCCTGTGATGAGTACAGTTTTCATAAAATATTATTTTTATCAAGCGGGTTAAAAGAGGATAAGGGAGGTGTTAAGGAATTGGGGCTAGAATAGAAAATCTATTGGTTTTTTGATACCAAGGTGAGGCTAGTTGATTTCCTTTATTCTTCTATTTGCGGCAGTTGGTTAGTTACTAAGTTACTAAATATAGAATTAGTAATGGAGAATTAGCAGAAAAAGAGATGGAAATGATTTTTTAATTGAATAGGAAGAGACAAATTCTAATTCATCGAAATTAAAAACAAAAAGAGTTAAATGCTGTAGACAATAAAAAAGAAAACCCTTGAAGTTAAGTAACTTTCAAGGGTTTTTGCGGAGAAAGAGGGATTCGAACCCCCGGAGGTGTGACCCTCAACAGTTTTCAAGACTGCCGCATTCGACCACTCTGCCATTTCTCCTAAGCGGTTGCAAATATAACAACTATTATTGAAAAGGAAATAATTTTTTAATAAAAAAGTTCTTGTTTTAAAGTTTAAGAATTTAAAAACATGATTCACAAGGCTTTGGTTTCTTTATGATTTTCAATGAGCAACCATTTCTGAGGTTTTCATGGTACCATGAGCTTTAAATTGACTATGCCAACTCAGGGCTTTATCAAGGATGTGAGGTGTGTGCCCACCCTGTTGGTATGCTTCTTCAAAGTATTCTAGTAGCTGGCCTTTGTAACTGGGATGCACACAGTTTTCAATGATTACTTTAGCTCTTTCTACAGGCGCTAAACCTCTTATGTCTGCTAACCCTTGCTCGGTCACTAGTATATCCACATCATGCTCGGTATGATCAGTGTGGGATACCATAGGAACAATATGTGAAATGCGTCCTTCTTTTGAAATAGATGGGCATGCAAAAATACTTAGATAACCGTTTCGAGCGAAGTCTCCAGAACCACCAATACCATTCATCATGTGGGTACCAGTAATGTGGGTAGAATTAACATTGCCATAAATATCAAATTCAATGGCCGTGTTGATTCCTATAACACCTAGTCGTCTAATAACTTCAGCCGAATTACTAATGTTTTGCGGTCTTAGAAGTAATTTGTCTTTGTAGGTATCAAAATGTTCAAAAATTCTTTTTGAACAACTTTCTGTAACTGTAATGGAAGATGCAGAGGCAAAAAGTAATTTGCCAGAATCTATAAGTTCAAAGGTACTGTCTTGGAGTACCTCAGAATACATGGTTAAGTTTTTAAACCTACTATGTGCGAAACCAGATAAAATGGCATTTGCCGTTTTACCAATTCCAGCCTGCAATGGAAGTAAGGTCTCCGAGAGTCTACCAGCATCTACTTCTTGTTCCAAAAATTGAAGAATGTGGTTGGAAATGGCTGTCGTTTTTTCATCTGGTGCAGAAATCACTGCAGGACAGTCTGGGACTTCAGTAAAAACAATGGCAGCTACTTTTCTTGGGTCCACTTGAATGAATGGATCACCAATTCTAGTATCTGATTGGGTAACTGGTATAATTTCCCTGTTAGGCTGTTTGCCCAACAATTTAATATCGTGAATACCCCCCATATTTACAGGGAAGGTTGTGTTGATTTCAATAATTATTTTTGAGGCCTTTTCTGCAAAAATGGGAGAGTTTCCAACAGAGGTTGTAGGAATTATATAGCCCTCTTCTGTGATGGAAGCTGCTTCAATTATGGCGACATCAATATTGAAGTTGTCCAAACTTTGTAGCATATCTGCTGTTTGCCCTAAGTGTTGGTCTACATAAAGCACTTCATGGTTATTGATACTGTTTCTAAGGGTGGGGTCTGCTTGAAAGGGCATTCTTTTATAAAGGGCACCATGTTTGGCTAGGTCGGCATCTGTATCATAACCTAAAGAAGCGCCGCTTAGCACAGTCACTTTTAAGTTTTCATGGCGTGCTCTTTCAGCTACTTTGGGTAATACCGATTTACTATCACCCGCTTTGGTAAAACCACTAACTCCCAAGACATCCCTATGCTTGATAATATTTGCTGCTTGTTCTGGAGATTGTATTTTTTCCATATAAGAAGGGAACTTTATTCTGTTATTAGTCATGTTTGTGTGTTTTGTAATTTTTTAAATTAAAAATTGGTTATTTAATCAATCTTCTTTGATTTAATTGTGTATTTGATAAAATAGGTTGGCAATTTATATAAGATATTTAGTGTCTATTTATTTAAAAAGGACAATAATTTATTAATTTAGTGCAAGAAGTCAATCGAAGGAACTATTAGCATGTCCAGTAAGTATTATTTAACTGAAGTAGATAAAAACGCGCAGAGTGTTTATTGTTACCATAATTTGATGGGGGAAACTTATATAGAGCCCCATACACATGAGAAAGGCCAATTTATTTATACCGAAGGAGGCGTTGTCTATGTAAAAACTGATAGTTGTACTTACTTTTTGCCGGCAAGACATTACATGTGGATTCCGGCTGGTGTTAAACATTCTATTTATCCAAGTTCTACTGAGGTAATAATGAGAAACCTATACTTTCCCATAGGAACAAATACAGGTTCCTTTTATAAAAGGGAAGGAATCTATCCTGCCAATAACTTGGTAATGGAGTTATTACTGTTTACAAAAAAATGGAAGGGAGATATTATCAAATCCCAAGAGCAACAATATGCCATAGTTAATGCCCTGAAAGTGCTTTTAGCCCAAACGGTTCCACAATCTTTGCCTTTGGAATTGCCACAACCTAGTGATGGGAGATTGATTAATATCATTGAATACCTAACAAATTACATTAATAAAGAGCACTTTTTGCCGGAATTGGCATCTTCATTTAGGATGACAGATAAATCTCTTTATCGTTTGTTTAAAAAGGATTTGGGTATGTCCTTTATTAGGTACTACACGCAACTGCGGGTTTTTAAATCCTTAGAATATTTAATGAATCCAGATTATACTATTTCAGAGATAGCTCACATGGTTGGATACAATAGTTTACCAACGTTTAGCACGACTTTTAGTAAAATTATGGGTAAGCGCCCTTCAGAGTATAGAAAATCAAATGAGATTTATTTAGAACCTTAATGCTCCCGCTTTCAAATCGCTATCTTTGCAACCTAAATTAAATGAAGTTGGGAATAATAGAACAATTACAATGGCGTTATGCCACAAAGGCCTTTAATAGTGAAAAGTTTTTGACGGAAGAACAACTATCCACATTGTTACAAGCATTCAATTTGACTGCGACTTCTTATGGTTTGCAACCTATTAAATTAGTGGTTGTTCAAAATAAAGAGAAACAAAAACAATTGGTTGCTGCTACTATGGGACAAAAACAAGTGGAGCAAGCATCACATGTGTTAGTGTTTTGTATACAGACATCGATAGATAAAGAGTTTGTAACTGAATATTTTGATAGGGTTCATAACATCCGAAATACTCCAAAAACGGTTTTAAAACCTTTTAAGAATTTCCTAATTGACGATTTTGAAAACAAGTCCCAAAATCAAATAGAGGTTTGGGCCACTAATCAAGCATATCTAGCCATGGGAAATTTAATGACCGTTTGTGCTATGGAAGGTATTGATGCCTGCCCTATGGAGGGGTTTGAAGCACATAAGTATGATGAATTATTAGGTTTAACTCCCAAAGGGTTAAGATCGGTATTGGTTATGCCCATTGGTTTCCGCGCAGATGATGATATGTTTGCCTCCTTTAAAAAAGTTAGAAAGAATCTTGAAGATTCTGTAGTTATTTGGTAAAAAGACCAGTTGATAAAGCATCGGCATTAATCTTTTTTACACTCTTTTTTGTGCCTTATAAATTGTAGTTTTGAAATCTTATTTTTAAAAATTAACCATGCCTGGATTTGAATTGTTTGGAGATATAGAACGAAAGGAAGTTCACGAAGTTTTAGAGACTGGAGTATTAATGCGTTACGGATTTGATGGAATGCGTCAAGGGCGTTGGAAGGCCAGAGAATTAGAGCAGGAAATTCAAAATCAATTGCAAGTCAAGCACGCTCAAGTGGTATCTAGCGGAACCGCGGCTGTTTCAATGGCATTGGCTGTTGCGGGTATAGGGGCAGGTGATGAGGTCATTATGCCCACATTTACATTTGTAGCCAGTTTTGAGGCTGTCATGATGCTTGGAGCTATTCCTAAATTGGTAGATATCGACAATACTCTAACGCTTGATCCGTTAGCGGTTGAGAAAGCCATTTCCCCAAAAACCAAGGCTATTATGCCGGTTCATATGTGTGGAAGTATGGCAGATTTATCGGCTTTAAAAGCGTTATGTGCTAAATACCATTTAAAACTCATAGAAGATGCATGTCAGGCTATTGGTGCCACCTATCAGGGAAAAGCTCTGGGAACTATTGGTGATGTAGGTTGCTTTTCTTTTGATTTTGTCAAAACCGTAACCTGTGGTGAAGGCGGAGCTGTGGTTACCAATAATTCGGAGTTTTACCAAAACGCAGACCATTTTAGTGACCACGGTCATGATCATATAGGAATGGACAGAGGAGCCGAAGGACATCCATTTTTGGGTTATAATTTCCGTATTTCCGAATTGAATGCTGCTGTTGGTCTAGCTCAAATGAAAAGACTTCCCAGTTTTATTGAGACTCAGAAAAAACACTATACGATTATTCGTGAAGCTATAAGCCAAGTGAAAGGGATTGAGTTTAGAGCGGTTCCTGAAGGGGGAGAAGAGAGCTATGCCTTTTTGAATTTCTTTATGCCCACATTGGATGCAGCTAGAAAAACCATGGAAGGATTTAAAGACCATGGGGTTGATGGCTGTTTTCATTATTATGATAATAATTGGCATTACATAAGGAAATGGGCACACCTTAAAGAATTGAAGACACTTTATCCGATTCCTCAAGAGGTACGGGAAGGTCTGAAGTATCTGCATGATGCCAAATTTGACCAATCTGATCACTTTATCGGACGCAATATTTCTTGCTTGATCAAATTGTCATGGACAGAGGAAGAGGTGAAAAATAGAGCAGAAAAAATGGTTATGGTTATTTCTGAGCTTCTTGCCTAAGATAATTTCCTGATTCTAATTAGTTTAGTATTTTTACTAAAATGCTGAATTATTAGAAGTTACATCTTTATATCGGTTTATATATGTTGGGTGTTTTCTGGTTTGTGTGTATTACAAGCTCAGGAAATAAAACCTGATTTGACCAATCTCAGGCAAGTTACATTCAGATATTTAAATAATGAAGATGGCTTGTCACAAAATAGTGTGATTAGTATGGCACAAGATAGTACGGGGTATCTTTGGATTGCTACTCGCAGTGGACTGGATAGGTATGATGGCAACAATTTTAAGCATTACAATAAACAGTTTGATGCAACGGCCAAGGGCAGAGGAAAGGTTTTAGGAAGGACTTTTGTTGACAGGCAGGACAATTTATGGATTATATCTTCTGGCTGTAAATTAGAGAAATATCAAAAGGAAACAGATTCCTTTTTTAGAGTTTTTCCTAATGATTCCGTTGTCAATATTTTTCAAGATTCTTATTCCAATATGTATTTCAGCATGTATAATGGTCAGGTAATAACTATTGGTGCTAAGAATAAGGATACAACGGTCCTATTTAACCCTCCCCAAAAGGATCTATTTGTACATCATTTTCTGGAAGAAGGGGAACATTTATATTTGACGACGTTCAATGATATTTATAGGTACAGTTTAAAATCAAATACATATGAGATTATCCATAATAAGAACTCATCTAGAAATCATGTATTAGAAAAATCTCAAGATGGTGTCGTATGGTTGGGAACTTTGGGAGATGGTCTGTATTACAAATCAAAATCTGATTTTGATTTTCAATCTGCAAATACAATCAATCCCAAACTTCCAGAAAATCTTTATATTCTTTCACTTCACGAAGACAAATATCAAAGATTATGGATATGTACTCTTAAGCAAGGTATTTTACTCCTTGATCTTCGTACCAATACAATTGAAAAACTTAAGTTTCAAAAAGGCAATTTATATGCTTTAAGTGATAATGAGATTTTTACTTTATATGAAGATTCCAATGGTGTTATTTGGTTAGGAACCAATGTTTCGGGTTTGGCATATTATGATGAATACCTTTCTAAGTTTAATGTGTTAACAGCTAGTCAAGTGCCAGAGGACGTGAATGTTGAGGTTGTACTTTCTATTGCAACAGATAATGAGCAGAATGTGTTTTTTGGTACCACTAATGGTTTAACAATTTACAACAAAGTTAGAGATGAATTCAAAACCCTAACAGATAGAAACTCACCATTGCTCACATCAGCCATAAACGCCATGTATTATGAAAATGGTGATTTATGGGTGGGACATGGAACTGTATTGGGAAAAAAAGGAGGTCTAACCATTATTAATGATCAAGGAGGTTATGAAGTTTTCAATGCATCCTCAAAGACGCCTTTGGATATTAATTACATCAACAAGATTTTTAGGGATTCAAACGGACAAATGTGGCTGGCATGTGATTATGGCTTGATTAAATTTGATAGGAAGTATGGTATCATTGAAAAATACCATTATACAAATGATGACTCCACTTTAAATTCAATTAATTCTGTGTCGTGTATTATTGAAGATTCCAACAAAACCCTATGGATTTCAACCTATACAGATGGAGTTTTTAAAGTCGATATAAAGTCTGGAGAAGCGGAACAAATCCTTAAAGAATCAAAAAAAATAAAAAGCATTGCTTTTGACCCAACTAATGAAAATATTTTGTGGGTTGGTACCAATGGAAATGGCCTAATTAGGTATAATATTCAATCTAGAGAGAAGGAGGTGTTTTCGGTTGATCAAGGTTTTCCAGATAATTGTATTTATGGTGTTTTATTTGATGAGTCCAATAATCTTTGGATGAGTACCAATAGGGGCATGGTAAAGTTTAGATATCAGGGAAGTAATGATTTTTTAATTGAAAACTTTAATACTAATGATGGCTTACAATCGTTGGAATTCAATACGAATGCTTATTATAAAGACAAACAAGGAGTCATGTATTTTGGAGGTTTGGCAGGAGTCAATTGGTTTAAACCAGAAAATATTACCAAAAACCCAAACGTTCCAAAAACCATAATATCTGATATAACAGTTGTTAACAATGAAATTGATTTTTCAAAGAACCATACTTTTTCCAGTGATAGTAATACCATTTCAATTAGATTTGAGAGTTTAAACTTTTCTAAACCTAAAGGGAATAATTTTAAATACCGATTGATTAATCATGATGAGGAATGGATGGAGTCTGGCAATAATAATTTGGCCCGATACGTCAATTTGCCACCAAATGACTATAGGTTTGAAGTGATTTCCAGTAATTATGATGGTTTGTGGAACACAATACCTGCTACTTATTCCTTTACGATATTAAACCCATGGTATCTTAGTAGTTTGGCAAAATTTATTTATGTTTTGCTGGGGTTACTTATCATTTATGCCGTTTACAAGTATTTAAATTGGAGGTGGCAGATGAAAATGAAATTGGAGTTGGAAACCCGAGAGACAGATAGATTAAAAAAACTAGATGAATATAAAACCAAGTTATACAATAACATTTCTCATGAGTTTCGTACCCCATTAACACTCATATCAGGACCAGTAGATAACCAATTGTGTAAACCCAATATTTCAGAAACTGATAAACAAGAATTAAATCTAATTAAGAGAAGCTCTAAGCGCTTACTGAATTTGGTTAATCAATTACTAGATTTATCAAAGTTAGAAACGGGTAATTTAAAATTGAATGTTGTACAAGGAAATTTATCTGTTTTATTAAAGCAAATAGTCACTGGGTTTGAGTTTAAAGCGAAAGATAAAGAACTGGAATTTACGTATCAAATAGACGATGTGAATGAAGCATGGTTTGATAGGGATGTTATTGAAAAAATAGTATCTAATTTATTGGGTAATGCTGTAAAATACACACCCGATGGAGGTTATATTAAATTTGATGCTACTTTAAATGATGGATTTTTAACTGTAACAGTTGTCAACAATGGCAATAGTTTAAAGGATGAAGAACTACCCAAGCTTTTTCAGCGGTATTATCAAAACAATACACATAGTGAGGGAGTGGGTATAGGTTTGTCCTTAGTTAAAGAGCTTACGGTTTTGTCACATGGAACTATCGTCGCTCATTCCATGAATGACGATGATATTCAGTTTGTGGTTAGTCTTCCAATTGAGAAAAGTTATTATAATCATTCAGAAATACAACCTACATTAAACATTCCAGATCTTGATGAAAACTCAGAAATTAGAAAGGATTCCAAGGCTTCATTGAACGGTAAAACAGTCAAACCCTTATTACTCATAGTTGAAGACGATGACGATATAAGGACTTTTGTTAAATCCATTTTGAAGGATCAATATAAAATAATAGAGGCTTCCAATGGGGAAGAAGGGATAGATAAGGCGATAAAGCATGTACCTGATATCGTTATAAGCGATGTCATGATGCCAAAAATAGATGGCATCAAACTTTGCAATACCCTGAAGGAAGACATTAAGACCAGTCACATACCTATCGTTCTACTGACGGCCAAATCAGGGGATCATAACGAAATAGAAGGCTTACGAACAGGCGCTGATGCCTATTTAACTAAACCATTCAATAGTGAAAAGCTCAAAATAAGAGTTGAAAAACTTCTAGAGACACGCAAGAAGCTTCATGAATATTATGGAAAGAACAATGTGTTGAATTTTTATGAAATGGAAGTGTCCAATACAGAGGAGCAATTTTTTACGAATCTTAAAGAGGTGATTAAAGAAAATTTGACCCAATCTGATTTTACAGTGGAAACCTTGAGTCAAGAAATGCGCATGAGCCGTATGCAATTACATAGAAAATTAAAGGCCCTTTTTGGGCTTTCTACATCAGAATTTATTCGCAACGAACGTTTAAAAATGGCTGTATCATTATTAGAAAAATCAGATGATACTGTTTCAGAAATAGCCTATAAAACAGGTTTTAATACACCTTCCTATTTTATTAAATGCTTTAAGGAGGTATACCATTCTACACCAAAAGAATACCTTCAAAACATCGACAAATAAAGAGTTTTTAGTGCTTGTTACATAAGTGGTATACTTTGTTACAGGAGTGATACCTCTTCTTTTTTTATCATTCTAGCTTTACACAAGTAGACAACCCATATTCTCAAAATTCCCTACTGAGAAATTATTTAATAGCATGTTTAAAAAAGACAAATTAATAAAAGATGATAAGAACATCTTTATTCATATCGACCATTTAAAAACTGGTGAATACACTATTAATATCATGCAAAATAAAAAAGCTATTAAATCAATAAAAATTACGAAATCCTGAATGCAAGTTTAGAGATGTACTACCTCTGTAATTAAAATCTCTTGACTATTTGCAAAGGAAATTAGGAGGTTAAATATATATACTATTAAAAGCTATTAATCAAAATCTATAACTTATGAAAACACAATTTTTCACACGAAACAAAAAAGGTCATTCATTAATTGGTATGCTCATAATTTTACTCATGCTAGCAGTAAGTTGTGAAGAACCCTCAGAGTTTATTCAGTCAGATGATAACAATATGTCTAACAAAAGCTTTAAGCAAACTAATGACCAAATGGTATATGAATTTGAGGGATCTGTGTTTGATATTGCAAGCACGCCGGATGGAGGCATTCTTGTTGGAGTCAATAATGGGGCGTCCAAACGTGTCGACTTAATAAAAAATGGGAGTGTACAAACGATGACTACTCTTGATGCTGCCACAGATATACAGGGAATAGCTTCTATTGGAAGCGGGAATATCTATGTTTCAACAGGGGGGTCAGACCTGGCCCAAAATGGAGAACTATATAAGGTGACACCTTCTGGTGGAACCATGGTGGCAGATCTTGCTGCGTTTGAATACGAGAACGATCCAGATGCCAATTATGGAACACAATGGAAGGATCAATTATGTGAAGCCATAGACGGGTACAGTGCGGGTCCTCAAAATAATCCCTATAAGGTGGCGGCTGTTTCGGGAAATGAGTTTCTTATCGCCGATGCCGCAGGAAATACAGTTTTATCGGCCAAATCAACAGGTGAAATTGATTGGAAAGCCATTTTGACCCCTCCATTGGATGAAAATGGTGACTATTTAATTCGTTGGCAGACGGGAGCAGAGGGCGACATTCCTTGCTATGTGCAACCAGTGCCAACTTCAGTAGCTGTAGCAAATGATGGTTCTGTATTTGTTGGGGAATTAACGGGCGCGCTAGCCGATACAGATGGTTTACCCATTGGTCGTTCCAGAATTTGGAAAATACAACCAGGAGCCAACCATGTAGTATGTTCTGAAGATTCAGAAGATTGTGAGGCTATAATTAGTGGTCTAACCTCTATAATCGACATCGAGATAGGTCCAGACAATCTTCTTTATGTGGTTGAGTTTGACCAAACCAGTTGGTTATCCTTATACATTCCCAATTTAACTGTTGGAGGATCTATAAAGGCATATGATTTAGATGGTAATTTGGATAGGGTAGTAGCTTCAGGTTTAGAATACCCTAGTGCCATAACTTTTGATAATAAAGGTCATTTGTGGCTTCTTGAAAACAACAGCACCTCGTTTACCACTGGTAATAATCCAACTGTGAGAAAAATCTATTAAATAACCATTTAAGCCTTAAAAAATATCATGAGTTCAGTTTTAAATTTTAAATACGTCAATCTATATGTTGCGATTCTTTTCGTGAGTTTGATAAGTTGCAAAAATGAAAGTAAGGAGAGCAAACAGAAACTTGCAAGTGTTGTTTCAATTGAAAACAAAAGAAATATCGTTGAGGTGACTACCAATATTATGGACTTTGAGATTCCAACGCAACTCCAGTCTGGGTGGACCACTTTTAAATACAATAACAAATCTGGAGAAACGCATTTCTTTATTTTCGAGAAAATGCCCGAGGGAATAACCATTGAAAATTATAAAAATGAATTGGTGCCTCCATTTAAGGCTGCTTTCACCTATTTAAACGAAAACAAAATAGAGGAGGCAATGAAGGAATTTGAAAAAATTCCATCTTGGTGGCAGGATGTCAAATTGGGTGGGGGCGTTGGTTTAATAGCACCAAGAAGTTCAGCCGAAACTACAGTTTATTTGAAACCAGGCACCTATGTGATGGAGTGCTATGTTAGAATGCCAAACGGGATGCCACATGCATTTTATGGAATGTTAAAGGAAATTGTAGTATCTGAGACAGCAAATGAAAATAAAGAACCTCAATCAGATTTTGATATTCACCTTTCAAGTAAAAAAGGAATCACTTTTATGGATTCCATAAAAGCGGGAGAGTACCAAATGGCAGTAAGGTTTGAGGATCAAAAACTATATGAAACGCTATTGGGGCACGATATTAATCTCGTAAAATTAGATGATATGAAACTGCTGGATTCGCTGGGTACTTGGATTGATGCTTCTAATATCAAAGCTTTTAAAACTCCTGTTCCAAAAGGGCTAACTTTCCTTGGAGGTGTTGAAGATTTAGAAGCCGGTGAAACAGGTTATTTCAAGGCCAAATTGGAAAAGGGAAATTATGTGCTGATTTCTGAGATTCCCAAGGCAGTAGAGAGAAACATGTATAAAGTTTTTAAAGTGTATTGAAACGGATGGACAAAAATTGGAAAGAATCTTCTTGAGAAGACATTATATTTCATAGCGCACTCATTAATAAATGAATCCTAATTGATTTGCTTTGATAAAAATTTATTAACTTAAATATCTTAAAACCAATTACATATGACTTGTTTGAAAACTAACTATTCAAAAATCGTGATTTCCTTGGTGGGAATCTTATTTCTTTTTAATTGTAAAAACGAAAAAAAGAACCCAGTTACAGAAACTGAAGTTTTGGTCGTAGAGGAAACGGTGCCAGAACCAGAAAACGTAATAAATGTCATCACTAAAAGTATGGAGTTTATCTGTGCTGATACCATTCCCTCGGGATGGAATACGTTTAAATATCAAAATCAGTCCAACGAAACCCATTTTTTCCTTTTGGATAAATACCCGGAGGGAAAAACTGAGGAAAATGCCATTACAGAGATTGCACCAGTTTTTGGGGAAGGGATGGATTTAATTAATGAAGGGAAACCAGAAGAAGGATTTGCCGCTTTTGGTAAGCTGCCCGCATGGTATGGTGACATTGTTTTTTCTGGTGGAACTGGACTCATAGCGCCAAAACATACAGCCATAACAACCGTAAAATTGGACCCAGGATATTACATTATGGAGTGTTATGTGAAAATGCCCAATGGTAAATTTCACACATTAATGGGAATGGCAAAGGGGATTATAGTCACAGATGAAGATAGTGGTAATTCGCCACCAGAACCAACCGTAGAAATAACCCTTTCTGGTGAGGAAGGGATTAGCTTTCCAACTCCAATAAAAAAGGGAAAACAAATTTTTTCTGTTTTTGTAAAGGATCAAAAACCTCATGAAAATTACATTTGGCATGATATCAATCTTGTTCGACTAGATAAAGGAGCAAGTATAGAAGCCCTTGAAGCGTGGATGGATTGGTCCGATCCCAAGGGATTAATCACGCCAGTTCCTGAAGGATGTACTTTCTTAGGAGGTGTCAACGATATGCCAGCAGGGAGTAAGGGTTACTTCTATGTTGATTTAAAGCCGGGTAAATATGCCTTTATTTCAGAGGTGCCGAAATCAAAGCAAAAAGGGCTCTTAAAAGAGTTTGTGGTATTTGATAATTAGTAATTAACAAAATCAACAATTTCTAAACCGTATCCTATCATTCCCACTCGTTTGGTCTGCTCACTGTTGGAGACCAAACGAAGTTTGTGGATGTTTAGATCATGAAGAATTTGAGCACCTATACCAAAGTCTTTATTATCCATTTTAATTCCAGGAGCCTTGATAACGTCCTTAGCATTTTGAGCAACTTTTAACTCAGAGAGCCTATTAAGTAAATTAGTAGATTGGTTCTGTTGATTTATAAAGATAATGGCACCTTTTCCGACTTCGCTGACTAACTTGAACATGTCGTCCAATTTTTTATCAGCATTGTTAGTTAAGGTTCCCAAAATGTCATTGTTTACTAAAGTTGAATTAACTCTTGTAAGGACTGGTTCATCAGCTTTCCAACTTCCTTTAGTAAGTGCTATATGTACTTGGCTATTGGTTGTTTGTTGATATGCTCGCAACCTAAAAGAGCCAAAACGTGTTACAATATCAAAATCTTCTTTCTTTTCAATCAAAGAGTCATGTTGCATTCTATAAGCCACCAAATCTTCAATAGAAACAATTTTAAGATCAAACTTTTTGGCCACTTCCATCAATTGTGGTAAGCGAGCCATAGTCCCATCTTCGTTCATGATTTCAACAATAACACCACCAGGTTTCAAACCTGCCAATCTTGCAAAATCAATAGCGGCTTCGGTATGGCCAGTTCGTCTTAAAACACCACCTTCTTTAGCTACCAATGGGAATATGTGTCCAGGTCTGGCCAATTCAAATGGTCTCGTGTCATGATCGATAAGAGCTTTTACGGTTTTAGCTCTATCACTTGCAGAAATACCGGTGGTTACTCCTTTACCTCTTAAATCTACCGATACGGTAAAGGCCGTTTCCATAGGGTCGGTATTATTATTGACCATCATATGAAGTTCCAGTTCCTTACAACGTTTTTCAGTCAATGGGGCGCAGATTAATCCACGTCCATGAGTAGCCATGAAATTGATCATTTCTGGGGTTACCATTTCAGCAGCTGCCAAAAAATCACCTTCATTCTCTCGGTCGGCATCATCAACAACAATAATTACCTTGCCATTTCTAATATCTTCAATGGCTTCTTGGATGGTATTTAACTGTATCATAGGACGTTCTAGGGTCAATTCTTCTGTCATGATGCAAAGATATGGCTTATTTTAAACTAACTGAAATGTCTTGATTTATTTTATTCTTTCTAAGAAAGTGACTTAAAGGATAAAATAGGTATCCTAAAATTAAACTGATAGGATTTTTTGAAAAGCTAGATTTGGGCACATGTTTATAAAGCTTAAAACTGACTATGGTCGATACGACATAGTATACAAGACATATAAACAAGGCGATTATCCCTAGTTGCAAGCTTACTAAAGCAAGCTCAGGAAATTTATTGTTTTTCAGAATAAAGAAGAGTGGAATCAAAATGGCAGCCGCGATATAAAAAATAAAACTGAACTTGGAAAAAACAGTAAAATCCTCTTGTAATTTAGTTACCTGAATGACATTTTTTGAATCTATTTTTTCTGGAGCAAGCTCTCTATTTGCCATGATTTCAGCCACTTCATTAGGAAGTTCCTTTCTTGCCTTTTCTTCTTTTGGCTTAATTTTAAGCAGTTTTTTAATGGGTTCAATTAGGTGGTCAAATTCAAACAATCCTCTATCTTGTGTGGCTCTTCTGGTAAGATAGATACTTAAAGGAAACATGATCAATGTTGACACCCAAGGAGCCAAAGCAGGATTCATGGCCCCCCCTTCAGAACTTTCCTTAGCAAAAATCCCTATAAAATGGTAGGTTAAAAATAATAGAATGGCAACTACCATAGGTAAACCCAATCCTCCTTTTCTAATTAGAGCTCCTAACGGCGCCCCGACAAAAAATAGAATAACACAAGCAAATCCCAAAGCGACCTTATCATGGTAAGCTAAGACGTGTTTGTACATCCATATTTTTTTCTGCTTAAAGCCCTCCTTTTTTACTTTGACTATTTGCTTAGTACTTTTGATGGAATTTGTAGCTAAATCTATCAATTGGACTTTTTTACGGGTATCAAATAAATCCAATATGTCTCCCGTGTAAATGGTGTCCTTTTTGGCCTTAATTCCCGAATTCATAACAGGTATATTGGTTCGAGAATATAAGTTCTCAGAAAATTCGCTATAAACTTTAGCAATATCTGTTTTTAAGGAATCAATGGTATAACTAAGATCCTTCATGCTCAACATGCTGTATTTATTGGATACTTCTTTTTCATCCATATCCTGATTGTTGAAGCCGGAAAGGTCAATGTTGATGGTATAAGTTTCAAACGAACTCTTAGTCATGGGCCTTTTTTGGCGATCTTTGTAATCTTTAGGCGGGGAATCATCATAAAAATACCCTTCATGAAGAATTAATTTCAAAACATTGGATTCTTCACTTCCAACTAATTCACCATTTTTAGCCACTATGGTAGTATGATTACCTCTACTATTTTTGTTGTTTTTTTTATGAATAAGGACACCATCTAAAAATTGACCACGATCGCCAGATTTTTTATCCACCTTAATATTGTAGTCTATGACATCGTTAAATTGCCCTTCAGCAATAACCATTGCCGGTTTGAGTTTGGCGATGTTTTTCCTTAGGTTTAAGGAATTATACTCTCCCCACGGAATGACTGTATTTGCAAAAATGAAGGTTAAAAAAGCCAAAAGAACAATAAAGGCACTTAATCCAGCCATGGCTCTTTGTAAGGATATACCCGTAGATTTCATGGCGGCAAACTCATAATTCTCTGCAAAGCTTCCAAATACCATGATTGAAGACAAAAGAATGGTTAATGGTAATACCAATGTTACCAATCGTGGTGAGAAATAAATTAAGAATTTTCCAACAACCACAATATCCAAATCTTTACCAGCCAGCTCCTTGATATATAGCCAAATGGTTTGTAGAACAAAAATCAGCATGAGTATAACGAACACACTGATAAAAGTTTTTAAATAGGTGGTTAATATGTACCTGTCAAGAATTTTCAAAGGGTCAACTAATCCAATCTGTTGATGTAGTAATCTTTGTATTTACTCTCGTCAAAAGTAAATAAGCTTTTTGAAATGGGTTGATTTGTTTTGAAAGAATTAACGGTAAGGGTGGTTTTTGTTCCATTCTTTCCAATTTCCATCAAATTGTAAATGTGTTTGGTTTGGGCATCAATTCCCAATAACACATATTTTATTTCAGATTTAGAATCAATTGGAGTCAATTTTACATATTGAATCTTTCTTCCCTTTACGGTTTGATCGATATCCATTTTATAGGTATAGCCATCCTCATAAAAGGTCAACATTTTATTTGGAGTGATGCTGTTTTCGTCATTGGCATCTTGCTTTGAAATGGTAACTTCTTCATCATCAGGGCTGATGCTGTATAAAGTCTTACCATCATAAATTCTAGTGGCTCCTAAGATGTTTAATCGGTATTTGTTTCCTTGTAAAACTACATCACCTCGCGTTTCTTGGTTGATGTTTTCTGAAAGGTTTTCCAGGGCATATTTAAAATCCAAACTGATGTTCTCATAGCTTTTAGCCTTTTTGGATACTTCATCAAGAAGCGCTTTGGCTTTACTGTCTTGTGCAAATCCAAGAGTACCAATTAAAAGGGCTAAAATGAGGGTTAAATGTTTCATGTTGTATTGTTTCTCTTTAACTATTTTCTTCGTTTAAAAACTGCTCTAAAGCAATTAAATCAGGAACTAAAACTTGTCTCGCTTTACTTCCTTCAAATCCACCAACGATACCTGCAGCTTCTAGCTGATCGATGATTCTACCAGCGCGATTGTACCCCAATTTCAGTTTACGTTGTAACAAGGAGGCTGATCCTTGTTGGGCGGTTACAATGATTTCTGCAGCCTCACGGAATAGGTCGTCGCGGTCGCCCAAATCTATATCAATACTTGTGCCACTTTCTTCCCCTACATATTCTGGCAGAAGGTAGGCATCAGGGTAGGCTTTTTGTGACCCAATAAATTCTGTGATTTGCTCCACTTCCGGAGTATCCACAAAGGCACATTGCAGTCTAATCATATCATTACCCTGGGTATATAACATATCTCCACGACCAATAAGTTGGTCTGCTCCCGAGCCATCTAAAATGGTTCTGGAATCTATTTTTGAAGTCACCCTGAATGCTATTCTGGCAGGGAAATTGGCTTTAATGATACCTGTAATCACATTTACAGAAGGTCTTTGAGTAGCGATAATTAAGTGAATACCAATGGCTCTAGCTAACTGTGCCAAACGGGCTATAGGGGTTTCTACCTCCTTGCCAGCTGTCATAATTAAATCTGCAAATTCGTCAACCACTAAAACAATGTAGGGTAAGAACCTATGACCATCATTCGGGTTTAGTTTTCTGGCTTTAAATTTGGCGTTGTATTCAGCAATATTTCTACAAAGGGCATTTTTTAGTAACTCATAACGGTTATCCATTTCAATACAAAGGGAATTCAATGTGTTGATTACCTTGGTGTTGTCTGTTATGATGGCATCTTCAGAGTCAGGTAGTTTCGCTAGATAATGACGTTCAATTTTATTAAAAAGCGTTAATTCTACCTTTTTAGGGTCAACCAAAACAAATTTGACCTCTGCGGGATGTTTTTTATACAATAGAGAGGTCAAAACAGCATTTAAACCTACCGATTTTCCTTGACCTGTCGCACCAGCCATTAACATGTGTGGCATTTTTGCTAAATCCACAACGAAGGTTTCGTTGCTAATTGTTTTCCCAAGAGCAATAGGAAGTTGCATTTCCGATTTTTGGAATTTTTGGGATGCAATAACCGATCGCATAGAAACGATGGTTGAGTTTTTATTGGGAACCTCAATACCTATAGTTCCTTTTCCAGGTATTGGGGCAATAATTCGAATTCCTAAGGCTGAAAGAGACAAGGCAATGTCATCTTCCAAGTTTTTGATTTTGGAAATTCGCACTCCCGCTTCGGGAACAATTTCATAAAGCGTTACAGTTGGTCCAATTGTAGCCTTAATACTTGAAATGCCAATTTTGTAATTGTTTAGAGTCTCAACGATACGATTCTTGTTTTCCTCTAATTCCTCTTGATTGATGGTAATTCCTTCAGATTCATATTTCTTCAATAGATCCAGAGAAGGGAATTGATATTTGCTTAATTCAAGGGTAGGGTCAAATTGCCCAAAATCTTCAACTAATTTATTTGCCAAATTGTCCGTCTCGGCTTCTTCCTCTTCATGTTCCTCAACTTCAATAGTCACTTCATTTTCATGAGACTGTGGTTCTTCTTTGATGGGCTCAACTTGCTTAAGAACTGGCTCCGGAATGTCTTCCGTTTGTTTTTCTTCCCTGCTTGTTTCTACAGATAAGTCAAAAGCAGATTTAATATCTTCAGCTTCAGCAGTTAAATCATTATCAATAATCGGGGTGTCTGTATTATTTTCAGAAACTGGGAATTCGTCTTTTATTTCTTTTTTTGCAGAAGTAAATAGGTTTCCAATGGTTTCGGCAGTAACCCTAAACCTAATGGCTAAATAAATAATAAAGCCAAAAACCAATAGGAGGATTGTGCCAACTTTTCCTAAATAGTCCTGTATAAAGGTATTCACTTCATATCCTATAGTTCCACCCAAAATATCTATATGACTGGTAAAAAAACCGAGAGCAATAGAGAACCATATCACTAAATAGGTGCCCCAGAACCAATATTTTTTCAGTTTGGCTTTATTGGAGTCCAAAACGACATAAACCCCGGAGAGAAAAATAAGACCAGCGAAAATAAATGATGAAACCCCAAATCCTTTTCTGATGAAAAACTCACTTAACCAAGCCCCTGTTTTACTGGCCCAGTTTTTTGTTTTTACCTCTCTAGAAGCAAATTCAGATAGCGTACTTTGATCAGCATTCCCGGTAAAGAAATAGGATATAAAAGCAACAAAAAGCAAAATGCCCAAAATGATTAAAAAGCTACCAAACACCAATTTTTGCTGACTAGATAACTTGAAACTAGGCGCTTTAAATTTTGGTTTCGTGGTTGTTTTAGACTTGGTTTTCTTCTTAGCCATTCATGGGTGCTTATATGGGCAAAAATACAAATTACTCGGGTTATTCCTAAAGTTAAGAAATTTAAAAAATCTTAGGGAAATATATAAAACAACCAACAATTATAGCTGTAATAGCAAAAATAAAAACAGCCCCTGCTGCTAAATCTTTTATGAGTCCAATTTTAGGGTGAATTTGTGGATGTACAAAATTGGCGATTTCTTCTATGGCGGTATTTATTCCTTCTATGGAAATGATGATGCCTATGGTTAATGTTTGTATCATCCATTCTGTTGCAGATAAGTCAAATACAAAACCTAAGATGGTCATGATAATGCCAATAAACACTTGAATTTGGATACTGGATTCTGTTGTTACCAGAATCCAAGCGCCCTTAAAAGCGTACTTAATACTTTTTAATCTATTTATTAAAAGAGATTCCTTTTTATCCATTCTTATAAAAATGTACTTCTGAAGGTTTCGATACCTAATGAAATAGTTTTAGGAAGTTAAAAGTAGCAATAAATAAAAGGAAGGGTAAATGCTTTGGTGTAATATTTCATAAAAAAGGCTCCAAAGAATAATCCAAGGAGCCTTCAAGCATTACTATTAATTAGTAACTAGGGATATATCAATTGTCTATGGAACCCATAACACGTTTCATAAACGCATTTAAAGCTTCTTTTTTAGGCGTTCCACTCTTGATCATTTTGTTAACCTCTACTGCTCCATACATATTGGAAATTAATTCTCCAATAACATCAAGCTCCTCGTCCTTTAGTGATGGGACCTCGGTTAAAGCTTCAAGTGTTTCAATGGTTTCAACAACGTAATCTTCGTCGTTTTCTTCAATGAATTGGGTTAAATGTTTAATAACAGGTAATTTCATAATTATTTCACTTGATCAACCAATTCTTTCAATACTTCAAATTTATTTGTTTGCGTTTGTTCTACAAACGTACCATTTTTGAACGTAGCAAACGTAGGTAAATTATCTACAGTAGCCAATTTTCTTGACTCAGGAAATTTTTCTGCATCTGCAATTACAAATGCCATGGTTTCATTTTCTGTAGCCAATTTTTTAAACTTAGGCTTCATAATTCTACAGTTTCCACACCAAGTGGCAGAATACTGTACAACTACAGTGTCATTTTGTGAAATGATTTCCTGTAAATTATCTTGATCTAATTCCTGTACCATAATTTAAGGGGATTTAACTCCCCAAGTTCCTTATATAGGAACTTGGGGAACAATTTATTAAAATTAAATGAAGTTTAATTAGTGTGAAGCTAAATAAGAAGCAACACCATCTCTGTTGGCGTTCATAGCATCTTTACCTTCTTCCCAGTTTGCTGGACAAACCTCACCTTTTTCTTGAACGTGAGTTAAAGCATCTACTAATCTTAAGTATTCACCAACATTTCTACCTAGTGGCATGTTGTTGATGCTCTCGTGTTGAACAACTCCTTCTTCATCAATGATGTAAGTAGCTCTATAAGTTACATTGTCACCTTCAACTGTTACAACTCCAGTTTCTTCGTTGTAAGTTTCGTTAGTGATATCCAAAATACCTAAAGTAGAAGCAAGGTTTCTGTTAGAATCTGCTAAGATTGGGTAAGTAACACCTTCGATACCACCATTATCTTTAGCAGTGTTTAACCATGCAAAGTGAACTTCAGGAGTGTCACAAGAAGCACCAATTACAATAGTGTTTCTCTTTTCAAATTCTCCTATAGCTGCTTGGAATGCGTGTAATTCTGTTGGACAAACAAATGTAAAGTCCTTTGGATACCAAAACAAAACTACTTTTTTGTTGTTGTTGATAGCTTCTTCAAGAACATTGACTTTGAAAGTATCGCCCATTTCATTCATGGCGTCAACGTTTAAATTTGGGAATTTTTTTCCTACAAATGACATATGTATAATGTTTAAGATTTTACAATTAATTTCTAGTGCAAAAATACTCAATCATTGAGGGAAATCACTATAACAATTTATTATATATTCTTATTACAAAATAGGTTTCAGATATCGCAATAATAAAGAGGTGTTTAAATTGCTAATAGTTTAATTTTCATCATTAATAACTATGTGATTTGTAATTAATATGTGAAAGTCTTGATTATTTATTATAGTTTGCCTGTGGCTTGTTTAATTTTAATTTGGAAACCAGCAAATATCAAGGTCATTATAGGGCTTAGCCAGTTAAAAATGGCATAGTAGGCATAATGAGCTACATCTACACCTAGTACACTACTTTGGTAGGCGCCGCAAGTATTCCATGGAACTAAGACAGAGGTTACCGTTCCAGAGTCTTCCAAAGTTCTACTCAAGTTTTCAGGGGCCAGACCTTTGTCATCATAGGCTTTTTTAAACATTTTACCAGGAACGACCAATGCTAAGTATTGATCTGAAGCCGTCGCATTCAAAGCTAAACAGCTTGCCACAGTACTGGCAAACAACCCGAAAGTTGATGAAGCCAAGCTGAGTAATGCTTTACTGATTCTAGCTAAAGCTCCAATAGCATCCATGACGCCTCCAAAAACCATGGCACAAATAATTAACCAAATGGTTCCCAGCATGCCTTCCATACCGCTAGAGCTGAATAGATCATTTAATTCGGCACTTGAAGTTTCTACAGATCCTCCAACGGTAATGGCATTCATAACACCTTTGTATGCTGATTCAAAAGTAAGGCTTTCTGCTCCCGCTAAATGGGTTACAATTTGAGGTTGTGCAATTAAAGCGGTAATACCACCTAATAAAGTTCCTACCAGTAGAGCGATTAGAGGGGGTGTTTTTTTGATAATCATAAATATGACTAAAACTGGGACAACAAACAACCAAGGAGAAATATTGAATGCCCCATCAATTGCAGTCAGTTTATCTGTTACATTGGCGGTACCGTGAGTGTCCAAATTCAAACCAATAATGATAAAAACAATTAGAGTGATGGTAATTGTTGGAACCGTGGTCAGGGCCATATATTTTATGTGCTCAAACAACCCTGCTCCGGCCATAGCAGGAGCTAAATTGGTAGTATCACTTAAGGGAGACATTTTATCTCCAAAATAAGCGCCAGATAAAACGGCTCCAGCGGTCATCCCTGCAGAGATACCCAATGTATTTCCAATACCAATTAAGGCTATACCAACTGTCGCAGAAGTGGTCCAACTACTTCCCGTGGCTATGGATATAATGGCACAAATAATAACACTGGCAGCCAAAAATATGGTTGGATTTAATATTTGCAGTCCATAATAAATCATGGAAGGAATAATGCCGCTAATAAGCCAGGTTCCAGCTAAAGCTCCTACCATTAACAAAATGAGTATAGCACCTGATGTCGATTTTATGTTTTCGGCAACTTCTTCGAGCATTTGCTCATAGGATACTTTATTGAAAAAACCTACTATGGCGGCAACTGCTGCTCCTAATAAAAGAATAAACTGATTGCTTCCGCTAAGGGCATCATCACCAAAAACAAAAAAGACATTGTAAAACAACATGGCCACCAAGGCAAATACTGGAATTAAGGCTTCCCATATATTGAGTTCCTTATTTTCAACTATATGTTCGTCTTCTGGATGTCTAGGTTTGATGTTTTGGCTTTCCATTTAGTTATGTTAGAATTTTTCAGTTGTAATGTTACGATTTTCAAAAAAGCTATGCAAATTCAAAAAAAAACACCCGATTTTAAATCGGGTGTTCTAAGTTGGCTGTAGTTAGTTTGGTTTTATAAAATGTTTAGATCGGTCATGCAAGACTTCATTAACGTATAAGTTCTTTCGATATCGGCATCCAATCCTATTGAAAATCGTATCAAACCATCGCTCAATCCCATATCTTTTTGCTCTTCTTCTGGAATTTCAGAAGAAGTTGATGTCCCAGGGGCAGAGAATAGAGTTTTGTAGAATCCTAAACTAACGGCTAAATACCCTAAATTTTTGGTTTGCATTAATTCCATTAATTCATTTGCTTTTTCCAAGGATCCCACGTCGACAGTCATCATGCCTCCAAAACCATAAGTTTCGTTCATCATGGATTTAAATAATTCATGTGACGGGTGCGACTTTAACCCGGGATAAACGGTTTTTAGACCATCTGCTTCAAACTTTTGAGCCAGATACAAAGCATTTTTGCTGTGTTGTTGCATTCTGATATGAAGGGTTCTTAGGTTCTTTAAAATGGAAGCGGCTCTAAGGCTGTCCATAGTAGAACCTAATAGCATGCATGCCCCATCATTAACGTTTCTTAAGTTATCAATAAACTCTTGGGTCCCGCAAACGACACCACCCACAGTATCAGAAGCGCCATTAATGAATTTGGTTAAACTGTGAACAACAATATCTGCTCCTAACTTGGCAGGTGAAATACTAAGTGGGGAGAAGGTATTATCGACAACCAATTTTAATCCGTGCTTTTTAGCCAATTCAGAAAGACCTTTAATATCAGCAACTTCAAGTAAAGGGTTGCTCACGCTTTCGCAGTAAAGGATTTTTGTGTTGGGTTTGATGGCAGCTTCAACCACATCCAATTTAGTGATGTCTACAAAAGTGGTCTCTATTTGTAATTTTGGTGTGAAGTTTTTCAAGAATGCATAAGTTCCACCGTAAATAGTTCTACTGGAAACAACGTGATCTCCAGCTCCACAAAGTTGTAGGATTACAGGGGTAATAGCTCCCATACCAGATGCCGTAACATTGGCAGTTTCTGTTCCCTCCATAGCAGATAAAGCTTCGCCTAAATATAGGTTGGAAGGTGACGAGTGTCTGGAATATAGGTAGCATCCATCAGCATTACCTTCAAAGGTATCAAACATGGTTTTGGCCGATAGAAAGGTATAGGTTGAGGAGTCTGAGATAGACGGGTTTACACCGCCAAATTCTCCAAAATATTGTAAATCTTGTATGTTGTTTGCAGGTTTAAATGCCATTGTGTATAGTTTTTAATTAGTCAAAATTCATAAAATAAAGACTAAAAATCAATATATATGGTATTATTTAGAAAATAACACTAAATTTAATGCGTATTGCAGATATTTTATTTAAAGTACATAGCTACCAAATGATTTATTAGAAAAATTTTCAAAACATGGAATTTGACAAAATTGATAGGGAATTATTGAAATTGCTTCAGGAAGATTGTAAATTAACAAACAAACAATTGTCCTTGAAATTAAACCTGTCGGTTACGGCAGTTTATGAACGCATTAAAAAGTTAGAAAAAAATGAGGTCATCGAAAAGTATGTGGCCTTGGTTAATAAAGAAAAAATTAATAAATCTTTTGTTGCCTTTTGCCACATCAAACTTACTCAGCATTCACACGATTTTGTAGTTGATTTTGAAAAAAATGTGACTACGCTTAAAGAGGTGGTAGCGTGTTTTCATGTGAGTGGGGATTATGATTATCTGTTAAAAGTAGTTGTGGCAGATATGGCCGAATTTAGGGAATTTATTGTGAACAAGTTGACCTCGATTCATCATATTGGAAGTACGCATAGTATGTTTGTTATCAATGAAGTGAAGCATACTACGGCTGTAAATATTTAGATTATGAAAGAAAAAACCTTTAGGCTCATCGAGTTTTTTATTCTGTTTGTGATTTTTCCAGTAAGCTTTGCCATGGATTATCCGGTTGCAATAAAAGTGAGTTTGGGTGTTTTAGGTTTTTTATATGTGTTGTGGGTGATGATCAAACTTGAAGGAGTAACTTTTTTTATTCAAAAGGAAATTCATTGGAGTGTTTTTATAAAGCGTACTCTTGTTAAGTTTTTTGTCCTTGCCGTATTTACAATCATTTTTGTGTTTCTGACGGATAGAGAGCGTTTATTTACTTTTATGATGGAAAAACCACTATACTGGTTTTTGTTTACTTTGGTTTATATCCTTTTTTCGGTATATCCTCAAGAGCTTTTATATCGAACGTTTTTCTTTAAAAGGTATTCTGATTTTTTCAAAAGTGAAGCCCTCCTGATTTTTATGAATGCCATTCTGTTTTCTTTGGCTCATTTGTTCTTTAGAAATACCATGGTTCATGTCCTTACTTTTATTGGTGGAGTCATTTTTGCGCTGACTTACCAAAGAACCAAATCCACTTTATTGGTCTCGATTGAGCATGCCTTGTATGGCAGTTGGCTATTTATGGTTGGCATGGGAGGTATGTTAGGATTTCCCACCTAATAAGTATAAAAAATTAGCAAAGCATATTTCGGTATTTGGAATTCAAAATTGTATTTTTGTTACCGTTTTATTTCAAATTAATCAAAACCTTTCTTATGAATTCATACGATGTAGCTGTAATAGGTTCTGGACCTGGTGGTTATGTGGCCGCAATACGATGTGCCCAACTAGGAATGAAAACTGCTATCATAGAAAAATATTCCACACTTGGTGGTACCTGCTTAAATGTAGGATGTATCCCGAGTAAAGCGCTTTTAGATTCGTCCCATCACTATGAAGATGCTGTCAAGCATTTTGAAGACCACGGAATTGATATTCCAGGCGAAATCAAAGTCAATCTTGAAAAAATGGTTGCTAGAAAACAATCGGTGGTAGATCAAACTACGGGCGGTATTGATTTCTTGATGAAGAAGAATAATATAGATGTTTATCAAGGTATTGGAAGCTTTAAAGATGCAACCCATATCGTTATTTCAGGAGAGAAGGAAGAAGAAATTGAAGCTAAAAACACGATTATCGCTACAGGAAGTAAACCTTCAAGTTTACCATTCATAAGCATTGACAAAGAGCGTGTTATAACATCAACTGAAGCATTGAAGCTTAAAGAGGTTCCAAAACATCTTATTGTAATTGGTGGTGGTGTTATTGGTTTGGAATTAGGTCAAGTTTACAAGCGTTTGGGAGCTGAAGTAACTGTCGTAGAGTACATGGATCGCATTATCCCAACTATGGATAGCGGGTTATCTAAGGAGCTTAATAAAGTGTTGAAGAAACAAAAATTCACCATCAATACATCTCACAAAGTCAAATCTGTTGAAAGAGTAGGAGATGAAGTGGTTGTGAAGGCAGATAATAAAAAAGGTGAAGAAGTTGAATTAAGAGGAGACTATTGCTTAGTGTCTGTTGGTAGACGTCCTTTTACTGATGGTTTGAATGCTGAAGCCGCTGGAGTAAAAATCACTGATAGAGGTCAAATAGAAGTGAATGATCACCTTCAAACAAGTGCATCTAATATTTATGCGATTGGTGATGTGGTTAAAGGCGCTATGTTGGCCCATAAGGCCGAAGAAGAAGGTGTTTTTGTAGCTGAAACTATAGCTGGACAAAAGCCACATATCGATTATAATTTAATTCCAGGTGTGGTTTATACTTGGCCAGAAGTGGCTGCTGTAGGTCAAACTGAGGAGCAATTAAAAGATAAAGGCATTGCCTTTAAAGTGGGACAATTTCCCATGAGAGCTTTGGGTAGATCTAGAGCCAGTATGGATTTGGATGGTTTTGTAAAAATACTTGCGGATAAATCTACAGATGAAATCCTTGGGGTACACATGATTGGTGCGCGTGCAGCTGATATGATTGCTGAAGCGGTAGTCGCTATGGAATACAGAGCTTCTGCGGAAGATGTTTCAAGAATGAGTCATGCACACCCAACATTTACAGAAGCGATAAAAGAAGCAGCTTTAGCAGCTACTGACGATAGAGCTTTACATGTTTAAATAAAATTAACTGTCATTCTGAACTTGATTCAGAATCTTGAAAAAAAGCACCCAAACGGGTGCTTTTTTTATTTTATTGGGTTAGATTTAAATTACTTTAAATTAAAACCCAATTGAAATGAATAGATTTCTTACCCTTTGTTTTTTGTCAATTTTAATATGTTCCTGCTCCAATGAAAAGACTAATGTTTCAGAATTAGTGGTATTTTCAGAAGACAACAACTTGGAATTTATTGAGGTCATAAGACCCATAGAAGGTATGATTCTTTGGGATAATAAAAGGGATACTATAAGGACTATTGAAAAGGGTAGTTTTAAATGTAGTCTTGATATAAACAATCCAGAAGTTATAAGATTGGTTATAGGTGATAAAAGGGTGAAAATGATTATTGAGCCTAATCATTCTTATGAAATTAAAGCATTGGATTCAGCAATTGTTTTTAAGGGGGATAATGCGAAAGGTAACGATTTATTAAACACTTTACATGGGGCATATAATAACAATTTAGATGATATATTTAAATATGAAAATGATTCTACCGCTGTTTCGGTGAAACAAAAAATAGACTTTGATAAAAAAAATGAAATTAGTCAAATTGATGCCTTATTAACCCAAAACCTTATTGATAAAGCGTTTTATAATTTATTTAAAAACGAAATTGATTACCGTTATGCTGAAAAAATAGTCAATATTGTTTTGTCAAAATCATATAGTGGAGATCTAATCAATGCTGGCTTAGAAAAATTGTTAAATGAGACTATTGAAACGCACCCTGTTTCTACGAAAAATCTACCATCTAATTGGAAGGAATATGCTGAATTCGTAATTATTGAAAAAAATCAATATGAACAAAAAAAGAAGGTTTGATTACAAGGGACAGCCTTATTAATTTAAGTGTGAATGGAGGTATAAAGAGATATAAAGAAAGTTTGATTGTAAATAATTTAAATGGTGAGTTTAGAGAAAAATTATTAGCCTACTATCTTATCTTTTCTACAAAACAAAAGAACTATGAAGAGTATCTAATAAAGTTCTTTGAGAATTTTAAAACCTCATACCCACATAGTAAATACACAAGTTATCTAGAGCCCGAAATAGATGAAATAAAATATTATCACGAAAAGATTCAAAGAGATTTGCCAACCATGGCATCAATTATTGAAAACGAAAATATTAATAACCTGGACGAATTATTGTCAAAGTTTAAAGGTCAAAAGATTTATATTGATTTATGGGCTACATGGTGCGGCCCTTGTAAGCAAGAATTTAAATCTAACAGGAAAATTGAAAAAATTCTAAAAGAAAACAATTATCAAAAATTGTTTATTTCAATTGATGAAGCGGATAAAAAAGAAAAATGGATTGAAATGATAAAGTTTTACGATTTAAACGGTTATCATTTTCTTGCAAACAAGTCTTTTAAATCTCATTTTGCTAATAATTATTCTATGTATGAAGGAGGTTATAGTATTCCTCAATATTTATTAATCGATGAACTTGGTAATGTTATTACTAAAAATGCACCAAGACCAAGCCAACCTGATGAATTAAAAAAACTGCTTACGGTACAATAATAAATACGCATCAATATTGCACTAAAACCTCCAAAACATCCTTTTTATAACTCCGACTTATGGTTAAAGATTTGTTTTGAATAATGACATAATCATTGGTATATGAATCCATTTTATTTAAAGCCACAATAAAGGATCTGTGAATCCTGATAAATTGCTTTTGAGGTAATTTGCCTTCCATAGTACTAATGTTCTCACGTGTTACCACCACCTCATTTTCTAAATGGATTTTAAGATAATCACTAAAGCTTTCAATGAAATAAATGGCGTCAAAATCAATTTTAAGCATTCTACGATCAGATCGTACAAACATAAATTGATTGGTTTCAGGTTCTTTTTTATTTGAGGTAGGGATTGAAGAATAAACCTCAAAATAAGTGTTGATTGCTTTTAGTATACGCTCAAAGGTTATAGGCTTTAAGAGATAATCCACGGCTTTTAATTCAAAACCTTCTACCGCATAATCTCTAAAAGCAGTAGTAAAAATGATTTTAGTTTCTGGATTGATGGATTTGGCAAAGGAAATGCCACTTATCTCTGGCATCTGAATGTCAAGAAAAATCAAATCAATATGCTGGCTATTCAGGTAATTGAACGCCTCCATGGCATTTTTGCATTCGGCAACTACGGTTATATTGTCGATTTTAGATAAATGATTCCTAATGATTTCTCGGGCCATGGATTCATCATCTACAATTAGGCAGGATATGTTATGAGGTTTTACCATCTTTATAGATTATGGATTTCCAAATGGACTGTGAAGGTGTTGTTTTCATTTTTGATATTCAAATCGAATTGATCGGGATATAATAAATTTAAACGTTTTTTAATGTTCTCCAAGCCAATACCAGATTTAGACTGGTTGTTATTTAATGAGCTATTTTCGATATAAAAATTAAGGGTTTTATCTTGGATTGTTATGTTTATTTTGATGCTTAAAATTCCATTAATAATGCTACCATGCTTAAAACTATTTTCAACAAAGGGGAGTAGGAGCATGGGGGGGATATTCAAATGTTCATTTTGGATTTGTTTTTCAAAGCTTACCGATAAACTATCGTGAAATCGAATTTTCTCCAAATCTATATAATCTTGTATATGCAATAGCTCTTCGTTAATAGGAACACTAGGTTTCTGGATCTGGTATAAGATATAATCCAAGATATTTGAAAGTTTGATAATCATTTCTGGTGTCGCATCAGATTGTTTTAAAGCGAAGCCATAAATAGTATTTAGCGTATTAAATAAAAAATGAGGGTGAATTTGCATTTTGAGATAGTGCAACTCCTGCTCTTTAATCTGTAATTGGGTTTCTAGTATTTTTTGCTGAAGGTTGCTGTTAAGTTGCACCTGTCTGAAATTTAACTTCAGAAGTTTGAAAGCACTTACTACGACCACTACCAAATAAACGGCGACCATCACAAAAAGCAGACTTTTGCTAATTGGGGCCATGTTTTCATAGTTGAAATTGGACAAATAAGTGAGGCCAAACATAACAGAGAGTACAATAAGATAGCCTGAAATGATTAAGGTATAAATACTGTATAAACCAAATAAGCCATATTTTTTAGTTATCAAAAAGTCCGGGATAAGCTTGTAAATACTTACGTAAGTGGCGGCAATAGTGATAGGCATTAAGAATAGCGAAAATGAAAGAACATAAGTAAAATCATCCGTTCCCACTCCAAAAAAGTAGGTGTAAAACAGAAGCACACCACACCAAAATATGCCGTGTATAAAGAAACGACCTAAGAGTTTTAATAAGGGGAAATTCATTAATGCACTATTTCATTAACAATATTAAGGTAAATTTATTGGCAAAAGTTTTTTTGTAGACAAATAACCAGATTAGGAAGGGATTTGACATTTCGGTTAAAACCGTCTTTAAATTGGTCATCGGTCGCAATTCTATTTTTTGAAGGGATTTACCTTTTAAGTTTGCTAAACAAAATCAAACAAACATGAATATTAAAATCTGTGTAGCTATGTTACTTATTTTATCAGGTCCTTTTGTGGATCGTTTTATGGAGGGAGGTCCATTTTTTATGTCTTTAATCTTAATATGTCTTTTATTGGCAGCTTTTTTTATCATAAAAGGAGGTTTAGCTCTCAAAACCGAACCCTTAAAAGTTAAAAAATATTTGAGGCTTGTGAGCGATGTGAGTTTACTTGGTCTGGTATTAGGATTCTTGGGTTCTATTATAGGGATGGTTCAAGCTTTTGACGCCATAGAAGGATTCAATCAAGAATTGAATTCTGCCATGATTGCTGGCGGACTCAAAGTGTCTTTTTTGACGGCTATTTTCGGAAGTTTTGTCTTTATAGTCTCAAGAATAGGCATCTTAATTTTAAGAAGTTTACAGAAGGCAGGTCATGTAGAATAAAAAAAGCGATCCCAAAGGATCGCTTTTTTTATATTTCTCTCAGTAAATCCCTAATCCGTAATCTACTACTATAATCGTCTTCATTGATATCCCTTACAAAGCAGTGGTGACTCAACTCATCCTTTTGAACTTTGATGTTTAATTCTTCAACGGTAAAAGGTCCAAATTCTTCGGAATTTTGAATGTAGTAAAACTGATGTTTTTTAATAAGTTCAGAAGCCCTTTGCACATATTTTTTGTGTAAAAAGCGTCTTAAATCTTCTTCAGTCTCCAAATCTTCATCATAGTTTGTTTGGTTCACAAACATAACATAGTCATCAGAGCCTCTCTGGTTCATGACCATCATATCTTGCCCTTTATAATAAATCTTAACGAGCTGAATGCCATCTTCACTTTGAATGGAAAGAAAATTGGAATTAATAAAACTCCAGGTTGTTTTGATAGTAGTTCCGCTATCAACAATTTTCAATACGTTATTAGGCTTGAATATATAGGTTACTTTCTTGTCATTAATCCCATTTATCAATACCCATTCCTTGTCTTTAAATTGTCCCTCAAAATGTTGGGAATAATCAAAAGGCTCCAATGTAGGTAATATTTGAAAAATAGAACTGTTCATTTAAAGTAGAATCAAGAGATGACCTTTCTAATATAATAAGGAATTTTTAAAAAATTTAATCCATTAGCCTAAACGTATCATTTAAACGATTTTAGGTTAAAATTTATTGTTGATAATAATAGAATACGAAGCCGTATGACTATCTTTTTCTTTTAAAGTAATTATTCCTAGCTTTTCTGATAGCTTTTGATTGGTGTTAATGTGGTCTGCCAACCCTAACCATGGCTCAATACAAACAAAAGGCGCATTGGGTTTGGCCCAAATTCCCATGTAAGGCCATCCACTAAATTTAACACTCAAAATGTCACCATTAATTTTGCTCTTTAGAGTGATCACATCCGATTTTAAATCTGTAAAAACCAGAGCGTCTTTGTTGAATAGGTCTTTTGTTAGCTCAATCGAATTAGGGGTTGTGAAGACGTGTTCGGTTTCCAAATTGTACAAACCATCATAGTTAAGCAATTGGCGCTTTGAAGATTCCTCATGGTTAAATTCTAAGACGTAATCTTGATAGGTTTCACCTTCAAAAACGGGACACTTAAATGCTGGATGGGCCCCAATGGAAAAAAACATGTTGCTATCCCCTTTATTGACGGTTTTATAGGTAATGGTTATTTCATTGTCCTTTAGTTCATATGTGATGAAAAAATCAAATTCGAAAGGGTATTTTTTTCTAGTGTCCTCGTTACTGGTCAATGAAAATGTCAGTTTCGAATTTGATTCTTCCACCAGAGTAAATTGGTCATTTCTTCTCGCAAAACCATGACGAGGTAATTGGTAGCTTTTACCGTCATGAGTGAAGGAGTCATTCTTTAAACCCCCAACAATGGGAAAAAGAATGGGTGAGATCCCATTCCAAATATTGGAATCACCACTCCACATCAATTCTGTATGGGATTTTTGACCTTTTATACTACTAAGTTCAGCACCAACTGGATTGACCTGAATTTGAATAAAACTATTTTTTAAAACCTTCATTTTATCGAAATATGACTGATTTACAGTGTTTAAATGTTTTTCTTATGTAATTTGCAAAATGACCTTTTTCATTAGTAAAAAGGTATTACACTGTAAAATTAAGGTATCACGGATAATTAAGATACGAATCAATCTAAAATGTCGTTTTAGTCATTAAATAATTGGAAGAAAAATAATCAATTGAATCAAAGCTAAAACTTAGGTTAAAAAAGTTATTGTTAGGAAGGTTTTGATATACAAGCGATTATTGTATCCCTTTTCAAGTTTTGGAAAGGGATTTTTCTTTTTAGAATTTAAACTTGTAGACTCTCCTATTTATTTTGAAATTTGTTACCATAAATTGGTTGCTTGAGAAGTCACGTTACATATCAATTAGAGGAGCTAGAAAGCTTCAAAAAAAAGCTTTTAAACTGGAGTTTGAGGTTTAATGAAATTTCATGGTTGGATTCAAACAATTATATTGAGAAATATTCAAGCTATGATGCTCTCCTAGCAGTCGATGCCATGTCTTTTTTAAAGACGGACAGTATGAATGCTTTTGAAAAATTAAAGGCTTATCAAGAAAACATTCAGGATTGGATGTTTGGTTATTTGACTTATGATTTAAAAAATGATATTGAGGATCTAAAATCTGATAATTTAGACCAATTGGAGTTTCCCGATTTGTATTTTTTTCAACCAAAGAAAATTATTTTAATCAAAGGAGAGCAAGTTGAATTTCTTTACGCTGAAGTGTTTGCAGGTGAGGTTGAAAGTGATTTTAGGGCTATCAGTCAAACTTCTGAAACTTTGTCAAACCATACAGTTGACGAACCTGTAAGAATCAAGTTGAGAATCCATAAGGATGAATACTTTGATAAGCTTTCTCATATTTTAGACCACATTCATAGAGGCGATATTTATGAAATGAATTTCTGTCAGGAGTTTTATGCCGAACAGACCCTAATAAATCCGTTAGAAACATATTTTAAGTTGGATGCCATTTCAAAGCCGCCATTTGCTAGCTTTTTAAAAATTTCAGATAAATACCTGATGTCAGCATCACCAGAGCGTTACCTGAAAAGATCTGGGAGTAAATTAACTTCGCAACCTATTAAAGGTACAGCCAAAAGGTCAAAGGATTCAGAAGAAGATCAAGCTTTGAAAAAAGGATTGAAGAAAGATGAAAAAGAGCGGAGTGAGAACATTATGATTGTGGATTTAGTTCGTAATGACTTATCCAAAACAGCTATAAAAGGGAGTGTGAAAGTAGAGGAATTGTGTGAGGTTTATACATTTCCACAGGTGCATCAAATGATTTCTACCATTACTTCTGAAGTCCCAGAAAGCCTCAACTCTGTAGATTTGATTCAATCAGCATTCCCCATGGGGAGTATGACAGGGGCTCCTAAAGTTTCGGCTATGAAAATTATTGAAACATATGAAGAAACGAAAAGAGGTCTTTACTCGGGTGCTGTAGGTTATTTTAAACCGAATGGAGATTTTGATTTTAATGTGGTCATTCGCAGTATTCTGTATAATGAAAGTCGCCAATATGTATCCTATTCTGTGGGAGGTGCCATCACGGCTAAAAGTGATCCCCACAAAGAGTATGAGGAATGTTTGGTAAAAGCCAAGGCCATGAGGGAGGTTCTGGAAGGTTAAATGTAACCGATATTACATAATTCTTACTTTTCATGCTGTATATTTGAAAAATGTTAGCGAGTTTGTTCCCAAAGTTTCAAGAACATATCAATGATAATTTTCCTTTCTTAAAGGATGCTAAACTATTAATCGCCATTTCAGGTGGATTAGATAGTGTGGTTTTAACTCACCTAAGCTATAAATTAGGATTAAACATTAGTTTGGCGCATTGTAATTTCAATTTACGTGGTGCCGAAAGTGACGCAGATGAAACTTTTGTGCTGGAATTGGCTGAAACTTTGGATGTGGAGGTGTTTCTGGAAAGTTTTAATACGTCAGAATATGCCTCAGAACAAAAACTATCCACCCAATTGGCTGCTAGAGAGCTTCGATATCATTGGTTTGAGGAATTAGCTAATACTTTCAATTTTGATTATATCCTGACTGCTCATCATGCTGATGACAATCTAGAAACTTTTTTGATTAATCTTTCTCGTGGAACGGGACTTGATGGATTAACTGGAATACCAAGTGTGAATGGCAAGGTGGTAAGACCGCTTTTGAATTTTTCTAGAGCAGATTTAGAGACTTATGCCCAAGAAGAACATATTGCTTGGAGAGAAGACAGTAGCAATGCTTCAGATAAATATGTGCGCAATCAATTAAGACATCATGTGGTTCCTTTACTTAAGGAAATTAATCCGGAGTTCCTTCAGAATTTCAATAAGACCCAAGAACATTTAAAGGAAAGCCAGTTAATTATTGAGGACCAGATTGATGATATTTTGGAACATGTGGCAGATGAAATTTCACCAAATCATATTCAATTCAACATAGAGAAGTTAAAATCCTTATCAAACCCTAAGGCCTATTTATATCAAGTTTTCAAGGAATATGGCTTTTCAAATTGGAATGATATGGTGGCGCTTTTGGATGCCCAAACAGGAAAACAAATTTTTTCAAAAGATTATGTTTTGCTAAGGGATAGGGAGCGCTTAATACTATCAGAAATTTCCAAAAGTGAAGGAAAAACCATGGGTATAGAAGCATCCCAACTTGGTACTGAAATCATAACAGATCTAGGTATAATTTCTATGGGTCTAGTAGGTGAAATAAGTGATGCAACCAAAGATACTATCTATGTTGATAAAGATTTGTTAAATTTTCCTTTGACAGTAAGACCATGGAAAAAAGGCGACTATTTTTACCCTTTTGGTATGCAAGGAAAAAAGAAAATAAGCAAGCTTTTAAAAGATGAAAAGCTATCTTTGCGAACTAAGGAAAATATCTATTTACTCTGTTCAGGACCTGATGTGGTTTGGGTCATCAATTTAAGAGCAGACAATAGGTTTAAAGTAACTAAAACAACAAAACAAATACTTAAAATAAAGCTTTGCTAATGAAGTCATTCATAACTGCTTGTTTATTTTTTATAACAGCCCTACAAGTTAATTCACAAGTTTTGGACCCCGTCAAATGGAGTGGTGAAGTCCATAAAATTTCAGAAACAGAATACGAATTGGTTTACCAAGCGGATATAGATGATCACTGGCATCTCTATTCTCAAAATTTACCAGAGGGAGGAGCATTACCAACAGAGTTTGTATATGACTCCATCCAAATGGCAAACAATTTTAAATTGGTTGGAAAAGCCTCAGAAAGTAAGTCCATTACCAAATATGATAAAGTATTTGAAATGGATATGACTTTTTTTGATTCCCAAGCCACATTTACACAAAAAATAGAATTGACTAATAAGGATTTGGAAACCATCAATTCTGAAATTTCCTATCAAGCTTGTGATGATGCTAGGTGTATTTACAAGTTTTATAATATGACCTTTGATTTAACCAAAGCTAAAAAAGTCTCTGAATCTGAGGTGACTTTTGAAGAGCCACAAGAAGAAGGTTTGGTTGTCAAGCAAGCAGAAACAGACAGTTCAGAAGAAAGCGATGGCCTGCTATCAATATTTTTTACTTCATTTTTTCTCGGATTCTTGGTATTGTTAACACCTTGTGTGTTCCCAATGATCCCAATGACCGTTAGCTTTTTTACAAAGCAAAGTAAAACAAGAGGTCAAGGAATTAGAAACGCCTTGTTGTATGGATTTTTTATTATTGTCATATACACCCTTTTGGGAACTGCCGTTTCGGCATTATTCGGTAGTAATGCCATGTATGAGTTCTCTACAGGAGTGCTGTTCAATTCTATAATGTTTATAGTTTTGGTTTTATTCGCTTTTTCATTCTTGGGAGCGTTTGAAATTATGTTACCAAACTCCTGGGTAAACAAGGTAGATCAAGGAGCAAGCAGAGGAGGTATTATGGGAATTTTCTTTATGGCCTTGGCATTAGCGGTTGTTTCATTTTCATGTACATTTCCTATTGCCGGAACAGCATTATTGGATGCCGCGACAAAAGGTGGAATTGCCCCAGTAATGAGTATGTTAGGATTTTCATCTGCTGTAGCTTTACCATTTGCTCTTTTTGCTTTTTTCCCAAGTTGGTTAAATTCGTTGCCAAAATCAGGAGGCTGGCTTAATACCGTTAAAGTAGTTTTAGGCTTTTTAGAACTGGCTTTTGCCTTTAAGTTCCTTTCTATGATAGATTTGGTGTTGGAATGGCATTTCTTGGAAAGAGAGGTTTTCTTGGCTATTTGGATTGCTATTTTTGGTTGTTTGGGATTGTATTTATTAGGAAAAATCAAATTGCCACATGACTCACCAATGGAGCATATTTCTGTGGGTAGATTAAGTTTAGCAATCATAGCATTGGCATTTACGCTTTACATGGTTCCTGGATTGTGGGGAGCTCCTTTGAAATTAATTAGTGGATTCCCACCACCATTAACTACCAATAGTGAATCGCCATATGGTGTAGGTTACACTAAGAAGCAAACGACTCAACTGGATTCAAAATCAGCTATGAAAGAATTGCCAGAAGGTGCTCATCTAGGACCTCAAGATTTAATTGCATTTCATGACTATGAAACGGGATTGGCTTATGCCAAATCGGTTAATAAGCCTGTAATGCTTGATTTTACTGGAATTACTTGCGTAAACTGTAGAAAAATGGAAGAACAGGTTTGGGTAGAAGATCGTGTTTTCGGCGTTTTAAATAACGAAGTGGTTCTAATTTCGCTTTATGTAGATGATAGAACCAAGTTGCCAAAAGATGAGCAATACGAGTCAGAATTTTCAGGAAACACCATTAGAACTTTTGGGCAAAAATGGTTGGAATATCAACAAACAAAATATAACACCAATGCCCAACCATTATATGTGTTACAGGATACCGAAGGTAATGACATCAGTTTGCCAGTAGGATACACGCCAGATCCTTTGGAGTATTATAATTGGTTAGTGGATGGTGTCAAAGCCTTTAAAGGAGATAAATAGAACGAATAGTCATAAACAAAAAGCGATCCTTAGACTGGGTCGCTTTTTTTTATGGAAAAATGTTAGCTTTACTAAAAATCATGGGATGACTGTACGAGGAAATATTGTAGATATCTTAAACCGAAAAATCTTTAAAGGTGAAATTACCGTTGAGCAAGGAAAAATAGAAGCTGTAGAAGAAAAGGATCATGATATTGAGACCTATATTCTTCCTGGGTTTGTGGATGCCCATATCCATATTGAAAGTTCTATGTTGGTTCCGAGTGAATTCGCTAGAGTTGCAGTAAACCACGGTACGGTTTCCACTGTTTCAGATCCTCATGAAATTGCCAATGTTTTAGGAATGGAAGGTGTTCATTTTATGATTGAAAACGGAAAACAGACACCTTTCAAATTCAATTTTGGTGCTCCGTCTTGTGTCCCTGCTACTACTTTTGAATCTTCGGGAGCCAACATTGATTCCCAAGGCATAAAGGAATTGCTTTCAAATCCTGATATCAAATATTTGGCCGAAATGATGAACTACCCGGGGGTGATTTTTGATGATGAGGAAGTACTTAAAAAAATTCATTGGGCCAAGGTTTATAATAAACCAGTAGATGGTCATGCACCGGGGTTAAGAGGCGACCAAGTTTCAAAATATATTTCAGAAGGAATTTCAACAGATCATGAGTGTTTTACTCAAGAGGAGGCTTTGGAGAAACTTCAAAAAGGTATGAAGATTTTGATTAGAGAAGGAAGCGCAGCCAAGAATTTTGAGGCTTTGATAGGATTGGTTGGAAACCATTTTGAGAACATGATGTTCTGTAGTGATGACAAGCACCCTGACGATTTGTTGTTAGGGCATATCAATCAACTTTGTGCTAGAGCTGTAAAGAAAGGAGTGAATGTGTTTAAAGTGCTTCAAATGGCTTGTGTGAATCCTGTAAACCATTATGATTTGGATGTTGGATTATTGGAGTTGGGTGATTCGGCAGATTTTATAGTCGTAGAAGATCTCAAGGAATTTAAAGTTTTGCAAACTTTTATCAACGGACAGTTGGTGAGTGAAAATGGCCAATCTTTTATTAGCCCAGTTAATTTTGATAAACCAAACCAGTTTAAAGCAAGTAAAAAGTTGGTGTCCGATTTTATTGTTCCTCATAATTCTGATAAAATAAGGGTCATTGAGGCTTTGGATGGCGAATTGGTAACGCGAGAGCTTATCAAGGAACCCTTAGTTAAGTATGATAACGTTATTTCCGATATTTCAAATGATGTCTTGAAAATGGCCGTTGTTAATCGCTATCAAAATGACAATCCAGCCTTGGGATTTATTAAAAACTTCGGATTAAAAAAAGGAGCGATAGCTAGTTCCGTAGGTCATGATTCTCATAATATCATAGCGGTAGGAGCCGATGATACTTCTTTATGTCGAGCTGTCAATACGGTCATTGAAAACAAAGGTGGTATTTGTGTTGTTTTGGAAGAGGATAGTTGGGTAATGCCTTTGCCAGTGGCCGGAATCATGAGCGATCAAGATGCAGAAGCAGTTGGGAAAACCTACCAACAATTAGATAAAAAAGCTAAGGAATTGGGTAGCCAACTTTCAGCTCCTTTTATGACCTTATCCTTTATGGGGTTATTAGTCATACCATCCTTAAAACTCAGTGATAAAGGACTTTTTGATGGTAATGCCTTTCAGTTTACTTCGGTGTATTCCGATTGATTATTTTTTGAAGTTATCTGGGAAACCAACAATATCAATATCCCACAGAACAGGAAGTAAAAAATAAACAAAAAGAGTCAGAATGATTATGGAAAGAAGATTCATAATCAATCCTTTGTTTACCATATCCGGAATTCTTAAATACCCAGAACCAAATACCACTGCGTTTGGAGGTGTTGCCACAGGTAGCATAAAAGCACATGAGGCTGCCACGGCCGCAGCTACCATGAGAACAAAAGGATGTATATCTACAGTGAGAGCCATGGGAGCCAAAACAGGTAGTAACATGGCAGTGGTAGCTAAATTGGATGTGATTTCCGTTAAGAAATTCACGGCAGCTATGAGTAATAGGATTAAAATGATGGTTGTGACACCCACTAAAGACGTCATTTGGTTTCCAATCCATAATGCTAATCCACTACTTTCAAAACCTTTGGCTAGAGCCATCCCACCACCAAATAGAATGATGATGCCCCAGGGTAGTTTTTTGGTATCTTCCCATGTCATTAACCGATAGCCCGGTTTACTTGTGGGCAGGATAAATAGGATAATTGCAAAGAAAATAGCAATGATGGTGTCATCTAGATTGGGGAACCAATTTTGCAATAAAAAAGAGCGGGTAATCCAACAGAAAGCGGTAGCGCCAAATACAAATGTTACCCATTTTTCCTCAAGTGATACGGTTCCTAATTCACTCAAAAGCCTTTTAATTTCTTGTTTTCCGCCAGGAAATTCTTTTTGTTCAAAGCGGAAAGCTACTTTGGTGAGATATTTCCAACAAATAAATATGAGTAGAACAGATATGGGGAAGCCAAACAAAAACCATTGTAAAAAAGTGATTTCGTAGTCATAGGTACTTTTTACAATACCCGCCAAAACAAGGTTGGGTGGCGTACCAATTAAAGTTGCTAAACCACCGATGGATGCACTATAAGCTATAGCTAGCATCAGAGCTTTGCCAAAAAGATCATTTTCATTTTTTAATGTTTGGGGATTATCTTTTAACTGATGGATGATGGCCATTCCAATGGGTAACATCATTACAGAAGTTGCCGTATTTGAAATCCACATGGATAAAAAAGCGGTGGCCACCATAAAACCCAAAATAATCTTTCGGATGTTGGACCCAATGATGTTTATAATATTTAAGGCAATTCGTTTGTGCAGATTCCATTTTTCAATAGCAATAGCAATGATAAAGCCTCCCATGTAAAGGAATACATATTTATGACCATAAGAAGCTGTCGTGGTTCCAATGTCTAAACTTCCATTAAGCGGAAATAAAATGATGGGAAGCAATGCTGTGGCTGCTATAGGTATAGCTTCGGTTATCCACCAAACGGCAATCCATAACGTTGTAGCTAAAACACCATTGGCTTCGTCATTTAATCCGGTTGGGTGAAAATATAATTTAGTGACAGTAAACAATATAGGACCTAAGATAAAACCTAATCGTTTGGTGGTATTCATTTGGTGTAAAATTGATTTGAGGTAATATTAGTGAAATTAATTGAATTTATAATCAGCATATTTTTCTTACATTTAAACAAACCAACTTGAAAGGATGCTTAAAAAAGTTTTTGGAAGTGCAGTTTTTGGTGTCGAAGCTACTACGATAACCGTTGAGGTGAACGTTGATAGTGGCATTGGCTATCACTTGGTTGGTTTACCAGATAATGCGATTAAGGAAAGCAATTTTAGAATCGCAGCGGCACTACAAAACAATGGGTATAAAATTCCAGGAAAGAAAATAATTGTTAATATGTCCCCGGCCGACTTAAGAAAGGAGGGGAGTGCCTATGATGTTACTTTGGCCATTGGAATTCTAGCGGCATCCAATCAAATTGAAACTGAAAATCTCGAGGAATATTTAATTATGGGGGAATTGTCCTTAGATGGTTCCTTGCAACCCATAAAAGGAGCTTTGCCTATAGCTGTAAAGGCAAGGGAAGAAGGGTTTAAAAATTTTATTCTTCCTATTCAAAATGCCAAGGAAGCTGCTATAGTCAATAATTTAAATGTTTATGGTGTTGAAAATATTAAGCAGGTCATAAATCACTTTGATAAAGGGGAGTCTCTTGAGCAAACTATTATTAACACTAGAGAAGAATTTTACAAAAACTTAGACTTTCCGGAACATGATTTTGCCGATGTCAAAGGACAAGAAAGTATCAAGCGTTGTATGGAAATAGCTGCTGCTGGAGGACATAATATTATTTTAATTGGTCCACCTGGGGCGGGTAAAACCATGTTGGCTAAACGTTTGCCTAGTATTTTACCACCTATGACCCTGCATGAAGCTTTGGAAACTACAAAAATTCATTCAGTTGTTGGACGGGTCAAGGAACATACAGGGTTAATGGCTCAAAGGCCCTTTAGAAGTCCGCATCACACGATTTCAGACGTAGCTTTGGTAGGAGGAGGGACTTATCCCCAACCGGGTGAGATTTCCTTGGCACATAATGGTGTTCTGTTTTTGGATGAATTACCAGAGTTTAAACGTACCGTTTTGGAAGTTATGAGGCAGCCGTTGGAGGATAGGGAGGTTACTATTTCAAGAGCTAAATTTACAGTGACTTATCCATCTTCATTTATGTTGGTAGCGAGTATGAATCCCAGTCCGGGAGGTTATTTTAATGATCCTGATGCTCCGGTAACGTCATCTCCTGCTGAAATGCAAAGGTATTTGAGTAAAATATCAGGGCCGTTGTTAGACCGAATCGATATCCATATAGAAGTGACTCCAGTGCCTTTTGATAAATTATCTGATGACAGAAAGGGAGAATCTTCGGTAGATATCAGAAAACGGGTTACTGAGGCTAGGGAAATTCAGACGAGCCGCTTTGAGGCTTTTGATCATATTCATTATAATGCCCAAATGGGGACCAAACAAATTAGAAAATATTGTATATTAGATGACTCCTCTAAGAAACTACTTAAAACAGCCATGGAGCGACTCAATCTGTCGGCACGAGCCTATGACAGGATTTTAAAGGTCGCCCGAACAATTGCAGATCTGGAAGGCGCAGATGATATTCAAGGATCACATATTTCAGAAGCCATTCAATACCGAAGCTTGGATAGGGATGGTTGGTTGGGATAAACCAAACAAGTAAACTATTAATTAATTTTATAAAATCAATTTATTATGTACAACGGAAAGATTTCTCCAACTCAAGCGAGGGCGCTTGATTCGGCTTATGATTCTAGGCATACGCTAATTTCAAATCAAATTACAACAACTCCAGATAATAGATCGGTATGGTTCGATTTAGATGATTTACAAGGGTTTATAGATGACGCTAAAAGTGCACATGGTAGTATGAATGGAGTAAGGGTTTATCTAGGGGCAGAATCAGATCGTGGATTATCAACCGTTTTTATGGTACCAACAGAAAGTTCAAATGGCAGTAATAGTGATATTCCGGGAGCTGACGGACTCAATGGAGGTGATCCTGGTGATCCACCAAATGCAAATTATCCACAATAAAACGAAGAATGGGTAAATTTTTTCTAAATAACTTTTATTTCTTTAATGAAGGTATAATTGTTATGGCCGGTTTAACGGCGGTTCTATCTTATCCAAAGTTTAAAAATTCCTTAGTTAAATATTTTATTTATTTTTTAATTTATATCGTATTTATTGAACTTTTAGGTTATTATCCTAGATATTCGGAGGAAATTTCTTGGCTGCAATGGATACCTCCATTAACCAATGACACCATCTTTGAAGAGAATTTACTTTGGTATACTGTTTTTTGGCACATTGGAAGTGCACTTTTTTTAACCTTTTACTTTTTTAAGGTGTTGGAGAACAATAGGTTTAAGAGTATTATTAAATATGGAGGAATTCTATTTTTTTTGATAAGTGTTTTAAGCTTACTATTCAATTATCAAGTTTATTACAGTAATGATACTGATATAGTAATTGTAGTTGGAGGTATGATTCAAATCATGTTATGCGTTTTGCTTTACTTTTCGGAAATTTTAATGAGTGAAAAAATCATGGCTTTTTATAAATCCTTTCATTTTTATGTGGCGGCTGCATTTTTTGTGTTTTTTCTTATTAGAACACCAATTACTTTTTATCAAATATATTACAATACAACAGATCGGGCTTTTGTGGATTTTAGAAAGTTTTTGATATTGTTTTGTAATGTTTTATTGTATTTAACCTTTATTATTGCTTTGATTAGATGTAAGCCGCAAAGTCAACTCAAAGAAAATATTTCTCCCAATGCATAACAGGTTGAAGGAATTCTTGGAGGGGTATTACAGTTTTTTTTTACCAGTGGTGTGGAAATTTAGCTGCATTCACTGGTATTTTAACTTAAAAGAATATAAAAAAGGATAACACCAAATGGTCGTTTTCTTTTTTGATAGACATAGCTTTATTAGAGATAATAGTTGGCAGTTTACTCAATTTTCTCATGTGATTTTGGAATTTATGTCTTCTGGTCGGGTCATTTTTGTAGGGTTCTTTACTTTGTGGATCTTTAAATTTATATATTATTTCCGTCATTTTAATTTGGTGGTTAATTAGTACCCAGGTAAATTTCTTTAATGAGTACTTTCATACTGATGATACAGATTGTATTACCTTACAATTGCCAATCTATTTAATAATAAACGTGATGGTGTACCTGTCGTTTACATTTGCCTTGATTTTTTGTAAACCACGAATTAAGGATAATTGATAATTACAGAGCTTTACCTTTAAAAATTTTGGAAGAATTCTTCAAAGAAAATTATGCATTTCTAACAAGATCAGTTGAGATTATAGCTGCTTTAATTGCCATCTTTAATTTTAAAAAGTTTAAAGATAGTGATGTTAAGTATTTTATCTATTTTTTAATAGCCGTGGCCGCTTTAGAATTGATAGGTAGTTATCCTTCATATTTAGTTAAATATGCCTTTTTGAGTCAGGTTAGGGAGAAATTACATGGAACTTTAATTGAAACTAATTATTGGTTATTTAATATTTTTTGGAAGTTGGGGAGTGCTTTATTTTATTCGTTTTATTTCAGGAAGATTTTGAAAACAGAACGATTTAAGAGGATCATTTGGAGTTTGACATTAATTTTAGTTGACTTTTTCTTAATTTACTATGTTTTCAACATCAAGCACTTATTCACGAGGCCTTTGTACACCCCAATGGTTCTTTTGGCTTCATTTATTATTATCTTATGTGCAATAATGTATTTCGTAGAAATGTTGAAATCTGAGAGTATCTTATATTTTCATAAATCAATTAATTTCTATATTAGTACCGTTGTTTTAATTTGGTGGTTAATTATTTCACCCCTTAATTTTTATAATGCGTATTTCACAACCGCCGATTGGAACTTTATTATTTTAAAATGGCAAATCTATTTATCAGCAAATTTTTTTATGTATTCTACTTTTGGTTTTGCACTAATTTACTGCAAGCCGAACAAAGACCAGTGACTACACCTGCCCAACGCTATTTAATTGGTTATATGATTGGAGTAGTGGTTTTATTGACAAGCCTCTTTATTCTATTCTTCATAGTGTTCCAAAGGCGTAAAAATCAATTGTTGATTGATAAAATTAAACAGCAGCAAGCTTTTGATAAGGAAATGCAGCAAGCCCAAACCGAAATTCAAGAACAAACTCTTAAAAATATTGGTTGGGAACTGCATGATAATGTTGGACAGCTTTTAGCTTACGCCAACATGCAAATGAATATGCTCAACGCCAAGGTTGACGAAAAAATCAAACCAACCGTTAAGGCAACTTCAGAGATCATAAAGCAGAGTTTGGAAGAGGTAAGGGCGTTATCAAAGTCCTTGAACAATGAAGCTTTGTTGAATATGGGATTAGAGAAGTCTATTAGAAATGAAGTAAAAAGATTGAGGAAAATGAAGTTTGATTTGGTTGAATTTGATGTGACTGGAGAGGTTAAACCGCTTGAAGACAAAAAGCATGAGGTCATTTTATTCAGGATATTACAGGAGTTTTTCTCCAATTCAGTCAAGTACTCTGAAGCCAAGGAACTTCATGTTCATCTTGATTATTCACATGATAATTTGGTTATTCAGGCACGTGATAATGGTAAAGGGTTTGATATGTCTACTATCGAGAAGGGTTCTGGACTTTTGAATATGAAAAGTAGGGCAGAATTGATTCAAGCCAAATTTGATTTAAAATCTCAACCCGGTCAAGGCAGTCAATTAAATTTGATTTATTCGGTTAATTGCCCTGGCAAGCCTGCCAAAGTGGATCATTAGGAAGGGGAGCTTCAATAACTACCCAATCTTTTTTAACAGGGTGCTCAAATTCAAGTTTTCGGGCATGAAGGTGAATGCTCGCATCCGGATTGCTTCTGTCAAAACCATATTTCAAATCTCCCTTGATAGGGCAACCAATGCTTGCCAATTGTGACCGAATTTGATGGTGGCGTCCCGTTTTCAAATCAACTTCTAAAAGCGTGTAGTGATCAAGAGTCTTTAAAGTTCTATAATTCAAAATGGCTTTCTTGCCGTCTTGAATTTCTTTTGTAAAAGCTGTTGATTTATTATTCTTCGGATTCTTTTTTAACCAATGAACTAATCTGTCAGAACTTTTTTGTGGTGCTTGTTTCACCAAGGCCCAATAAGTTTTCTTGGCCTCCTTTTCGGCAAACAGTTTGTTTAATCTGGGTAGGGCCTTACTGGTTTTTGAAAAAAGCACTATGCCTGTAGTTGGACGATCTAAGCGATGTACGACACCCAGATAGACATTTCCAGGTTTGTTGTATGTTTCCTTGATGTAGCTTTTTACTACCTCACTTAAGGGCTTGTCACCAGTTTTATCCCCTTGCACGATATCACCTGCCCGTTTGTTGACAACAATGATATGGTTGTCTTCAAAAAGTATTTGAAGGTTGTCTTTGTTAGATCTGTTAGATTTGTTAGACATGTTGAATTATTAGACCTTTTAGATATCTATGCTTGTTTTAGAGCGGTTTTGAATTTTGAAACCATTTTGATGATTTCCTGAAGTTCCTTTAGTAAATCATCCATTTCAGTTTCTTCGATGAAATTTAAATCAAACGCAATTAAAAGTTGGGTTTCTATTTCATAGGCAGACCCTAGGGTTATTTCCAAAAATCTAGAAAACTCTTTATTGGAAGTTCTAGATGAACCTTCAGCTATATTTGAAGGCAAAGATACCGATGCTCTTCGTAATTGATTTGTCAAGCCAAAGGTTTCAGATTGTGGAAATTTGGAAGTTAAATCATAAACATTTGAACAAAAGATTCTACTTCTTTTCCAAATTTCCAGTTCCTTAAATCTGTGCATGTCTAAATCTCTAAGCTATCTAATGATCTGTTTTTCTATAAATCTAACTTGTCTAATCTAGTACATCTCATTTTCATTTGGAAAATCCAGAGCTTTAACATCATCTACATATTGTGTGATGGCAGAGGTCATTTCATCATATAAGTGAAGGTATCTTCTTAAAAATCTTGGATTGAATTCATGGGTCATTCCTAACATATCATGTACCACCAATACTTGTCCGTCAACACCATTGCCAGCTCCAATACCTATAACGGGAATAGTTAACTCTTCAGCTACTTGTTTGGCTAATTTGGCTGGGATTTTTTCAAGAACAATCGCAAAGCATCCCATTTTTTCAAGTGCTTTAGCGTTTGTAATTAATTGGTGAGCTTCTTCCTCTTCTTTAGCCCTTACGGTATAGGTTCCAAATTTATAAATGGATTGAGGTGTTAAACCCAAATGGCCCATGACAGGAATTCCAGCGTTTAAAATACGTTTTATGGATTCCTTTATTTCTTTACCACCTTCCAGTTTTACTGCATGTCCGCCGCTTTCTTTCATAATTCTAATAGCCGATCTCAAAGCTTCCTTAGGATCACTTTGATAGGACCCAAAAGGGAGGTCAACAACGACCAAGGCTCTGTCAACACCACGTATGACTGATGAGGCATGATAGATCATTTGGTCGAGGGTAATAGGTAAGGTGGTCTCGTGACCGGCCATGACATTACTAGCAGAGTCACCCACCAAGATTACGTCTGTTCCTGCAGAATCCACTATTTTGGCCATGGTGTAATCATAGGCCGTTAACATGGAGATTTTTTCTCCACGTTCTTTCATCTCTTGAATAGATTTAACGGTAACGCGCTTGTATTCTTTTTTTGCGACAGACATAGATATGTATTTTAAGGGTTGTAAAATTAATAAAATAGCATGGGTTCTGTGTTAAACTTTTCTATATTTCATAAGAATGAAAGTCACATTCTACTATTTTAGTTTTCTCAATACTTTTTTATATGATTCGATTTTTACGTTACATAGCATTTTTAGTTGTTTCAGTTGCAGTTGGGCAAACTAGTAATCCTGAGATAGAGGTAAAAAAAACAATTGACACATTTTTTGAAGGTTTCCATAAAGGGGACACCATTTTGATGAAGTCTGTTTTGAGCGATAAAATAGTTCTACAGACGGCTGTCAAAGATCGCCAAGGTAAGGACAAACTTTTAACAGAAGAGCTTAAGGAATTAACCCTAGCCATAGGTAATCGTCCTGCTGACCAAAAATGGGATGAACGATTGCTGGATTATAAAATTCAAGTAGATGGCAACATGGCTCATGCCTGGACACCTTATGAATTTTGGTTCAACGGACAGTTTAGTCATTGTGGAGTTAATTCGTTTCAACTATTTCAGGAGGACGGTGATTGGAAAATCATTTATTTAATAGATACAAGAAGGAAGCAAGGGTGTAGGGATTAAAAAATTTGGGAATATTTTGTTTGAATGAGGATATCCTTTTTTATTCTATTCATGACATTGTATTGATTGACGGGATTAATTAATTGTTAATAACTACTACATTAAGGAAAGATGCTTTAATTTTACCGCTTATTTTTCCTAAAACCAATGCTGAATAAATCCCTAAAAGCAGGTCACCAGTTGATTGCTACTATTTTGGCCTTTGCTATAGTGCCCATTTCTGGTCTAGCTACTGATATTTATATTCCTTCCATGCCTAGTATGGCGGAGTCTTTAAATCTACCTGAATCCAGCATTCAATTAACTATTAGTATTTTTTTAGTAAGTTATGGTGTGACGCAGTTTTTTGCTGGGGCCTTAATTGATGCTTTTGGAAGATATCGCCTCTCTACTTGGTCTTTATTGTTGTTTGCCATCACATTTTATATTACCGCCAAAACAGAAAATATCTATGTGATATATGCTATGAGAGTCTGTCATGGAATTTTATCAGGAGCCGTAGTGGTAGCTAAAAGAGCATTTTTTGTTGATGTTTATGAGGGCAAAGAACGCAGACATTATTTAAGTATCATGACAATTGTATGGTCTTTGGGACCTATTATCGCCCCATTTTTAGGCGGATATTTACAAGAACATTTTGGTTGGCAAGCTAACTTTACAGCCTTGGCCATTTTTTGTGTAGTGCTTTTTGTCCTAGAAGTGTTTTTTTCTGGGGAAACGCTTAAAGAGTTTAGACCATTTAAACCCAACTTCCTGGTATCTGAATTTAAAAGCATGCTTAGGACACCAGATTTTTCTACAGCAATCCTGATGTGTGGTTTAAGTTATGGGATTGTGATTTTTTACAGTCTTACAGGTCCTTTTATTATTGAGCACTCATTAGGCTATTCGCCGATAGTTACGGGTTATGCCTCACTGGTAATGGGATTGGCTTGGATGTGTGGTGGTTTTGCGGGTAGATTTTTAATAGAGAAACCATTTATGCCAAAGTTAAGTTTTGCCAATAGTATGCAGTTGTTTGTGATTGTTGGGATGTTGGTGAGTTCTTATTGGTTGTCCAATTTAGCTACCTTGGTGGCATTTGCTTTTTTGGTACATTTGGCAGCGGGTTTTCTGTTTAATAATTATTTTACTTATTCCTTAAGTCGTTTTCCAAATGCTGCAGGTATTGCCAGTGGTTTAGTAGGGGGAGTGACTTTTATTATTACATCGGCTATAAGTTATGCACTTGTGGCTATCCTTCAACCTTCAATTCAGCTTGGGATAGCCTCAGGCTACTTGGTAATTGGATTGATTTGTTTCTCAATTTTGTTCGTGGCTCGAAAGAGAAAATTTTTTGGATAAGAAAACAAGGAATCTTATTACATTATGTTTAGCAATCCGTCAAATGGACACCTACTGCCAATCCACCTTCACTTGTTTCTTTGTATTTAGTATTCATGTCTTTGGCAGTCTCCCACATGGTATTAACAACTTTGTCTAAAGGCACTTTGGCTTTAGTAGGGTCACTTTCCAATGCGAGTTCAGCAGCATTAATTGCTTTAATGGCACCCATAGAATTTCGTTCTATACAAGGTACTTGTACCAAGCCACCAATAGGGTCACAAGTTAGTCCTAGATGATGTTCCATGGCAATTTCTGCAGCCATCAATACTTGATCAGGGGTTCCACCCAACAATTCGCATAATGCACCTGCTGCCATGGCAGAGGAAACACCTATTTCTGCCTGACATCCACCCATAGCGGCTGATATGGTAGCTCCTTTTTTAAAGATGCTCCCAATTTCTCCGGCAACCAACAAGAATTTTTTAATTTGTTCAAAGTCCGCATCATGATTTTCAATCACTAGGTAGTACATCAAAACTGCTGGGATTACTCCGGCACTTCCGTTGGTTGGGGCCGTAACTACACGTCCTAATGAGGCATTAACCTCATTAACAGCTAGAGCGAAACAACTAACCCACTTAAGGATTTGTCTAAACTTGACCTCTGTTTTTCGGATAACCTGCAACCATTCTTGCGGTGAATTATATGGCAAATCACCTTTCAACTTTTCATGCATGTCAAAGGCTCTACGCCTTACTTGGAGACCACCGGGAAGTTCCCCTTCGGTATGGCAACCAATATACATGCATTCTAGCATGGTATTCCAAATGCGTTCTAGTTCAGAGTTGATACACTCCTCCTTTTTGATAGACTTTTCGTTTTCAAGAACCACTTGCGATATAGGGAGGTTTAATTCCTTACAAAACCTTAGGAGATCGGTTCCTTTTTCAACGGGGTATGGATAAGTACAATAAAAAATGATTTTATTGGCTTTGGCCGTTTTTCGTTCTTCCTGCACTACAAAACCACCACCAATTGAGTAGTAGGTAGATTTGTAATTACGTCCGTTTATTTTTGCACTAAAGGTAAGGCCGTTAGCATGGAAGGGTAGAAACTTTTTATTGAATACAATATCCGTATTGCAGTTAAAGGCAATATCAATTTCGTTATTGAATTTTAGGGTATTGGTTTTTTTTATTTGATCAACAATACCTTGAATAAGTTCAGTGGGAATCCGTTCTGGGTCCGCACCACTTAGGCCTAACATGACGGCATAATCAGTAGCATGTCCCTTGCCCGTGAGAGAGAGGGAGCCATATAGATCTACGGATATTTTTTCAACTTTTGAAAATCTGTTTTTTTCCTTGAGCTCCTTGATCCATCTTTCTGCAGCTCTCCAAGGGCCTAAAGTGTGGGAACTTGAAGGTCCCACACCTATTTTAAGCATATCAAATACCGAAATGCATTCCATTTACGAAAACGTTATCATTGGGCTGCAAAGATACATTTTGGTTGGTAAGATAAAAGGGTTTTTAAGGGTATTTGAATGTTATTTTTTGATGATTTTATCTATTTTGGCAACATTTAAGACTTCGTCCAAATTGTTTACATCCAAAGCATCCACATTATCAGCTGGAACCACGACCACTCTAAAAATTTGATTTTGTGTCCATGCCGAACTTAAGGTGCTAAAGTCGGTTGTGCCATCGAGAAAAAACCTTACATCTACATCTGTAAAATCATAGTTGTAAGTTAAGGTGGTCCCATCTTCAAATTCAGTAGTTTGAGGGGTTAGCCTCCAAACTTCAAAGCCCTGTGTCACTTCCCAAAGGATATAAACCAACGTTACGTCAGAAGGATATACATCAAAACCGTAGGGTTCGATATATTCATATCCATTATTTGCAGTAAAGTCAATAGCTATTTCAAAAGCACTGGCAACAAAAAGTCCACCTTCTGGTCCAGGAGGTCCTTGTGGTCCGACAGGACCGGGATCCCCTTCACAAGACATGAGGAAGGCGGCTACACATAATAAAAGTAGTGATGTTAATTTTTTCATGATAAAGGTATTTAAAGTTTGTTTAAAGTTACAAATTGTTTTGATAGTCTTGACTAGGAGCTATTTTTTTAAGATATGACATCGTGTCATATTTTTTGTCATGGCATAATCATTGACTTATCCAACACGAATTAAAAAAGATTATTCAACACAATTTATAAACGTATAAAAAGGAATTATGAGTAAAATTATTGGAATCGACTTAGGAACCACCAACTCATGCGTTTCAGTAATGGAAGGTAATGAACCAGTGGTAATCCCTAACGCAGAAGGTAAGCGTACCACACCATCTGTAATCGCTTTTGTTGAAGGAGGCGAGATTAAAGTTGGTGATCCAGCAAAACGTCAGGCAGTAACCAATCCACATAAAACGGTTTACTCCATTAAGCGTTTTATGGGTAACAAATATTCTGAATCTCAAAGAGAGGCAGAACGCGTACCATATAAAGTAGTAAAAGGTGACAACGATACACCTAGAGTAGATATTGATGGTCGTTTGTATACACCTCAAGAGTTGTCAGCTATGATTCTTCAAAAAATGAAGAAAACGGCTGAAGATTATTTAGGACAAGATGTAAGTGAAGCAGTTATTACTGTTCCAGCTTACTTTAATGACTCACAACGTCAAGCTACAAAAGAAGCTGGTGAGATTGCAGGATTAAAAGTTAGAAGAATTATCAATGAACCTACTGCAGCTGCTTTAGCATATGGTTTAGATAAAAAAGGATCTGATCAAAAAATTGTAGTATTTGACTTTGGTGGTGGTACTCATGACGTGTCTATCCTAGAATTAGGAGACGGTGTATTTGAAGTATTAGCAACTGATGGTGATACCCACTTGGGAGGTGATGACGTTGATGAGAAAATTATCAACTGGCTAGCAGATGAGTTTAAATCTGAAGAGGATATGGACTTACGTAAAGACGCTATGGCTTTACAACGTCTTAAAGAAGCTGCTGAAAAGGCTAAGATTGAATTGTCTTCTTCATCTCAAACTGAAATCAACTTGCCTTATATCACAGCGACGGCTAGTGGACCTAAACACTTGGTAAGAACTTTAACTCGTGCTAAGTTTGAGCAATTGATTGATGATTTGGTGAAGAGAACCATCACACCATGTGAGAAAGCAATGAAAGCTGCTGGTTTAAGCAAAAATGATATTGATGAAATCATCTTAGTAGGTGGTTCTACACGTATCCCTGCTGTTCAAGAAGCAGTTGAAAACTTCTTCGGAAAAAAACCAAGTAAAGGGGTTAACCCAGATGAGGTAGTTGCTGTGGGAGCAGGAATTCAAGGAGGTGTCTTAACTGGAGATGTTAAGGATGTACTATTATTAGATGTTACTCCATTATCATTAGGTATTGAAACTATGGGTAATGTGATGACCAGATTGATAGAGTCAAACACAACCATTCCTACTAAGAAATCACAAGTTTTCTCAACGGCTGCAGATAATCAGCCATCAGTAGAAATTCACGTGTTGCAAGGTGAAAGACCTATGGCGGCAGACAATAAGACCATCGGACGTTTCCATTTGGATGGTATTCCACCAGCACCAAGAGGAATGCCTCAAATTGAAGTGACCTTTGATATTGATGCCAACGGTATTATTCATGTCTCTGCTACAGATAAAGCATCTGGTAAGTCTCAAGATATTCGTATTGAAGCGTCTTCAGGATTAACCGAAGATGAAATCCAAAGAATGAAGCAAGAAGCAGAAGCAAATGCAGATGCAGATGCTAAGGCTAAGGAAACTGCTGAAAAATTGAACAGTGCCGATGCTATGATTTTCCAAACAGAAAAGCAACTTAAAGAATTTGGTGATAAATTATCTGCTGATAAAAAACAACCAATTGAAGATGCTTTAGCTGAATTGAAAACTGCATATGAATCTAAAGACTTGGCTCAAATAGATCCAGCTTTAGAGAAAATCAATGAAGCTTGGAAAGTAGCCAGTGAAGAAATGTACAAAGCGCAACAAGATGCTCAAGCCAATGGAACTGCAGATGCCCAACCGGAAGGAAACCAAGGAGGGGAGAGCAACCAAGGTAGTGATGTAGAAGACGTAGACTTTGAAGAAGTCAAGTAGCCTGTCTTGAGCGAAGTCGAAAGATAGACTTTGAAGAAGTGAAATAATCACTGAGAATTGATAAAAATTATAAAAGCCAAAATACTTTAATAGGTATTTTGGCTTTTTTGTTTTGATTTTTAAAAAAAAATGTTAAATTCGTAATCCTTTGTTAATAAATGTTAGGAGTTTATAATTGGTAGAATATGGAAATTTTACTTTTTTAAACTCTTACAATCCCTAAGATAAGACAGATATTCTGAATTTTTTTAGTTATCTCGATAAAGATTAATAGCTATAAAACTGGTTTCCTAAGACCTAATATATTAATCCCAAACTACCTGTTTTCATTATGACTTTTGTTAGGACAATTACTTATTAGTCCCAAACTATTCATTTTCATTATGACTTTTGTTATAAACAATGTGCTATTAATCAACAAAAGTAATCATGAAAAATTCTACCCGGCCTTCGTGGCTATTATTTAAAAAGACTCTCATTCAAAGAGTTTTTTATTGTTTCTTATTTTTTGGAGCTTTTTTATTTTCAGGTAATCAGTTGTATGCTCAGTGTTCGGAGCCTCAATGTCAAGCAGATCCTGCTGGAAATGGACCGAGCCCATGTGAGGCTAAACTTTACTGCTCCAACAGTAGTTCTACTACTAATGGAATTATAGCTTGTACACAAGCTGCCGATACAGATGGTTGTGGAGTTACAACCACAACTCCAATTGCAAATTTTCCTAATTCTGGGTATTTATCATTGTTCTCAAATCAAATTCCAGCTAATGAATCAAGTTGTTATATTGATCCAGATGATGGTCAGCCATATGATTATGTGCAGTGGATAAAGTTTGCCACTCCTGAGTTTATTAACTCCGTCAAATTACAAGGTGTAGGACAAATGGAGGCATGGACCGTATTTTATGCGGGTTCATCAGCCCCTCAAGATGTTACGAATCCGGTTGGAGACTGTAATAGCCTTATTGCTTCTTTAGATTATGTTGAAGGTGCCTGTAGTAATCAAAACCAATGGAAAACATGGATAAATGAAGATGCTGTTGTGCAAGCTGGAGTAGTCAATGTTTATTACATAGCTTTATTTTATAACCAATCAAGTGTTGAAAATGGTGGAGACATTAATTTTAAAACTAAGGATTGTGATAGTATTGATTTCTGTGTACCTGAAGTAGAATGTCCTCAAACAGATTTAACTTTTTGTGAAGGAAGTGGAGATGATAGTGATAATGGTGCTATTGAAACTTGGTTGAATGGTTTTACAAATAATGATTGTGGAAATGCATTATCTTGGACTTTAACAGGCGAAGGTATCAATACAGCGTTTGATGGATTTGCTTCAACTATAGCAGGTTTAGCAGCAGGAACCTATACCTTGACTAACTCCTTGGTAAATGGAAGTGGAGGAACAATAACTTCCTGTTCAGCTAATATTATAATTTACGACAACCCAGTACCAACAGCCGTCGATCTAGCCTTATGCGATCAGGGCGTTATACAGGCAACCTTCGACCTTAGTACAGCCATTACAAACGACGGTGGGGGAACAATTAGTTTCCACAACACTCAAGCAACAGCAGATAGCGGTGCACTCCCGATAGGCAATCCTACTGTATTCTTTTCTGTTTTTCAAAATAAAACAATCTATGTTCGTAGCGAGGTTGACAATGGTAACGGTAATGTTTGCTATGGCACAACAGAGTTCGATCTTACTATATATATAAATCCATTCCCCGAAGCAAACAACTTAGAACTTTGTGAGGAGGAAGAAGGCAAAGCGACCTTCGACCTTACATCAGCCATTACTGATAACGGTGGTGGAACTCTAAGTTACCATTTATCATTGGCGGATGCACAAAATGACGAAAGCGCTATTGGTACACCAGCAAGTTATTTATCTGCTGATGATATTATATATGTGCGTAGTGAATCTGACAAAGGTGACGGTAATATATGCGTCGGAACTACGGAATTCAATATTACAGTGAACGACAACCCAGAGCCATCTGTTGGTGATGCGTCAGACTGTGAGGGCGAGGACATCACCTTGGACGGTCCTTCCGGTTATGTAGGTTACAGTTGGAGTTTTGGTGGATCAGAGGTAGGAACTTCCGAAGATTTAACGATAACTGGAGCGACTTCGGCAGATGCTGGTGTTTATACATTAACGGTGACTGATAATAATGGTTGTTCTGGAAGTGATACTGCAACGGTTACGGTCTACGACAACCCAGAGCCATCTGTTGGTGATGCGTCAGACTGTGAGGGCGAGGACATCACCTTGGACGGTCCTTCCGGTTATGTAGGTTACAGTTGGAGTTTTGGTGG
>NZ_JAJJNF010000085.1:0-280 GCF_021245805.1 Mangrovimonas futianensis
AAACACAGACATAATACCATTGATAATCGCGCCAGGCATAATTACTAATCCTGATAGCAACGCAGATAATCCTAAAGCATTTTGAACATACAATGGAATAAGTAAAGCAGGTCCTACCATAGATAACATAATGATCATAGAAGTAATTGTAGAAAAACAAAATATTTTGTTATTAAATATTTTCAAATTTAATAATGGATTAGAAATTGTAATTTGTCGTTTAACAAAAATGCCAATGATGATTAAACTTATTAAAAGTGAACAAAGAACAATTGGGTTA
>NZ_JAJJNF010000086.1:0-280 GCF_021245805.1 Mangrovimonas futianensis
ATTTAAATCTTATTTCAAAATTTGATCTAAGATAAAAATCTTTTAAAATTTAAATTGAAATTATCTTATTTCAAATTTTGAATAAATTCAAATTTCAATTTTGCTAAGATAAATACAGCAAATTTAATTGCACAACAAAATTACCAAAATGCCCTTTCACCAAAAAGGACTAAAATGCCCCTCTGCCAATTCCTTCTCAAACTACCTTCTATGTGTGTAACCCGTAGGCTCTCTATTATATTGGCAGTGACCGGAATCGTATATTAGCACCAACTAATAT
>NZ_JAJJNF010000087.1:0-280 GCF_021245805.1 Mangrovimonas futianensis
AATTAAGAGCCATTGATTTTTTGTGGGGATTATAAGTTACAGTTGGTCATAGTGAGATATATTCCCAGTGCTCATCCAACTGTGAGAATCTGACAATTTTTTTGGCTATTAAAAAGATGCCAATAGTTAATTAGAACTTTGGTTGCTTAAAGATGGAGTTTCTGACGGGGCATTTCACATTTATATGCACAGAAACAAAATATCTGAACCTTTATAAATATTCTTGAAAAAACTTTTAAGAATTCTCTGAAACAAGATTAATCTAAAAGCAGAAAAAATC
>NZ_JAJJNF010000088.1:0-279 GCF_021245805.1 Mangrovimonas futianensis
TAGATGTTACCTTCCACCTGACCTACCAGAACGCAGTGGACGATGTGCTGCCACAGAGCAGTCCGTTGTCCAACGTCCTTGGGCAGGTGATCTACGTAAGAGTGGACTATGCCGGTGTGGATACCGACTGTCCTACCATTGTGGAGCTGCAGCTGATCGTGCAGCCAACACCAGAGATTGCCGATCCATCACCATTGGAACTGTGCGACGATGCCGTTGCCGATGGGATGACACAGTTTGACCTGACCCAGGCCAACACAGAGATATTGAACGGGCTGG
>NZ_JAJJNF010000089.1:0-279 GCF_021245805.1 Mangrovimonas futianensis
AGCCCTCAGTTTTGCTCTCATACTCATCCTGTTAAACTTGCAATAGTGAGAAAGGTTAAGACCATAACCGATGGTAACTTTGTTGTACAAGATATCAATGGCAACATCCTTTTCAAATTGAAAGCTGTAGACTCAATCTTTCACGGGCGCCACGTTTTAATCGATGCTCATGGAAATCCTATTGTCACTCTAAGAGATAAGGTCTTGTGCTTAACAATTTGATAGCATCTCTTTTCCTGTTAATTTCCTTATATGTATATGTATATTCAATCAGTAAGG
>NZ_JAJJNF010000090.1:0-279 GCF_021245805.1 Mangrovimonas futianensis
GGTAGCGCTTCGTTCTTAAGAAAATGGAGCTAGACCTCTGCCCGGAGAAAGCGTCGTTTCGGACCCCTCATAGGTGGTGCCGTGCCTATCCGAGGTTTTACCTTCTCCACTTCTTCCTCTCAAGTCGAAGCGCCTTCAACTGCAGCTAGTTTGCGGAGAGTTGCGTTAGCTTGGGTTCCTTCCTTGGCTGCTTCTCCTACTTGGCAGCTTTTCTTGAGTTGCTTCTTTTTTGATTGGCTTTTACGACAGGAGTCATCCTTTTTCTAAAAAGTATATCAG
>NZ_JAJJNF010000091.1:0-279 GCF_021245805.1 Mangrovimonas futianensis
TTTATTTATTATATCTTTCATAAATATAGAATAAAATGGGAAAGCATAAACACTTTTGCTTATAAACAAGCCCTTATATTATTTGAATCTGGCCGAACTTCTAAAATAATGCATATATTTTTATGGGTGTTTAGAATTAGCTTCCAAATACAAGAATAACAAGAATAGTTCTCTCTCAATGCAATTGCAACCGTACCAAAGAAGAAAAGAAAAAATAAAATAAAAATCAGGGATTTGAATTGATTTGATTTTAGAGACAGAATGATAGAGCATGTGTGA
>NZ_JAJJNF010000092.1:0-279 GCF_021245805.1 Mangrovimonas futianensis
ACTATCATTGGAAAACCGGCTTGCCAAGGGAGGGTGCCCAAGCCCTTTATAACCCACATGCTCACCTATTTCCCTTTCAATATGGGATCCTAACATCAACCCACTGATATTCTAATTTGCAGCGTTCCGAAAAGTGGCACCACTTGGCTCAAGGCTCTGACCTTTTCAATTGTCACCAGAACTCAGTTTGACAAATCCACAACCCCTTTGTTCTCTAAGAATCCTCATAATTGTGTTCCCTTCCTGGAGACAGATTTTTCCAGGGAAGGAATTAAACCA
>NZ_JAJJNF010000093.1:0-278 GCF_021245805.1 Mangrovimonas futianensis
GGGTTTGTGTTGTTGTATTGCCATCGTTATCAGTTACGGACCATTCACGGATGATAGTTCCGACACCATCATTGACGGTATTTGTAGTTTCTGAATAGCTAACGGTAAGGGTTGTATCACAGTTGTCAGTTGCAGTAACCACAGCAGGAGCGGGTATGGCATCACATTCTACGGTCGCATCGGCAGGAACGCCAACAAGCACCGGAGGCGTGTTGTCCTCCACGGTAATGGTTTGGGTTTGTGTTGTTGTATTGCCATCGTTATCAGTTACGGACCAT
>NZ_JAJJNF010000094.1:0-264 GCF_021245805.1 Mangrovimonas futianensis
ACATCACCTTGGACGGTCCTTCCGGTTATGTAGGTTACAGTTGGAGTTTTGGTGGTTCCGAGGTAGGAACTTCCGAAGATTTAACGATAACTGGAGCAACTTCGGCAGATGCTGGTGTTTATACACTAACGGTGACCGATAATAATGGCTGTTCTGGAAGCGATACTGCAACGGTTACGGTCTACGACAACCCAGAGCCATCTGTTGGTGATGCGTCAGACTGTGAGGGCGAGGACATCACCTTGGACGGTCCTTCCGGTTATG
>NZ_JAJJNF010000009.1:0-154185 GCF_021245805.1 Mangrovimonas futianensis
ATTGGTTGCAGGATTCGCCCCACAGTTATCAGCTGTAGTCGGTGTTCCAAGAGCCACACCAGTTGCTTCACAGGAAGCATTGGCACTTACGGTTACGTCATCAGGTGCTGTAATGGTAGGGTCTGTAGTATCCTGCACAGTAACCTGTGCAGTACAAGAGTCAATAATTGATGAAGTACTTATTTGAATTACAGTTAAAGTAACTGTAACAGGTGATCCAATATCATTACAATCGAAAGTATCTTGATCAAGACTAATAGAATAGGCTGAGTTGCCTCCATATGTTCCATCCTCCAATTGGTTGGGTGTAATAGTAACACTACCTGTGTCGTCTAGATCTACAGTGATGTCTTGGCAGGGAGGAAGTAGATTAGTACTGCTAAAAGAAGAACTATTTACTATTTCTAAATACTCATCATAGGTACAAATAGAATCGTTCCCGCTATTTTTTAAAATGTGGGAATTGGTATGTTTAGGGATTGCAGCAAAACTTATGGTAGAAAGTAAAACTGCAAAAAGCAGAACGTAAAATTTCCTCATAGTGTTGATATTTTTAATTATAAAAATATACCGTGACAACGTCAATAGGTTGGGGCCGGTTATTGTCTGTTAACTACTAAAATCTGAGGGAGTTAGATCAAAAGTATTCGGTTGATTTTCAGTTGAAAAATATATTCGTTGAAATACTTTATTAGTCTATATAATTCAATGAAAAGCTTTTAAATACTACAGAATACCAAAAATGCTTTATTTAATGGGTTAATAATCGATTAATAGCTATTTACAAATGCAATATATATAAAAATTCGAAAAAAATCCATGAAGTGTATAAAAAAATCGACAAAATGCATTTAATCCACCTTCTTATGTAAGGAATTTGTTGTTTGGTAGGTGGTGGCTTACTTTAAAATTAAAAACTCACATCTTCTGTTTATGGAGTGTTCAGCTTCAGTACATTCAGTGCCGCAATCTACTAAAGGTTTTCTTTCTCCATATCCTTTAGATTTTAAACGGTTTCTATCAATACCTTGTGAAACAATATATTCCAAAGTAGCTTCAGCTCTGTTTCTTGACAAACGTAAGTTATATAGGTCTGATGCCCTATTGTCGGTGTGTGCTCCTAGCTGTACTTCCATTCTAGGGTATTTTTTTAGAAGGTTAACTAAAACATCCAATACTTGGGCTGCCTGTGGCTTGATTTCCCATTTATTAAGGTCAAAATAAATGTTCTCTAATTCAATATAAACATATCCGTCATCTTTTGTTACAACAATGTCTTCGGCATCATCATAAGATTCAATTTCTAATTGAATATCAAAAAAGACTCTACCATCCTCATTGGTTGTGAAAGATTGACTACTTGGTATATAAAAATCTTTATGAGCTTCGATGGTGTAAGTGGTGTTTGGTCTAGTATTGAAAATATAGGTAGCATCAGATCCAGTTACCATTTGTCCTACTAATTCACCATTTTCATCAAAAAGCGTTACGGTTGTGCCAGGAAGTAGTTCTTTGGAGTGCTTATCAGTAACTTCTCCTTCAACTGCAAATTTTCTGGTATTAGACATTCTAACAAAAGAATATAAATTATCGCCCCCTTCACGGTTTGAAGAGAAAAATCCTTTAGTTTGGTTTTCATGAAGTACAAAAGCAAAATCATCCATTTCCGAATTGATCGTTTCACCTAAATTGAGCGGTTTAGTATAGGCATTATCAATTTTTTGACTCATGAAAAGATCTAAATTACCCAATCCTTCGTGCCCATCTGAAGTGAAATAAAGCATATTATCCTTGTCCATAAAAGGAAATTGGTCTCGTTGTTTAGTGTTGATGGTCTCTCCAAGATTAACCGGCGTTCCAAATCCATCATCTAAGATTTCTACTGAATAGATATCAAAAGATCCTAAAGAACCTGGCATATCACTTGAAAAGTAAAGGGTTTTTCCATCTGGACTAACCGCTGGGTGCATGGTGGAGTAGGTGTCACTGGAAAATGGCAATTCAGTTACATTGGTCCATTCATCTTCAACTCTTTCAGCTTTAAATAATTTGACCGTGGCAATTTTGATGCCATCAATTTTGACTCTTTTTTCATTGGTTCGAGAAAAATACATGGTTAACCCATCTGGACTGAAGGCGGCATTGCTTTCATGGGTTTCGGTATTGATTTCATCTGAAAAAGGTTCGATATGCTCCAATTCAAAATCTTCGGTCATATCAGCTTTGTAAAGATCTAAATATGGCCGGTCATTCCATCCATATTTTGGATTGTCTGAATTCCTTACTGAAGAAAAAATAATTTTATTGAAATAATATGATACCCCAAAATCCCCAGTGGAAGAATTACGTGATACTCTTTTGATCATGTAATTATAGGGGACAATACCATTCAGATTTTCAGAGAATTTAGGTGTATCTACAGGGTAACCCAAATATTCTCCCATGACTTGATCTCCATTTTCATAATCTTTGAGTCCTTTTAATACTTGTGCATATTTAAAAAGTGCTTCTTCGGGCATGGAATCTCTATATTCCACATAAAGATTGGTGTAGGGAGTTCGGGCTTGTTCCATTCTACCGTTATAGTAAAAGCAGTCTCCCAATCTTTCCAAAATTTCTGGGGTAGCCTCTAACTGTTTGTACATATTGGCAGCTTCCACATAGGATCTGTTTTCAAAAAGGTTGTTAGCCTTTTTCAAACTTGGTTTTTGGGCCCACAGTATGGTTTGCCCGAAAACTAATAATATGAACAGCATCCAATTTTTCATCATACTTTTTTTAAAAGAACCTTGGAGATTTATCATAGCCCTTGCCAAGTGTACTTATATCAAATAATATCATTATCTCGTGTGAACCATTATTGAACTTTCCTAAATTAGAAAGGGTATAGTCATAGGCATAACCTATTCTGAGGTTACTTAACACCCTAAAATTTATAAGACCAGATATGGCATCATCAAACCGGTAACCAGCACCCAATTCCAAACGTTCTCTCCAAAGGAAATTGGCTGTTAGGTCAAACGAAAGGGGAGCTCCTGAAACTGCCTTTGTCATAAAGGCAGGTTTGAACTTTAACTGATCGTTGAGTTCAAACACATAACCTCCAGTCAAAAACATGTGTATTTCCTCAACTCCGTTGGCCACAACACCATCATTGTTTTCTAAATGTTTACTTTTTAAAAGGTTTGGAGCAGAGAAACCGATATAATAATTTTTTCCGAAGAAAAAGGCTCCTACACCTACATTGGGGTACGTTCTGGAAATATTTTCAGCAAATGCAGGATCGGGTAATGGATCGGAATATACAAACCCATCAAAATTGGTGCTAAAAAAAGTAGCTCCAAATTTTATTCCCAAAGAGAGTTTGGAAGTTTTACCGGTTTGTAAAACATATGCAACATCCGCATAGACATTGGTTTCCTTAACTACATCTCCAATTTGATCGTGGACTATGGAGAGACCTCCTTCTATGTTTTTATAAAGTGTTGTATGTCCAAATAAGGTTCCAGTTGTTGGGCCACCCACAGAACCCGTCCATTGATTGCGATAGAATACCCCTAAACTGATTTCGTCTGAAGCATCTTTTGCATAAGCCGGATTAATCACACTCATGTTATACATGTATTGTGTGAATTGTGGATCTTGTTGCGCTAGCATCTGAAAACCTACTAAGGCAAAAAGGATGAAAATTATATGTCTTTTTAAGGATTTAACCATAAAAATGTTATCTGTTAAGATAGACTCGACCTTGAATACTATCTGTCTGACCATCATTAAAATTTAAAATATAGAAATAAACACCATTTGGAAGTTCTCCATTTCCTAAAGTTGTTCCTTCCTTTGAAGTTCCATCCCAGTTAGGAGTGCTACTATTTCCTTTAAATAATAGATTGCCGTATCTGTTATAAATTTCTATATCGAAATTGGGATATAGTTCCCTTATGTTTACAAGATCAAAAGTATCATTAATACCGTCCCCATTAGGTGAAAATCCATCAGGAATAATCAAATCCTCAGTGCATTTTTCAATGGTAACTGTGACCTCAAGTCTCAATCTACTTTCACATCCCATTTGTGATGAGATAGCAGCATAATAGGTTTCTCCATCTTCTAATTGGGTTTCGCTAGTTATAACGTTTCCTCCGTCTGGTGCGTCGTACCAAACAATCGGACTTTCGTTAACAAAGGATGTTAAATCTTCAATAGTAGGAGAATCTTCCGAACAAAAATAATCCCCGCCGTCAACTAGAGTTGGAGTAGCGGTATTTTCAATATTAAAAGTTACCGACTCCACTAAAGTAACATCACCCGAACAATCATCGGTAGAGCGAATAAAATAGATAATCGTAAATGCTGTTGATCCTGAGTTAATAAGAATGTCATTAGGAATAATAATTTCTCCGTTTCCATCAGAAATGTCAACATCAGTTGTCTCGTTGGAATTATTGGCTCCTGATAAGGTGTAGTTTATTTGATATGGTCCATCTTCCAAAAATTCAGCATTCGAAATAAAAACAGTATTGGAATCATTTAAACAAATATCAGCTGCAGATAAAACCATTCCAGAAATATCAGGAATAGGTTGAATGATTATGTTAACGTCAGAGGTTTCTGTGCCGCAAGAGTTAGAAACAGTGTACGTGTAAGTCCCCTCAGCATCCACCGTTGGATCAAACAATCCAGTGCCACTGGCAAGAACGGGAGACCATGTGCCGCCAGTATCTGGAGTACCTCCGAGAAGGGTAAACAAGTCTATCGGGTCATCATTTCCACAGATATTGGCACTACCATCAGTTCCGGCATTTGGTGGCGGAATAATAGTTACTGTCACAGTAGCAGAGGCAGGACCACAAGGGTCTGTTCCAGCTACGGTATAAGTATAAGTTCCTTCAGCGTCGATTGTGGGATCAAACAATCCCGAACCGCTGTTAAGAGCTGGTGACCATGTACCACCTACATCAGGTGTACCGCCCAAAACTGTAAATAGATCAATAGGATTATCAAGCTCACAAAGATTTATGGAAGCATCTGTACCTGGATTAGCAGGCGTTTCCACCGAAATGGTTACCGAAGCAGAAGCAGGTCCACAAGCGTCAGTTCCTTCCACGGTATAGGTATAAGTTCCTTCAGCATCCACTGTTGGATCAAACAACCCAGCGCCACTGGCAAGAAGGGGAGACCATGTACCACCAGTATCTGGAGTACCTCCAAGAAGGGTAAACAAGTCTATCGGGTCATCATTTCCACAGATATTGGCACTACCATCAGTTCCGGCATTTGGTGGTGGAATGATAGTGACGGTCACATTAGCAGAGGCAGGTCCACAAGGATCTGTTCCGTCTATAGTATATGAATAAGTTCCTTCAGCATCGATTGTAGGATCAAACAAACCTGAACCGCTGTTAAGTGCTGGAGACCAGGTGCCACCTACATCAGGTGTACCACCTAAAACGGTAAATAGGTCAATTGGGTTATCATTTTGACAAATGTCAACGCTGCCGTTAGTTCCAGCATTTGGAGGTGTTTCCAAAGAAATAGTCACAGTAGCCGAAGCGGGTCCACAAGTGTCAGTTCCTTCCACTGTATAGGTATAAGTTCCTTCAGCATCCACCGTTGGATCAAACAATCCCGAACCACTGTTAAGTGCTGGTGACCATGTACCACCAGTATCTGGAGTACCTCCAAGAAGGGTAAACAAGTCTATTGGGTCATCATTTCCACAGATATTAGCACTACCATCAGTTCCAGCATTTGGTGGTGGAATGATGGTGACGGTAACAGTAGCAGAGGCAGGACCACATGGGTCTGTTCCAACTACAGTATAGGTATAGGTTCCTTCGGCATCGATTGTAGGATCAAACAATCCCGAACCACTGTTAAGTGCTGGAGACCATGTGCCACCTACATCAGGTGTACCATCTAAAACGGTAAATAGGTCAATTGGGCTATCATTTTGACAAATGTCAACGCTGCCGTTAGTTCCAGCATTTGGAGGTGTTTCCAAAGAAATAGTCACAGTAGCCGAAGCAGGTCCACAAGCATCAGTTCCTTCCACGGTATAGGTATAAGTTCCTTCAGCATCGATTGTAGGATCAAATAATCCCGAACCACTGTTAAGAGCTGGAGACCATGTACCACCAGTATCTGGAGTACCTCCTAGAAGGGTAAACAAGTCTATCGGGTCATCATTTCCACAGATATTGGCACTACCATCAGTTCCGGCATTTGGTGGCGGAATAAGAGCAACCGTCACAGTAGCAGAGGCAGGTCCACAAGGATCTGTTCCGTCTACAGTATATGTATAAGTTCCTTCAGCATCGATTGTAGGATCAAACAAACCTGAACCGCTGTTAAGTGCCGGTGACCATGAGCCACCTACATCAGGTGTACCACCCAAAACAGTAAATAGGTCAATTGGGCTATCATTTTGACAAATGTCAATGCTGCCGTTAGTTCCAGCATTTGGAGGTGTTTCCAAAGAAATAGTCACAGTAGCCGAGGTGGGACCACAAGGATCCGTTCCTTCCACGGTGTATGCGTAGGTTCCTTCAGCATCCACCGTTGGATCAAACAATCCCGAACCACTGTTAAGTGCTGGTGACCATGTACCACCAGTATCTGGAGTACCTCCAAGAAGGGTAAACAAGTCTATTGGGTCATCATTTCCACAGATATTAGCACTACCATCAGTTCCAGCATTTGGTGGTGGAATGATAGTGACGGTCACAGTAGCAGAGGCAGGTCCACACGGATCTGTTCCACCTACAGTATAAGTATAAGTTCCTTCAGCATCGATTGTAGGATCAAACAATCCCGAACCACTGTTAAGAGCTGGAGACCATGTACCACCTAGATCAGGTGTACCACCTAAAACGGTAAATAGGTCAATTGGGCTATCATTTTGACAAATGTCAACGCTGCCGTTAGTTCCAGCATTTGGAGGTGTTTCCAAAGAAATAGTGACAGTAGCCGAAGTGGGTCCACAAGGATCCGTTCCTTCCACGGTGTATGTATATGTTCCTTCAGCATCCACGGTTGGATCAAAAAGTCCTGTGCCACTTGCAAGAACGGGAGACCATGTACCACCAGTATCTGGAGTACCTCCAAGAAGGGTAAACAAGTCTATTGGGTCATCATTTCCACAGATATTGGCACTACCATTAGTTCCAGCATCTGGTGGTGGAATGATACCTATGGTAACCGAAGCCGACGCCGAACCGCAAGGAGGGGCACCGTCTACAGTATAAGTATAAGTTCCTTCAGCATCGATTGTAGGATCAAATAATCCCGAACCACTGTTAAGAGCTGGAGACCAAGTACCTCCTAAATCTGGCGTACCGCCCAAAACAGTAAACAAGTCTATAGGGTCATCATTAGAACATATATCTACAGAAGCGCTATTCCCAGCATTTGGTTCCAGAGTCATAGTTACAGAAATAACTGCTGTATCATCATCACAAGGGAACAAAGAAACAGTATATGTATAATCTCCGGCGGAATCAAATTGCGGGTCAAAAATACTTGATCCACTATTCAAAGGTGGAGACCAAGTACCTCCTAGATCTGGATTACCATTAATATAATCAAACAGATCTACTGGTGTTCCATCAGAACAAACCGTAATGTCTCCATCATTTCCTGCATTTGGAGGGGGTAAAATACTTATTGTGATAGTCGCAGATGTTGTTCCACACGGATTATTATCATCAATATTATATGTAAATACATATGGGCTGTTACCAATGTTTAACCCATTCATACTTAAGGTTCCTAAGTGATCGTTAGTGGTTGTAACAGGTCCACTCCATTCCCCATTAGTGTCTGGATTGCCTCCTAAATAGGTGAAAAGATCTATGGAGCCAATGGTATTTAATCCATTGTTACAAAATTCCAACGAATTGCTTTCACCAGCATTATTGGGTGGTACGAATTGAATAATTACTTCTAAACGATCTTCACTTTCACAAGGAGGGTCCACTGTGGTGGCATAATAGGTTTCGCCAGCTACTAATGGTGTATTTAAATCTAATGGTACAGCTGAAGAATTGGTGGCATACCAATTATTGTTTCCCGAAGCCACCAAGTCCGCCACTGTAGGCGGTGGGTCCTGAGTACCACAAAAGAATTGAAGGCCGTCACCTGAGGGTACAGGTACATAACCTACATTGACCAAAACAGATAGTCGGGAGGTTCTGCAGCCCGTATCTGGATTTTCTTGATCTGCGTAGTAAAGTGTATTGTCTGATAAAATGGTCGTAGGAGCTAAAGCAGCTCCTCCGTTAGGAACCGCATACCATTGAACATTATTTCCAACTGCAAACAAATCTGAGATTGTTGCTTCTGAAAGGTCATCGACGCAAACCCCTTGAAAATTTAAGCCTGTTGGTGCACCATATATTGTTATAGTAACTTCTTGTCTACTGCCGCAATCACCGTTTGTATTATCAACATAGTAGACCGTGGCATTTTCTAATCCTAAATCAGAGGCTAATGGTGTAGTTGAAGTTGGTGAGTCAAACCAATTGATACCTGAACCATTATCTACAGCAACCAAATCGGCTATGGTTGGTGAATCGATATCACAAAAGGACTGGGAATTATCGTTAATAGTTGGGCATTGGGAAAATGCGATACTGCTCCATAGGAAGATCAGTCCTAAAGAAAAAAGTAGGTGGTTATAAAAGAATGGGTGCGTACTTTTTTTCATTGATCTTAGCTAGTTAGCGCTAAATCTTTATTACAATTATAGTAAAGATTTTTTATTTAGTTGGTTTTTGATTTAATTCTGAAACCTTATTTCACTTTGCTTCGGTCCGAATTTGAGTCAAATTTAAGAATATATACACCATTATTTTTATAATTTTCCCCTGAATTCTTTTCGTATTCAAACTTTAAAGCGCTATGCTCCGAGACATCCTTCATGTTGGGTTGATTTTCCTTTTGAAAATAGCGCAAAAGGGTATCGAAGGTGGTATCAAAGCCGTACTTAGAGACAAGGGTAGGAGTTGATCCAAAAACCTGTTTGTATTTTAATTCAAAAATTCTTTCGGCATAATTGGGTTCCGAGGGTTCCAATGAGGGGTATAATAAATTCAAGACCTTATAACGCATTTTAGAAACTTCTACCTCATTTGGCAAATCTTTTTGTGTCAGAACAGCAAGTTGAATGAAATTCTTTGATGATTCGGCTAGCAAAGGTGTCGTAACGTTTAAGTATACCTTTGTTTGGTTGGTATTGAGTAAAATAATGTTTTTTACATCTTTCTTTAAGGATGCAATTAGTTTGTTATTATCGACTAATCCATTACCCGATATTTCAAAATAAGTAGGGTTTGATAACTCCGAGGAAATTAATGTTTTGTTAGATACCCTATCGGAATCATGAATAACCAAAACATTAGCGTTTAATGAGTTGATGTATTTTAATAATACTTTGGCTTGGGTTTCTTCGGATGGTACGGATTCAATTATTGATTTATTTTGGAATGCGTTGGAATTTGTTAAAGTTACAATGGGTGAGTCATTCAGGTACTCATCCAGAGTAGTGACAAACTGGTCATCAAAATAAGGAAGGAAAACCAATTGATAATCTTCTAAATCAGATTTTTTAATGAAAGCTTTGATGCTTTTAGAATCCGTATCCTTAATGGAGGTCACCAATTCATAATCTAATGACAAACCTAAATTCTTCAGAGAATCCAAAGCTATGGAAGCACCCTCATAGAAGGCAACATTGTTTTTTGTTAATGAGTCTGCTGTAGAAGTTGATCCAGATTTACTTAAATTTTTAAATTCGCCTTTGGAAAAAGGAAGTACAAATGCTACCTTTTTCTTTTGATTCTTATCCAGATTTTTGGTTAAATCAGTGTATTTAATGTTAGGATTAACATATTCAGGATCTGTTTCATAAGTGGTATTGCCACCGACCTGAATATGAGCTGGCATTTTAATGACCTCACCAATTTTCACACCATTTGAAAGAGAAGGATTCAACTTTAAAAATTCTGGAATACTCATCTCGGCCGCTTTTGATAAGCCATAGAGCGTTTCTTTTGGTTTAACGGTGTATGAGATATATTTCTGTGGTTGCTCAACTTGTGTAGGAGCAGTTTTGGTAGGTTGATTTACAACTGAGGAAGCTGTGTTTGTATCAGATTCTTTTAATTTGGTTTGGTCAAAAGTTAAAACTTGACCTACCTTTAACGATTTTTTAGTTTGAGGATTTAAGGTTTCCAATTGTTCAATGGTCATCCCAAATTTCTCAGCAAGACTAAATTTGGTATCACCGGTTTTAACAACATAGGTTGTTGATTTAGGTTTGCTTGGAGAAGAAATTGCTTTGTCAGTTTGAACGGTTAAAGTTTGTCCAGCAATCAGCGTTGGAACAATCTGTGGATTTTGCGATTCTAATTCAGCAATACTGATTCCAAAATTCTTTGCTAAGCTATATTTTGTATCTCCTGATTTTACTTTATAAGTTATCTTTTTGAGTTCTTGAATCTCAGGAGTTGCAATTTCAGTTTTATTGACTTTGGATTTAGGTATTTTGAGTTCCATGCCCTCCTTAATGCCATCAGAAGCGCCTGGATTCAATTGAAATATGTCATAGGGAGTGACATAATAAGTGTTGGCTATTTCTAAAATACTTTCCCCTTTTTTTACAATATGCTTTCTTTCTGGTTCTTGAGAATATGACCATTGGATACCCAAAAGCAACATCACACATAGGCATAGGATTCTATTCATAAGTGAAATCTTCTCGTTTTTACTAAAAGGGAGTTTTTGTAAGTATAAAAGTACTAAATTATCGATATGATTTATGCATTTTATAAGTAATTATCAATATGTTATTAACAAATTGATATTTAAGCTTTTGATTTTTGCTTATACCGTAATTAATGACCGGTTATTGTTAAAGGACCTAAAACTTTATTTTTTTAAATTTTCAACCAACTAAATCATCTGTCCGCCAGAGACTTCTATTCGTTGTGCGGTAATCCATTTGGCGTCTTCGGTGCAAAGAAATGCCACAACGCTTCCTATGTCATCTGGCAAACCCACGCGTCCTAAAGCTGTATTTGATGCGATAAAGGCATTCAAATCTTGATTGTCTCTTACAGCGCCACCACCAAAATCGGTTTCGATGGCCCCAGGGGCCACTACGTTGCATCTGATTTTTCTTTCTCCTAATTCCTTTGCTTGATATTTACTTAAGGTTTCGATGGCTGTTTTCATGGAGGAATAGGCTGCATATCCACTAATGGCAAATCGCGTTAAACCGGAAGAAATATTAACAATGCCACCACCATTATTCATTATGGGAAGTGCTGCTTGAGTAAGCATAAATACGCTCTTAAAATGAATTTGATACATGTGGTCAAGTTGTTCTTCCGTAGTCTCCATAAAGGAACTGTAAGTGCCAACACCGGCATTGTTAATTAGAAAGTCAAATTTCTCAGAATGGAATGTCACTTTCAAATGTTCTTGTACTTGATCAAAGAATTTGTTGAATGAAGAGGGAGCACTAACGTTTAATTGAATGGCAGCTGCCTTTTGTCCTAGTTGTTTGATTCGGTTAACAACGTCATCCGCTTTTTCTGAATTTTGATTAAAGGTAAGAATTACATCCAGTCCCTTTTGGGCTAGGGATAGGGCCATGTTTTCGCCTAGGCCTCTACTTCCTCCAGTTACCAATGCTATTTTAGTTTTTGTCATGGCTAAAGATTTAATCGTTAAAAGTTATAGTCTACATAATATAAAGATACGTAAAAGGGAAGGACTGCTCCATTTCTAATTGCTGGCTTTTTGAAAATCCATTAAATCAAGCGGTAAAAAGGACTTAAGCGTTACTCTAGTTTTTTAAAAGATAAATAACAAGGAGTCTCTTTTCTTATTTTTTTTAAAGTGAACTACTTTAAAAAAACCATAAACATTCAGTCTCTACTTTTTTTAGCTTCATGGTTTAGAGGTTTTAACCGAATAGTAGAAATAGAATTTTTGTGAATGGAGATAAAATTTGTTTGCCAAAAGAGAATTTAGAATTCGTCTTTAAAATCACTCAAAGGCGAAAATTAGAAGCAATTAAACTTAAACTTCAAAATTGAATCCTTTTTGGGTCAATTTTTTGTAAATATCATAATCAAATCGATACAATTTAGCGGCCCGATGAGAAACGTCCTTTTGTTTTTCATCCAACACTTGCAACAACTTCATTCTTAGTATTTTTCTTCTAAAATTTGATTTATCTAATTCAATACCTAGTATTTCTTCATACAGCTGCATGAGTTCCAGGAGCGTGAATTTTTTAGGGAGAAGATTAAACCCGATAGGAGCCTGTTTTACTCTATTCCTTAAGTGTTTGAGGCTGTAATTTAAAATCGTGTTGTGGTCGTAAATAAGCTCAGGAACATCTTTAATGTTATACCATTTGACATCAGATGCTGTGAAACCAGCTTTAATATCAAAATCGTCAATTTTAATGAGGGCATAATAACCTATAGTAATAACTCTGCCTAAGGGGAAACGATCTGGTTCTCCAAAGGCTTTTAATTGTTCTAGGTAGATGTTGCTTAATCCTGTTAGTTCTTTTAACAAGCGTTGTGCTGCATGATCAATACTTTCTTCTTCTTTTATCCATCCACCAGGCAGAGCCCATTTTCCTTTACTAATCCCTTCAGCATGTTCAATTAACAAAACCTTTAAGGATCCCTTGTCAAATCCGAAAATCACACAGTCAATTGTTATGGCATTCATCACAGAACTTTCTATGATCTTACCAGATTCCTCATCAAAAAATTTCTTGAAAATCATTTTATTAAATAAAGGTAAATATAGACTTATAAGATTTAAGTGCTCACTTCATGCAGAAAAACCCTTTTTAAAAATCATTCAAAGGTCGATAATTGTTTAATTATTAACAAGGATTATGTTGAGATTGTAAGAAAAAGGTAGTTGAAATTTATGGTGTTAATAAAAACTATAGAATTATTTAAAGAAATCTTAAAAAAACAATTGAAATAATTGTCAAAATGAAAAATCCTTCGTAAACTTGTAGTCAAATTAACCATAAGATATGGTTTAAATGACAATAAATATGAATGCTACCTCTCAAAGTTTAAAATCTACCTACCTAATTACCATTGTAGCAAGTTTGGGGGGATTGTTATTTGGGTATGATACAGCAGTTATTTCTGGAGCTGTAGGGGCGCTTGAAACATTTTTTGTAAAAGCCTTGGATTCCAGTGTTGAAATGGCAACACAATCTATTTTTCATTTTAAAATTATCTTGACATTATGTTTGCTGACTATTTTTGGGTTACTCAGCTCTTTTATCTATAAGTTTTATAATAAAAAGACAGCAACCATAATTGTCGTATTGTTTTTCTTCATTGTTGGTGCCTTTTATTATTTCGGGTTTTTGAATTCTTCAGATGGATTAACTGATAATTTAAAGAACTCGATTTTTGGCTTTATGGTAAGTAGTGCCCTTGTAGGGTGTATCATAGGGGCATCAATGGGAGACAAAATAGCCAACTCAATCGGTCGTCGAAATGGCTTGTTAATAGCTGCGGTTTTATTTATTATTTCAGCCTGCGGGTCTGGATATCCAGATAGTTTGAATGTCTTTGGGGGTAACGCCCTTACCTCTTTTATAATTTTTAGAATTATTGGAGGAATTGGAGTGGGATTAGCTAGTATGCTATCTCCTTTATATATAGCAGAAATGGCGCCAGCCAATATAAGAGGGAAATTGGTTTCCTTTAATCAGTTTGCCATAGTAGGTGGGATGCTTATCGTCTATTTTGTAAATTATTTTATCGTTAAAGGTCAAACGGCTGAGTGGATTAATACTATCGGTTGGAGAAACATGTTCCTCTCAGAAAATGTTCCAGCGATACTGTTTCTAGTTTGTTTGTTTTTGGTGCCAAAAACGCCAAGGTTCCAAGTGATGAAAGGTCATGACGAAGACGCGGTAGAGGTTCTTACCAAGTTGAATGGTAAGGAAAAAGCCTTGAAAATCATTCAGGAAATTAAAAATTCATTTAATCAGAAGAAAGCGCATTGGCTTACCTATGGTTGGGGTATAGTAATCATCGGAATCTTGTTGTCGGTATTCCAACAGTTTGTTGGTATTAATGTGGTGTTGTATTATGCTCCTGAAATCTTTAAGGGCATGGGTATGGAGACCGATGCTTCCATGCTTCAAACCATCATTGTAGGAGCTATTAATTTGTTGTTTACAGTGTTAGCCATTTTTACGGTAGATAATTTTGGAAGAAAGAAATTGATGTTGATAGGAAGTGTGGTTATGGCCATTAGTATGATAGGTCTTGGTTTCTCTTTGTTTATGCAATCTACCGGTATCGCTTCACTTTTATTTATGTTGGGTTATATAGCCGCTTTTGCCATGTCTTGGGGGCCTGTAACCTGGGTGTTGCTTTCAGAAATTTTCCCTAATAAAATTAAGGGAGTGCTTGCCGTTGCTGTGGCTGCACAGTGGTTGGCCAATTTAGTGGTCTCATGGACCTTCCCTATGATGAATAATAATATAAAATTAACCGAATTGTTCCATAATGGCTTTTCATATTGGATTTATGGATTTATGGCCATTTTATCGGCACTCTTCATTTGGAAGTTTGTGCCAGAGACAAAAGGGAAAACCCTGGAGGAAATGGAGCAATTGTGGGATAAAAACAATAAATAGTTAAGAATGTATTTTTTAGGTGTCGATATAGGCAGTTCATCCATTAAACTATCAGTTTTCAATGCTGAAATTGGATTGGAAATAAAAGCAATTACGGTTCCTGATTTTGAAACACCTATTCTTTCACCTCAATCTGGGTGGGCAGAACAAGACCCTAATTTATGGTGGCAATACATTAAAGATGGCATTTTAAAGTTAAAGCATCAGGAAGGAATTGATATCAGTAAAATTCAGGGAATTGGCATTGGTTATCAAATGCATGGATTGGTTTTGGTGGATGAAAATTTAGAGCCTGTAAGATCTTCAATTATATGGTGTGATGGACGTGCGGCTGAAATTGGAAGGCAATGGTATCAAACCATTGGTGTTGATGCCTGTCAAAATCAAATATTAGGAAGCCCTGGAAATTTCACAGCATCCAAATTAAAATGGGTTCAAGAAAATCAACCTGAAATTTTTGAAAAGGCTGCTTATATGATGCTTCCTGGTGATTTTATTGCAGCTAAGTTTACCGGTGTTGCCCAGACTAGTACTTCTGGACTTTCTGAAGCCGCCTTATGGAATTTCAAGGAAGGCGGTCTAGCTAATGATATTTTGAATGGGATGGGACTATCTGAAAAACTAATTCCTGAGGTTGTGCCCACATTTGGACATCAAGCAATTATTGACTCCAAGGTAGCTTCAGAATTAGGATTGAACACGCAAGTTAAAGTAACTTATAGAGCAGGAGACCAACCTAATAATGCCTTGTCTTTGCAGGTTTTAAATCCTGGTGAGGTAGGTGCCAATGCTGGTACTTCTGCAGTTATTTATTCGGTAACCGATCAAGATGCCTTCGATAAAAACAATAGAGTCAATACATTTCTTCATGTGAACAACACAAAAGAGCATAAACGTAATGGTGTGCTTTTATGTATCAATGGGTCTGGTATTCTATACCAATGGCTAAGAAAATTGATGTCCGTTGGAGCCACAGCTCCGATACCTTATGACCTACTTAACGATCTAGCTACCAAAGCACCGTTAGGTAGTGAGGGATTGAGATTTTATCCATTTGGAAATGGCGTAGAGCGCATTTTTGATAATAAGGAAGTGAATTCAGGTATTGAATTCTTAAACTTCAATATTCATCAACCAGAACATGTGGTAAGAGCTGCCTGTGAAGGGATTGTTTTTGCCATGAATTATGGCTTTGATGTAATGAAATCCATTGGTGCATCTGGAAATTCAGTTAAGGCTTCTTATGCCAATCTGTTTTTAAGCCCTTTATTCCGGGAGATTTTTGTAAACACAACCAATACCGTTTTAAACCTATATGAAACTTCAGGTGCTGATGGTGCAGCAAGAGGAGCAGCTTATGGTTGGGGCTATTATAACTCCTTAAAGGAAGCTTTTGGGAATATTAAATTAATGGAAGAGTTAGAGCCAAATAGAAATTTGGTGAATCAATATCAAGATGTTTATCAACATTGGAAAGAACAAATTAAAATTCAAGATTAAGATTATGAATACAACAACGTTACAAAGTTTTTTTAAGGGAATCGATGCTGTAAAGTATGAAGGCAGAGAGAGCGATAACCCTTTGGCCTTTAAGTGGTATGATGAAAACCGCGTAGTGGCTGGTAAGACTTTAAAGGAGCATTTGCGATTTGCAATGGCTTATTGGCATACACTATGTAATAAAGGAGATGATCCTTTTGGTAAGCAAACTGAAACTTTTTCTTGGGACAATTCCGAAAACGTTTTAGAAAGAGCACGATTAAAAATGGATGCAGGGTTTGAATTTATGAGCAAACTGGGTATTCCATTTTATTGTTTTCATGATGTCGATTTAGTAGATGAAGCTCCAACTTTAGCTGAGTTTGAAACCAGAATTCAGCATATGGTTGATTATGCGAAACAAAAACAAGCGGATACCGGAATTGAATTATTATGGGGTACTTCAAACCTTTTTTCAAATCCGAGATTTATGAACGGTGCTTCTACCAATCCAAACTTTGACGTGGTTGCTTATGCTGGTGGACAAGCAAAATTGGCTATAGATGCTACCATTGCACTAGGCGGACAGAACTATGTGTTCTGGGGAGGTAGAGAAGGGTACATGAGCCTTTTGAATACCGATATGAAGCGTGAGCAAGACCATTTGGCTAGATTTCTAACTATGTGTAGAGATTATGCACGTAAGGAAGGTTTTAACGGAACTTTCTTGATTGAGCCAAAACCTATGGAGCCTACGAAGCATCAATATGATTTTGACGCAGCTACTTCTATTGGCTTCATTAATAAATATGGATTGCAGGAAGACTTCAAGTTAAACTTGGAAGTAAACCATGCGACTTTGGCAGGTCATACCTTCCAACATGAACTTCAAGTAGCTGTTGATGCTGGTCTTTTAGGAAGTATTGATGCTAATAGAGGTGACTATCAAAACGGATGGGATACCGATCAATTCCCAATCAATGTTTATGAAATCACCCAAGCTATGTTAGTCATATTAGAAGGTGGAGGTATTCAAGGCGGAGGTATCAATTTTGATGCTAAAGTGAGAAGAAATTCAACCGATTTAGAAGATAAATTTATCGCACACATAGCAGGAATGGATGTATTTGCTCGAGGATTAATTTGTGCTGACGAAATTCTTAAGAATACAGACTATTTAAAATTAAGAAAAGAACGATATGAATCTTTTGACTCAGGTAATGGAGCCAAGTTTGAAAAAGGAGACCTTTCTTTAGAAGACTTAAGTAAAATTGCCAGAGCCAATGGAGAACCAAAAATTATAAGTGGTAAGCAAGAATTGTATGAGCAAATCATTGCAAACGCTTATTAGACTATTTCAAACTCAAACAATAAGTATTTAACTAACTTTTTTCATTATGAGAAGTAAATTTTATGAATCTACAAGGTTTTTCACCTTTTTTGCTGTAGTATTCTTTTTTGTCCTCGGCTCTCAAACGGGTTTTGCGCAAGAAAATATTACGGTTTCGGGTACAGTGACAGATGCCTCTGATGGCATGCCAGTCCCAGGTGCTTCGGTAATCTTAAGGGGAGATCAAACCAAGGGAACTTCAACAGATTTTGATGGAAACTTCGTTTTAGAAGTACCATCTAATGCTGTTTTGCAGGTAAGCTACATAGGGTATTCAACACTCGATGTGGAAGTCAATGGCCAAACAACTTTAACCATTCAAATTGAAGCTAGTGTTGAAGCACTTGGTGAAGTAGTGGTTGTTGGATATGGTGTTCAAAAGAAAGAACTAACTACGGGTGCCAATCTTCAAGTTGAGGGAGCGGCTCTTCAAAAGCAAAGTACGACTAACGCACTTCAAGCAATGCAAGGGCAAGCAGCAGGGGTGCAAATTACTTCAACCTCTGGTCAGCCAGGAGAATCTATGAACGTTGTGATACGTGGATTGGGTTCTGCAGGGAGCAATGCACCTTTGTATGTTGTTGATGGAGTGCAAACGGGAGATATTTCGTATCTTAATAACGCAGACATTGAAAGCATCTCGGTGTTAAAGGATGCTGCTTCTGCAGCTATTTATGGTTCACAGGCTGCCAATGGTGTGGTTTTGGTAACTACTAAAAAGGGTAAAGAAGGAAAAACCCAAATCACTTTTGATCAGTTTTATGGGGTTCAGACTTTAGCTAAAAAAATTGACATGCTTAATGCTCCTGAGTATATGACGATTATTAATGAGTCGAGAATCAATTCTGGATTAGCAAGACAGTTTTCAGATGAGGATATTGCCAATGCTGGAGCTGGTACCGATTGGATGGACGAAATGTTTACAACTGCACCAACAGAAAACTATACCTTGGGTGTTACAGGAGGAAATGAAATGTCTACTTATTCGTCATCACTTTCTTACTTAAATCAAGCTGGTATTGTTGGAGGAAAAGATTACTCCTATTATGAGAGATACAATTTTAGGTTTAACTCTGAGCACAAATTGTATAAAGACAAAATAAAGTTTGGTGAAAACTTTAGCTTCGCTTGGATTAACAATAATGGTATAGGTGTTGGTAATCAGTATAACAACTCTTTGAGAGGTGCTTTCCAGACAAACCCATTATTCCCAATGTATGATGCCAATGGCGCATATTTTAATTCAACAGGATATAGTGAACCTTGGTTGCAAGGTGTGTCTAATCCATATGCTCAAATGGTTTATTCCAATCAAAACGAAAGTGATACCCAGAAATTGATTGGTAATGTGTATTTCGATTTTGAACTAGCTAAAGGATTGAATTTCAGAACCAATTTAGGTATTGACTATTATGCGAGTCAAGGACACAGTTTTTCACCTATTTATGAATTATCCATCTATGCATTTAGTAACTTAAGAAGTGTAAACCAAAACATGAGTAAAGGTAAAAGCATGATATGGACTAATTTATTGACCTATAATTTTGATTTGGGAGAAGATCACCACTTCGAAACCATGTTAGGTACTGAGGCCTTTAAATATGATGGTCACTTTATGTCTGGTTCAAATGTGGATTTAATCTATGATGATTTAAATCATGCTTGGTTAAGCAATGCAACGAATGCAGACGGTACTCAAATTTCACTTTCAGGTGGACCAAATCCAATTAGTAAAAGAATGTCTTATTTTGGCCGTTTAAATTATAACTATAAAGGAAAACTTCTTTTAAATGCCACTTTTAGAGCGGATGGTTCTTCTCAATTTGCTAGAGGGAATCGTTGGGGTTATTTCCCATCAGTTTCAGCCGGTTGGGTTATTTCTAGAGAAGATTTTATGGGAGGTGTAGAAAATTGGATGAATTATTTGAAACTTAGAGGAAGTTGGGGACAAGTGGGTAACCAAAATGTAGGTAATTTCCAATTCCTTGGTTTAGTAAGAACTCAAAATACCAATTACAGTTTTGGAGATGAAGAAGGCGTATTAACTCCAGGAGCGTATCCCTACAGATTACCAAACTCTGAATTGCAATGGGAAACAGCAGAAGAATTGGATTTTGGTTTTGATGCCAGATTCTTCAATTCTAAATTAACCCTTGCTTTCGATTGGTACCGTAAAGAACAGAAAGATTGGTTAGTATTGGCTCCAATTCCTGCAATCGCAGGTGCTGAGGCACCATATATCAATGGAGGAAGTGTAGTTAACTCTGGTGTTGAAGTCGTATTAGGTTACAATGGTGATATAGGTGACGACTTTAGTTATAACTTTAGTTTTAACGGTGCTTACAACAAAAATGAAGTTGGTGAAATTCCAACCGAGGATGGCATTATTCACGGGTTAAATAACCAACTTTGGGATAATTCTCAGGAATTTTATAGAGCTGAGGACGGACATCCTTTAGGATATTTTTGGGGATATGAAACTGCAGGTGTCTTCCAAACAGAAGCAGATGTGAATAACTATGTGAATTCTAATGGTGAATTATTATTGCCAGATGCGCAACCAGGAGATTTAATTTATGTAGATCACAATGGTGACGGTGTTATTAATGGAGATGATAGAACAGAAATAGGAGATCCTAATCCTGATTTCACTTATGGATTCTCTCTTGGATTCAATTATAAGGCCTTTGACTTTGCAATGCAAGCAAACGGCGTAGCAGGAAACCAAATTGTACAGTCGTATCGAAATACGGGAGCAAATCAAAACTGGACAGGAGCTATTTTAGACCGTTGGCATGGACCGGGGTCTTCTAATACCTTACCCCGAGTAACTGTTGATAATAGAAATTATAACCAGTTCTCAGATATTTTTGTACACGATGGTGATTTTTTAAGAATTAGTACTGTTACTCTTGGTTATGACATAGCAAAGGGTATTAAGAGCAAGACTTTCTTTGCAGAACAATTAAGAATCTATGCTTCTGTTTTGAATCTTTACACCTTCACTAGTTACGATGGTATGGATCCAGAAGTAGGATTTGGAATTTCAGATGGAAATTACAACTTTTCATCTGGAGTGGATGTTGGGTATTACCCAAGACCTAGAACCTATATGTTAGGGGTAAACTTTAAATTTTAAAAATTGAATCATGAAAAGAATTAATTTATATTTAGTTGCTTTAGGAATGCTTGTATGGGGATGCGGCGATGACTTTTTAGATACAGCGCCAATTACCGATACAACAGACGAAAGCTTTTACCAAATTCCTGAGCATGCATATTCTGCATTGATAGGATGTTATGATGGCCTACAAGTGGTTACTGGTGCTTCTGGCAGAACATTTTATACGGCATCAGAAGTGATGTCTGATGACTGTTTTAGTGGACTGGGATATTCTGATAACCCAGATTATCAAGCTATTGATGAGTTTGATATGAGTGTGGCTCCTGCCTATCAGGATTTGTACAATGATACTTGGATCAAATACTATCAAGCGCTATATCGTTGTAATGTGTTAATACAAAGAATCGATCAAATAGATTGGACTGATAATGAAGCCTTAAGAAATCGTTATGTAGGTGAAGCCCGTTTTATTAGAGCCTACCTTTATTTTGACATGGTACGCCTATGGGGTCACATTCCTTTATTGACAGAGCCTTCAACAGAGAATCTACCTCAAGCAGACCCAGATGAAGTTTATGCTGTAATCGCTGAGGATTTACTTTATGCTGCAGAAAATATTCCAGCGGAAAGTTATAATTCAGTACCTAATGGTCGCGTTACAAGATGGGCGGCTAAAGCCATGTTAGGTCGCGTTTATTTATATTATACTGGATATTATGGACAGTCTGATTTAGTGGGATTAGTTTCTCAAAGTGAAGCTTTACAACATATGGAAGATGTTATTGCATCTAGCGGACATGGTTTGGTTTCTGATTTTGCAAATCTATGGCCTGCTGCTAGTACAACGGAAGACGGATCTACCTATGCAGGTGAAAGTAATGAGGAAATTGTATTTTCTATTAAATATACTTATACTAGTGATTATAACGGAAATACAGACGGTAACCATTGGATGGTTTTATTTGGGATGCGTGAGTTTATGAGTTTCCCTTACGGGAATGGTTGGGGAATAACCGCCACCCAAAAATTGTATGACTTATACAATGAAGGAGATTCTAGACGTTTTGCTACCGTTATAGGTGTAGATGAAGAGGAAATTCCATTTGATAATCAAGAAGGACAAAGAGAGTATACAGGTTATTATAACAAGAAATATACACCTATGTCTGCCTATGATGAATCAGGAAACTTGGTAAGTACGACGCAAATTGTAGCAACTGGAGATTTCCAAATTGAACAGTTCCAAGATTACTTTGCAATTAGATATTCAGATGTTTTATTGATGGCTGCCGAATTAGGTAGTGGAAGTGCTCAAAGTTACTTTGATCAAGTAAGACAACGTGCTTACGGTAATAACTTTACACCACTTGCAGTAACTGCTGAAAATTTATTAAAAGAAAGACATTTAGAATTTGCTCTTGAGGGAATAAGATATTGGGATTTAATGCGTCAAGGTCTGGGCGTTGCGGCATCAGAACTTGAAGAAAATACAACCGTTTTAACGGGTAGTATTGAAGAAACAAAAATTATTTCTGGCGCTAATTTCCAAGCAACACAAGGGCTTTCTCAAATTCCGAACACACAAATTACATTGTCAGGTAATGTATTACAGCAAAATGCTGGATGGTAATTAACTAATTAAAGATTAGAATTATGAAAAGAATTTTTAAAATATTTATGTTAATCGGGGTCCTGGTTTCCTTTGCCTCTTGTAGTGAAGACGATCACGAGCTGGGAAGGAAACTAGATCCTTCAGAACTTAACTTCTCTGTAGTTCAAGACTATTCTATAGATGCAGGGGGTAATACTGTTATTTTAAGGAACAATACTCCAGAGACTGTTCCTGTTTGGGATTATGAAACAGGAATTTCAAACAGAGCAATCGATACAATTCATTATGCTTTTGCAGGAGATTACACCATTCAATTTTCTGCCGTAACCGATGGTGGTATCGTAGAGGCTGAACCTATTGTTATAACAGTTACAGAAGATAACCTGAATTATGTTAACGATCCATTATGGACCATGCTCTCTGGAGGAGTTGGAAATTCTAAAACATGGTTATTGGATGTTGATGCAGAAGGGGTATCTAAGTATTTTGTTGGTCCAATGTTCTTCTATGGCACCGATAATGGATGGTTAGAAGGAGGAGAAGACGGTTGTTATGGAGATGATTGTTGGAATTGGTCTCCAGACCTAAATAGTATTCAAGGATGGGGATTCTCTGGACCAGCAGATTTTGGTGAGATGACATTCAGTCTAGAAGGAGGACCGTACATGACTGTAAACCATCTTACACTGCCTCAATATGGAGAACAATCAGGAACATATTATTTAGATAAGGATAATCATACTTTAACAACTTCAAACGCTACCATTCTGCATGATGCTATTTATGAAGAGTGTGTAAGTAATTGGAACTCATTGGTTATTCTGTCACTTACTGAAGATACAATGCAGTTAGGTGTAATTAGAGACTGTGACCCAGCAATGCTATCGTTCAATTTTATTTCTCAAGAGTATAGTGATAACTGGGTTCCTGAAGAAACAGGTCCTGAAGAACCAACACTTCCTGATGGATGGGAGGATATTATTTCTCAAATTACTACTACAGCTATTGAATGGAAATTATCTGAAAGTAATCCACTTGATTGGGCAGGATTAAATGGTTCCATGCTAAATGGATGGCAAACACCAGAGGATTATCCAGATTGGTTAGGAACACCAGATCCTGAAGTTTATGGAGATTTTTCCATGATTATGGACTCACAAGACAACTCAGTAATTTTCTTAACACCTGATGGATCTGTAACTGAAGGAACCTATTCAATTAATGGTTCTGGTATCTATTCTTTCAGTGTGGGTGTACCAACTTTTACAGTAATTAATTGGGCAAGTTTTTCAGCTGATGCTAATAATCAGTTAAGAATTCTTGATATTTCAACAGATGCCAGCGGAAATATTTCTGATATGTGGCTTGGAGCTATCAATGCCGAAGGAACAGAATATATGGCTTACCACCTAGTGCCAAATGTTGGCAACTCTTCAGGTGGTGGCGGTGGAAATGAAGGTACAGATGTACCCTTCGATAATTCCAAGCTTGTCTATGGTGATTTGGAAGGAAATGGAAACTTAAGATTGGAAATTTACAATGAATTTGGTTCCACCTTTAATGATCCAGGACTAAACACTGCAGACTTGGCTTCCTTTGAATCAGTTGAAGTAACTTTTACATTGAGTGGAATTACTTTGAATGCAGGAGCTGTAGGTTCTTATAATGCTTCCATGTATTATGCGGATTCTGATTGGAATCCAAATGGAAATGGAAGTGCAATTACAGTTAACGGAGATGGAACTTATACTGTTTCTTATGATCCAGGTACTTTAGTAGAGGGGGTGATTGTATTTGTAATAGATGTTGCCGGTATGGCAACAGATATAACAGATTTAGAAGCTGTTTCTGCTACTGTGGAAAGTATAACCGTGTATTAATTAAAGAATTTTAAGCCTCTTAATGAATGAGGTTATATGGTTAAATATTTTGGTAAGAAGCAGCCTCAAAACTGCTTCTTACCTATTTAAAAAAATGAAAAAACTAAGATTTTTATAGTGTCTAGCTCCTTTTCTTATATTAAATTTTACATGATTTTAAGCGGTTTATTTCTGTTTATTTCATGTACTGAAAAGCAAGATTTACATCAAGTTTCAGAAAGAAATATTCCGTTTTCTGATGGATGGTCTTTTTACTTAGGTGATTCTTTAAAGGCAGCCCAATCAAAAGATTGGAGAAAATTAGACCTTCCTCATGATTGGAGCATTGAAGGGGCATTTAGCCAAGACAATCCTGCCGATTTAGGAGGAGGTTATCTTCCGGGAGGCATGGGATGGTATAAAAAATCATTTAAAACAGAAAGCACCAACAAACAGTTATTCATACAATTTGATGGTGTTTACATGGATAGTGACGTTTGGATCAACGGCCATTTTTTAGGTAACAGACCAAATGGATATATTTCTTTTGAATATGAATTAACGCCATTTTTAAATCCAGAAGGGGAAACCAACGAGATATTGGTAAAAGCCAATAATTCTAACCAACCCAATTCTAGATGGTATTCTGGATCGGGTATATACAGGAACGTATGGTTAAAATCTTTAGATAAACTCCATGTAGCATCATGGGGAACTTATATTACAACTCCTGAGGTAAGTCAGGAATCAGCTAAGGTGGCTTTAGAAATTAAAGTTGCCAATCAATACAAGGAGTCAAAAACGGCTACAATTACTACCACCATTATGCACGGTGGTCAAGAGGTAACTTCTAATACTTCAGAATTAACAATCAATCAAAACGAAAACAAAAGTATTTCTCAAGACTTAACCGTTGAGAAACCAAAATTCTGGTCTGTAGACCAACCAACACTTTACACAGCCGTTACCGACATTAAGGTAGACGGTGCTGTTATAGATACTTATAAAACACCCTTCGGAATAAGATCATTCCAATTTGACCTAGAAAGAGGGTTTATTTTGAATGGAGAACAAGTGAAAATTAAAGGCGTATGTATGCACCACGATTTAGGACCTCTTGGTGCCGCCATCAATTATAGAGCCATTGAGCGCCAACTTCAAATTATGAAAGAGATGGGCGTTAATGGTATCAGAACGGCTCACAATCCACCCACTCCTGAATTATTGGATTTATGTGATCAAATGGGCTTTATCGTCATGGATGAATCATTTGATATGTGGAACAATAACAAAACAGAGCATGACTATGCAAGCGTTTGGAAAGAGTGGCATAAAAAGGATTTGGAAGATTTTATCACTCGTGACCGTAACCATCCTAGTATTTTTATGTGGAGTGTAGGTAATGAGATTCAGGAGCAATGGAACGAACAAGGGGTTGCTACAGCCAAGGAGCTAAAGGCAATTGTGCAATCTTTGGATACCACGAGACCTATTACCGTAGCTATGAATCCTCCGGTAAACATGCCCAATGCTAATGTAACGACTCAATTTGATGTGGAAAAGGCCAGTTTAAATCCCTTAGCAGCTTCTGGTGTCTTGGATTTAATTGGATATAATTATGCACACAACACATTTCCATATCACCAACAAAATTTCCCGAACACGCCCTTTATTGCAACAGAAACGACTTCTGGTTTGCAGACAAGAGGATATTATGATGCCAAATCTGATACCTTAAAAAGGTGGCCCGTTCGCTGGGATATTCCATTTGATAGTGGAAATCCAGGAAATACGGTTTCGGCCTACGATCAAGTAAGCACGCCTTGGGGCTCAACCCATGAGGAAACTTGGAAAATCATGAAAAAATACGATTTCCTTTCAGGATTGTATATCTGGACAGGTTTTGATTACATAGGTGAACCAACACCTTATGTGTGGCCATCCAGAAGTTCTTACTTCGGAATTGTGGATTTGGCCGGTTTTCCAAAAGACGTGTATTACATGTACCAAAGCGAGTGGACCGATAACGATGTGCTTCACATTTTTCCGCATTGGAATTATACAGAAGGAGATTCGGTAGATGTCTGGGCATATTACAACCATGCCGATGAGGTGGAATTGTTCGTTAATGGAACATCTAAGGGTGTTAAGAAAAAAGAAGGGGATGACTTGCATGTTATGTGGCGCGTTCCTTTTGAAGCAGGAACTCTAAAAGTGGTTTCAAGAAAAGATGGTCAGGTTGTTTTAGAAAAAGAAATTAAAACAGCTGGAGAACCAGCTACGGTAAAATTGACGGCAGATAGAACCAGCATTTCGGCAGACGGTAAGGATTTATCATTTATTACAGTAGATGTGGTGGATGCTGAAGGCAATTTTGTTCCAACGGCTCAAAATCAGTTGAATTTCTCAATTGAAGGAGAAGGAGCTATTGTTGGGGTAGCTAATGGAGATCCTACCAACCATGAATCGTTTAAGGGAACTTCACATAAAGCATTAAACGGAAAGTGCTTAGTGGTAGTTCAAGCAACTAAAAAAGAAGGTGAGATTAAAATCAATGTGTCATCCGAGGGATTAAAGGATGCAAGCATATTGGTAACAACAAAAAAATAAAACGTAAAAGGAAGAAAATATAAAAAAAATGAAAAGAAGTAGATTATATCTAGGTTTGTTGACAGGAGTGCTTTTAGCTTCTTGTAATAAGGAACAAGCACCATATCAAAAAACAGATGATGGGATTGTGGTCAATCTCAGCCAACCACAGGAGCATGGAGCATCAACATTAAGCTTGCAGGTATTAGGTGATGGTTTGGTACATGTGTCAGCAACACCTCAAAAGGAATTTCCTAAGGATTCTAGCTTAATTATACTTCCTGGTTTAAAACCAGCTTCTTTTGATGTGTCCCAACAAGGGGATTCTATTTCGGTTTCTACTAAAGTCTTGAATGTTTTGGTTTCTTCGGTAGATGGAGGGATTACTTTTAAGGATAAAGAAGGCAAAGTCATTTTGTCTGAACAAGAAGGAGGCGGGAAAACTTTTGAGCCCATACAAGTAGAAGGTACTGATGGATATTCTGTTCGTCAAATATTTGATTCTCCAGAGGATGAAGCGTTTTATGGTTTAGGGCAACATCAGTCTGATGAATTTAATTATAAGGATAAAAGTGAAGAACTATTTCAGTATAACACCAAGGTGTCTGTACCTTTCATTGTTTCAAATAAAAATTATGGGTTGCTTTGGGATAGCTATGCCTTAAGCCGTTTTGGAGACAGCAGACCCTATGAGCAACTTAATGAAGTGTTCAAACTTTATGATAAGGAAGGAAAGGAAAATGCCTTGACAGGAACCTACAAAACTCCAGAAAATGGAGGTCAAACCATTGTTAGGGACGAGCCTTCTATTTTCTTTGAAGATGTAAAAAGTATCAAGAATTTACCACAAAACTTTCCTTTGAAAAAGGCCAATGTGCTTTATGAAGGTGATATTGAAGCTTTTCAAAGTGGTGAATTTAAATTTATCCTTTACTATGCAGGATACATAAAAGTCTATTTAAATGACGAATTGATGGTTCCAGAACGTTGGAGAACCGCTTGGAATCCTAACAGCTATAAATTCAATTTCAATATGGAGGCAGGAAAGCGTATTCCATTGCGAATTGAATGGAAACCTGATGGAGGAAGTTCCTATTGTGGGCTTCGCGTGAGAAAGCCACAATTGGAAGAAGAAAAAGGGAATCAAGTATGGTGGAGCGAAATGAACAAAAAAATGGACTATTATTTTGTTTATGGAAGCAATATGGACGAAATCATTAAAGGTTACCGCACGTTAACTGGAAAATCTCAAGTCATGCCTAAATGGGCAATGGGTTACTGGCAAAGTAGAGAACGTTATAAAACCCAAGATGAGATTTTAGGCACCCTAAAGGAATTTAGAGAAAGAAACATTCCGATTGATAATATCGTATTGGATTGGAACCACTGGGAGGAAGACCAATGGGGAAGCCATGAATTTGATAAAGCTCGTTTTCCAGACCCTCAAGGAATGGTCGATTCCATTCACCAAATGAATGGAAAAATGATGATTTCAGTTTGGCCTAAATTCTACAAAAATACCGAACACTTTAAAGAATTTGATGAAAAAGGATGGATGTATCAACAGGCTATAAAGGATAGTATTCGTGACTGGGTAGGACCTGGTTACATAGGATCTTTTTATGATGCCTATTCAGCTGGAGCTAGAAAATTGTTCTGGAATCAAATTTATGAGCATTACTACCCATTAAATATAGATGCGTGGTGGATGGATGCTAGTGAGCCAAATGTTTTGGATTGTACCGATATGGAGTACCGTAAGGCTTTACAAGGACCAACAGCTTTAGGGCCTTCAACCGAATATTTTAATACCTATGCCTTAATGAATGCTGAAGCCATTTATGATGGTCAAAGAAGTGTGGCACCAAACAAGCGTGTATTCTTGTTGACAAGATCTGGTTTCGCAGGATTACAACGTTACTCTACCGCTACATGGAGTGGGGACATCGCCACCAGATGGGAAGATATGAAAGCCCAAATTTCTGCAGGATTGAACTTTGCTGTTTCTGGAATTCCATACTGGACTATGGATATAGGTGGATTTTGTGTAGAAGATCGTTATGTAGCCGCTCAAATAGCTTATAATGGGAATGGAAAGGAAAATGCCGATTACAAAGAATGGAGAGAATTAAATGCCCGTTGGTATCAATTTGGTGCCTTTGCACCATTATATCGTGCTCATGGTCAATATCCATTTAGAGAAGCTTGGAACATTGCTCCGGAAGGGCATCCAGCTTATGAATCTATCTTGTACTACACCAATTTGAGATATAGATTAATGCCTTACATCTACACATTGGCAGGTAAAACCTATTTTGATGATTACACCATCATGCGTCCATTGGTTATGGATTTCGCTCAAGATAGAAAAGTAGAAAATATCAGTGACCAATTTATGTTTGGTCCGTCGCTTATGGTGAATCCAGTATATGAGTACGAAGCTCGTAGTCGTGAGGTATACTTCCCAAGCACAAGCAATTGGTATGATTTTTACACAGGAACTTGGATCCAGGGTGGTCAAACCAAAACTGCAGAAGCGCCTTATGGAAGAATTCCGCTTTATGTTCGTGAAGGAGCCATTATTCCTACAGGACCACAAATTCAATATACTGATGAAAAACCAGCAGATCACTTAGTGATTTATGTATATAGAGGTGCTGATGGGACATTCAATTTGTATGAAGACGAAGCGGTTAACTACAATTATGAAAAAGGGAAGTACACCAACATTCCATTTGAATACAATGACGCTGAAGGCACTTTGACCATTGGTAAAAGAGAAGGGGCATTTGAAGGCATGTTGGCCAATAGAAAGTTTACCATAGTATCAGTTGACAAGGAGCATCCAGTAGGGATGACCTTTGATAATCAAGGACAAACTGTCGAATATGATGGAGCGTCTCAGACCATTCAATTGCAATAAAAAAAGTTAGAGAAGAAGTATTAAAAAACACACTATAATGAATAACAAACTTATATATAGTTCTGTAATGGCTGTAGCCATGGTTTTTACATCCTGTAAAAATGAACAAAAGACTGAAGAAACCGCTTCGGTTCAGGTTGAGAAATCAAAGGCCTATCAGGGTACACCGATTTCCAAGGAATTTGATTCTAAAATTGACAGTTTGGTTTCGGCCATGACTTTAGAGGAAAAAGCTGGTATGTTGCATGGTAGTACCATGTTTGCAACAGCGGCAGTGGAAAGATTGGGAATTCCTGAGTTAACTATGGCAGACGGACCACTAGGTGTTAGAGAAGAGATTTCATTAGATTCTTGGGCTCCTGCAGGTTGGGATAATGATTTTGCTACCTATTATCCAGCAGCTGGTGGCGTAGCAGCAACCTGGAACACAGATTTAGCTTATGTTTTTGGAAACAGTGTAGGGGAAGAAACGATAGCAAGGGACAAAGACGTGTTGTTATCTCCAGCTATCAATATCATTAGAACACCGTTAGGAGGAAGAACTTATGAATACTTTACAGAAGACCCTTTCCTAAATAAAAAGCTAACAGTGCCATTTATTGTTGGTCTTCAAGAAAATGATGTGGCCGCTTGCGTGAAGCACTTTGCTGCCAATAACCAAGAAACCCATCGGGACTTTGTGGATGTTCAAATAGACGAAAGAACTTTAAGAGAAATCTATTTGCCTGCATTTAAAGCAGCGGTTGAAGAAGCCCATGCTTATAGCTTTATGGGAGCTTACAACAAGTTTAGGGGAGACTATTTATGTGAGAATGACTACATGCTTAATCAAGTGTTGAGAAACGAATGGGGATTTGAGGGAATCGTTATTTCCGATTGGGCAGCAGTTCACGATACTAAAAAAGCTTTGGAAAGTGGAACCGATATTGAAATGGGTACCCCAAAACCATTCAACGAGTTTTATTTCGCCGATGCTTTGATTCAAGCTGTTAAAGATGGAAAAATTGATGAAAAACAAGTTGATAAGTCCGTGAAGCGCATCTTAAGAATGATGTACACTCTAAAAAGTGTTGACGATAAAGGTCGCGCTAAGGGAAGTATCAGCACCGAGGCACATTTCCAAGATGCTTATGCCATTGCAGCTGAAAGTGTGGTGCTTTTGAAAAATGAAAACAACTTATTGCCATTAAAGACAGAAGGAGTTAAAAGTATTGCCGTTATAGGTAATAACGCCAAAAAGAAAAATGCTCTTGGCGGATTTGGGGCTGGTGTAAAAACAAAAAGAGAAGTAACACCTTTGGAAGGGCTTCAAAATAGATTGCCATCAGACATCACGATCAATTATGCAGAAGGCTATTTGGAGCGCTATTCCAATAATGAAAAGGCCAAATTAGGAGATATTACCCTAAACGGTCCAGTAACTATTAATGAATTAGACCCAAAAATGTTGGAAGAAGCTTTAGAGGCTGCTAAAAATTCTGACATGGCGATTGTTTTTGCTGGATCCAACCGTGATTATGAGACAGAAGCTTCAGATAGAGCTACTTTAGCGCTTCCTTTTGGTCAAGAAGAATTAATCGAAAAAGTATTGGCAGTAAATCCTAATACCATAGTGGTTTTTATTGCTGGGGCTCCATTTGACATCAAAAAGGTGGCAGATCAATCAAAAGCTGTTATCTGGTCTTGGTTTAATGGTTCTGAAGGTGGAAATGCCTTGGCTGATGTTATTTTAGGAACCGTGAATCCTTCTGGTAAATTACCATGGACCATGCCATTGAGATTAGAAGATTCTCCAGCACATGCTACCAATAGCTTCCCTGGAGATCAAACTGTTTCTTATGACGAAGGTATTTTGGTAGGATACCGTTGGTTTGACACTAAAAATGTTGAACCACTTTATCCTTTCGGATATGGGTTATCATACACTAATTTTTCACTTTCTAATCTAAAAACAGATAAATCTGATTATGGTTTGAATGACACCATTACCGTAGAAGTTTCTGTTGAAAATACAGGAGTAGTTTCAGGTAAAGAAGTGGTTCAAGTATATGTTTCTAAACCAGAATCTAAGGTGGAGCGTGCAGCTCAAGAATTAAAAGGGTTTAGTAAAGTAGAAGTTGATGCTGGAAGTACAAAGAATACAACTGTTGAAATTCCTGTAAAGGAATTGGCTTTTTACAATGTCGACACCAAATCTTGGGAAGTGGAAAAAGGAGCTTATACCATTCAAGTGGGTAACTCATCAAGAAACATATTATCAAAGGTTCAAATAACTATTAAATAAAAAATTTTCAAATGAAGGCTTTTAATCAATTATTAAAAATGACATGGCTAGTAGCATTGCTTTTAGGGGTTATGTCCTGTAACGATGATGATGGGGATATTGCTAAAAGTGATATTTCAATCGATAGTAGACCCATAGAGTTTGTATCCAATGGAGGAACTGACTCTTTTGAAATTAATGCTTCTATGAGCATCGCTTGGGGAGTGAGTTCTAACGCCGAATGGTTGAGTTTCTCTCAAACCTCTGGTTTGGCAAGCGCAACCATTGAAGTTGTCGCTGAGGCTAATCCAGCTGCACAAGGAAGATCTGCTGTTATCAACGTGACTACTTCAGAAAAAACTTTGACGATTCAAGTAACACAGTTGGCATCAATAACAACCTTGCCTCCAGATTCAAGTGGTATGAGTGATTATACAGCTGTTGAATTGACTTCATTGATGGGAGTTGGATGGAATGTTGGAAATTCATTGGATGCCGTTGGAGGAGAAACTTCTTGGGGAAATCCAGCGATTAACCAACAGTTAATGGACGGTGTGAAGGCAGCAGGCTTTAACACCGTGAGAATTCCAGTAGCTTGGAGTAACTACATTCAAGAAGGAGATGCTAATTATACCATTAGTTTGGAAGGCTTGAATAGAGTGGAAGAAGTCGTTAATTATGTATTGGATAACGATATGTATGTCGTTTTAAATATCCATTGGGATGGCGGTTGGATGCAACCAACATATGAAGATCAAGACTATGTTAATGACCGATTGAGCAAAATGTGGCAACAAATAGCTATCCATTTTAGAGATTATGATTACCACCTTCTTTTTGCTGGAACCAATGAAGTCATGGTAGAAGGAGATTACGGAACCCCTACTGAGGAATATTATACGGTTCAAAATAGTTTCAACCAAACTTTTATATCTACAGTGAGAGAAACTGGTGGACGCAATGCTTACCGTTATTTAACGGTACAAGGATTCAATACCAATATTGATCATACCGTGAATTTTGCAACCATTCCTACTGATCCAACTGAAAACCGTATGTTGATGGAAGTTCATTACTATGACCCTTATGATTATACATTAAACGTTAGCAATGATGATACTTGGCAATGGGGCGCTATTGCTACCGATCCATCTGCAACTGCTGGTTGGGGAAATGAAGATTGGTTAGATACGCAATTCCAAAAAATGTATGACAATTATGTGAGTCAAGGCATCGGTGTGATTTTAGGGGAATATGGCGCTAGTTATAGAGCCAATGTTGACGATGCTGAAGTTTACCGTGAATATTATTATCAAAAAACAACAGAATCCGCATTACAGCATCAATTGGTTCCAATCATTTGGGATAATGGATATCCAGATGATCACCAAATGGGCTTGTTTAATCGCGCTAATGGAGAGGAATATTTTCCAGTAATCATTGATGCGATTACCTCTAATCTTTAATAGTATAGTATGTCTAGGACATCAAACATATTACAACATTACGTTTACATTTTATTTGTAGTTAGTCTTTTTTTTAGTTGTAAACCCAATGAAAAGCATAATGAGGTTAGTGTTCCTCATTATGCTTCCAATTGGGATTCATTGGCTTCTTATGAGGAAGCTCCAAAGTGGTTCAAAGAGGCTAAATTCGGAATTTATGCCCACTGGGGATTGTTATCTGTTCCGTCTTATGCCAATGATTGGTATCCTAGAAACATGCATATAGAAGGCACTGACGAAAACAGACACCAAGTAGAAACTTACGGACCTTTATCAGAATTTGGTTATCATGACTTTGTGCCCATGTTTAAGGCAGAAAACTTTAATGCTCAAGAATGGGCTGATCTTTTTGAAAAGGCAGGCGCTAAGTTTGGTGGTATTGTAGCCATCCATCATGACGGATGGTCCAATTGGGATAGCAAAATCAATCCGTGGAATTCCATGGATAAAGGACCTCATAGAGATATTTTAGGAGAGCTAGGAGAGGCAATTCACAGTAAGGGAATGAAGTTTGTTACATCTTTTCATAAAGCAAGGAATCTTCAAATTTTTAAAAATGACTCTACCAAGTGGTTAGAAGATACTTCATATTTTCCCTACAATCCTAATATGGCAACTTCTTCGGAAGACTCTATAATTAGTGTTATGTATGGAAATATTCCGAAGGAACAGTTCTACAAAAACTGGTTGGGCGAACTTAAAGAAGTCATTGACGGTTACCATCCCGATTTAATTTATTTCGATAGCAAATTGGATAAAATTCCAGACGCCTATAAACGTGATTTTGCTGCTTATTATATCAATGAATCTTTAGCGAGAGGACAAGAAGTAGTGATAACCCACAAAGAAGGGGAATTGCCAAAATCTGTTAGCGTGGAAGATTTTGAGAAGGGGAGAATGAATAAAATCACAAAGGATTATTGGTTAACAGACGAGACCGTATCAGTAGGTAGCTGGAGTTATGTAAATAATTTGGGATTAAAAACAGCCGATGAAATTGTTGATTTGCTGGCCGATATTGTTAGTAAAAATGGGGCTATGATGCTAAATGTATCACCCAAACCTAGTGGGGAAATTCCTCAAGATCAACAAGAAATTTTATTGTCTATTGGGGAATGGCTCAAAGTAAATGGAGAAGCCATCTATGCTTCTTCAACTTGGGATGTTTTTGGTGAAGGTCCCACGAGACAGGAAAAATCAGGGATGTTTTTGGATAAACTGTCATATACCGCTCAAGATGTTCGATATACTAGAAAAGACAATCATATCTATGCTATTGTCCTAGGGTGGCCCGGGAATGATGTAGAAGTGGTCCTTGAATCTTTTTCAAATACAAATCGTCAGGTATCAAATGTTTCTATTTTGGGATATGATAAAGAAGTGTCTTTTGAATTAAAACCAGATGGATTACATATTCAAACCCCTAATCAAATGATAGATGACAAAGCTTTTGTCATTAAAATTGCAATAGATAAATAAATGCCATGATAAAACATATTTTAACACTCTTAATTGGGCTAATTTCCTTAAATGCTTTGGCAGATGTGGAACTTCCGCTTATGTTCTCAAACGGAATGGTTATGCAAAGAGACCAAGCAATTCCTGTTTGGGGTTGGGCTAAACCAGGAGAGAATATTGAAGTCCATTTCAAAGCACAAAACATAAAAACCCAGGCAGATGAACATGGTAAATGGCGTGTGACCTTGAATCCCGAAAAACATGGAGGTCCTTTTACACTTACCGTTAAAGGGAACAATACCATTAAAATTGAAAATGTCTTAGTAGGTGAAGTTTGGATTGCAAGTGGTCAATCCAATATGGAATGGGCAATGAGTAATATTCAGAATGCCGATGTCGAACAGAAGGATTCCAACTATCCAGAAATCAGACAATTCTTGGTTCCAAGTGAAATGAGCACCGTACCAAAAGATCGTTTGACTGAAGGACAATGGAAAGAGAGTAATCCTGAAAATATTGGTGAGTTTACTGCAGTTGGATTTATGTTTGCCAAAAAGCTTTATCAAGAATTGGGAGTGCCAATAGGTATCATTAACACCACTTGGGGTGGTACTTGTGTAGAAACTTGGACCAGTAAAGATGCTTTGGAAGAAGTACCTGAGTTTGCACATTTCATGTCAAATCTGCCGAACTTGGATATTGACAGTATGCTTAAAATCCAAAAACAAAAGTTGATAGGCACTGTAGAAATGTTGCAAGGTCAGAAACTGTTAAATGACAATCCTTCAGAAGTGATTAAGTCCGTTTATGATGACTCAAGCTGGCCAGAGATGAATTTACCTGAGCTATGGGAAAATAGAATGCTTCCTAATTTGGATGGAGAAGTATGGTTTAGAAAAACTTTTAATATTGATTCTGACTTGGCCGGAAAAGAGGCGCTATTGCACTTGTCAAAAATTGATGACGATGATATCACTTATTTGAATGGCATAGAAGTAGGAACAACCTCTGGTTATGATGTAAGCAGAGTGTATAAAATTCCAACCGGTATTTTAAAATCAGGTGAAAATACCATCACCGTAAAAGTGACCGATTACATTGGCGGAGGCGGAATTTATGGATCTCCATCTGACTTGAAGTTAACCGTTGAAGGTTCTGATATTTCCCTAGCAGGCTTATGGAAATTTAACGTTGCTGAAGTAGTAACCCAATTTTCTCCCAATAGTTTTCCTTCTTTACTCTATAATGCCATGGTAAACCCATTAATTCCATATGCGGTTAAAGGGGTGATTTGGTATCAGGGAGAAGCCAATGTTCATAGAGCAGTAGAATACAAAAAGTCTTTTCCTTTGATGATTGAAAATTGGAGAAATAAATGGGGGGAAGGTGCTTTTCCATTCTATTTTGTGCAATTGTCCAGTTTTAATGAATTTAATGGAAATAGCAATGTGGGAAGTAAATGGGCCGAATTAAGGGAAGCACAAGCCTACACCGTTGAGAATGTAAAGAACACAGAAATGTGTGTAACAGTTGATATTGGTAATCCTAAGGACATACATCCAAGAAACAAACAGGATGTTGGTTTACGTTTGGCAGCCATTGCCTTAAATAAGGATTATGAAAAGAAAGTCACTTATCAGGGACCAACTTTTAAATCGCACACCATTAAAGGAAATCAAGTGGTTTTATCCTTTGAGCATGTCAAGGATGGGTTCAAGGTGAAAGATGAACAAGGTATTCCAAAAGGATTTGAGGTGGCAGGAGCTGACAAAAAATTTGTGACAGCACAAGTTGAAATTAAAAACGGAAAACTTCTGATTTCCAATGATAGCATATCAAATCCGGTTGCCGTTAGATATGGTTGGGCAGATGATGCTAGCGCGTGTAATGTATATAATAAGGCAGGATTCCCTATGGAGCCTTTTAGAACAGATGATTGGGAATTGTCCACAGCAAAAGAATCTTATATGATTTCAGATTTGAAATAGAGGAATACGTGAACTTAAAAAAAAGCTACCAAATTTAAATTTGGTAGCTTTTTTGTTTTAAAGATTAAATAGTGCTTAGAAAAAAGTTATGTCTATAGAATTCTTTTAATACAATAGGATTAAAGGAGATTTTCTAATCTACCGTAATTGACTTGTCTTTCGTGAAAGAACAGTTGTTACCTTCTTCATTTACAGACACACTTGCTTTTATTAAGTAGGTTCCAGCCGAATTGTAGGTATGAGAAGTAGTTGCTCCTGATCCTGATGAACCATCTCCAAAATCCCATTGAACATTTGATAAACTATAGTCCCCATTGTATTCAATCTCAAAATTTACTTGTAGGGCATTATTTGAGTCAATATTATGTACTATGTGAGTTATCGATGTTTCTCCAAGGCAACTGAAAAAGCTATCAGCATCATCATCACTACATGATAAAATGATAGTAGATACTGTAATGATCATTAAGTATAAAAATTTGATTTTCATGGTCATAAGGATTTTTGTTATGAACTTAAAAATAGATTTTTATTTGACAAGTAATTCTATTTTTTAAAATTTCTTTCCTATGGAAAGTATTATCCTTTTTTTGATTTTTTACTTTTTGAAGCAGAAGTATATAAGGTTTGGTTCCTTGATTTCTTTAAGAATTCCAAGAGTTAAATAGCTTCTTTATCTATCTTTGAGAGGACCCGTTTCAATCATTTAAGTATTAGTTTTCAAAATCTTTTAAGGTATGAATTTAAATAAGAAAACCATCTCCATGTTTTTGTTGTTAATATCGACCTCCCTATGTCTATTTGCACAAACCAATAGACCACAGGAGCCCAAAGAGCCATTTGATTATGTTTCTGAAAATGTCGTTTTTGAAAACAAGGTGGATCATATTTCTTTGGCTGGGACCTTAACATATCCAAAAAAGGGTTCCAACTTCCCTGCAGTTATTCTGATAAGTGGAAGCGGGCCTCAAGATAGAAATTCAGAGCTCTTAAAACATAAACCATTTCTGGTCATTTCTGATTATTTGACTAATAATGGTATAGCTGTCTTACGCGTAGATGATAGAGAGACAGGTGAATCACAGGGTAGTTACAACGACACAGGTTTGGATGGCTTTGTAAACGATACTGAAAGTGCTTTTCAATATTTAAAATCCAGAAAAGAACTGAATCACTCCCAAATAGGCTTGATAGGACATAGTTTAGGAGGCGTCATTGCACCCATTGTGGCAAGTGAAAATAAAGAGGTTGCTTTTATTGTACTTCTTGCTGGCTCTGGTATAAGGGGTGATCAATTGATGTTATTGCAAAAAGAATTAATTGAGAGAAAAGCGGGTGTTCCACAATTTGGAATTGCACAGGGACAAAATAATATGAAGGGGGCTTATGACCTTATTTTAAAATCAGAGGATAGAGTGCAATTACAAGGAGAACTAAAAGATTACTTCACAAAAGTGTTTGGAGCCATGTTGCCAGAAAATCAAATCAATATCCTTTCAAAGCAGATGTCATGGCCATGGTTAACCGACTTTATAAAGTTTGACCCGCAAACAGTTTTGAGTAAAACCACTTGCCCTGTTTTGGCTCTTAATGGATCAAATGATTTACAAGTGCCACCCAAAGAAAATCTAGCAGCTATTGAGAAAATCCTCCATGAGAATGGCAATAAGAATGTGACGGTTTTGGAGCTTGAAAAATTGAACCATTTATTTCAAGAAAGTGAAACAGGCTTACCAAATGAATATGGAACCATCAAGCAAACTTTTTCTCCACAAGCAATGACTATTGTGCTTGACTGGATTAAAGAAAAAACAGAATAAGAGATCCCAAAAATGGTTGGTAGAAATTTCAGATTTACTAAAACCAACTCATTCTTTTCAATTGTGGTGTAAAACAATTTCCCTTTTAGAATAAGTTGGAGGTTTTTCCAATTGAAAGCACATTCAATGTAAGAATAACTTAATACAATTGCTTTCCGAGTGTAGATGTAGAAATCATAACTATGGCATTCGTTAGCAAAATTGACTTCTTGTATGGTATCAAAATATAAGACAAACTACCAAAGAATTAATGGGTGATATAGCCACTGAAATACATAAATAGGGGTGATATCATATTCTTGATCGAACAAGAAACGTTATATCGGTAAGAAAATTCCTTAAATATCGATTAAAAACACTTTTTTGACGATAAAATACACTTTTTTGTTTGTTTTTTTAAAATATATAAATACATTTGGCAACAAGAAATGATTAATTAATAGCGACCACTCCCTAAATTTTTTCCCAATTGGGGAGCACCTTTTAGTAATTAACAATGGTTCTTTGTCTTATAGGATTTATCAATAGCATTCAAGGTTGAAAGTTCAATCCCATAATGATAAGATGTAATTTAATAAGCACTGAAGTTCAATTGTTTTATTCTAAACCGTGTAGAATCGTATTTCTTTTCTAGGTTTTTAAGAAATCATTTAAGAGACATATTAATTTTTAAACGGATTAGAGAATGATTAGCCCCAAAAAAAATCACTCCAGTACCCGAGCATGGTTAACCCAGCAATTAGTTAGTTCTTATAGAACAACTGTCAAGTTCGGAATCATTATGTTAGTACCCATGTTCTTTGGGTGTACTTCAGAAACAGAGGATCTTGTTGAGCAAGGTTTAGAAACCGAAGAGGTACTTGCAGAAAACCAGGAAGATGTCAGTGAATCTTCTGAGGATACACCTGCAGTTACTAATACCTTTTTTATTTCACCCACAGGTAATGACGCCAATGATGGGTTAAGCCCTGAAACGGCTTGGAAAACTAGTGAAAGAGCTAGTGAAGAACATGTGAATCCAGGATTTTCAATCATGTTCCAAGGAGGTGCCACTTATGGCGTCCTAACTTTGGATTCTAATGATGGGGGAGACCCAAACAATAAAATTATGGTTAGTTCTTATGGATCAGGAACAGCTACCTTACAAGGGGTAGACGTTATTAATACTTCTGGTTTGGAATTAATAGGTTTTAATGTGGCTGTACCATCGGTTGCACCTGGTGAATTTCCAAGAAATGGAATTAACCTACTAAATGACTTACAAGGAAATACCAAATTGGAAGATATTTCATTAGCCAATTTAAATGTTAGTGGTGCCTATACGGGGATTCAAATCGAAGGAGTTAATGATACTTCTGGATTTTCTGAGGTTCTAATAACAGATTGTACGGTTTTTGACTGTATGGAAAGTGGTATTCAATCAAAGGGATTTTTCAGTCAAAGTAAAGTGGGATACTCTCATGAAAATATTCATGTTTCAGATTGCCATGTTTACAACATAAGTGGATGGGATAATGCTTGGAGCCATAGTGGAAATGGTATTGTATTATCTGATGTTCAATATTCATCAATCTCCAGTAGTGAAGTACATGACAGTGGTTACGATAATACCCATTGTGGTGGTAACTGCGGTATCTGGTATTGGGATGCTAAAGATGTGCTTATAGAGCACAATGAGGTCTATAATATCATGAGTCAAGGTTGTGATGGAGCAGCCTTTGATTTGGATGGAGGAGTTGTTAATGGAACTATGCAGTACAACTATTCTCATGATAATTTTGGAGCTGGATTTCAGGTAGGACAATTTGAAGGTGCCAGAGATATGTCTAACATCATGGTGAGATATAATATTTCAGATAATGATGCCAATGGTTATAGTGGTAGTTTATTTATTTTCAATATGGCTTCACCAAACTCGATTTCAGGTATTTATTTCTTCAACAATACAGTGATTCAAAACGAAAATTTGGCGTTTATGTCTTATAATAATTGGAATCAAAATGTAGTACAAGTAAAGAATAACATTTTGTATGGTGGTATTGACGCCCATAACAAAATTCAGTTTGAAGGAAATTCCTATGAAAATCCTAACTTGTTCAATTACCAATTAGATTCAAATTCACCACTAATAGATGCTGGTGTCAATTTAGATTTGGACGTCAATGTGCAGGATTATTTTGGAAATCCACATTTGGTGGGTAGCTCACAAGATATAGGTGCACATGAATTTCCTGAAACATTATAGTCTAACGAATAGAGTCCCCTTTAAATGTTTGCATCTCTAAAAGCTCATATTGGTTCGCTAAGTCTTGAGGATTAGCATCAACTTGATTTTTTAAATGTTTGTCAAAAAAGGCAAGGATTGTTTTAGTAACGATTTCCATTCCCAGATAGGGATCAATAGTTCCCGTTCCTGCCAAATCAGGAACGGGAATCATAAATGGGATATCCATAAAATTGGGATGTCCTGAATTCAAAAGCTTTGCTTCATAGAAATAGTCATGGCTTTTGTTGATGTAAATGTGTGAATTTATGTCTTCATGGTCGGCAGGCCAATCAGCAGAAATGTATAGATAGGGAATTTGGTAAGTGCTATCAATCATAGTTCCCCACTGAATGCCATCTAAATTGGCTGCAGCTTTTATCCGGGAATCTTTCATGGCAACATTACCAGCTGTTCCACCCCCAACAGAATGCCCTAAAACACCTATTTTATCGAGGTCTAAATGATCTTTAAAGATACCTTCTGCATTCCAGCTTTCGAGTAGGTCTAAGACACTAATAATATCTTCTGCCCACCTGTTTTGTATGTCTCCTTCAAAATAATGAGCAATCGCCTTTTTAACGATGGGATGCCTTTGTTCATAACTCAGGTTGCTTCTGAATGCTTTAGCAATTGGCTCTATAGTTGACATCGCATCGGCAGATATGGATCTTTGGAAATCATAATCAAAAAAAGCTTTCCTGCTATCAGGATAGGTTGTACCCAGACTCTCATAGGTATGGTTCATGTTGACAACGATGTACCCTTGACTTGCTATTTCGGTCAACAAAGCATAGTACCCCGTCGCCTTTGATCCGTAGCCATGAGAAAAAATTAGAACAGGAAATTTTTTATTAGCTACAGCTATGTGCGGATACACAAAAGTTTTAATATGGTCCAAATAATTCAATGCCGAGGCTGGCAGTCCATATTTTGTAGCAAAGCCTTCCCGACTGGCTTCATCAATATAAGGCTCGCTTTTCTTTGAGGAAACATCTTGATCGCTAGGATACCAAATCTTACACATAAATGAGCGTTTATCAGTCAAATCCTTTGTAATAGGTTCATTTCTATCTGTGGTGATGTGAATATCTTGTGTTCCAACCTGATAGTTTCCTCTAGGTTCTGGTAACGAGAAGACTGGTAGTATCTTCGGAATGGACCAAACTAAAGTTGCTATTATTAGCAATGAAGTAAACCCTAAAATTTTAAGGAACGATAAACGTTTGGGCTTTTGTAGGTTTAAGGTTTGAATCCTCCAAACTACAATGAGAGCTATTACATATGCCGGAATCATTTGCCAACGATAGCCATCAATCAATAAATGAAGGCCCATTATTATACCTATACAAATGGAACCATAAAGGGGTTTTACAAATTTGAAAATCCAACGCTTTATAAAAGGCAGAATGGTAATAACAATAAGAAGTATGGTTTCTAAAGAGGTCATCGATTATATGGTTGATTATCAAATCAAAAATAGATAGGCTCTTTTGAAGTGACAAGGTCAAATCACCCCTTAATTGGGTTGTCTATCTATTAAAATCACCCAATTTAATTTTTGAAAGGAAAGTGACCTCTGTTTAATTCCTGAATATTTAAACTATGCCACCAATTATTGGCTTTAAACAAAAGGATTAAATACCGTCATTTAAAAGTTCTTTCCTTCGGTATTGAACCATTTCTTTGATTAAATCCTTAGGTAAAGGTTTGTCAAGAGGGAATTGAACCGATCCTTTTCCTTTTTTAAATTCCTTCAAGGCTTCTGAAAACTTTTCTATCGTAGTAGGGAAAGGGTAAAACCCAACAAATTTAGCATAACCTGCAATCATGATCTGTTGGTCTCTTTTGGCATTGGGAATGAAGGAAAAACAAGGAATCTTGTAATTTAATATTTCAACCACTTCTGGAGCAGCTTCCTTAATAATAGCTCTAAGTTCTTCCAAAACCTGTTGGACTTCTTGTGGTTGGTGTGCTATATAATCGTCCACCGTTTTATAGGTGGGCATCGGTCCCTTTTTTCCCATGGATATCTTTTTAGTGAGGTAAAAATAAATATGGTGTATTGAGTTTCAAGTTACTAAAGTATGTGCTAAATTTACTTCAACTTATGATTATTTTTTCTGAAAGCTAGGTCCAAAGGATCAATGGTTGTTTGGTTTAAAAGGTAATCCCAAATTCTTTAAAAGTTATGAGGTTCATCAAAAGAATCTTCCAAGTTATAGGTGTCATTATCGGTATTTTATTTCTAATTATTTTAGGTGTTTTTTTAATTGATGGGCAAAAAACATCCTATTTACTCATACCTAAAGATGTCGTAGAAAGTGACCAAAAAATTCTTATCAAAAATGTCAACCTCATTCCCATGACCATGGATACAGTCATGAACAATAAATCAGTTTTAGTACAGAAAGGAATTATTACCCAAATAGAAGATGACATATACCTTGATGAAGTGACCATTATAGATGGAACAAATCAATTTTTAATGCCTGGTTTGATAGATATGCATGTACACGTTTGGGATGAATATGAGCTCGGATTGTATTTAGCAAATGGTATTACTACGGTCAGAAACCTATGGGGGCAACCCATGCACCTAAGAATGAAGGAGGCCATAGAGTATGATGAGATATATAGTCCGTTGTTTTTTACTAGTGGTCCTAAACTGACAGGACCAGAATTTATAGGTGATGATAATTACCAATTGTTTAGTGCTGAAGAAGCGCGAGAAGTGGTAAGAAGTACAAAAGAAAAAGGATATGATTTTATAAAGACCTATTATGGTTTACCTCAAGATTACTTTGATATCATTATGGAGGAAGCAGAGCTGAATGATTTGGATATCGTCGCCCATCCCTCTAATCTAGTTGATTATAGGTATCATTTTAAATCACCTATAGTTTCCATAGAGCATGCTGAAGATATTGTACAGCAGCCTTTAAACTATACCTTGGATACTTTAAAATTGAATGAGGTGGTTGCATCATTTAAAGAAGCTGAAAACACATCTTTTTGTCCAACATTGACGGTTTATCATAATATTCATAGAATGTTACAAGATGATGAAATTTTGGAATCTCAGGATTTAAATGGGGTGAATCCATTGATAAGAAAAGTAGATAGTCAAGCTCAATATGACAGATGGGCTTCAGAAAAAAATAGAAATGATTCCATAGTTGGTAAAATTGAGGCGCAGCATAACTTTCATCTCCTGGCTTTAAACAAACTGAATCGTGCTGGGGTTAATATCATTTGTGGCACAGATGCAGGCATCGGAGTAACAGTCCCAGGGTCTTCTATCCATCAAGAACTTCAGTTTTATTCAGAAGCTGGATTGTCTAATTTTGAAGTGCTTGAAACAGCCACTATCAACCCTGCTAAGACCCATGATTTTATGAGAAATTTAGGAACAATCGAAACAGGGAAAACGGCTAACATATTACTGCTAAAGGACAATCCATTAAATGACTTAAGCGCATTAAAACAACCTTCAATCGTTTTTATCAAGGGAAGAATGCTGGATGAATCAACTCTCAATAAGTTTCAGGAAGAAGGGACAGGTAGAAATAACCTCATAGTCTCTCTTGTTAGGTATATCGAGTTTATGCTTAAAAAGTATTAAGCGCTATGTTTACCACAATTAGCTTTTCTTTAAAATCTTGACGATTCGATTATTAAATATTTCCGATAGATTCCAGTTGAATCCTTCAAATTTAAAGGTGTTTTTATTGAATTCCCTATTTAGTTGTTCCGATTGGTTTTGTTTTTCTTTTCAAGGATCTTAAATATTCTTTTATTATTAATTTCTGATAGGTTCCAATAGAGTAGCTTGGGGTCGGTGGTGTTATAAAAACAAACCACAACCGTATCTATATCTTCATAATAGTGAGCAAAACTTTGGTAACCCGGCACCCAACCTGAATGTTCAAATTCATAAATAGAAGCGTATATTTCTTTTTCATCATTTTTAAAAACAGTACCCTCATTTAAGGCTCTGATAAACTTACCTACATCTTCTGCAGTTGCATGCATTCCGAAATCATTGTTTTTTAAGTCATGAGGATACCCAACATGATAACCACCCATTACGTTGTTAATATTTACCTCATTCACTGAACTAAATGTATTATGCAATTGTAATGGGTTTAGAATTTCATCTTGGATAAATTGAAAATTAGGATATCCCAACACATCATCCATAATCTTATTGATTAACAAGTAATTTGTATTGCAATATTCATACTTATTACCAGGTTTAAAATTTGCAGGTTTTCCTTCAATTAATGCTAAACTTTCTTCAAAAGAGGTTGTTGGATGTGCCCAAAAGTCAGGTGTATCTGTAAAATTAGGAATGCCACTTCGGTGTTGGATCATCAATCGTAAAGTGATTGTTTCTGCATGTTCTATTTTACCAACAAGCTCTGGTAGAAACTCTGCCAATGTTGTATCTAAAGATAACCGACCTTTACCTACCAATTTCGTCACAGCAACAGCATCATATAACTTGCTGATACTAGCAATTTTAAACAAAGCATCTGGATCAGTTGGTACTTGTTGTTCTCTATTCTTAAAACCTCCTGTATAGGTTACAGGCTGCTTTCCTGCTTCGTTAACATAGACTATCATACCTTCAAATCCGAGGTCAATAGATTGGTTTATTTGCTCATCAATTGTTTTAGGTAAGGGAAGTATCCACGCTTTTACTAAAATCCAGGGAACAAAGTATAGGGAGATGATGGTTCCAGCGAAAAGGAAAACCCTAAAGATGTTTAGTCTTTGTTTTTTATTCATGGTTTGAATACAAATTTTAAGTTGATAGGATGATTCAAATATATCATGTTTATATGGAATGTGGTTTGACTTCTTTTTCCGGAATTTGATTGTCTTGATGCTTTGTTTTTAAACTCCATTTGAGACCAAAAAATGGTCTTAGAATCGGAATCCTTCTTAGTATAAATTCATAGATGAGATAGCAAATCAAAAATGTAAAACCGGTTACGCCAATAAATTGGATCCAAGGGTTTAAATTTAAAGGTAATATAACCCAGGCACAAGCATACAATACAAACATGTGAATAATGTAAACGGGGTAAGCGGCCTGACTTAAATAACTTAATATGGTACTTGGGTTGTTTAGGTATTGGTATCCCAGTCCAAAAATCCCAAATATCCAACAATTAGACTCAATGGCAGTAAGAGATAAACTTGAAATATTTCCGAATCCTGTATGTCTTAAAGCAAACAAAAAGGCTGCCAACGCGAAGTAAAACCATTTCCATTTAGTAACCGTTTGCCAAAAGGTTATGCCGCTGTAAACAAACAGAAAGCCAAAAAAGAAAGCGAGGAATCCTATAAAAAAACCATGCCATGTTAGGGCATACATTTCAAACAGGGTGGGTTGAACCAATACAACTTCTATTACAAAGAAAATGCTTACAGATAAAGGACCTACGGCATAAGACATCCATTTGGCTAAAACCTTTTTAAAGTGACCTTGGTTGTGTTTTTTAAGGTAGAAAAAAAGTGGTGACAGTAAGACGACATAGGCAAAAATATTGCCCAAGAACCATAAATGACCTCTGCTTGGGTAATAGCTCAAAGGCATGTTGTAATAATCCTGAAATATATAAACATGCAAAGGGCAGATAGCAAAGAAACCAAACACAAAGGGAAGAAGGATACGTTTGCTACGCTCTAAAAGGAGGGCTTTCCAGTTTCTTTTTCTCATGGCAAAATACAGTCCCATCCCTGAAACGTAAAATAGGAATGGTATACGCCATACATTGAGCATGGTCATGGGCGTCCATAAATTCTCCAATGAATCCTCACTTTTGATGAACCCAATAAAAAGGGCCCATGGTTGGAAAATCACAGCAATGTGGTAAATAAGTAATAACCCAATAGCTATAACTCGTAACCAATCAATATCATATCGTCTTTCAGTTGTCATTTTGTTCTATTTTTTAATTATTGTAACATCATGGCTACTACGGGACGAGCTTTTTTAAGTGCCTCCATATCAAGTTCAAATCCTAAAGGTTCCAATTGAAGTTTCAACATATCATAAATCGGTTTAACTTCTTCAAAATTGGCCAAAACGGTTTCTCTCGGGGTCGCCCCAAAATTGTTTCGGATAGTCTTATCGGCTTTTGCATCTATAAGCATTTGAACCATTTCAATACGTCCAAAAAAAGCAGCTGTATGTAGGGCAGTGGAACCATCATTGTTTTTAACAGACATATCCGCTTTGGCATCAATTAAAGCTTTGGCAATGTCTTGTTTGTTAAAGGTCACTGCAGAAATTAAAGGGGTAGAGCCACTCATGGCTTCTTTTTGATTGATATTGGTTCCAGCATCAATATGTTGTTTGACAGCTTCAAGATTTCCGGTTAGTACGGCTGTGTGAATATCTACATGAGGTTTATCGACTTTTTCTATAACTTCTGCAGGAGTGTTTTTAGCTGTTTTCTTGTCAGATTGCGCACAACTATTTAGCAATAAAAGGAACAAAATGGCTGTTGAAAGGATCCTGTTTGATGTGACATTTTTTAAAGTTTTCATGATTTAAATTTTTTAATAGTGATTTAATTAATATTTGATGATACAAAGGTCTGTCAAAGGCTGATGCAGGTCTAAATCCTAATGACGCCTTATATGACAAGTTTGAAGAAACCATGAAAATTATGATGCAGAAGTATCAATTATGACGCATTTGAATTCGTAAACAGTTTTCTTTCTGCCTCAAAATCAAATAGCAATTGAATAAAATTATCTAATTTCGTTGCAGGACTAAACAACATGTCAAGTACATCATTTCAAGGAACATTTATTGAACAGGCAGAAGCCCTAATTTTAGAGCATATTTCCAACGAACAATTTGGCGTTTCAGAATTGGCCGATCTCATGTATATGAGTCGATCTAATTTGTTGCGAAAAATCAAAAAGGAAACGCAACTTTCTGCCAGTCAATTCATTCGTCAAATCCGACTTCAAAAGGCTATGGAGATGCTTAAGGAAACGGACCTGACCGTTTCTGAAGTGTCTTATCATGTTGGTTTTGGCAATAACTCCTATTTTATCAAATGTTTTAGAGACCAATATGGCTTTTCACCCGGAGAGCTTAAAAAGGGTTCTATTGATATTAAAAAGAGTGGTAATCAGGTTGAAGTTGAAGAGATTGAGCCGAAAGAATACCATGAAACAACCAAGGTTCCTGTTTCAAGAAAAATAAAGGTTGGAGGATTGGTGCTTTTAGTAACCGTTTTGGTAGTTGTCCTTTCTATATTATTTATCAAAAATAAAACGGAAGTCACTCCAGATGAAACAGATTTGAACATTCAAAAGTCCATTGCGGTTCTCCCTTTTAAAAATATGAGTAGTGATTCTACTAATTTTTATTTTGTGAATGGATTGATGGAATCTACCTTGAGTAACTTGCAGAAGATAGAAGATCTTAGGGTGGTTAGTAGAACTTCGGTTGAAAAGTATAGAAATACAAACAAAACCATTTCGGAAATTGCTGAAGAACTTCATGTGAATTATGTGGTAGAGGGCAGCGGACAACGTCAGGGAGATGAAGTATTGCTGCACATCCAGCTTATTGAAGCAGCAAAGGATGCTCCGGTTTGGACCGAACAATATAACCACAAGGTAGTTGATGTTTTTACACTGCAGAATGATGTAGCAAAGAAAATAGCAGATGCCATAAAAGCTACGGTAACCCCAGCTGAATTGGCTCAAATAGATAAGATTCCCACTAAAAATATGGAAGCCTATGACTATTATCTTCAGGCTTTGGGACCCTATCAAGAAGAAACCAAGGAAGGTCTGGAGGCAGCCATACCGTTATTTAAAAAGGCTGTTGAGAAAGACCCACAATTTGCTTTGGCTTATTCCAAATTGGCTATTTCTTACTATTATTTGGATATTTTTCAAGTTGAGAAGCATTACACTGATGAGATTAATAATTATGCAGATAAAGCCTTACTCTATGATTCTAAGTCTGCAGAAAGTTTAATAGCTAAAGCTTTATATTATATCCATAATAAAGAGTTTCGATTAGCGGTACCACATCTAGAAAAGGCTTTGGAATATAATCCCAATTCATCTCCAGTGGTTCAATTGTTGGGTGATTTATATTCCCGTAGCATTCCAAATACTGAAAAATATCTAAAGTATGCTCTAAAAGGAATACAGTTGGATATCGCAGCGAATGATTCAGTGGCAAAGAGCTATATTTATCTGCATTTGAGTAATGCGTTGATTCAAACAGGTTTTAGGGATGAGGCTGAAAAATATATTGAGTTGTCCTTAGAAGAGAATCCTCAGAATTTATATGCTCCTTATTTAAAAGTATTTATCGAATACGCCAAAGACCAAAACTTAGAAAAGGCAACTCATGCCTTGATTCATGAATGGAAAAAGGATACCAGTCGGTTGGACATCATGCAAGAGGTAGCTAAGTTTTATTACTTCGGGGAGAATTATGATAGCGCCTATTATTACTATGATAAATTCATTCATCAAAAAACAATAAGAAGTCTAGATATTTATCCGCAGGAAAATCTAAAGATTAGTCAAGTCTATGAGCAGTTAGGCTACAAAGAACAAGCCGATGCCTTTTATGAATCCTATGTATCCTATTGTGAAAATGACCAGTCCATCTATCAGCCGGCCAGTTTGGCTATGAGATACATTCATGATGGAGAAATGGAATTAGCTATAGACGAGCTCAATAAGTTTGCCGCTAAGAACCATTTTCAATATTGGATTTTGTTATTTTTGGAAAAGGACCCTTTAATGAAAAACCTTCAATATCATCCAGAATATGAAGCTGTGATAAAGAAGATTGAAAAGCGGTTTTGGGAAAACCACGAGCAATTAAAACAATCTTTAAAGGCTCAAAATCTTATTTAGAGATATCCATATCAAAACATCTTTTAAAACGACTTCTTTCTTAGTAGCCATACAGCAAAAGACATTTCACCAATAATACTTGGTATGGCTACCAACATTAGAAAAATGTGACTGTAGGAATCATAATTGGCTAGTAAAAAATGGGCCGATGTATCTATTATATACATGATTCCAGCAATGATTAGCAACCAAGCAATGAATTTTGGTTTTTTAAGGATTCGCGATAATAGAATAAGGTGGATTCCAAAAAAGAAAAGTCCAATAAGCCAAATGGTGTTGAAGGTGGATACTTGAAATAGGATGTCGGCTTCATTATTTGATTTTAAGCTCAATACCAACGCGTAAATGGCTACGCCCATTACTGCGGCATGCATCATTCTAAATAAGGTGCTCAAACCTGGAAAGGACATGATTTTTGTATAGCTCATAAAGCGCCCAAGCTACAACCACGTCAAATACTACTGTTATTATAAATGCCATGATTCCAAATCGAACCATCAAATCATTTTCTTGTACGGCCACCAATGGGTCCTTGGAAATGGATTCTAACACAAAAAAATTAGCAAAAATGGCTGCGAAAAATATAATAAAATAGCTGATGCCGGCAATAACAGAAAGTTTTCTCATAGTTGGTTAGAGTTTACTTGATAATCTTGTTGTTAATGAATTTTGATCAAGATACTATTTTTAAATAACACGATATCAAGGTCTTATTTTACTGTTAGGATAGATCGTAATTTGATATCAAGACTTGATGAGCCAATCATGATCCTGAAATCGCCTGGTTCTACTACCCATTTTAAGTTTTTGTCCAGCATCGATAAAAGATCCGGAGTAATTTCAAAAGAAACCTCCTTGGTTTCTCCTTTTTTTAAGTGAATACGTTGAAAGCCCTTTAGTTCCATAATTGGTCTGGCTACAGAAGCATATTCGTCTTTTATATAAAGCTGAACGACTTCATCACCATCATAAGGACCTGTATTGGTCACCTTTAATTTAACAAGGCAGTTTTCAGACGAAGTAATAGCGTCTTTGTCAAATTGGAGATCGCTATATTCAAATTGTGTATAGCTCAAACCAAATCCGAAGGGGTAGAATGGTTTTCCTGTAAGATTCAAATAATCATCTCCCCGTCCCGTTGGTTTGTGGTTGTAATATAAGGGGAGTTGTGATTCATGAATAGGAAATGTGATTGGAAGCCTTCCAGCTGGATTATAGTTTCCAAAAAGAGTTTCGGCGATGGCGTTCCCACCTTCATCTCCGGGATACCACACATCCAAAATGGCATCAACTTCATGTTGCCAATTTTCCATGGTGATAGCGCTGCCACCAACTAAAATAACTATTGTAGGTTTACCGGTAGCTGCTACTTGTTTAATAAGTTCTTCTTGGTGGCCTGGTAAAGATAAAAAGGCGCGATCACGAAACTCACCTTCTTCTATACCCACACAAACTAAGGCAATATCCGATTTTTTAGCTTGGGCTACTGCTTTGGAAATTCCATCTTCCCAATCATTATCTATTCCTGCATTCCAAATCATTTTAAACCAGACGTTCCCAGTGGAGGAGAAAAATTCAACTTTAAGATCATAGTTTTCACCTTTTTCAAAATGGTAAGGTGTTGTTATTTGCTGTACTGTTTGCTTTTTCCAGTTGTCAATAACCAATTCATCATTGATATATAAACGATAGCCGTCATCTCCCTTGAAACCAATCTCTATTGGTCCCGACTGTGGAGCAATTAAATTGCCTTTCCAACGAGCAGAATAATAGTCTGGGTTTATTTTTTGTTGATCAGGAGAAAAAAGCGTCCATCTAAAATCAATATTATCGTCAGTTCTAGAGAGGGCAGGAGTGCCCTCTAGAGTAATGTTATTGAAATACTCCGCTTCTAAACCAGATGCTTGCTTTCCATTTTTGACATGGGATAAATTTTCTTTTGGAATGGCTACAAACGACTCTGAAATTCTTTCGACTCCTTTGGAATAATTAATAGTCATATTTTGACTTGCTACATGTTGTATTCCTTCTAAAATACTTACAGGTTTATTTCCTGGTCCAGAATAACCGCCTAAACGAGCTTCCTTAGCTTCGGGACCGATGACAGCAATGGACTTAATATCTTTACTGAGAGGAATTGCTTGAGATTCATTTTTAAGTAAAACGATGGATTCTTGAGCTGCTAATTTAGCTAAATCTCTATGTTGCGAGAAGGCACTATCTTTTTTCAAAGGTTCTATATCCACATAGGGATTTTCAAATAGACCAAGTTTGAATTTAGCCTTTAGAACCCGTTTTACAGCCTTATCGATAGATGATTCATCGATCATACCTTTTTCAAAGGCTTCAAAGAATAACGGATAATGGTCATAGGAGGTTTGAAAAATCACGTCCAATCCACCTTCAATGGCTTGTTTAGTGGATTCAGCGTAGTCTTTAGATGTGAAATGTAGCACATTGGCTCCACCCGTAGCCCCAGCATCTGAAATGACAAATCCATCAAAACCCCATTCTGTTTTTAATTTTTCTTGAAGTAGCCAATTGTTTGATGTGGCTGGCGAACCATCTACAGAGTTGTATGCTGTCATAATGGAACTAGCACCTGCCTCTTGAATACTGGCCTTAAAAGCGGGTAAGTAAATTTCCTCTAAAAGCCTTTGGTTATAATGAATGGGGTAGGAGTCCCTACCGCCATCGCCTACGTTAGCAATAAAGTGTTTTGGTGTGGCAATAACCCCTCTTTTTTCAAAAGCTGAAATGTATGATACGGCCATTTTGGAGGTTAGAAAGGCGTCTTCACCATAAGTTTCTTCCACACGACCCCAGCGAACATCTCTAGCTATATTAATTACAGGAGATAAATTTTGGCGAATCCCCCTAGACAGCACTTCCGTCGCTATGGTAGCTGCAACAGTATCCATTAATTGGGTGTTGAAGGAGGCAGCAAGTCCTATGGCTTGCGGAAATGCTGTGGCTTCTTTTCTTATTAAACCGTGTAACGCTTCATCAAAAGGAATGATGGGGATGCCTAGTCGTGTTTCTTCAACAAAGTACTTTTGAATATCGTTTATCAGTTTAGCGGTATTTAGGGCGGACCCGCCTTCAGAATAATTTAAAAGTTGCTCAGATTCATTGGAAGTAGTGCTTTTTGTGGCCACTTGGAAACCAAAAATGCCGTGTTTGTATTTTTCCTTTCCATCTGACAAATCTCCAGGGATCATAAAAAGTTGCCAGAATTTTTCCTCCAAAGTCATTCTGGATAGCAAATCATCTACTCGCTCTTCAATAGGCGCATTGGGGTTTTTATAAACCAATGTTTGGTTATCCTTTTGACATGTTAAAAGTCCAAGACAAACGGTTCCTAAGGCAATTAATTTAAAGAGGAAATGTTTCTGGTTCATTATGCTATTTATTTGGTTCCCGATTGATAGACCTCAATATTTGAAAGGGCTATGGTGTTGTTTGATTTTAAGATGCGTAATCTGATTTTAGAAGCTTCAGTCGGTTCTACTTTAGCAATTCTTTTATAGCCAATGGTTGTGCCTTTGAAAATGGTTTGCCAGGTACCATCTTTTTCAATTTGAATATCAAATTCTTCAATACGTTGACCAAATTGAATCGGTTCTTGCACCTGGATCATATCAAACCGAGTTTTCTGTGGTAGTTTAATAGTTAATTCAGCACTCTGAATACTATCGTCAGTGGCCCAATAATTTGTTTTGTTTGAGTCTATAAGATGGTTTGGCTCAAATTTTTCATGGTGAAGCCGATAATTTGATGCTGAAATGGAGGCATTCTGAGCTAAATTGGTCTCAAAAGTGGTATCCAGTAAATGCTTCCAGGACTTAAGGGTTTGAATGTCATTTTCATGGAATAATCCTCTTTGGTCTGGAGGGATGTTTAAGAGGAGGATGGCATTTCGCCCTACCGATTTATAATAGATTTCCATAAGCTCCTCAGGAGACTTAATTGATTGGTCTTCCTCTGGATGGTAAAACCACCCGGGTCTTATGGAAACATCACATTGCCCAACGATCCATTGATTTCCTTCAGGATCTCCAGTGTTTAAATAAGAAGTGTCTGAATGCCCTACAACTAGTTTGTCTGTAGATATGGTAGACCAAAATGGGTCACCAGCAAATCCCTGTTCGTTTCCAATCCAATGAACATCAGGACCCATATCAGAAAATATTTTTATTTGGGGTTGAAGAGTTTTTGCCAAAGAGAAAATCTCCTTCCAAGGATAATATGATTGGCTATCTATTTTTCTCATCTCATTAGCACCCCCATAATAACCATCTCCACCATTGGCTCCATCAAACCAAATCTCATTGATTTCTCCATAATCGGATAGAAGTTCTTCCAATTGCTTTTTGTAATAGTCGATATACTCTGACTTTCCATAGGATGCATGATTTCTATCCCAAGGAGATAAATATAAGCCAGCTTTCATTCCATGTTTTTTACAGGCTTCGACAAACTCCTTTACAATATCGCCTTTCCCATCTTTATACGGACTGTTTTTGATGCTGTGTTCTGTAAACTTACTAGGCCAAAGGCAAAAGCCATCATGGTGTTTTGCTGTCAATATTAATTCTTTTATTCCAGCTTCCTTGGCAGTCAATACCCATTGTTCGGCATCCAACTGAGTTGGATTAAAAATAGTTGGCTTTTCATCTCCATAGCCCCATTCCTTGCCTGTAAAAGTATTGGTAGTAAAATGAACAAAGCCAATGACCTCCATTTTTTGATAATCCATTTGAAGTTGGGTAGGAACCACTTGATTAGGGGTGATGTCCTCAGGGGATTTTTCACTGTTATGGCAACTTATTAGTAAAATGCCAAGAAAGAAAGATGTAATATAGGGTACAGAAATATATAGGGATTTAGAAATTTTCATGATTAGTCATTGAGGGTTTTGACACCTTTTACCGTCTTGGGTTCAAGTTGGTGTAAATCGAAAATTAGAATCTCATTTGCTCCTTGTTTTAGGAATGGTTCTGGGCAATAAAGGGTAAATTGAGGTCCCACGTTCCAGTATCTACCCAAATTGTGACCATTGACCCAAATGATACCTTTTTGGTAATTTGATAGGTCTAAATAAGTGTCGGCAGGTTGATCTAAATGGAATTGCCCTTTAAAGAAAAGCCCTGGTTTTGATGTGTTAGCAGTCTTTTTTAAATTGGTAAGATACGGTGTATCCATAGGTAAACAATAGACTTCCCAATTCATCAATGTTCGGCCATCTAAAGAAACCCTTTCTGTAATTCCTTTTCGGTCAATTAGCTTTTCACCAAAATTGATACGCCCCATTCCTTCAACCAAAATTTCCAATACTGGATTTTGATTTTCCACTTGTGGAATGGTAATGGTCTTTTCTCCTTTTGATCGATCAATAGTACCAATAAGGGTTCCATCCACAAATACTGTGGCATAATCATGTAGGTCTGTTATCATTAACTCCCCATGTTTTCGTCCCACCAAAGTTGTTTTATAGATAGCAAATCCATAATAATGATTGTAGGCTTCAAAGGGTTTGGGTTGAACAGAAATATTAGGATCGGGTAGTTCATTCCAAATTGAAGAGTAAGCTTCCATCTTTATTTCTGGCACCGTCATGCTTTCAATCTCTTTGGGAATAGGAGAAATGCTTGTGGAATCCTTTTTATAAGATGCAATCAAATCTCTTAAGGCGTGGTATTTAAGAGTTGGTTGTCCTTGTTCGTTAATGGGCGCATCATAATCGTAGCTAGTAACATCTGGTTCATATCCTGTACCTCCCGAATTGGCGCCAGCCGTAAAACCAAAATTAGTGCCGCCGTGAAGTACGTAGAAGTTAAACGACAGATTATTATCCATTAAATATTTGACTTCATTGAGCAAATAAGTGGTATCGCGTTTAATCCAGCTTTCTTTCCAATGGGTTAACCAACCCGGATAAGTTTCAGAACTGAAGACTGGAACATCTGGATTCATATCATACGCCAAATTAAAATTGTGTTCATTAGCACCGGGATCAAGCCCAACTGCCACACCAGGTAAAGTACCGGCTTCCAAAGCAAAGTCGGCTGGTCCATCTGAGGTATAATATGGCACATCGATACCTTGGCTATCCCACAGGTTTTTAATAGTTTTTAAGTAGGCTCTGTCGTTGCCATAACTCCCATATTCATTTTCTATTTGAAGCATGATGATAGGTCCTCCATTAATAACCAGATGAGGTTTAGCGATTTGAGATATGGTTTTAATATATCTTTCTACAGCTTCCATATACCTAGAGTCACTACATCGCAATTTGATATCTGGGATACTCAATAGGTAAGGGGGAATACCACCCAAATCCCATTCACCGCAAACATAAGGACCTGGTCTAAAAAGCATGTAAAGTCCTTCTTCTTTAACAATCTGAATGAACGCTTCTAGGTCACGGTTTTCTGATGTGAAATCAAAAACACCCTTTTCTACTTCGTGATAGTTCCAAAATACATAGGAGGCAATGGTATTACATCCCATCGCTTTGGCCATCTGTATGCGATGACGCCAATATTTTTTTGGCACTCGGGCATAATGAATTTCTCCAGAAATGATTTGAAAAGGACTTCCGTTGAGAAGAAATTCCTTTTGGCCTAAGGCAAAGGTTGCACCCCGGTCTGGCTGCTCCACAGTTTCTATTTCCTTTTTTTGGTTTGGTGTCGTATGGCATCCAACTAAGAAAAGGCAAAGGGTTACTAATGAAACGGACTTAAGTATCTTTTGAAAAATCATAATTCCTAACGAGAAAGTTATTGTTTTAGTTGTGAAACCTTAATAGTCCAAACAAATTCACTAGGTGGTTTATTTTGTAGGCTTTTTGGGATTAATACTTTAAATCCCGAACCCAATTTCTCCCATTCAAGAGGTTTTTTACTTCCTAAAAGTGTGACCGTAGCTCCCTCGATGGGCTCGTGCGAATTGATGGTAATGGATGAAGGCATTTGGGTTTCACCCTCGTTCGTCATATAGAAGAAATAGGTAGTACCATTCTTCTGCTGTGTCATACAAATATTGTTTTCTTTATAAGGAGCCAACGCATGACTGTTGTAAATGGCTTCACTGTTTATGGCCATCCAATCCTTATAGTCGTTAAGTAATCGGTAGGCACCTTCCTGCCATTCTCCTTCTGGGGAAGGCGCTATGTTGAGCAACAGATTTCCTCCTTTTGCCACAATATCCACTAACATTTGTACCCCTTCATGGCCACTCATGTATTTGGCATCTGGTGTGTAGGACCAGCCTCCTCCTGAAATGATACAGGATTCCCAAGGGTAGGGAAGTTCCTTTTCTGGTACTCTATTTTCTGGAGTCAAATAATTTTGATTTTTTCCATAAACCGCTCGATCTACCACAATCAAACCAGGTTGCTTTTCACGAGCTTTTTTTACCAATTCATCCATTCTAATATCTTGGGAAACAACGCGATGTTTGATGAACCCGTTTTTAGCTTCGTTTTCTGAAAACTTTTCTTCATAGTTTTCATCAATATTTTGATGGTCTCTTTTTTTGACCCAACCGCCATCAAGCCAAATAATGTCCACATCTCCATAGTCGGTAAGTAATTCCATCAATTGATTATGGGTGAATTGCACAAAATCTTCCCACTTTTCAGGGTAAAGTGTTGGATCATAATTCACGTTTCGGTCTTGAGGTGGCCAATATGGTGACCAGTAGTTTTCATGATGCCAATCTGGCTTTGAAAAATAAGCACCTACCCATAGGTTTTTATCTCGAAAGGCTTCAAAGACTTCTTTGGTAATATTTGCTTTGGGGTTGGTGCTAAAGGCACAAGCTGAGTCTGTTACTTTATAATCGGTGTATTTAGAATCAAACATCGAGAAACCATCGTGGTGTTTGGTAGTAAATACCATATAGCGCATCCCTGCTTCTTGGGCAGCATGAGCCCATTTCTCTGGATCAAATTTTACGGGATTGAATGTTGTTTTTAGGCCTTCATATTCTTTTTTGTATTCGTAATAATTATCCGGATGTTGCCCTTTTTTTCGTTCACACCAACCGTAATCTTCAGGACAAATAGACCACGATTCAACAACTCCCCACTGACTGTAGGGTCCCCAATGCATTAGTAGGCCAAACTTAAGGTCCTGCCATTGATCCAGTTTTTTTAATACCAAGGAATCGGTTTCTGGAACATAACGTTCATCTTCTAAAATAGCTTGGGCTTGAATGATTGATAAATTGAATAAAAAAAGACTCAGGAAAAGTAGTACTCTCATCGGTTAGTTTGGTAATTATAGTGTTTTTAGCAGATGGCTAAAGATACTATTTTTAAGGAAATCCTCCGATTGAGCTTGAAGGATATTTCTTAATGTCACGAATTGATTAATGGCGATATATCTTGTTTTATTCCTTGCTGAATGAACTTTCTGCTAATTGGAATCTAACAAGGCGATAATCCTTAGTGGACCACCGCTGCCACCTTTTATTTTCATAGGCAATGCAATAATTTCAAAATCCCTATTAGGTAAATCTTTAAGGTTAGTAAGGTTTTCAAAGGCAGGAATATTGGCTGATAGTAATGTCACATGACTATCAAAAGTTGTGGACTGACCGTAATCGATACTGGCAGTATCAAGTCCGATAGCCTTGATATGTCGTTCAGTTACCAACCATGTTGCTGCTTCAGGTGATAATCCCGGAAAGTGAAGTTGTTTGACGGCATCTTCCCCACGTTGGTCGGTCCCTAAATATTTCTTTTTGTCAGGATAATAGCTTTCATAACCGGTATAGATGACTATTATGCTTCCATCTGGAATTTGCATATTTTCCTGAGCTTCCCAGGATTTAAAATCGTCAATGGAAACGAGATAATCAGGGTTGTTAAAGGCTTGATCTGAAACATCAATTTTGATGGCAGGTCCCATCAAGTTTTCCAAGGGGATTTGGTCAACGGTTTGTTTTCCCTTTGCAAAATGAATGGGAGCATCTATATGGGTGCCGCCGTGTTCTGCTGTTGTAAAATTATTCGCTGTGTAATAATATCCGTTATCGGTTTGACCAGCAAAGACGGTATCGAGTTCAAATTCTTTTGCGGTAACCCAATAAATGGTTTCTCGCGAAAAGTCATGGGTGAGATCCACAATTTTTTTGGCTGTTTTGGTATCAAGAGTCTTGAGTTCTGATTTGGTGGAATGATCTTTACAACTTATTAGAATGAAAAAGGTTAGAAAGTATAGGAAAATCAATCTAGGTGCTAACATGAGTATATAAGAATTTAATAAACAGAGTTTTAAAGTTAGTTTAAATTTGGTTCTGTTTTCTAGTAATTCCTATTTCTCTTACCCTTCAAAAGATGTTTTAACAGCAACCCCTATAAAAAAAGCACAGAAATTAAGTTCTGTGCTTTTTTTCATCTAGAAGTTTTCTATCTATTAACTTTTATTTCTCGTCATAATAAAACCAATCAAAAACTGCTTGATTTTTAGAGTCTTTCCCATTGCTGGTAGCATACATTCCTATTCCAGGACCATTAAACATGGCGTTGCCCTGAAGATCTGCAATGACTATCAAGTTTTGTTTGTCTCCGATAGGTTTTAAAGCATCTAAGCTTTCGCCATAACTAAATTGAATGTCCAATCCATGTCCTTCAACATGAAAATAAACGTCTTTGTTTTTATAAGGAACTCTAGCTATTTCTGTTTGTTCGCCTTTAAAAGCTTTAATCAAAACTAAAGAGTTTTTATCCTTTAACAGATTAAAATGGTTTTCATTGGTTCGGTATATAGTTAGGCCTGCTTGTTCATTGTTTTTTGATGTTTTAAATGACATTTTGGTGCTAGCCTCAAAATTATGATGTTCGATACGTTGTACGACTGTGGCGGAATGTACCAAACTGTCCATGACCTCTTGTTGTAAGTTTAAATGAAGGGCTCCTTGGTTTACTTGATAAAAAGGCTTTTTTGGGGTACGTATGGTACACCATTTTAAATCCAGTTTATCACCATTGAATTCGTCTTTAGCTGGTTTCTTTTCAAATGGAGTCCAAGGTAAATCTGGACGAGTTTGAGTCATTAGTACTTTACCCTCTCCCGGATTAAAAACGGGAGTTTGGTCGTCAAATTCTACTTTAGCCAAAAACGTTTCTCTTGCGAGTGTTGTTAAGCGATTAATGCGTCGTTTTCCCAACATAACACACCACCAATCTCCATTTTGGGTTTGTACCAAATCGCCATGTCCTATGGCATGAACGGGATAATCCAAACCAAATTGACGGTGGCTTAATACGGGGTTAATATAATCTGTGGTGTAAGGCCCAAATACCGAGTCACTATGGTGTACTGTAAGGGCATGGTAAACACCCGTGCCTCCTTCTGAAATCATCAATAAATATTTACCGTTTATTTTATATAAATGCGGTCCTTCCGAATAAGAGGCATTGTTGGCATGTCCATAAGTAGCATTATGACGCTCACCAACCAATTTCTTTTGTTGCAAGTCCAAAACTTGATTGTAAATAACACCTTGGTCTTTCCATTCTGGGTTTTCAGCACCTACAACCCCCGTGTAGTAACAAGTGCCATCGTCATCCCACATAATAGAAGGGTCAATACCATCGGCTTCTGGTAACCAATTGGGGTCAGACCAAGGACCTGCAGGATTCTTTGCCGTTAAATAGAAGTTCATCCCACAGCCTACGCAGGTATTAATAATGTAAAAGGTCCCTTCATGATATCTAATGGTGGGGGCAAACAACCCGAGCATATCGGGTAAGCCATCAAAATCCATTTGGTCTGGTCGGTCAATGGCATGACCTATAAGTTCCCAATTAACCAAATCTTTACTGTGATAAATGGGGAGTCCCGGAAACCATACAAACGTAGAATTAACCAAATAATAATCATCTCCAACTCGGCAAATGGAGGGATCTGGATGGTATCCCGGTAAAATGGGGTTTTCAAAAGTTGTTGGTGCGTTTTGAGCTGGTAAAGAAACCCAGGTCATTAAAACCATCATGATCAGGGCAATTTGTTTTGATTTTAGCATGATCTAATTGTCTTCTTTATATCAGATAATATTGAGGATAAGCACATTAAAAAGCATGATTTTTATGTGCTTAAAAGGTGATGTTAAAGATACTAAAATAGTGTGTAAAAATTCGGACATATCTCCTTGAATCATGTCATATGGTATGGACTGAAAATGATCGTATCAGAGCATTTAATAAATGGAATTGTTGGAGATGAACCTATTAATTCTTCATAACTTTGCCGTCTTAAAATTTATGATGTAGATGGAAATTGCGAATTATACTCTCAAGGAATATTTTGATCAAAAAAAATCACCCTGTCTTTCTTTTAATGTTTATAGTTTAAATGATGATATCAAAAAGGATGAGCAATTACATAGAAGTGATTATTTTCAAGTCATTCTTGTGCAAGAAGGGGAAGTAAATCAACATATAGAGCACCAAAGTTTACAATTATTAAATAATCAGATTTCGGTGGTGTTTCCACATCAAATTAATGCGTTTGAACTGACTAAAAATGCCAAAGGGATTGTCGTACAATTTGATGAGGTTTTGTTCTGCTCAGATTTGTTAAAGAATGAGCTTATTTCCTATAATAACGATTTGATGAATAAGTTAAATCATGTTATTTTGGATGCAGGTGAGTTTTCAAAAATTAACAACTATGCCATCCAAATTCTCGAGTTGTTTCAAAATTTATCACCCATAAAAAAAGAGCAGATTCGGTTTTATATAAAGATTATGCTGCTTGAAATTATTGAGGCTGCTCATCAAAATTACCAAGGTTTTCAAGCACCTGATCAACTTGATGTTTTTGCACGATTTAAAACCTTAATTGAAGCGAATTTTAAATCAAAACGAACGGTGGCTTATTACAAAGATGAATTGCAAATCACCTCAAAAAAACTCAATGAAATTTGTAAAAGTAAAACAGGCAATACGGCATTAAATATTATTCACGAACGCATTCTTACCGAAATAAAACGTTTGCTCCTGTTCTCTGGAAAAAACCATAAAGAAATTGCCTTTGAATTGGGTTTCGATTCGCCATCTGCCTTAAATAAGTTTGTTTATGCCAAACTTAAAGAGACTCCAAGTGAGTTAAAAGAATCCTTGTCTCAAATTTATAAGTATTAGGATCATTTTTATAATCTAAAGCCTTCCTTGCTTATCTAATTTTGCCTCATCAAAAAAATATAAAAGATGAGTAAATTATTTATTGCTAGTGAAGTTTTTCATGGTGTTGGTACCTTGGAAGAATTGAAAAATATTAAGGGGCAGAAAGCAGTTCTTGTGACTGGTGGAAGTTCAATGAAAAAAAGTGGTGCTTTAGATAAGGCTGTTTCATACTTAAATGAAGCGGGTATAGAAACAAAAGTTTTTGAAGGTGTAGAGGAAGATCCATCATCTGCTACATGTTTAAAAGGAGCTGAAGTCATGAATGCCTTCCAACCAGATTGGATTGTTGGTATTGGTGGATGTTCAGCCATTGATGCCGCAAAAATGATGTGGGTGTTTTATGAGTATCCAGATGCAGATTTTGATGCTATGACAAAACCATTTTCAGTTCCAACTCTAAGAACGAAAGCAAAATTTGTAGCTATTCCTTCTACAAGTGGAACTGGAACTGAAACGACTGGTTTGGCTGTAATAACAGATCGTGAAAAAGGAGTTAAATATCCAATCGTATCTTACGAATTAACACCAGATATCGCTATTGTTGACGGTGAAATATGTTCAACCATGCCTGCTCACGTAACATCGAACACTGGTTTAGATGCCTTAACACACTGTGTTGAAGCTTACGTTTCAAACATTGATGATAACTATGCTGATGCGTTATCAAAAGGAGGTTTAGAGATTGTATTTAATAATTTAAAAGAAGCTGTAACCAATCCTGATAACTTGAAGGCACGTCAAAACATGCACGATGCATCGTTTATGGGAGGTTTGGCATTTAACAATGCTTGGTTAGGTATTGTTCACTCATTGTCTCACCAAGTAGGAGCACTTTATGGAATTCCTCACGGCGCATCAAATGCTATTTTCTTGCCAAACGTGATTCGTTTTAACTCAAAAGCTTCTAATCGTTTCCCAGATTTAGCTAAAATTATAGGGAAGGAAACTGCTGAAGATTTAGCGGTGGCTGTAGAAACTTTAAGAGCTGATGTAAACAACCAAGCAACCATTAAAGAATTTGGAATCTCTCAAGAAGACTGGGATAAAAACTTAGATTACATTGCTAACAATGCATTCTTAGATCCTTGTACAGGTTTCAATCCAAGAAAACCAACAGTTGAAGAGTTGAAAGATATTTACAATGCATGTTATAACGGTGAAATTGTTAATTTCTAAGTGTTAATAGGCTTTTAGTTAGTAAAAAAACCAGTTCATTTTGAACTGGTTTTTTTTTAAATGTAGTTGTAAAAGATTAACATTATTTATAATAAATGGATTTTTTAAGTTCTTAAATATTGAGTTAATTTACAATCGTGTTCAAAACATTAAGACAAAATAAATCAACAAGATGGTTATGGGGTTTTATGGCCCTGTATTTGTTGAATATAAGTGTTGATCCATCCGATATCCAACCTCATTGGATTCCAGAAGACTTATCATTTAATGATCAAGAAAGCATTGTTGAGATTGTAATTGAAAAAGTATTGGGGTTTGAAAATGCATTCGAAGAATATGATGACAATGATACCGAAGAACACAGCAATGGCAAACAAGTTAAAATTAATTTGTTAATACCTTACGCCCATTCAAACTACCTTGAAAATGTTCAGTTTATTGATCAAAATCAACATTTTGGTTTTCGAAATGCCTTTTTGCCATTGGGGTATTTTGAAATAGACACACCGCCTCCTAAAGTTTAATTTGTTTTTAGAATGTATTAGATCCATACCTGTTTTTAGGGTATCGGAGCATTGTATCATTATTTCAACAAATTAATCATGTATTTAAAAAAAATATTTGTGCTGGTCGTTGTATTGGCAAAACTAAGCAGTGCTATAGCGCAACAAACAAAAACCGAATTAGATAGTATTTACATTCAACAAACTGAGGTGGATGAGCAACCTGTAAAGGTATTCCATGCCGAACCTCTTTATATCGACCTCATTCGAGATTTAGGTGCTAGAAAGGGCGAAAGGGAATGGAACTTGGGATTGGGAATGACCGATAATTTAACCTTTGATTCTTATGAGGCTCTAATTGAATATGAGTGGGCACCCATTGATCGGCTTGGGTTGGAAGTGGAATTTCCTTTTACGTTTTATACACATGTGGATGGAACTCAAAATGTAACTATTCCATCAAACCGCTTAAACAGTATCAAGATTGCGACTCAATGGTCATTTTTTGTAAATGAGCGTATGGCTACTTCCATGGCTATAGGATATATCAACGAATTTGAATTGTCAGATTTTAGAAGTTTTGGCTCTCCTTTAATAACCGGAAATGTTTACAATCCATTTTTGGTTGTGGCTAAACGTTGGGGCACTCATTTTCACTCGTTAGTTTATACCGGTCCCATGGTTTCTCAGCATTTTGAAACCAATGATTTTCACACCACTTATGATGTGAATACCAGTTTCCATTATATGATTTCTGGAACGAGGAATTTTATTGGGGTCGAATTTAATAAGACCTTTGATGGAGCTGATTTTGATATGACCATCCGTCCGCAAATGCGGGTAGGGGTGGCCGAAAACCTACTGGTAGGTATTGTTGGCGGAATTCCTATAAATAGAGAAGAAGAGCGTTTAAGCTCCTTTATCAGGCTTATTTGGGAGCCAAAGGAAAAGGGTTAGGATACCTATTTAAATAATAAGGAAGTTGTTTCCGATGAAACGGAGGCAACTTCTTTGTTTTTATAGCCATTGTGTTTATTGCTTTGCGCTTATTCTATAGGTGCATCGTTGTCCGCCAGATACCATATGTTCCATACGCTCTACAATAAATTCATCACCCAATAACTGTTGGAAATTTTTTAATTCACTTTTACAAAAACCTTGGCATTCAGTGGCTGCTGCACAAATAGGGCAGTGGTTTTCTATTAAATAGTAGGCGTCATTTTCCTTTTTCCATTCGGCTAAATAGCCTTCTTTAGAACGTATTTGACTCAATTGTTCCAATCGACATTCAATCGAGTTGCTATGTTCTAAAGCTTTTTGGTAGTGGCTGTATATTTTTGATTCACGGTCATTAATAAGCAATTCCAAGGCATTATTTCCTAATAGTTTTTTTACAGATTGTAACAATTCTACAGTAACCTGAGCATGGGAATCAGGAAATTCAGAAGCACTTTCTTTACTTAAGGAATAATAAGTGACTGGTCGACCCACACCTTCTTTTCTCGAATTGGTTTCTACCAGCTTCTTATCAATAAGTTTTACTAAATGCAAGCGAGCTCCTTCTTTAGTAATTCCCAACTCTGAGGCTAGGGAATTTAGAGATACTTCTCCTTGCATTTTGAGAATCAATAATATTTTGTCTGTTGCTGTTTTCTTCATTTTACAATAAAATCATTGTTTTATTTGTCCTACAAAGGTATTGAATTATAATTTAATGGTCTTTGTGAATATTTTAACTCAAATAAAACAAGTAAAAACTTGTTTTATTGTTTATGTCTCTTTAATTTTGTACCAGTATTAACCTTAAAATTTAAAAATATGAGTTTTGTATTGCCAGAGTTGCCATATGCCTATGATGCATTGGATAACTATTTTGATAAAGAAACAATGACTATTCATCACCAACGCCACCACCAAGGCTATGTAAATAATTTAAATCAAGCCGTTAAAGATGGCGGATTGGAAGGTGAAACTTTAGAAGACCTTTTACGTAATGTAAGTAAATACAGTACGGCTGTAAGAAATAATGGAGGCGGTCACTTTAACCACTCTTTGTTTTGGAGTATTTTATCACCATCTCCTAAAACCGCTCCCGAAGGTCCTTTAGCAGATGAAATTAATAAGTTTTTTGGAGGCTTAGATGGCTTGAAAGAACAGTTAACTCAAGCAGGGTTAAAACAATTTGGTTCTGGTTGGGCTTGGTTATATGTAAAGCATAACGGTACGCTTGCTGTTTCAGGAACGGCAAATCAAGATAACCCTTTAATGGATACCAATCTAACTGATCAAGGTTTCCCAATTCTAGGAGTAGATGTTTGGGAACATGCGTATTATTTAAAATACCAAAATAAGAGAGCTGATTATTTGGATGCTTTCTGGTCTGTTTTGGATTGGTCGGCTGTTGAGAAGAAATATGAAGAGGTGCTTGCCGCATTTTAATAACTAAAATACATTGTAAAAGGGCAAGGTGCGTAAAGTTAACCTTGCCTTTTTTTTATCATGTCTCAAGAAATTTTCATCAATAAAATCAACAGCAACGATATGGTTACGGTCGATTTGCTTGACTTTAAACCAAAGGAAAAAAGCTTGCTTTTCGATATTAAAGAGGGGTTGTTTATGGAATTGCTTCTCAAAGAAAAGGAGTTTCGAACCTTTTTATCTGAAATTAATTGGGAAATCTTTAGAGATAAATATGTAGCTATTGGTTGCACAAGTGATGCTATTGTTCCTATGTGGGCTTATATGGTTATAGCCGATAAATTAAGCGAGGTGGCTTCAGGTTTTGATTATTCTACCCCAGAGCAATTGGATATCGATCTTTGGAGGACTAATATTTTGTCTACGGATTTTAATCATCTATCCCATCAAAAAGTTGTTGTCAGACAAAGTCAACATGTGCCACCAGAGTTATACATTGCCATTACAAGTAAATTAAAACCATTGGTGAGAACTTTAATGTATGGAGAAGCTGGATTGCCGAAAGTGATTTTAAAAAATAAAAAATTAGAATGAAAGTATTAATATTTAACGGCGCTTTAGAACGTAGAGAAAATGCGACATCCGAGCGGTTAACACGTTACTTATATGAACAACTTCAAAAACAAGGGGTTGTGGTCACCGTCTTTAAAATGGCAGATTCTGGGATTCCTCTTTTTGATGTTTCCTTACAGAACACGCCTAAATCAGTAGAACTCATGAATCATATTTTTCGTGATGCAGATGTTCACATTTGGATAACGCCTCTTTATCATGGAAGTATGACAGGAGTCATGAAGAATTGTTTGGATTGGTTGCAATACAGTGCCAATATGCCAAAACCATATTTGACGGGGAAGTTGGTAGGGTTGATGTGTTGGGCTGATGGGGTTCAGGCTATGCAGGGAATTAACGCGATGGATTCAGTGGCTAAGGCCTTACGCGCCTGGACGGCACCTTTGAGTATTCCCATCCAGAGAAATGAATTGTTTAATGAGGAAGGGGAAATTAGCGATAAATATGGCAAACGAGTAAATATGCTGATTGACCTGCTTCTGCAATCTTCTTTTAAGAGAGTATAGGTTAATGTTATAGAAAATAGGTTTTTAACTTAAATTATCTGGACAATCTGTAATTTGGGTAGTATTCTCTGTAATCAAGATAAGTGGGTTTGTGAATCATCTGCTTACCTTTGCCTGCAATTAGAAAATTATAAAGGCTTTTCCTGAATCAGGTTATTTAATTGTTATTGGCATGAAGCGCATTTTAAAAGTCTTATTGGGCTTAATTTTATTTTTATCTTTAATTACTATGGGGATACTCAATCAGTTTAAATTCGGACAGCACCCAAAAGGAGAGCGTTTAGAGCGCATCAAAAAATCTGCTAACTATCAAGATGGTGCCTTTAAAAACCTTAGCGATACCAAGGTGATGACCTCCGATAAAGGGACCTTTCGGACCATGTTGGATTTTATGCTTTCCAAAAAGGTGGATGTAACACCTACCGATTCCTTACCTTTTGTTAAAACCAATCTTAAGAACCTCAATCAAGAAGAGGACATATTGGTATGGTTCGGACACTCCTCTTACTTTATGAGAATAGATGGAAGCACTTATTTGGTAGATCCTGTATTTTGTGGTTATGCAGCGCCTTTTTCTTTTATGAATAAAGCCTATAAAGGAACCAATAATTACCATGTGGATGACTTGCCTAATATTGATTATTTAATCATATCACATGATCATTGGGATCATTTGGATTATGAAACCATTTTGCAGTTGAAGCCTAAAGTCAAACAAGTGGTTTGTGCTTTGGGTGTGGGACAACATTTGGAGTATTGGGGGTATGAAACTACCATGATACATGAATTGGATTGGTATGAAGGCATCTCCTTTGGAGATGTAAATTTTACGGCAACACCAGCGCGTCATTTTTCAGGTAGAGGTCTGCGTCGAAATAAAACCCTATGGGCTTCATATGTGCTAAAAACCCCAAGTTATAATTTCTATATCGGTGGTGATAGTGGGTATGATTCCTTTTACAAAGAAATTGGAGCTAAGTATGGTCCTTTTGATCTGGCAATTATTGAACAGGGACAATATAGTGAAGACTGGAACCAAATTCATTTGTTGCCCAAGCAATTGTTTCAGGTGGCCGAAGACTTAAATGTACAGCGCGTATTTCCTGTGCACAATTCCAAGTTTGCGCTTTCTGGTCACCCGTGGTATGAACCTTTGAATGAGGCTTTAGAAAATAAAGAATCTGAAATAGCTTTGGTAACTCCTATGGTAGGAGAGTTGGTAAGCTTAAACGATAGTACCCAAGTATTTTCTTCTTGGTGGAAAGACTTGAAGTGATGAAAAGAGCTTCTATTGAATTTAAATCTTTAGATTAGTTTAAATTTCGATATTCTAAAGGAGAAATTCCCATATTTTTTTTAAACATTCGAGTAAAGTGTTGCGGATGTTTGAAACCTAACTCAAAAGCAATTTCGCTGATGGATTTTTCCGATCCGAACATTTTGGTTTTGGCTACTTCTATTAGTTTTAATTGAATATGTTCCTGGGCCGATTTACCAGTCTCTTTCTTTAATAAATCACCTAAATAGTTTGGAGATACACATAAAATGTCGGCGCAATAGCTTACTGAAGGTAAGCCATGTTCAGAAGGTGCTCCAGACTGAAAATAATCTCTAATAATTTTTTCAAAGCGCGCTAAAATATCTTTATTGACATGGCTTCGCGTGTTGAATTGACGTTCGTAAAACCGCTTGCTATAGTTGAGAAATAAATCAATGTAGGAAACAATTAAGGTTTTACTGTGTGAATCAATAGCATGCTCAAGTTCATATTGAATATTCGAAAAACAATTATTGATAATATCCCTTTCTCGAGCAGATAAATTTAAAGCTTCATTTACTTCATAGGAGAAAAAGGTATAGCTATTAATTTGATCACTTAAGGGTGTTCCCAGAATCAAATCTGGATGAAATACCAAAGCAAAGCCTTCGCCTTTTTTTTCTCCTTTTCCCTCTATACCGAAAGCTTGACCTGGAGCCATAAAAATCAGAGAGCCTTCCTCATAATCGTAGTTATTGACACCATAAGTAATATTACCACATTTGGCATCCTTTAAAAAGATGGCGAACATGTTCATTTGTGCTTTGGTATAGCGGTTTGGCTCAACTTTAGAATAATCAAAAACAGGTAATTGCGAAAAATCTATAAAGCTTATTAAGGGGTGTAGTGTTTCAATACCGAGAATGTGATTGTACTCGGTCACTGAATTTATTTGATAGATCTTGTTCATATCAATAGAAAATTGTACTGCAAATTAAAGCACAATTTTTTAAATCCAATATGACATGTGTATATAAGCCGTAATTCTGGTAGGTCAATCAGGAATGCGGGTCTTTTTTTTATAAGAGTTACTTGGATATTTACAGTGATTAAAATGAAATGGTTGGAAATCGTTTAACTGTTTGATAATACGGATTTAAAATAATGTCAAAATAAATCAATAAAAATGAGGTCAGTTACAAATATTCAAGTTTTGGATTCTTTTAGAGTAAAGGCTCAATTGGGTTATTTCCTGTTTCATATGTCTTTTTTGTTTTTGGGGTCCTTGTTTTGCGTTCTATTGTTTAGTTGTGATTCAGGAGTTAAGAATCAAGAACGTAAAAACCTCGGTTTGGAAACAAAATCCCCTGAATTGGTACAAACCGGTTTGGGTGTAATAGAAGGAGAGCGGTTTGGATCGGTGGTCCGATTTTTAGGGATTCCATATGCTCAAGAGATTTCGGGAGCTAATCGATTTGCTCCTCCAAAGCGCATAAAGCCTTGGGAGGGTGTTCTATCGGTTAAACAATATGCGGATACAGCACCACAACAAGCAGCAGATCCCACTAGTGGTTCTCCAGTGACACCAGCTTTTGAAGCGCCTAATTATGTGAAAATAGGAGATCATTGTTTGGCCTTAAACATATGGAAGCCAATTGAGATAAAAGAAAAATTACCAGTTATGGTATGGCTTCATGGTGGAGGCTGGACCAGCGGGAGTGGCTCATGTAAAATATATGATGGGGAGAACCTTGCCAAAAGAGGAGACGTTATAGTGGTAACCATAAATCATAGATTGGGAGCTTCTGGATTAACAGATTTCTCAAGAGTAATAGGAGGCGATTTTGAAAATTCTTCCAATCTGGGGATTCGGGATATCATAGCTGCTTTAGAATGGGTAAAAGATAACATTGCAGCCTTTGGAGGTGATGAGAATCTAGTGACGATTTTTGGAGAATCTGGAGGCGGATGGAAAGTAAATACCCTATTAGGAGTCCCATCAGCAAAAGGGTTATTCCATCGCGCTATTGTTGAAAGTGGTCCTCTAACTCGCTTTTTAACCCCAGAAGAGGCCGATGAAATAGCCAAGAGTGTTCTGGAAGAACTTCAAATAAAACCCGGAAATGCAGAAGCATTAAATAGTATTTCTTTTCAAGATGTATTAAAGGCTGAGGCGGCTGTAATGAAAAAGATGCCAATGTCCTTTCAAGCTCCAGGATTTCCTACGGGATTCTGGCCAGTAATAGATGGAGACATTATTACTGAACATGTTTACGATCAAGAAGCTGCTCCAAGTGGTAAGGATGTTCCGTTGCTTATTGGGCAAACAGGTACCGAATTCACTTTATTTATGTTAAGGGATAAGGCGGCATATGAGCTTGATGATTCAGGTTTGAAGACGCGTATTATTAACATGTTTGGAGAGCTGTTAGCTTCAAAAATTTTGCAAGCTTATAAAAATGACTTTCCTGAATATTCACCATCAGCCTTATGGTTTAGAATTTTTTCAGACTATGCTATGGGGGCTTTAAGTTCAGAAATAATGGATGTACGATCAGTTGCTGATGCAGCTCCAGTTTATGCCTATCGTTTTAATTGGCAAACACCTATTTCTGATGGCAAACTATACTCTCCACATACCATAGAAATCCCTTTTGTATTTGATAATGTAAAGACTGAAGCAGGAATAATCATGACTGGTGGAGGTGAAGAAGCTAATGAATTGGCAAAAACTGTTTCAAGTGCCTGGGTGGAATTTGCAAAAACAGGAAAGCCATCTTTGGGAAGCGATTCTGAATGGCCTGTTTACACTCAAGAAAATCGTGAAAGTATGCATATTGATATACAAAGCGAAGTGAAACCATACATGAATCCTACTATGGTTGAACTATTTCATGATATTTTATGGGAACGAGCAGGGTTAAAACAATAATCTAAATACCTAAACTTTAAAAAAATAAATATAGTCTATGAAAATTTATGCTAACAATTTTGTAAACCAATTATACTCTCTTATTGAAATCAGCCAACAAAAAACAAATGCACAAGTAGGTACTTCTTTAGGGGCGCTCCTAAAAGTATGGCTTCTAATGTTAACGCCACTTTTAGGGATAGCGCAAGTGGAAGAGGATTCATTAAAACAGAAAGTAAATAGAGCCATACAGGCAGAGTTTCCTAGAACTAGAAATTTTAATTTGGAATATGACCATTCATTTTCTCGAGATTTTGAGTCTGAATTTGCTGATGAAGATTTTACTGAAGGAGCTATTGTGAATCAACAGTCGGTTAATTTTACTGCAAATATCTCTGTATTTAGTAAGAACAAATGGCAAGTTTTAGCTTTTGGAAACTATCAGCATTTCCAGTTTGAATTTCAGGATTTGGTTTCCATGTCTGATAATTACCCTATAGCATTTAGCTCCAATACAAGAGACTATAATTATTATTCGGTTGGAGTAAGTTCAACCTACTACAGTTCACTGTTCAACAAACCTTTTATTTATGTTGGGCGCCTCATTGCAGATGGTTCCAATAAAGGTTTCGAACGCATTAAAGGATTTGTGAGTGGATCTATTGTTTTAAAAAGGAATGCTCAAACGACTATTACTTTGGGTCTATTGGCAGTTTTGGATCCTTCGGCACAAATTCCGTTTTCTCCTCTTTTTAGCTATTTTCATAAATTCAAAAACTCGAAATGGGAGTTGGATGTTATTTTGCCCCAACGCATTTTAATGAAACGACCTATAGGGGCTAAAAGTAGATTGTCTTTAGGGGGGACATTTGGGGCAGATGCTTTTTATGTCAATTCCGATTATACGTATTTGCCAGATACTTATTCTTATAGTCAATTAAAGGTAGATACAGGTATCATTTATGAATATCAAGTTGCCAAAAATGTCATAACTACATTTAAAGGAGGAATAAGAAATTATATCAGTAATAGATTGACCGAGAAAACGACACAAACGGAAGATTATATTTATAGAAACGATCAAGATGTTACAGGGTATTTTAATATAGGGGTATCATTCAACCCGTTTCCAATACATGTTGGACAATAAATATTTTGCTTTAATATTGTTAAAATAGCGTTAAGGAGACTAGGAGGGTTAGGTTTGATTTTCTTAACTTTGTGAGATGGAAGTAAAAACACAACGTTCAGTATCCCCTTTTAATAGTGAGCTTAAGCTCAAGGGTTTTAATGTTTTTAGTATAGCAGAGGATAGTAGTGCTACTAAAATCTACAGTCGTAAGGACTTTTATAAAATTTGTCTTTCTACGGGTAAAAGTATCATTCACTATGCAGACAAAAGCTATGAGCATGAGGGAACCATACTGTTCTTCGGAAACCCACATATTCCATACTCATGGGAAACCATTTCAACTAAATATGAAGGGTATACTTGTCTTTTTTCTGAGGAGTTTTTAAAACTTTCTGAACGTTCTGAGAGCTTGCAACAATCGCCTTTGTTTAAGATTGGAGGTACTCCCATTTTAAAAATTTCAGAGGAGCAACGCTTGTTTCTTAATAGTATCTTCTTAAAAATGATGGAGGAACAAGAGGGAGAATATGCCTTTAAGGATGACTTAATGAGGAATTATATTCAATTGATGCTTCATGAGGCCATGAAAATGGAACCATCAGACAACTATGAGCAACATGGCAATGCTGCATCCAGATTAACTTCCGTGTTTTTAGAACTTCTTGAGAGACAGTTTCCCATAGAAACTGCAGATGCTCCATTAAAGCTCACTACGGCTCAGCAGTATGCAGATAGACTTTCGGTTCATGTCAATTATTTAAATCGTGCAGTAAAGTCTATAACAGGTAAATCTACTTCTACACATATCACAGAGCGTATTGTTAGTGAGGCCAAAGCACTTTTACAATATACCAATTGGAATGTTAGTGAAGTGGGCTATGCGCTTGGTTTTGAGTATCCTACCTATTTTAACAACTTCTTTAAAAAGCAAACCGGAGTGACTCCTAAGACCGTTAGAGTCGATTAGGTTTGAATATTATAATTTTTGATTTGATTTTCGTTATCTCTTAAGCGGTTAACGCCTGTACCTTTGTATCATAGTTTTTAAGTAGAAATTATGAGCAAATTGAATACGGAAAACAAGCAAGATATTTTTGATAGAATAAAATCTGGGGAAGTGGTATCATACACAGACCCCGATTTTTATAAACTCGCTTTACAGTCAGAGCGAGCAATAGGGTTATTGGTAGCTCTTAATGCTTCCAAAACACTAGACGATATCAGAAAGAATCTAAGTGAACTTACAGAGAGCAAGGTAGATGATACGACTACCATTTACACCCCATTCAGTATTAATTACGGCAAGAATCTAAAACTTGGTAAAAATATTTTTATCAACCAAAATTGCCAAATGTTGGATTTAGGGGGAATTACTATAGAAGATGATGTTATGATAGGTCCGCGTGTGAATCTACTTTCTGAAACTCACCCTGTCGAACCGGAACAAAGAGAGGCATTGATTGGCAAACCCATTCATATAAAAAAGCATGCTTGGATAGGTGCAGGCGCTACCATTCTTCCAGGGGTTACCGTAGGAGAGCATGCCGTTGTGGCTGCTGGGGCAGTGGTTTCCAAGGATGTTCCAAGTCGTACCGTTGTTGGGGGTGTTCCAGCCAAAGTAATTAAAACAATCTAAAACAAATCAAAATGAGAAATATCATATTAATAACTATGGCCATGATGTTTTCCTTAACGGGAACCATAGGTCAAACAAATAAAAAATTAAAAAACATGAGTGCAACAGCAGAACATTATACGTTTACGTTAAGTGATAACGTAACCAGAGAGAAAGTAACATTTAAAAATCGCTACGGGATTACATTAGCTGGTGATTTATACACACCAAAAAATAGTGAAGGGAAATTAGCTGCCCTAGCCATTAGTGGTCCTTACGGAGCTGTCAAAGAGCAAGCTTCAGGATTATATGCCAATCAAATGGCAGAACGTGGATTCGTGGTTCTTGCTTTCGATCCGTCCTATACGGGTGAAAGTGGCGGAGAGCCTCGTCACGTGGCATCACCTGATATTAATACAGAAGATTTTAGTGCTGCTATTGATTTTCTAGGATTGCAAAACCAAGTTGATAGAGAAAAAATAGGGATCATCGGGATATGCGGTTTTGGAGGATTTGCGCTTAATGCAACAGCAGTAGACAAGCGTGTTAAAGCCGTGGCAACAACTAGTATGTATGATATGTCAAGGGTTACAGCGCAAGGATATTTTGATTCCATGACACCAGAACAACGCAGTCAAATGTTGGAGCAAATGAGCCAACAACGTTGGGTGGATGCTGAGAATGGAACATCGGAATTATCAGGTTTAGGATTGCCAGAGAAAATAACTGGTGAAGAACCAGAATTTGTACAAGGTTACTTTAATTACTACAAAACTGAAAGAGGTTTTCACCCTCGCTCTATTAATTCAAATAGTTCTTGGACAAAAACCAATGGGTTTTCTCTTATGAATATGCCAATTTTGACCTACATCAAAGAGATTTCACCCAGACCAATTTTGATAATTGCCGGTGAAAATGCACACTCCAGATATTTCAGTGAAGATGCCTACAAAGCAGCTAGTGAACCTAAGGAACTTATGATTATTCCAGGTAAAGTTCACACCGATTTATATGATCAATTGGATGTGATTCCATTTGACAAGTTGGAATCCTTTTTTACCGAAAATCTAAAATAAAATGACAAGGCCCATATGGGCTTTGTTTTTCTAATATCTATTGAAAGATGTCAGCAATCAATAACATTATGAAGACGATTTTAGTCCTATTCCTTTTGGGGTGTTTGGGATTTTGGTTTTTTAGAACAAAACCAGTAGAGAAGACATCTTTTCATTACATAAACATACAAGATATGAAGTTGAAAATTACTTTTTCAGATACGGAGTTATCGGCCACGATTTACGATAATCCCACAGCTAGGGATTTTGTCTCGTTACTTCCCTTAACCATAGAATTAGAAGATTATGCCAATACTGAGAAAATATTCTATCCTGAAAGAAAACTAACGTCTGAGGGAGCTCCAAATGGCTATCAACCTTCAAAAGGTGATATAACCTATTATGCACCTTGGGGCGATGTGGCCATATTTTATAAGGATTTTGGTCCTGCTAGCGGTCTTATTAGCTTAGGAACGATAGATGGTAATGGTATTGACTTGCTAAAGAAGGTGGGAAAGGAACCCGTAACTTTTGAGTTGGTGAAAAATTAATAAATAATACAAATGAGCAAAACAAAAATTAAAGTTGGATTTATTGGGTTGAATCCTGGGAGTCATTGGGCTGCGACGGCTCATCTTCCTGCATTAAAAGCCTTGTCAAACACATTTGAGGTAGTAGGTGTGGCTAATAGTAGTTTGGAAAGTGCAGAGCGTACCGCAGAAGCACTAAATTTAAAATATGCCTTTGAAAATTATGAAAAATTAGTCCAATCACCTGACATTGATTTGGTAGTGGTTACTGTAAAGGTGCCTTATCATTTTGAGTTAATTCAAGCTGCTTTAGAAGCAGGTAAACATGTTTATTCGGAATGGCCATTGGGTAATGGATTGGAAGAAGCGCAAAAGTTAGAGGCTTTGGCGAAAGATAAAGGTGTTGTGGCCGCTATTGGAACTCAAATGCGTTATGCTCCTGAAATTACTTATTTAAAACAACTGTTAGAGGATGGTTTTGTTGGTAAAGTACTATCCACAACACTTATAGGTACAGGTGGCAACTGGGCAAATGAAACACTCTCAGAATATTATTATTTGTTTGATAAAGAGAATGGGGCTTCTATGTTGGAAATTCCTTTAACCCATACATTAGTTGGACTAACAGAGGTCTTAGGTGGAATTGATAAGGTCTCCGCCAACATGTTCAGTAATTTTGACCAAGTTAAAATTACTGAAACAGGAGAAGTAAAACCGAAAACAACCGAGGATCAAATCATGCTTCAAGGTCGTTTAAAAAGTGGAGCAGCTCTCTCAGTTCACTACAGGGGAGGGGTATCCAAGGGAACCAATTTGTTATGGGAAATTAACGGAACCGAAGGAGATATTCAAATAACTGCCGATAGTGGCCATGGGCAAATGGCACAATTGAAAATTTCTGGAGCGAAATCTACCGATGAGAAGGGGCTAAAACCAATGCATCCATCCGACGCAGTTTACGAGGGTTGGCCAAAATTTCCCGGAGCTCGTAATATCGGGCACATTTATAAGCGTATTGCAGAAGACATTTTAACAGGATCTCATAAGGCTCCAAATTTTTGTGATGGTTTGAAATGGCATGAACTTATTGAATTTATCAAACAATCTGCTCAAAATAATAACAAATAATCATGGCTTTATTAGATGATTTGAAATGGCGTTATGCTACTAAAAAATATAACCCTTCAAAAAGGGTGTCAGAAGAAAAAATAGATAAAATTATTGAAGCCGCCAGATTAGCGCCTTCTTCATACGGGATTCAGCCTGTAAGGGTAGTTTGCGTGAGTAATCAAGAAATTAAAAAATATATGGTACCCGTGGCTTGGAATCAAAGAATTATAGCAGATTGTTCTCATGTGTTGGTTTTTGCTGCATGGGATAATTATACACCCGAACGGGTAACCAATATGTTTGATGTGACCACCAATGAAAGAGAAATCCCTCAAGGGTCGGCTTTTGGTTCTAATACCGATAACATTGCGAATTCCCATTATAAAATGTCAACAGAGGAAACCATCCGGGATACTGAAAGACAAGCGTGTATTGCATTTGGCCTAGCCATTGCACAGGCTGCTGAGCTTAAGGTAGATGCTACTCCCATGGGAGGCTTTGACAAATTCGCTTTGGATGATATGTTGGGGTTAAATGAAAAAGGACTCAAGAGTGTTTATTTATTAGCACTTGGGTACCGAGAATCAGAGGGCGATTGGATGGTAAATCAAAAAAAAGTAAGAACACCTAAAGAGGATTTTGTACTAAAATTGAATTAACAATAATACACATGAAAAGAATACAATTACTATTAATATTTGCTTTTATGCTTGGAACTGTTGGTTTTGCGCAAATTACTGTACCATCACCAAGTCCAGCAGCTTCAGTTTATACCCGAGTTGGTTTAACAGATGTTACCATTGATTATTTTAGACCTAAGGTTAGGGGACGTAAGATTTTTGGATCGGATGATGCCGCACTTTTGGCTTATGGCGCTTTATGGCGTACAGGTGCTGGAGATGGGGCAGTGGTTACTTTTTCCACTGATGTGACCATGAAAAACCAATCAATAAAGGCAGGTAAGTATTTAATATTGACCATCCCTGACGATAAAGACTGGACTTTTATTTTATATAAAGACCTCAATATCGATGGTGCTAATTTAAGTGGGAATTTCAAGGAAGAAGAGGTGGCATTTAAGACCAAAGTAACTGCATATAAAACAAAAGAGGAAGTACAGTCTTTAAGCTTTCAAATAAGTAATATTAGTGATGATAACACTTCAGCTAATATTGAATTTGCATGGGCAAACGTAGGGTTTAAGGTGCCGTTTCAAGTTGTATTTGATGATGTTGTTATGGATGATATTGCAGCCAAAACAGTAGTAGAGCCTATTAATTATATTAAGGCGGCAAGGTATTATTTAGAGTATGATAAAGATTTGGAACAAGCGCTTACTTGGGTGAATACCTATCTGGAAATGGAAGGTCATGATACCCACTTTTGGTACATGTACTTAAAAGTACAAATATTAGCAAAGATGAATAGAAAAAATGAGGCTATAGATGTAGCCGAGAAATCCATAGCATTGGCAAAGAAAAGTGCTCGTGGAGATTTAGGCTATATCAAAAGAAATCAAGCTATTATAGATTCATTTGAATAAATATATACATGTCTCATAAATTAATCTCAGATTAAACTATGGGAGATATTGTTGAAAACTATGGAAATAATTAGAGATACATTTTACGAAGGAGAAAGACCGTTGTATGCGGCAAAGGATTTGCGTCTAGAAAATGTGAAAATATATCCAGGAGAATCAGCCTTAAAAGAAGCGCAAAATATTGTTGCTGATGACTGCTATTTTATGGGGAAATATCCGTTTTGGCATACTAATAATTCTGAAATACGAAACAGCCATTTTACAGTGTTTTCAAGAGCTGCCATTTGGTATTCCAAAAATTTACGCATGTTCGATACTTTAGTCGAAGCACCTAAAATGTTTCGTGAAATTGATGGACTTTATGTAGAGAATGTCAAATTTACTGAGGCAGGGGAAACCTTTTGGAATTGCAGAAATCTGGAGTTGAAAAACGTGGAGGCTAAGCAGGCTCCTTATATATTTATGAATAGTAGCAACCTTAAAATTGAAAATTTAAAATTACAAGGTGATTATTCATTTCAGGATGCTAAAAATGTTGAAATAAGAAATTCATATTTAGATTCCAAAGATGCGTTTTGGAAAACTGAAAATGTAACAGTTTACGATTCTGTGATTATAGGAGAATATTTAGGTTGGAATTCCAAGAACCTAAAATTTGTGAATTGTAAAATAGGAGGAACGCAACCACTCTGTTATGTAGATAATTTGATTTTGGAAAACTGCGAGTTTTTGGACGATTGCGATCTCGCTTTTGAATATAGCACCGTAAATGCTGATATAGTGAATCATGTTGTTAGTGTAAAAAATCCATTAGGAGGTCATATAAAAGCAAAAAGTATTGGGAAGGTTATTTTGGATGAAAATTATAGGAACCCTGGAGCATGTAAAATTGAAACTATTGAAGAGGTAGAGGCATAAATAATGACGTATAATTTTGACGAACCGGTAAACAGAATACACAGCAATTCTTATAAATGGGATACGGCACCTCATGGTGAGGTGTTGCCTATGTGGGTGGCAGATATGGATTTTCGTACTGCTCAGCCCATAATTGATGCCCTTGCTAAACGAGTGCAACATGGAGTTTTTGGTTATACAAAAGTACCTGATGCTTATTTTCAAGCAGTTACTAATTGGTTTGAGAGAAGACATGATTTTAAGTTTAGTGCAAAATCCTTACTATTTACTACAGGAGTGGTGCCAGGATTGTCTGCCGTTATTAAAGCATTAACGCATGCTGGAGATCAAGTAATAGTACAGGGCCCTGTTTACAATTGCTTTTTTTCATCCATAAGAAATAACGATTGTGAAATGGTGTCAAATGATCTTGTGTATGAAAATGGTAAGTACAGTATTGATTTTGAGGATTTGGAAGAAAAGACCAGTAACCCGAAAGCTAAGTTAATGCTGCTTTGTAGTCCCCACAATCCGGTAGGAAGGGTGTGGAAGAAAGAGGAATTAGAGAAAATTGGTGAAATCTGCATTCGTAATGAAGTAATTGTAGTGGCTGATGAAATACATTGTGACTTGGTATATCAAGGGCGTAAGCATATTCCTTTTGCATCAATTAGTGATGAATTCTTAATGCATTCAGTAACTTGTACAGCTCCTAGCAAAACCTTTAATCTGGCAGGGTTACAAGTAGCAAATATTCTGGCTGCTGATGATACATTTAAAGCAAAAATAGACAAAGCCTTGAACATTAATGAGGTTTGCGAAATTAATCCTTTTGCGGTTGAAGGGCTTATAGCAGCTTACAATGAGGGGGAAGAATGGCTGGAACAACTTAAACAATACCTCTGGGGAAATTACACATATCTAAAAACGTTCTTTGAAAAGAAGTTGCCTCAATTTAAGGTATTACCATTGGAAGGAACTTATCTAGTTTGGGTAGACGTTAGAAATCTTAATTTAACTTCAAAGGAAATAACTTCAACCTTACTGGAAAAGGCAAATCTTTGGATAAATGAGGGCACGCTTTATGGGGAAGCAGGTGAAGGATTTATAAGGTTGAATATTGCCTGTACCAGAGCCTCTCTTGAGGAAGGACTTGATAAGCTTTTTAACGTATTTGGAACTATGTAATGGGAAAGAGAATTAAGTTAGATATTATTTTAGCTTATTTTCTCATTTATGTGGTATGGGGTTCTACCTACTTTTTTATAGATGTAGCTTTAAAGGGCTTTCCCATATTTTTATTAGGTACACTTCGTTTTTCTGTAGCGGGTATTATAATGCTTATGTGGTGTTGCCAACGTGGTGAAGCGTTGTTTGATAAAAAACTCATTATAAGATCAGCCATTAGTGGTTTTATGTTACTCTTTGTTGATATGACGGTCATCATGCTTTCAGAACAGTATGTGACTAGTAGTTTAGTGGCCATTATTTCTGCCTCAACAGCCATATGGATTACCTTACTTGATGTACCCATGTGGAAAAATAATTTTAAAAATACCTGGGTAATTCTGGGAATAAGTTTAGGATTTATAGGGGTGCTTTTGCTTTATGTGGAGCAGTATGTTAGTCACAAGTTAGATTCGTCCCATAATTATGGAATCGCGATTTTGATTTTTGGATGTATTTCTTGGGCATTAGGGACTTTGTTTACCAAATATGTTACTTCAAATGAGGAAAAGAGCAAAGGCTTTTCCGGTACAGCATGGCAAATGATTTTTGCCTCTCTCATGTTTGGGATCTTTAGTTTAGGAAGGAGAGAGACAGTTTCGATAGACTTTCAAAATGTTCCTGTTAGTTCATGGTTCTCATTGGTTTATCTAATTGTTTTAGGATCTGTTTTGGCTTATTCAGCTTATATATGGTTATTAAATAAAAGACCTGCAACCGAAGTGGGAACACATGCTTATGTAAATCCTCTTGTAGCAGTTTTTTTTGGATCTTGGATTGGAAACGAACTTGTATCAATACTCCAAATCTTTGGATTGTTTGTAATATGTGTTGGAGTCATGTTGGTGAATAAGACAATAAAACAAAATAAAATTAATTTAAAATAGAAGATTATGAAAGTGATACTTATAGGAGCAAATGGTAAAGTAGGAAGACTCATAGCAAAGAAAATGAGTCAATCTAATTTCTTTAAACCTACGGCTTTTATTAGAAATGAAGATCAGAAAGCTTATTTTGAAAACTTGGGGATTCCAGTTCTTATTGATAGTTTGGAAAATTCTGAGGAGCACCTTTCGAAAGTGATTGAAGGCTTTGACGCAGTCATTTTTTCAGCAGGTTCAGGTGGTTCTACGGGTTATGATAAAACAATAGAAATTGACCTTTATGGTGCTGTAAAAATCATAGAAGCTTCCAAAAAAAATCATGTGAAGCGGTTTGTTATGGTAGGGGCCGCGTTTTCAGATGTTCCCGAATACTGGAAACAACCGGGAATGAAACCATACTATATAGCTAAACATTTAGCAGATAAAGAGCTCATGAGAAGTGGATTGGACTATACAATCCTAAGACCTGTTCGTTTGACTGATGATGAGAAAGCAGGAAAGGTTAAGATGACATCAAACCCTTTCACTTTGAATGAAGAAATTCCAAGAGAAGCTGTGGCAGAAACCGTTTTGGCTGTTTTGGATGCCCCACGAGTTTCCCAAAGGATAATAGAAATGAGTGAAGGAGAATTGAGTATTCAAGAAGCCTTAAGCCAGTTAGAATAGAGGTGCCATTTTTATTACGTTCGACCAAATTAGGGTCAAAAATGCAGATAAAATGAGCTTTGGTTTGAATTTCGTAAGTATCGGTTTGAATTTATTAAAACCACGGATGATTTAAGTTGTACCTTAGTAATATCATTTTTAGTTGAGTAATCAACTGATTTTAAGCGGGTAATTGAATATTCTTTTTCCAATTGAGAGTCCCTTAAAATCATTTTAAGAATTTAGGTAGTTGCTCCAAAACTATTTCAATGTTCTTAAATCTTAATTTAATTATAAGATTGAGTTAAGATAGCCTTAAAATAAATCAATAACACTAAACATTAAAAAATATGAAGTATTTCAAGTTTTCCTTATTAGTCATATCGATTGGATTTTTAGGTCTTTTCCAAAGTTGTAAACAAGCACCTGAAAAGCAAGAAGAATTGACAAATCAAACAGAAGAGAAGCCAGTAACTACAGATCAGGCTGTTTCTGATTTGAATTTTATTTTTCCTAAGGGTCAAAAGGGGCCTGATAAAAATTTTACAGGCAACGCATACAATTATGGGATAGTGATGGATACAACCTTAACTACCATCGTTGGTAATGTGTATTTCGAACCGGGAGCAAGAAGTAATTGGCATAAACATCCAGCAGGCCAAATTTTAGTCATAACCGATGGGGTAGGATATCATCAGATTGAAGGACAACCTATTGAGGTTATTAAAAAGGGTGATGCCGTAACATGTCCACCAGATACCAGACATTGGCATGGAGCAAGTAAAGAGATTGGTTTACAGCAAATGTACATCGTGCCTAATATCGAAAAAGGTGTGGTAGAATGGATGGAGCCGGTAACCGATGAGCAATATAATAACCTGTAAAATTTTGAATATGAAAGATCAGAACAAACCTGAAGGTAAAGGACAATCTAGAAGAAATTTTATCAAACAATCTGGCACCGTAGGAGCTGGGGCCATGTTAATGGGATCTATGCCTTTTTTAGGAAATGCCTTTAACACCAATACATCAAACGATACAAACACGATTATAGATATGAGTAAAAATATAAAAACAAAAGGCTACGCAGCCAAAGACGAATCTGGGAAATTAAGTCCATGGGAATTTGAAAGAAGACCAGTAGGGGATGATGATATTTTGATTGATATCAAGTTTGCAAGTATCTGCCATTCTGATATTCACCAAGAAAAAGGACATTGGGGAAAGCAACAGTACCCTCAGGTCCCTGGTCACGAAATTGTTGGTGTAGTTACAGCAGTTGGTAAAAACGTCACTAAATTTAAAGTAGGAGATAGAGCAGGTGTTGGCTGTATGGTAGATAGCTGTATGGAGTGTGAAAGCTGTACACATGGTGAAGAACATTTTTGCGATAGAGGTCAAACATTATTCACATATGGAAACAAAACTGATGCAGAACCAACAGGAATTACTCAAGGTGGTTATTCAGACAAGTTAGTTGTTAGAGACCATTTTGCTGTTCATATTCCAGATCATATCACTTTTGAAGAAGCTGCGCCACTTTTATGTGCTGGTATCACAACTTACTCGCCATTAATGAGAGCTCAATTTAAAGTAGGAGACAAAGTTGGTGTTGCAGGTATTGGTGGTTTAGGACATTTAGCTGTTAAAATTGCAGTGTCTAAAGGTGCAGAAGTTTATGCGTTTACAACAACACCAGATAAAGTGGAAGACATTAAATCTTGGGGTGTAAAAGAAGTTATTGTAGTAGATGACGAGTTTAAAAACATGCAAGCTTACAACAAAACTTTAGATTATATGATTTCTACCATTCCGTATCAATTTAATGTGACGCCTTACGTCATGTGTTTAAAACCTGGTGGAACATTCACGTTTGTTGGTATGCCAGAAGGATCAGAAATCACAATCAACAACTTAATGTTAGCATTTGCAAGAGTTAATTTCAATTCATCTTTAATTGGAGGTATTCCAGAAACTCAAGAAGTCGTTCACTATTGTGCCGATAATGGTATTAAGCCAAGTATTGAGATTATTGATGCAAACCAGATTAACAATGCTTGGGATAAAGTGGTTAACAAAGAAGCAAGATACAGATATGTTATCGACGCTTCAACATTTTAATTAACAATAAAAAAAGAGAAAAAATGATTTTACAAGAAACATATAAATTAAATAATGGAGTAGAAATTCCTAAAATAGGTTATGGGACTTGGATGATAGATAATGATGCTGTTGTCGATGCTGTAAAAACTGCAATTAACGTTGGTTACACGCATATCGATACAGCTCAAGCATACCAAAACGAAGAAGGTGTTGGTAAAGCAATTAAAGAAAGTGATGTTGCAAGAGAAGATTTGTTTGTAACAACAAAATTAGCGGCGGAGGTAAAATCTTATGACGAAGCTGTAAAATCAATAGACGAATCTTTAAAAACCATGGGCTTGGACTATATAGATATGATGATTATTCATAGTCCAAAACCTTGGCAAGAATTTCAAAACGAAGACCGATATTTTGAAGGAAACCTAGAAGCTTGGAAAGCTTTAGAAGAAGCTTACGAAGCAGGAAAACTAAAAGCTATCGGAGTTTCAAACTTCAAAAAAGAAGATTTAGATAACATTTTAGAAAATGCAAAAGTAAGGCCTCAAGTCAATCAAATTTTGGCGCACATCACAAACGTGCCAACAGATATGATCGCGTATGCTAAATCTAAAGACATTTTAATTGAAGCATTTTCACCATTAGGACATGGCGAATTATTCAAGAATGAAGAAGTTAAGGCGATAGCAGATAAATACGGGGTATCTGTACCTCAATTGGCAATTAGATATGATTTGCAATTGGGCTTACTTCCGTTGCCTAAAACCCAAACACCGGCGCACATGAAGTCTAACGCAGAGGTTGATTTTGAAATTTCAGCAGAGGACATGGAAACATTAAATAACATGGAAGAGATTAAAGATTACGGAGAGGCTAGTAATTTTCCAGTATTTGCGAAATAAGTTTAAAAATAGAATTATAAAAACATAGAAATGAAAATTTATAAAAACGGGGAAATCCCATCCATGAAAGGACCAGATGAATGGTTTACAGGAGATGTTATTGTAGACCCTTTATATCAAAATATTGAAAATGTAACCAAAGGGGCTGCAGCTCTAGTAACCTTTGCTCCAGGAGCAAGAACAGCTTGGCATACACACCCTGCCGGACAAACGTTAATTGTGCAATCGGGATTGGGTTGGATTCAAAAAGAAGGTGGACCCATCGAAGAAATTAGACCTGGGGATATCGTTTATTTCGAACCTAATGAAAAACACTGGCATGGTGCTTCGGCCAATAAAGCCATGAGTCACATTGCTATTCAAGAAGAAGTGAACGGGGAAGTTGTGACTTGGATGGAAAAGGTGTCAGAAGAGCAATACTCAAAATAAGGGTACTAAAGTATAACGTTTTTTAAGGTATAGGAGGCTTAACCAATAATTTTATCCAGTTAAAACTGAAAATATAGATGTCAAAAATTTTTATAACGGGATCGACAGACGGTATAGGCTTCTTAGCAGCTAAGCAATTGCTTAAAGAAGGGCATGAAGTGCATCTCCATGCTCGAAATGATAAACGTGCCAGTGATTTAAGACAGAAACTTGAAAAAGAAGCTCCAGTTCTTACGGCCGACCTTTCTGATATAAATCAAATCAGGAGGTTGGCTCGAGAGCTGAATGATTTTGGACCGTATGATGCCATTATTCACAATGCAGGAGTTATTTCGGTACCTTCTGAAGTAATCTTTACAGTAAATGTTTTGGCTCCTTACATGTTGACTAAATTGGTTGAAAAACCCGAACGTCTCGTTTACTTAAGTTCTAGCATGCATAGAGACGGAAACGCATTTGAATCCGAATTAAACCTCCAAAAGGTAAATTATTCCGATTCAAAATTGTATCTCACAACTTTGATGCGAGTGTTCGCTCAGCAAAATCCAGAGCTGTATATTAATGCAGTAGATCCAGGTTGGGTACCTACAAAAATGGGAGGGAGTGGTGCGCCAGACGATTTGAAGAAAGGTTATGAAACGCAAGTTTGGTTGGCAACTGGCCAGGATCGAGAAGTTTTGGTTTCAGGAAAATACTTCTATCATAAAAAGCAGCAAATACCAAATTCCCTTATAGATAATGAAGCTTTTCAGGAAAGATTGCTCGCAGTCTTTGAAGCATACAGTAGAGAATAAAAACATAACAAAAAAAATATGCCACATTTTCAAATTAATCTGTTAGAAGGCAAAACAGAAGAGCAGAAACAAGCATTAGTAACCGAAGTTATTAAAGCAGCTCAAAAAACGATTGGAATGGGAGATGATTCCTATTCGGTATCCATTGAAGAATTTACCTTAGATCAATGGAAAGAAGACGTTTACCCTAATAAAATTATGGGTGATGAAACCATCTTGGTTAAGAAGCCAGGATATCAAATGTAAAGGAACTTATGAGTAAAGAATTAAATCATTTAACGCAAGAGGACGTTACTACTATTGCTGAACGCAACGATTTTCACATTGCACCCTTTCGCGAAGACGGAGAAACCTATGGTACCTTAACTTGGATTTGGGTTGTTGAGGTCCAGGGAGAGTTGTATGTGAGGGCTTACAATGGTACACGTTCTAGATGGTATGAAGCAGCTATACAACAAAAAGCTGGAAAAATTAAAGCTGCTGGTTTGGAAAGAGCAGTAAAATTTGAGCCTGTTTCGGGAGCTGTAAATGATCAAATTGATGAAGCCTATAAACTAAAGTATTCGGGGAGTCCGTATTTGGGATCCATGATTAGTGAAAGATCTAAAGCAGCTACAGTTAAAGTGTTTTAGTTCGATAAAATATGAAGGAAAAACAACAAGGGTTGTGGGCCATTTTAGGTGCTAATACCATTTTCGGACTTAATATACCGGTAACCAAAGCGCTCATGGAATCATGGATGACCCCCATTGGCTATACGGTAACTAGAATGTTCTTTGGCGTCTTTATCTTTTGGGTCATAGCATCGTTTTTAAAAAGGGAGCAAGTCCATAAAAAAGATTTTCCTATCATTTTCTTAGGAGGTGTTATGGGTTTTGTTGGGACCCAATTCCTTTTTTCAAAAGCATTACAATATACCTCGCCCGTTATTTTTTCTTTACTCATGGCACTTACACCGGTAGTGGTTTTGGTACTATCATCGCTATTTCTAAAGGAAAGAGTTTCTTTGAGAAAGATTATCGGTATTGCTATCAGTATTTCTGGAGCCATTCTTATAATTGTGCTGAGTAATACGGGAAATGAGATAGCAGGAAATCAGTTTTTAGGAATCTTGTTTTCTGTTTTATGTGTACTCTGCTATGCTGGATATTTAGTGATGACGAGAAAGGTATCCATGACATACCAACCAGTCACCATTGCCAAATGGATGTTTTTGATTTCAGCTTTGGTGGCTATTCCATTTAGTTTTTCAGGGCTTGAGAATCAAAGAATTTATTCAGGTGAGGGCACGGTTTTAGCTTATGCTTTCTTAGCATTTGCTTTGTTGTTTTCAACAACATTGGCCTTTTTCTTAATGCCTTATGCCTTAAAAAGATTAGAAGCAAGTACTGTAAGTATCTTTATGAACTTACAACCAATAATTGCTTCAATAGTGGCCATGTTAGTAGGCCAAGATCGTTTTACATGGGACAAGCCTTTAGCGGTTATTTTGGTGGTCGTTGGTGTGTATTTGGTGACCACACAATCAAAAAGAAAGCGAAAAAAAATGGCATATAATAAAATATGAACTCCCTTAACTGATTAATAGCTTAACTTCTAAAAGGGGAGTTTAAATGAGGCGCAGAATGCATTCTGCGCCTTTTATTTTTTTATTTTATTTTAACTTCGGTGGGCTTTAGCCAAGGTGACGAGAATCTTACAATCACATCTTTAGGATCACTGCCTAATTTCACATAAGCAATTAGTCGACCGTGGTAAACACGATGTTTGTTATCCGTATAATCACTCATGTCTTTGTTATTGCTAGCCTCCAAGCCTAATAAAAAGGCATCTCCCGTTATAGAACAGGTCACTTCGTTATCAGATAGCATGACTGGTACGCCGTCTTTGTCAACAACCTGTAGTATGATTTGAGCCACATCACCAGGCTCAAGGTTATCAGGTATTTCTGAAATAATTTTCAAGGCTTCTGGTCTATCAGATGAAACAATCGCATCTTGACTTATGGTATTCCCTTCTTGATCAAGTCCTAGAACTTCTAGCTTGCCCTTGGTATAGGGTATATCCCAATAAATAATACCATTGGTAGAGTCGTAGGACTTACGTTCTCCAACTAGTTCATCATTGAGATAAAGTTCAGCTTGTGCGGCATTGGTATAGCATACAACTCTGATAAGTTGCCCTTCTGAATAGTTCCAAATGGCCCAAGCATCCTTTGACGGGGTGGTTTCTTCATAATCCTCATTGTCGGCATCCAGTTGAGACCAAACATCTTCGGCCTGATTTTTACTGCCCTTACCCGGAGTTGGATAAGTTCCCAAGTAAGCCATCGGTTGGTCACTCCACAATGATTGTCTAAAAAAGCCCCTAGGTTTAATAAAACCACCAAAATCCAAAAGACCAGAATAAAAACCGCGGGAAGGCCAAGAACCAGATTCCCCAAGGTAATCAATCCCTGTCCAAAGAAATTGACCGAATACAAAATCACGAGAAGTAACCGCTTCCCAAGCACTGTAATCATGGCCATTTTCGCTGCCAAAAATCACGCGATTAGGATATGCCTCATGGTCATGGTCATATAAGCTTTCGGTATAATTATATCCTGTGATATCCAGAGCAAAGGGGTACTCGGTTTGATTAGACATAGCCACTCCAGCCAGTCCGGCTGTGGTTGGTCGGGAGCGGTCATAGGTTTTGACTACTTCAACGAGGCGTTTGGCAATATCACCAAGACGTTTGGCATCGGGAGCATCTTTTTTATAACCACCAAAAATGGGTTGTGTAAAACCTGTTTTTTCACCACCATCCAAAACAGGATGGGAGTAAGGATCGTTTGGATAATCGACCTCGTTACCAATACTCCATGCAAAAATGGAAGGATGATTTCTATCCCGTTTTATCATATTGGCTAGGTCTTTCTCAGCCCATTCGTCAAAGAAATCATAAGAACCTTGGTATCCTGGAGTACCTACATTCCATCCTTCAATCCACTTTCGTTTTGGATATTCCCATTCGTCAAAAGCTTCATCCAATACCAAAAGGCCCAATTCATCACATAACTCATACAAATCTGGTGCTTGTGGATTGTGACTTGTTCTTATGGCATTAACCCCTAGTTCTTTTAGAGTAAGCAAACGTCGTTTCCATACGGCTCTAGGTACAGCTGCTCCTAAAACGCCACCATCATGATGTAGACAAACGCCTTTTATTTTCATCCATTCCCCATTAAGTGCAAAACCTCGGTTGGCATCAAAGGTAAAATCTCTAAAACCAGTAGTAGTGATAGTTTCATCTAGTACTTCAGAACCTTTTAAAACTCGAGTTCTTAAAGTATAAAGATTTGGGGAATCTATAGACCATAACTCTGGACGTTTCACTTTTAATGACGTTTGGATTTGACTATTTGCATGAGCTTCTACGCTCATAGATTTGGAGGAAGTTGCAACTACTGAACCTTCTGGGGATAGCAGCTCATGTTCTACCTGAACCTCTTGATTGTTATCGGTATCATTGGTTAGAGCAACCTCTACTTGTAATTGGTAGTTCTTATTCTGTTTTTCAGGATAAGCGTAGACACCCCATTCGGCAATATGAATGGGATTGGCATATACCACCCATGCATCGCGGTAAATACCAGATCCTGTATACCATCTGGAATCAACAGATTGGCTGTGATCCACCCTGACTGAGATGAGATTGTCTTGACCGTATCGTATGTAAGGCGTTGCATCCAAAAGGAATGATACATATCCATTGGGATGCTTTCCCAAGGATTGTCCGTTCACAAAGATTTCGCTTCGATTGTAAATCCCCTCAAAATAGAGATACACCTTGTCACCGCTTTTCTCAGTAGGAATGCTTAAGTGTTTTCGATACCAGCCTATTCCACCTGGTAAATATCCGGTGGCACTGGCCAAAGAAGGACTTAAAGGCGCTTGAACGCTCCAATCATGAGGAAGGTCAACAGCTTGCCATTTAGAATCATCAAGGGAATGGGAGGAGGCATCTGGTATGTCTCCCAATTGGAACAACCAAGAGTTATTAATCAACTCGGGATTGCCAAATGATACTTGTGCTGCACTTGGAGTGAGAGCTAGTAAGAACAAACATACGATTGCGAAAGCGGGGAGGATATTAATTGATTTCAAGGGTAATGTGTTAGAAAATAATAGGTCTTACAAAGTTAAGCTTATAGGAGAAAAAGCAACAAAAATCTTGAGTAAAATATTCAAGACTATTTCATTAAGATTCTATTTTTTGTAAAATTTAGAACTGTTTCAGTTTTATAGTAAACTAATAAAAAAGGATAAAGGAACGTCCATTTTGGTTGCAAAGAACATGGTTAGATAAAACTTCAAATGAATTTTAAAAACCAACTTTAAATTGTTAAATTACAATCTCTTGAAATCAAATCCCCTAGCTACTTAAATTTTAAACTACCTATTGGCAAGTTTTGGATAAATCTATTAAGTGGGAACCCATTAAAAAACATCATCATATTATACCGTGATACCATATGATAAAATTCTTTAGAAAATTAAGACAGAACTCCGCCTATTCAAACAGGTTTGGTAAATACATGCTGTATGCCATAGGTGAAATCATTCTGGTAGTAATTGGTATTTTGATTGCTTTAGGGATTAATAATCAAAATGATTTAAAAAAAGACCGGTTACGCGCCATTTCGCTACTTGAAAATTTATCAGAAGAATTAAAGCAGGATAACTTCTATTTCAACAATGTCTACAAGGTAGAAAAAGAGAACTTCTTGACAGCTGCAGAGTTGTTGTTCAAGGTGCATGCCGATCCAGATTATGTGGTTGAAAACGATTCCATGTTGGGAATGGCCTTTAGGCTGTCCGCCTTTACTCCAGCAATAAAGTTTTCTAAAAATGCCTACACAGAGTTAACCACATCGGGCCTTTTAAATACACTGAGATCAGAATCGCTCAAGGAAAATTTAAACGATTACTACGGGCAAATCGAGTTTCTTAAAACCTATTCAGATGAAGGTAATCGCACCATAGACCATTTAATTTTGGAGTTGTCTCAATACTATATCATTATTCCCTCAAATGAATTGGAATCTCAAAACGTATCCAATTTCTCGGGAGCTATAGAAGAAGGATACGAGGCAGAATATGACCTAAAGGCATTCAGAGAAAATAAAAGCCTAAACCCCCAGCTTTATGAAATGATTGACAAACACAAAGACCGCCTTGGCTCCATAGAAATTATTAACCAGCTAGGGCGAAGCATTCAGGAAGAAATTACTACCATACTGGCCCAATGATAGATTGGTTAATTGGCATACTTATCCTCTCTAAAAGAATTTTTTGAAGGTGAAGAAACATCTATAACCTTTGGTGAAAATCACATCAACTCTATTAAAAGATGAGCAAACATTTATGAAAATAAATAAAGTGATTATTGTTTTAATTGACTTCAATTAACTGATTTTTAATGACTTGTTTTAAATTTATTATCTTTAATGTAATAGGGTTTCCATTTAAAAGTTCTCATGGATGCGTCTTGTGTAGACGTATGAAAGCTTATAGATGAATTCAAAAATTTAAACAGTTATGAAATCACAACTACGAATATTTTATTTATTGATAATACTGCTCATGCTAGGTTGTAATCAAACCAATCATGAGAAAGAGTTGCATGCAAACTTAAACCAAGCCTATAATGGTCCTATTATAGATATGCACTTACATGCTTATAAAGATGAAAATCCACTATTCGGTCAAACACATCCACCAACCTTAAGAGGTCAAACCTTTGAAGGTGTAAAAACTGTCGAAGAACTAAAACAAGAGGTGCTAAAGAGGTTTGAAAAATACCATATCGTTAAAGCAGTAGTGGGAAATGGCGAAGTTTGGTTAAATGATGATTCTGATAGAATTCTAGTGGGAGGTGCTAATAAACCAATTGATTCATTAGAAAAACAGTTTAGAGATGGAAAGTTAAAAGTTATAGCAGAGATGGCTCCTTTCTATGCCGGAATGAAGGCATCCGATTCCACTCAGATGCCCTATTTTGAACTGGCTCAAAAGTTAAATATTCCAGTAGGGTTTCACGTGCTTCCAGGCGGCCCTAATTATGGGTTCCACCTGATGCCGGAAATGCTTGGTGGAATGCGTGTTTATAATGCAAATCCGTTGCAATTGGAGGAGGTTTTTGTAAGATTTCCAAATTTGAAACTGTATATGATGCATGGGGGATGGCCATACATTGAAGATGTAAAGGCTATGATGTATGCACATCCTAATCTATACTTGGATATTGCGGTAATTAATTGGATTTTACCTAAAAAGGAATGCTATAAATTTTTAGAGGATCTTATAGATGCAGGTTTTGGCAATCGCATCATGTATGGAAGTGACCAAATGGTTTGGCCTCAAACCATAGATGTTGGTATTGAAACAATCAACTCAGCCGATTTTCTGACTCTAGATCAAAAAGAAGATATCTTTTATGATAATGCTGCAGAATTTTTGGGATTGTCTGAGGAGGAGATTAAAAAGCATAAGAAAGGTAGGAAGTAATTGAATTTGACTTTTACCGAGAATATATAAAAGTGACTCCTTTTAAATTTGTGTCCTGATAGTAAATCTTTCAAACGGCTCAAGCGGCTTGGAAATAGTTGAATCTCTTTTTACGCAATAAAGGGTAAGAAAAATATCTCCTTTTTCTATTGCAACTATTATTAAACCTGTATTTTAGATATGTAAAATAATTAGGTCAAAATAAAACCCCAAGTATAACATGAGATGGACTCTTAAACTAACCTTGTTCTTAACCTTTATGGTTTTCTTTAATTGTTCCCAAGAAAAGGAGCATATTCTGGAAATTGATGGTAAAACAATCGGTACAGAAACCACATCCATTATTTTATTAAAACCCAATCAAGATACTAGATTCGATTCTATTATTGAGATACCTGTCATAGATGGAAAGTTTCATTATAAATCCAAACTAGAGCATCCTGAGGCAGTGAGCTTATTTCTAACCAAAGATTTGGGAAGATTTATGCCATTGTTTCTTGAGAATGAAAAAATGAATCTTACCATTTACGATCAAGACGAGTTTGATAAAAACCTCGTAGAGGGAGGTGAGTTGAATGCACAATATAAGGCCTATAAACAAAGTCTGGATGAAAAATTTGAGCAACGTTTAAAACCACTTCAAGACAGTTTAATGGCTCTTTCTGATAGAGATCAGTACATAAGTGATCAGGCCAAATTACTTTTTGAGGAACTAAGGGTGGCCAAAAGTCAAGATGAAAAAGTGCCTATTTATAGAAAAATTGATGGTTTGCAAAGATCGAGACAATATTTAAGTCCTCAAGCCCAAGCTTTAGAGGATAAAATAAAACCCATTTATGAAGAGCAAAAGGTATTTCAGCAAAATTATATAAGAGAAAATCCAACCTTGGTTTCTTATTCTTTTTTATTGGAAAGTCTGATTTTCGACAAAGAAACAATAGATATCCAAGAGGCTAAAAAATCCTATCATATTCTATCAAAAGCCAATCCAAACCATCCTTACAATGAACTTGCTTCCAATTTAATTAATGCCATAGAAAATGTGAAAATAGGTAAGGAATTTACCGACTTTTCAGCCCCTGACTTAAATGGAAACGCGATAAATCTTTCTGATAAAATAAACGGAAAGATAGCGCTTTTGGATTTGTGGGCTACTTGGTGTGGACCATGTATTGCTAAAAGTAGAACGATGGTTCCGGTTTATAATGATTATAAGGATAAAGGATTTACTATTGTGGGAGTCGCTGGAGAATTCAGAAATACAGATAATCTCATCAAGTTCCTTGATAAAGAAAAATGGGAGTGGCTTAACCTTGTTGAGCTTGATAGAAAGAATGGTATATGGCAGAAATATGGTGTAGATGGAGGTGGAGGAGGTATGTTCCTTGTTGATGAACAAGGGATTATTTTGGCTAAAGACCCGACAGCAGAAGAAGTCAGGAAGGTACTGGAGACTCGATTGAATTAAGTGATTAGATTGACTTAAAACGATATACAACCATGAATTCTAAAATCATTAAGCTCTTTTTACGACTAGCCCTATCCACTGCCTTTTTATCTGCAGTGGCAGACCGATTTGGAATGTGGAGCAAGGACGGCACAGTTTGGGGAAATTGGGATAGCTTTCTAGAATATACCCAGTACATCAATCCGTGGCTTCCAGAGGCCCTCATCCCAACCATTGGAATCTTGGCTACAGGAGCTGAAATTATATTCGCCATCCTCTTGATAATTGGCTTTAAAACGGAACAAACAGCAAAATGGAGCGGATTCCTTCTTTTAATCTTTGCCTTGTCCATGACGTTTTCATCTGGTATAAAAGGAGCCTTTGATTATTCGGTATATACAGCCTCTGCCGCAGCCTTTGCACTAAGTCTCATGAAAGAAAAGTTTTTAGAACTTGATAATCTGATTAGGGTATAATTAAAAACGGCATAAACTTGTTAGCTAAAACAAAGTTATGCCGTTTGTGATAAAGTCTTACATGCTGTTAGTTATTTGACTGGAAAGCCAAAAAACAGATAGAGGTAAGTCTTCTACTTCTTACTGTAATAATCCTTTAGAACATAAAAGGCCTTTTTCTTAACTCCTTTTTCAGAAATGAGACCTTTGCGGTTCCAGCCATCCTGCACACCTGGCAATTGACGCAAGGGCGACATAAAATCTACCAAAATCCATGGAGTCATTCCTACCATACCGTCAATCTTGTCAAACATAGCAATGCTTTCCTCATACAAATAGGCTTGAAACTCTTCACTCCAACGGGTCAATTTATCCCCATGAAAACCTTGTAAGGCACCACCACCAAATTCACTGATGATTATGGGCTTTTCAAAACCAGAGGTAAAGGATTTAGTTCGGCATTGGTCTGGTAATCCACCATACCATCCCAAGTATTCATTAATGCTTAAGATGTCTAGTTTCTCTATCAAGGGGTCGTTGTAGGTATAAACACTATCTGGATGCCCATCCAATTCTTGATCTTTTTTAATGGCAGCAGAAATTAATCTGGTAGGATCTAAAGACCTTACATGATCTGCCATTTCAGATAAAAATTCATTTCGAGAAGGAATTGGAGCTGTTTCGTTTGCAATGGACCACACTATGGAACTAGCACGGTTATAGTCTCGATAAATTAATTCAGTATATTGTTCTTTGGCCTTTTTTAACACCTCTGGGTTTTCCCATTGAATGCCCCAGTATAAAGGCAGTTCTTCCCAGAGAAGAATGCCTAATTTATCTGCTAGTCTGACTAACTTTTCTTGATGCGGATAATGAGCCAAACGTATAAAATTACATCCTAATTCTTGGGCCCATCCCAAAAGCAATTGGGCATCTTCAATTGAGTTTCCTCGGTCTTTTCTTAAAGGGTTTTCATCATGTAAGCAAATCCCCTTTAAAAAGATAGGTTCGCCATTAAGTAGAATTTCTTTGCCTTTGGTTTCAACGGTTCTAAACCCAATTTGGTCACGTATTTCATCATCGCCAGCTTTGATGATGATGTCATATAATTTCGGACTGTCTGGTGACCATAATTTCAAGTTTTTTACAGTCACTTCAAACGCAGTGGCTCCTTTAGGTTTTACGGCAATGTTCTGCTCAATTTGTAATTCAGGAATTAATATTTGAGCGTTTTCTGGCAGTGAGTTACCTGCAAGTTCCAGCTTTCCTTTAATCGTTTTGGTCTTTTTATTTAACGATTCGCGATCTAGCGAAAGGAAGTAATTGTTTATAAAGTTTTTTGGCACTTCAATCAGTCTGACATCTCTTGTTATACCGCCATGGTTGTACCAATCGTGAACTTTGGCTGGAATATCACTGGCGTCTCTTTGATTGTTCACACCAATGATTAAGAAGTTGTCTTGTTTCTTTATTAAGTCGGTTACTTCAAAACTAAAAGGCGTGTAGCCTCCCTCATGTTTTCCTAATTCTTTTCCGTTAAAGGTGACCGTCGCTGTTTGGTTGGCGGCTCCTATATAAACAAAATAGCGTTTGCTCGCATCAAAATCTGGCTTGTCAAAAGTTTTACGGTACCAAATAGCAGCTTCAAAATAAGCTAGTTCCGGCTTTTGTGTATTCCAACCTCCAGGAACATATAAGGTTCTGTCTGGTGTAAAGCCATATTCCACTCTTCCAGTTTTATCTGTGGGTTCATAATTGTCCATTATGGCTCTACCTCCCATACCACCAGTCATGTACGGATCTAATACATAGTTCCATTTTCCATTGAGATTGGTGAAAGTTCGGTTTTCAGTATTTGAAATAAAGGTGTTTTGAGCTTGAGGAACCAATGTCCATATCATTATGGTTAATAACAACACTAGTTTGAAGGATGAATTTAACATCGTAGGAGAATTAATTAGTTTGTGATATATAAGTGCAATATCTTAAAATGCTAAGAAGATTGCAATTTTTAAAGATGAGAAGATAAAAAAGCGTCATGTTCTTACATAACGCTTTTCTTATAATATTTTAATCTAAAGGCGTGTACACAAAATTCTTAAACCTCACTTGACCTTCACCCATAGAGCAAAGTCCAATGCGTAGTGCCATAAAACCACTTAGTACGTTGTGATGGTATGCCGAAGCATCAAAGGAATTTTCGATTTTCACCCAATCGGTACCATTCAAACTATAATACATATCCACCAAATTATTGGTGTTTTTAAGACGTAAATAAACATGTCTTTTAATAACATTGGCCTCGGTTGTAAATTGCCACCCCCTTAAGTTGGCCAAGACATTGCTTTTATCTGCAAGAATACCAGAAAAGGCTCGTTCGTTATAAAATAACACCAAACCACCTGTCGCATCACCCTCAATTTCCAATTCTACATCCGCCGTGTAGGAATGGTTGGAAGGCATGGTTAATAGTGGGGAGCATCCAGCTACACTATTACCTTTGCCTTGAATTTCAAGTCCTTGGTTGGCAAACTGAAAACGTTCTTTATTACTTTCTTTAAAGAAACTCCATTGGGGATTTAAATCGGGACCTTGGAAAGAATCACTAAGTGAAAACGAAGACTTAAGCTTATTTTCAAGATTAGGTAGTTTTATAGGTTTATTAACCGAAATATTATCAGGAATGCGGTACCAGCCATCTTTGGTCCATTCTACGGGAACCAGCATGGTTTGTCTACCCATATTATAAAAGTCCTTTTCATAGCCATGGAATAGCATGTACCAGTTATCTTGACCATCATCAAAAATGGTGGCGTGTCCCATAGACCACCAAGGTTCATCTACAGATTGGGTTCTTAAAATAGGATTATGTGGGGCATTTTCCCAAGGTCCCAAAGGTGATTTGGAACGGGCTGAAATAACCATATGTCCTGTAGCGGGACCAGCAGTTCCTCCTTCGGCAACTGTTAAATAGTAATACTCCCCGCGCTTAAATAGCTTGGGACCTTCCATACAAAAACATTCAATACTCCATTCTCGAGGAATTTCCCAACCATCATAAACATGTTTGGGTTCCCCTGTTACCGTAAGACCGTCCTTAGATAAAGGTACGTAGCTACCGCTGCTAAAATATAGAAATCTGTTACCTTCTTTATCGGTTATATGACCTGGATCAATCATAGTAATTTTAAGTTCCTTGGGTTTGCTCCAAGGTCCTTTAATATCATCAGCTACTATGACGTAATTGGTGTCACTGGCAGGAAAATAGATATAGTATTTGTCTTCATATTTTACCAAGTCTGGTGCCCAGACAGAGCCCACATAGGTATTTAAGGCATTCGTAATAGGCTCCCAATTAATTAAATCGGTGGAATGCCAAATTAGTAATCCCGGATAGTACTCAAAGGATGAGTGTACCATATAAAAGTCTTCACCATCCCTTAAAATACTGGGGTCTGGATAGTCTCCGGGAAAGATAGGATTGGTGTAAGTGCCTTTGGGATTGTCTTGTCTGTAATTCTGATTTTGCGCCTGAAAAGTCAAGGCTACGAGGCCTAGTAACCATGATAAAATGATCCGCTTCATGAAAGTGTCTATTAAATTAGTATTGTGTGAGCTGTGTGCAATACGACTTATGGTCATATTGACCGTAAATATACGATTTTCAATTTAATTTTAGAACAGCTCAGCCACAATAAAACCTAATTTAAGGTAGCCTGATTTCTTATTGAGTGCGGTATCGATTTGACAAATTATCCTGCAATAAACGAAGTCATGGTTAAAGAACCTCCCACGGCTTTATCATTAAAAAGCCTGACGGTTTCGTTTTCGTCTTTTAACCCTAAGGCATAAAGCATGGGGATGTAATGTTCTGGAGTTGGAATAGCAAGATCAAAGGCGGTACCTTGTGATTTAAAATCGATGAGCTTTTGATGGTCCCCATTCAAAATGTGCTTTTTCATGGTTTCATTGGCTTCAGTTGCCCATTCAAAAGCATAGTTTTCATGAAGTTTGTTCCAAGCTACTTTTCGCAAATTATGCACCATATTCCCACTTCCAATAATCAATACTCCTTTGTGGCGTAGACTGTTTAACTCTTGAGCTAATTCATAGTGGTGACGACCTGGCTTGGAATAATCAATACTCATTTGAATAACAGGTACATCAGCATTTGGATACAGATGTTTAATTACACTCCATGCGCCATGATCTAGACCCCATTTATGGTCTAATTCCACATGGGTTTTGGTAATGAGTTTTTGTGTTTCCAAAGCTAAATCTGGACTTCCAGGAGCGGGATATTCTACATCAAACAAAGCCTGTGGAAAGCCACCAAAATCATGGATGGTTTTCGGATTGTTCATGGCTGTTACGAAGGTACCACGGGTTTCCCAATGTGCGGATACGCAAAGAATAGCGTTGGGCTTTTGGAGACTTCTTCCTATTGTTCTAAATCCTTCTACAAACTCGTTCTCCTCGATGGCATTCATCGGACTGCCATGACCCAGGAATAATACAGGCATTTTGCCTGTATTACTCATGTTGGAGGTCATTTTATTTAAATCTCTTAAGTGCATTGTCGAACCGATTAAAGGCAATAAAGCTAGTGATTTTAAAAATTGCTTTCTTTTCATTTGAGGTCTCCTAGTTGATTTTTGATTTATGACAATTCCTTAGCAAGTGATTCGGAAATCGAGGTAGTGGGTCTACCTATTAACTTACTAAGTTGGTTATCATTATCATACAAGTCACCATTTAAGGTTGCGGTATGTGTTCCAGCAAAAAAGGCTGCCACTGGGGTAGGTAGTCCAGCTTGCTCTAAAGCGTTGGCAAACTCAGCTTCCGGTAAATTCACATAAGGAATATCCGTTTTCACTAATTTTGAAATCTCTGAAGCATAGTCAGTCATCGTATAGGATTGGTCTCCAGAAAGCTCATAAGTTTTATTTTTATGACTATCCTCACTTAATACAATGGCAGCAGCTTCTGCGAAATCTTCACGTGCAGCTGATGAGATTTTACCATCTCCCGAACTACCATATAACGTGCCTTGAGAAATGGTGTCTTTTACCGCCTCTGTGTAATTTTCATTGTACCAACCGTTTCGCAGAATAGTATATTCTATACCCGAATCTTTAATAGCTTTTTCGGTCTCCAAATGTTCTGGAGCCAAAACTAGGGTAGAAGCGTCTGCTCTTAACAAACTGGTGTAGACAAGATGTTTAACGCCAGCTTCCTGGGCTGCCTTGATAACGGCTGCATGTTGTTCAAAGCGTTTTCCTATTTCATTTCCAGAAATTAATAGGAGTTTATCTATACCTGTTAAGGCTTTTGCCAATTGATCAGGTTCGTTATAATCAAAAGTTCTAGCTTCAATACCTTCACCTTCCATTTTTTCTGGTGTACGAACCAAAGCAACAATGTCTTCTGGAGCCATTCTTTCCTTAAGTTTGGTAATGACCCATTGTCCTAGCTTTCCAGAAGCTCCTGTTATTCCTACTTTCATTTTAATTCGGTTTTATTGTTTAACAAATTGAACTTCTGCATGAAGCTTCACGTCATCACCAACCAAAACGCCTCCTGTTTCCAAAGCTGCATTCCAATTTAGTCCGAAGTCTTTACGGTTTATTTTTCCAGTCACTTCCAAAGCTAGTTTTTCATTACCCCAAGGATCCTTGTTGGTTCCACCATACTCAACATCCAATTCAATTTCCTTGCTCACATCCTTAATGGTTAGGATTCCCGAAAGTTTGTATGTGTCATCATCTATTTTTGTAAATGATTGACTTTTAAAGGTAATAGTGGGGAAGTTTTCGGTGTCAAAGAAATCTGCACTTTTCAAGTGGTTGTCTCTATCTGTATTGTTTGTACTTATAGAGCTAGATTCAATTTGCACATTTACAGGTGATTTTGTTAAATCTTCTCCCTCAATGGAAGCTTGATAATTTGTAAAGAACCCTTTGACATTAGAAATCATTAGGTGTTTTACTTTAAAACCTATTTCACTATGTGTTGGGTCGATTGCCCATGTTGTATTTGCCATGATTTGATGTTTTTATTAATTTTTAATTTATTCAGCCAATCCTATTTGTTTCATAAAGGATAGATTATCATAGAACAGGTATTCTTCGGACATTTTTGAACCGTCCCAGTGTCCGATTGTAGCCATTCTTAATTTGAATGTTTTTCCAGTTGGAGGAATTGTTTTTCCATCACCAATAGGCATAGGTTCTGTGAAAGTCCCTTCTAATTCACCAATAACAGCAGTCCAGTCACCTGTTCCAAATTTTACTGGATGTGTTTTTATTTTGGTATCTGGTGCGAAAACAAACATGGGTTTTAAGTCATTGATGTGGTTTGGATACAGTCCTTTTGAAATACTTCCATCAGCATTGTAAACTACGATATCATCGGTATGGCTGTGGCTAAAGTTTTCCCATTTTTGGTTGGTATAAAATTCAAAATCCAAAGAATCAAACGCTACCAAACGTTCTTGGGTTATAGCTTCGGCATCCTTATATGTTTGTAGTTCTGCTTCCAAAGTGGCTATTTTTTCTTCCAATTCGGTGGTTTTGTCATTTGAACAGCTAGCAAGAAAAGTCATGAAGACGAAAGCTACTGTTGCTATTTTGCTTAAGGTTTTTAAGGTTGATTTCATTTTTAATGTGTTTTAAATTGATGTTACAAAGGTCAGAATATTAGGTGTTTAGTGTCTTATACTTTTCGGTAAATGAATGGTAATTTTAGGAAATTAGAGTTAACTCAGTCCGAATAGTAGGTAATCCAATGAGAATGTACCGCTTCCTGAAAGACATAAGGCCACATAAACTAACAGATATAAAATAGGTACTTCTTTTTTGTCAAAAGGTTGAGATTTCAATGTGTGAAAAGCGGCTATAATCATGGTGAACAATAACGGAATCACGGTAATGGTGGTGCCTAGGCCTAAAATGACACAGATTGAGAAAAATACTTCCACGAAAGCTGCCATTTTAAGGGAGTTACGCTCACTTAAACCAAAGGTTGCAAAAAATTGGATGGATTCTCCAGACATGAGCTTTTTAACTTTTGGAATCCCATGTTGAAGCATTAATATTCCAATTGCTACTCTCAAGATCAAGAGTGCCACATCAATATTTGTAGCACTCTGATTTACTTTTAAGATCTCTAATAAATAATCTAGCATGACGATTTATTGTTTGTCAGGTTGAATAAATTCTCCTGAGAATTTGATTCTTACTTCATCACTTACAATTACCTCAGGGAATTTGTCACCCACTGAGAAATCTGAACGTTTGATAACACCAGTCACCTGAAACGAGGTGGTAAGTTTAGAACTCATAGGGTTGGTAGTTTGACCTCTGTAGATAAGCTCAAGAGTAACTGATTTGGTTACTCCGTGCATGGTAAGGTCCCCTGTTAATTTGAATTTTCCTTTTCCTTTTGCTTTTAATTCAGTGGTTTTAAAGGTCAATGTGGGAAATTTTTCAACATCAAAAAAATCAGCACTTTTCAAGTGGTTGTTTCTAGCTTCCACTAAGGTATTAATGGAATTTGTTTGGGCGGTTAACTCAAAAGTGGCATCGCTAAAATCAGGTTTTGACGCGCTAACCTTAATGGTTGCATTGTCAAAAGTCCCACTGATATCGTTAAACCCTAAATGTGTTACTGTAAAATATAATTGGGAGTGTGGAGGATCATTGGACCAAATTTGCTTTTCAGACTGTGCTGTTGCAGTTAGGTTATTAATTAAAAATACGGCTACTAAAATTAGAATTGTTTTTTTCATCTTTTACTTGTTTTAAATTGACAATGCAAAGATGGAAACAACAGGCGCCTGTGGTCTTACACAATTCGGTAAACGAATGGTAATTTTAGGAAATAAGGGTGCTTTTCATTTCTTCACGAAACTCATTTGGTGATTGACCAGCTTTCTTTTTGAAGACTTTTGAGAAATAGGAGTTTTCGTTGTAGCCTAACTCATAAGCTATTTCTGAGATGGTCTTATCAGTAGAAATAAGGAGGTTTTTGGCTTCTATCAACTTACGGGTTTCTATAATTTCAGAAACACTTTGTTCCATAATATTGTGGCAGATCAAGTTGAGGTTTCTTGAGGACATAAAGAGTTTTTCGGCATAGAATTCAACTCCCACTGGTCTCCTAAAGTTTTCTTCTAGGATGTTCAAAAAGTTTCCAAAGGATATGTGTTGTGTTTTTTGAATGGTTTGATCAGGTGGTGTCAATTTTTTTCGCTCTGTCTCAATCATAGTAAGTAATACCCCTAACAACTGTCTAATAATGGCGTAGTCAACCATTTCCTGTTGGGTTTCATCAAATATCATTTGGCATAAAGTGACCAATCTTTGAAAACAGAAGCCTTCCTCCAGAGATAAGTTGGCTTGATTGTGATAAAGTGAATACAGTTGAAAAGTGGTCTCAGGAATAAATTCACTTTTAAATCGAATACCCCAAATTTCGCAATCTCCGTTTAGTGGTTTAGGGAGAAGTTTATGTACTTTCCCTTTGGATACAAAACTCACAAATGGGGCTTGTGTTTGTGTTGTGTTGAAATCTATAAAATGCTCTAGTTCCCCTTTTATTCCGATTAATAATTCTTCGAAATCATGGTTGTGCGGCTCTTCAGATAATTCAGCAATTCTGTTGGCTTCCTCAACATCAACCTTAAATATGTGAAATAATTTATTCATTGAAACCTTGATTGGTTAAGTTAGGGAATGGATATAATCCAAGAAGGAGCTTTTGAAATTATTAGTATAAAGATAATAAAAAGGGAAAGACCTTATGGTTTTCTTTTGGTTTTTCAATAGGTCATTTTCTAAAGTCCTTCTATTTCTAATGTGCCTTTAACTTTAAACATTCCAGAAATTACTTCGGTAGAGGTTGCGTGGTTTGTTCCTTTAAAACCTGGTTGTTCACCACCAACAAAAAGGGTGAAATCACCAGACTCAATAACTCGTTTTGTTTGTTTATTTATTAATGAAAGCTGTCGTGGAGTTATTGTAAAACTAATGGATTTAGATTCGTTTGGTTTTAGGTGGATACGGTCGAATGCTACTAGCTGTCTAATTGGTCTTGGAGTTGATGCTTTCTCGTCGGTTAAATATACTTGAATGACTTCATCACCAGAGCGGTTTCCTGAGTTTGTAACGGTAACAGATACGTCAAGGTTTTCTCCAGCTTTGATTTGCTTTGGAAATATTAAGTCAGAATATTTAAACGTCGTATAACTTAACCCATATCCGAAAGGATAAAGCGGCTCGCCTTCAAAATAACGATAGGTTCTCCCTTTCATGTTGTAATTTTCAAAAGGCGGTAAATCGTCCAGTGAATTATAATAGGTAATGGGTAATCTTCCAGCAGGGTTGTAATCTCCAAAAATGACATCGGCTAAGGCATTTCCGCCTTCTTCACCAGGATATCCCACGTTAATAATGGCATCTACGTGTTCCTTTGCCCAATTAATAGCCAGTGCGCTTCCCGCATTAATAACTAAAATCACAGGCTTACCAGTGGCTTTTATGGTTTTAAGCAGTTCGGTTTGTTGTAGTGGTAAATCTAAGTCTTTTTTATCACCCCCTTCGCCTTCTAGGCGCTGTGATAATCCTAATACGACAACAGAAAGGTCCGCATTATTCGCTATTTCAACAGCTTCTTGAATTTTATTCGTATCTGTTCTAGCCCAAAGCATTTGTGCCAAAGCATTGGTTTCATCACTAAAATATCTAACCTCAATTTCATATTTCTTTCCTACTTCTAAATTTAAAATACTTGTAGCGTATTTAGGATGATGCGCAGAACCTTTACCATTAGTTATTTCTTGCCCTTCAATTTTTAAGGACATTCCTCGTTTTGATAAAATTGCTAGTTCATAAGAACCTGATGTTTGTGGCACCAAGTAACCTTTCCAAAGTACCGAGAAGTTATCGTCTAATTCAACAGAGATCGGATCGTTTTGCCATGAAAAATCAATATTATCATCTATACGTTGTAAAACAGGTGAGCCATCCCATTTGACATTATTAAAATATGAAGCCTCTAAACCTTGTTTACCGTCAAGAGTTTCAAAAAACACAGAAGGAATGGGCTTCAAGTTTAATTTTTCTTCAGAAAGGTGACAGCCTTCAGTATATGATATTTCAATAACAGGCTCCACTTTATTTTTTAATCCTGTTAAAAAGGTAACCGGATTTTTAGGAGTACCGTGGTAGTTACCTAAAAGCGATTCCCAATTGTCTGCGTTGGGACCAATAATGGCAATTTTGTTAAGTTTATTTTTGTCTAACGGCAATAAATTATCGCTGTTTTTTAAAAGGATAATACTTTCCAGTGCCGCTTTTTTAGCTAAACTGTTGTTCGCATAGGAACAAACAATGCTATATGGGATTTTTGAAAATTCAACGTCATTTTCACTATCAAACATCCCCAGTTTAAATCGCGCTAGCAAAGTGCGCTTTACTGCAATATTGATGTCTTCTTCACTTACTAAACCTTCCTCTAAAGCTTCTGTTAAATAGTTATAGTAACTTCCGCAGTTTAGGTCACAACCTCCTTTTAGTCCAATGGAGGCAGCTTCCGCTTCGGTTTTTGCAATATGGTGGCCTGTATGAATATCTCGAATAGCACCACAATCGGAGACAACATAACCATCAAAGCCCCAATCGTCTCTTAATATCTTGTTTAATAAGAAATCACTGCCGCTACACGATTCACCTCTAAATCGGTTGTAAGCCCCCATGATGGAGTATACCTTAGCATCAATAACTGTTTTTCTGAAAGCCGGTAGATAGGTTTCGTATAAATCTCTGTCACTTACATCCACATCAAAAGAATGTCTTAATGCTTCCGGCCCCGAGTGAACCGCAAAATGCTTTGAAGTAGCGATTGTTTTTAAATATTTAGAATCTTCACCTTGAAGTCCTAGAATAAACTGAGAAGCTAACTCTCCTGTTAAAAAAGGATCCTCTCCATAGGTTTCATGTCCGCGTCCCCAACGAGGATCACGAAATATGTTGATATTGGGTGACCAAAAATCCAAACCCGTATAGATTCCTCGTTTATTGTTTCTAACAAATTCGTGATGTTTGGCTCTGGCTTCATCAGATATCACATCGCCAATTTCTTTTAAAAGTGACTTATTAAACGAAGCTGCTACAGAAATAGATTGAGGAAATACCGTGGCATAACCAGCTCTGGCAACCCCGTGTAAACATTCGTTCCACCAATTATATGCGGGTACTTTTAATCTAGGAATAGCGTCAGCTTCATTCACTAATTGACTAATTTTTTCTTCGTTGGTCATTTGGTTTACCAAAATATCCACCCGTTTTTCAAAAGACAGATTTTGGTCTAAATAGGAAAAATCGACACTGCTATTTTGGGCATTAATAGGAAGGCCAAAAATGCAAACGATAAGAAGAGAGTAAAAAGATTTCATTTAGTGAGTGATTTTCAGTCTGAGGTTCTTGATCTTCTAAATTTTAAAATACGGATTATAAATAAGCCCAATGATATTTCCGAAAGGGTCTTTCACTGTAGCCGTCATTAATTCACCTCCCACATTATATGGTTTTTCATGTGCTGTGGCTCCTATTTGAATGAGGCGATCATAAACTTCCTCAATTTTGTCAACTCCCCAATAGGAAACAACGCTCTCAATTTTATCTGTGGTGGGGTTTTCTTCGGGTTGAAGTCCCAATTCGTAGCCACCAATATTGAAACCAACATAATAGGGTTCATTGAAGTAGGGGGGAGTTTCAAAAGCTTTGGTATACCATTCGGTTGCTTTTTGAATGTCACCTACTTTATAAATTGTTGTTCTTAAACCAAGCATGTCTTTATTGTTTTGGTAATACTATTTCTAAACTTGTCTCCTTAAAGGATTTTAAAGTATATTTTTCTGTTTCATTTTCTGATATGGCAGAGAGGACTAACCCTGATTTGTCATAATTAAGGTCTTGAATACACTCCATAGGATGTAAACAGGTAAAGCGAAATAGGGGAAATAAATTAAGTTCTGAATTTAATATTTGTAACTCCAACTTGCTTTTTGACCTAGTTTTGGCTTTGTTTTTATAGAAAATCAAATCAACGGTTTCTTTATCTTCCTCAGTGGCAACTTTTTTAAAATCAAAATGAATATTGTTATCATAGGATTGTTTGGGGAAATAGTCGCTAAATGAGTTTGTAAAAGAGTAGACAAAATCAAAATTATCAATATTATCTGCTTTATTGGATGTATTATGGGCTACTTTATAGTGATGTATTTTCATAGATTTAAAATCATAAACACTTGCATCTTGACTTCCGTCATGATTATTGTGAATATTCATTAGATAATTATCATTTGTGGATATTCCGTAGGTGCTATACTCATAATTTGAGTTTTTGTAGTCAATAGCATATGTAACCATCATATCAAACCTCAATGTCTGACTAAATAGCATTGTAAAAGGTAGTAGAACAAAAATTAACAAGAATTTATTCATAGTGTATTTTAAAAGTGACTTTTCAAGGTCGATGAAGTTCTTCAAGCAAGCAAAATCTGTTAAGAATTTCGCAGCAAACCGAAGATATGAAAATTGTGAGGATTTTCCGTAGTAAAAGCAGAAATCAGGAACCTAACTTTGGTAAAATTGTTTCTCACTTTACATTTTTTCGTTGATGGCTTTCCACCAAAAATAAATTCCAAAGACACCAGTAACAAGTACGAACATGATTCCATTTTCACCAAGCAATGTTCATTCCCTTCATTACTTAAGGTTAATACCAAAAGTATTTTTTGAATATAAACATTACTAACAGGCAATGTTAGCATCAGGTTATATTTTCACTGTCATTTATATACCAAATCTTTGTTCATCCCAATTTAGAGTTTGGAAGGAACAAACCTCATTAGCCTTTGTCAAATGAATATTTTCCAGCTCCTGTTAGAAATATCACAACAAAAGCAATTAAAAACAATAAAGCATGTTCTTTGGTTGCTAGATCGTCTTTGGCATGTACAACAAATGCAGCAACTGCCATGGTAATTGCAGCAGGAATTGCAGCCCATTTCGTTTTGAATCCTATAATCAACAAAATAGGGGCAACTACTTCTCCAATAAGCGCTAAAATTAAAGATATTGTTGAGCCAACCCCCATTGGATCACCAAAATCGGAGGGATTTGATAACATACCCATTTTCGGTATTCCATGGGTTAGCATAAAGCCCCCAAATCCAACTCTTAAAATTAACAGTGCTAAATCATTAAAGTTTCTTTTCATTATTTTAAAATTTATTTATTTCTCTTTTGAGATTCATATTTGGTTTTGGTAAAGATCTTTGTATTCCTGATAGATTCAGATTTAGTCCAAACTAATTACCAAAGCTAATGGAGTGGTTAAGAAAATTAGTATGATACAATCTTATTTACTTGTTTTTTTTATTCCATAGCGTTCTAACCAAGCAAGCGGTTCAGTCAGATTATGTTTATTAAATTCTAAATGTATTACTCGTCTTTTCATGCCGTTTGTGGTTCTATTTGAAGCGTGTAAAGTCAAAGGTTTCATTAACATGGCTCCACCTTTTTCCACCTCACAAACATACTCTTTGTCTAAATTCCAATCTTTTGATTCAGCACGAATAATTCCATTTAGGTGAGATTTAGGGATTACCTTTAAAGCGCCATTATTTCTATTTGTTTTGTCTAAATGAATTCGGATTGTTATGGTGTCTTCCAAAACCTCAATTGGTGGTTGAACACCGTATTGTCCTTTTTTAAAAGTCCAATTTGTATAATTTTCCAATTCCATTTTTTGGTCAACCGAAATGCTCAAATCTTGATGATAAGCAACAAACCAATTCGATTTGCTTGGTTTGTCAAAATAGATTGCTTTGGTCAGAAAATATTCAGATTCAGAAAGGTCAGAAATTAATTCAATCAGCTTTTCGTTAAATAGCAAGTCACTCAATTCAGGTATATTTTTGATTAATTGCCTAATCGCAAATAAATCCTTTGTTTTCATAAACGAATTCCCGTCTTGTTCTGCATTTTCGATACAAGCTAAAATTCCGTATATCTCATGGTCGGAATACAAGTTATCTAAAACGGAAAATCCATTTTCTTCTAGTTCTATTTTATTCTTTTCGTAGTTCATTTTTTAGCAAGTACAAAAACGGTATGTATCCGGTTTTTTGATTCAAAACCCGTTGGCTTGTAATAAGTAGTCAAGAACGCTTAATTACTTACAGTTATTGGTAGTAACTTTAATTTATATTCAATATAGTTGAAATATTAACCTCTTTTTCTGAATTTTTATCTTTTAGTTTTGCAGTCAATTTGCAAGGGTTGTTAATTTGACCTTTTGCAAAAGTAAGTTTAGCTGTAACTTGACTTTTCACGTCCTTAAAATTCACTCCTTCTTCTTCGTAGGCACTTAATAGGTTAGGGTTGGAAAGTATTTCATTACCATTGTTGTCTTTTAAGTCAATTGAGAAAATAGGAAATACCTTGTCATTAGTTAGTTCCAAACCTTCTATTTCATTAAGAATTAAGATAAATAGATGTTCCGAGCTTACTTCATTGTCAAAAACAGGTTGTTTTAAAGTTTCATTCCATAGATAAATTGTAGAATATTCTATACCGTTGCTTTTGATATCTAATAGGTCGTTTTTCTTAACTGTAAATGGCAGTTCATAACTAAATGCTCCATTTCCTTTTTTATCGGTAATTTCTACATAGACTTTGTATTTTTCATTATCGTAATTTGGTAAAGCAGTTATGAAATTTGCTTGTAATTGGAGTGGCGAAAGTTCGGTCCTGTTCTTCAAGCTTTTTAATAGGTTTGGATTAGATAAAACAGTGTCTTTCTCATTTTTTACAATGTACATTGATAATTCTGGATAGGTTTTCCCATCAGAATAAGTTAGTCCAGTAACATTATTAAATATAAGGTTAACTTTTTCTCCAAACACAAATTCATTTCTATTGTCAGTTTCTCCGTTAATTTCTATAATAATATCATCAACTCCAATTCCATCACCTCTGGAATAAGCTCCTGTAGTCAAATCTTTTTCTACTGATTGGTTAAATTGGCAAGAAACGATTGTCGCAATCGAGATTAATAATGTAAATGTTTTAATTTTCTGCATTTGGTTTTTCATTATTGTTGCTAATGGTTTGTCTCTAATGATTTCGGTATGGAATCATCCGCAAGATTATCCGAAGAGAAATCAAGCTGGTTATATATCTTACTTTCGGTTTCTGCACTAAATATACCGTTTCATCAGTTGGCTTCTTTGTCGGTTAAATTCTGTCCACACCAAGGACAAAAGTTAATTTCAATTATAGAAGTTCCTCCATCGTGAATAGGAATTCCGTAAGTTCCATCGGTCCATTTATTAATCACAACATCGACATCTCCATATTTTATATTTCCTTTTTTGTCTAAACTTTCGAATATTTGGTCTGCCATTTTTAAGCAACATATGGATTCCGAATCAAATTTATTTTTGCGGAATTTTTCCTCTAAAGTCCATTCTTGAAATTCTATATTATCGTTAATCTCTTCGATATATCTAATATAATTAGGGTCATTCCATTTCACATTCGCATTTAAGTCAGAAGTGAATTTTTGATGCAATATTTTAAAATCTTCGAATGTCATTTTTTAGCTTGCAAGTAAAAACAATATAATCCCACGGCTGTGTTTATTCTCTGATAGGTGTACCCAAATATAAAGAAATACCTACAAGTAAATGGAATTTGAAAACATGGAATCGGCTAAATTATTATTGTCGGTCAGTAAAACGAAGAAACCAAAACTATTTAAAATTTCAAAGTAGGATTTTTGGTTTATAAAAGGGGCTTGTTGAATTCTGTTTGGAGACAGTATCTGTTTTCTGTTTAAAATAAAAAAGTAATTGATTAATTGGTTTCACTCCCTATTGCATCTGTTTTTAGGTCTTAAAAATGTTATAGATAGTTAAAATTTATGCATATCTCTTTTTTTTTGTTGAAATTTCCTGTTAACAAGCTCCCCCTGAGCATTAAATTAAAGCATGTCTATGGTAAATATTTTTACGTTTTTGCAAAGTCTTTTAAATACTCATAAAATTTATTTCCCATTTTGTCTCATCCTTATCTTCAGTTTTACACATTCCCATGCACAGGAAGGAGTTAGGAAAATTTCTCAAGTTTTCTATTTCACTGGGAATACAGGGGTAGATGAATCTCATTATACTCAAGAAGTTCTTTCTGCCATTTCCCAGATGTCTCAAGCTGATGACAAAGCTACCTTTGTGGCTATAGGTAATATAACGGGTAAAAATGGATTCCCTCCTAAAAAGAAAGCCCGGAAAAGAGCGGAAGAGCTCTTACAGAAAACCTTGATGGAACCCATGCAAAATTTTAATGGACGCGTCATTTATACCCCTGGGAAAAATGAATGGAACAAGAATGGCCATGAGAATATAGATGATATGGAGTCTTTTATTCAAGATAATAGCAAAGCTGAATTTTGGCCAAATGATGGTTGTGTGAGAGAAATAGAAGATTTGGATACCGATAATGTGGAACTTCTTATGATTGATTCCCAGTGGTTTTTGGAAGATTGGGATGAACAATTGTACATCAACAATAAATGTGATATTAAAACCAGAGAGCAATTTTTTTCAAAATTTAAAGACGACCTAAAGGATGAACAAAACAAAACGGTTATTGTAGCCATCCATCATCCAATATTGAGTAATACCAGACGCGGATTCCTTGAAAAAATTGGAGGTGTCAAAAAGGAAGATTATTACAGTCAGCAGCGTAAAAAACTACGAGGTGCTTTAGAAACCATGGCCAGTATGTTTCCAGATGTGATTTTTGTTTCAGCCAGTGATGAAAATCTTCAATATCTTTCAGATGACGGTATTCCACAAATTATTAGTGGTACAGGAGGGAAAAAAACAAGAAAGGCTAAAGCTGATGAGGAAGATGGACAATTTGCTTCTCATGATCATGGCTTTGCCAAACTGACTGTTTATAACGATAACAGCTCAGAGGTAGCATTTTATTCGGTTGAAAAAGGGACCACTCAAAAGGTATTCAGTAACATCATAAGAAGACAACAAACTACCATGGATGAGGTGTCCTTCCACGATATTAGTGACTGGCCAGCAACCAAAAAAGCATCGATTTACACTTCAGAGGAGACCTCTAAAAGTTTGCTTTACAATTTCTTTTGGGGCACCCATTATCGAGAGGTTTACAGTAAAGAAGTGGAAGTCCCTGTATTGGATTTAAGTAAATTACCGGGTAATCCAGTAGCTATTTCAGAAGGAGGTGGAAATCAATCCCGTTCAGTTCGCATTAAAGATGAAGAGGATCATGAATATACCTTAAGAGAGCTTCGTAAAAGCGCGGTGCGGTTTATTCAATCGGTGGTGACAGATCATTATGTAGAAGATTATATGGATAATACGGTGGCCGAAAGACTGGTTCAGGATTTTTATACCACCGCCCATCCGTATGCCCCTTTTGCACTTAACCCTATGCTAGACACTCTCAACATTTATAATGCTGAACCTGAAATTTATTACTTGCCTAAACAAAAAAACCTGAACATTTTTAATGAAGATTATGGTGATAAGCTTTACATGATGGAAACCCATGCAGGTGATGAGAATAAAGATAATCCCAAATTTGGAGCTCCCGATGATATCGTATCGACTTCAGACTTGCTGAAGGATATGAGCGAATCCAAAGAATATCAGATTATGGAATCTGAATGGATAAAAGCCCGATTGGTGGATATGTTAATTGGCGATTGGGACCGACATTCTGACCAATGGCGTTTTTCAGAGTTTGAACAAGAAAATGATATCAAGTTATATAGGCCCATACGTCGTGATCGTGATCAAGCTTTTCCAAGATATGACGGCCTGCTACTTAAATTGCTCAAGTTGGTGATTGTTGACTTCAGAAAAATGCAAGATTTTGAAAAAGGATATAAAAACATAAAATGGCTCAATTTTGATGGGTATTCATTAGATCAGGCTTTTATAAAGAATCTCTCATGGGAGGATTGGAACAAACAGGTAGAATTGATCCAAAATAGATTAAGCGATCAGGTTATTGAAGATTCTTTTAAGGTTTTGCCCAATGCGGTTCAGGACCAATACACAGAGGACATTAAAATAGCTTTAAAAAAGCGTCGAGATGAATTGGCTGAGCCGGCACGTGCATATTATGAGTATTTGAATCGGGTTCAAATCATTACGGGAACAGAGGATGATGATATGTTTTTAATTACGCGGCTGCCAGAAGGTAAAACAAAGGTTTCAATTGAAAGTGATGATAAATTGGTTTTTGAGCATACCTATGACAAAGGCCTTACCAAAGAAATATGGCTATATGGTTTGGATGGTAAAGACGAGTTTCAAATAGTAGGAGAAGGGGATCATTTAATCAAGCTGAAACTGATGGGAGGAGAAAATAATGACACATATAATTTTGAAAACAATCGTAAGGCGAAACTTTATGATTATAAAAGTAAAAAGAATACCATCATAGGACATAGTAAAAAATGGTTGGTAGACGATTATGATATTAACAATTACAATTCTGAAAAGAAGAAGTATACAACCAATACGGTTTTTCCTGCCATAGGGTGGGATCCAGATGCTGGCTTTAAGGTAGGATTTTCAGATACTTTTACAACCTATGGACTAGCAAACAATCCTTTTAAATCACAGCATACTTTTGGAGCTGCCTATTTTTCAGCAACCTCGGGATATGAGTTCACATATTCTGGAGAATTTGCACATGTGTTCCACAATTGGAATTTTGGTATTGAAGCCGGATTTACCAGTCCCAATTATGCCATGAACTTTTTTGGCTATGGAAATGAAAGTGCGTATGATGATAATGCCGTAGACAAACAATACAATCGAATTGGGATTGCCCAATGGTATGTAGCACCTTCCCTCATTTATAGAAACGAGCACGGTATGAAGTTTACTATAAAACCGATAGTTGAATCTCATAAGGTAGATTACAATGCCCAGGAAGCCACAGGAGAATTTTTCAACCCAGAAAACGATGTATTTGAAAGTCAAATGTATGCTGGAGGTGAAATATCTTTCCAATATAAAAACAAGGGCAATCAATTAGCCTTTGTAAGACGGGGTTTTCAGTTTGACTTGGCTACGGGTTACAAAACCAATATAGATGAATTTAATAATGAATTCCTGTATTTAAAACCTTCGCTATCCATTGACTATCCCATTCATGAAAGTGGCATAGCCGTGTTAGCAACGAAAATAGGCAGCCAGATGGTATTTGGTGATAATTATGAGTTTTATCACGGTGCGACCTTAGGTGGAAATTTTAGCCTTAGAGGGTATCGAAACGAACGTTTTAATGGAAAGACAGCCTTCTACCAAAGTACAGATTTAAGAGTGGGAATAGCCAAGTTTAGAACCAATTTTATTCCAATAAGAATGGGGGTTACTGCAGGTTTTGATTATGGTCGGATTTGGGTCGAAGATGACCAGTCTCAGGTGTGGCATAACAACTATGGAGGCTCTATTTTTATTAATGGCTTTAATGCTCTATCGGGTAATTTGGGACTGTATCACGGAGCAGATGGTAACAGATTTACATTTTCTTTAGGATTTACTTTTTAGATAGCATGGAGTAAATGTACTAAGCAGATTGGCCCAAATCAAAACCAATTGTTTCCCTGAATAGTTGAGGTGATATATCTGTTTGCTTTTTAAAGAATCTGCTGAAATAATATTCATCGTTATAACCTAATTCATAGGCAATTTCTTTGATGGTTTTGTTTGTTAAATAAAGCTCTCTTTTGGCTTCAATGACAATTCGTTCAGCAATCAATTCAGTTAAGGTTTTATTGAAATGGGTTTTGGTTAATTTGGTGAGTGCTTTTGGGCTTATAGCTAACATGTTTGCATAGTCGCTAGCGGTGTGTTTAGTCTTATAATGCGTTTCTATGAAGTTTTTTAAGTTTTGTAAAATGAATGGCTCATCATTTTTACTGGTTTCACTTTCTTCTGCCTCTTGCTGTTCTGTTTTTAATCGTGAAGCAGTAATTAACAAGATTTTTAAATACGAAACCAACAACTCATATTGCGCTAATGCAGGATTGTGCATTTCTAGTTTTAGCTGTTCGATAAGCATGTTAAAATTTAACTCTGTTTTACTGTCTATTTTTATGGACGGTGAATTGTAAATGTTGTTAAATAAAACGCCATTACATGCCACTTCTTTGTGATGTTTATGAATACAAAAAAAGTCAGGATGAAAATAAAGTGCCACACCACTTAAATTGGTTTCTGAGTTAAATTGATAAGGTTGGTAAAGGGAAAAGGAATATAAGGTGTCTGATGTTATGGTATAGTTTAAAAAATCGGCATGCACATGTCCTGTTCCATCTTTTATCCATATAATGGAATAGTGATTTAAACGTTGGATAGTATCAAATGGGTTTTCATTTTCAAAAAACTGAAGCTTAAATGCTAGATTACCTGTTTGCGGATTTATAAGTGTAAAACTGTTATTTTCTTCCATAGGTTAAATATTTAAATGTGATAAAACGCCTATACTTTACCATAGTATATCTAAGAATTGATTTAAGGGGTTTGATTAATGCTCAAAATAATTCTGTCTGCTATTTCTTTAGCTGTCGTAATTTTAGACAAATCTGTAAATAATGTTCCATTTTTACCAGAATGATGGCCATGACCTACTAAATTCATGAAACTGTAGGACTTATTCTCAAGAACCTTGGGACTAATAGAGGTAGCATATATTAAAGATGGCTGTCCTACTTGTCCGGTTCCTGAATAAATTTCATCATCTGGAAACCTGTCTTCAGAATAATAAGTGTTCCAGTCGTAAGATTGGTTTACTTCTAACATGACCTTGTAGTTATTTAATTTGTTTAACTTACTATTTGATTTAATTATGAAATTACCAGTGGGTGTAGCACCCGAGACGGCATCAATGTCTTGTGAGTTATTGAGCGGTACATATAATCCATCCGCAGCTTGTATCCCTCTTTTATGAGACCAGTAGGGTAATGCTTCTGGGCGACGTTTTACAGCAGATTTCCACGCTCCGTCTACTTTAGTTCCGTAATCATAAGAACTGGAAGCAATAACTCTGGAAATGTATAGAGTCTCTAAATAATTGCCTAAACTATCTTCTAACCAAATGGCAAATAAAGGATATTGAAAAGCATTTCCTTTTTTTAATTCTATTTCAAAATGCAAGCCTTTTTGCTCGTTATTTAGAGTTATAATTTGATAATCAAATTGGTTTTCAGATTTCCCCAATTGCTTGTTTCTTAGTTCGTTGCCGAAATTATACACTTCATTAAAGATAGGTAAATTTAAACATAAGGCAGTTACAACAACCATTGTTATACCTGCAATTAAAGGGCTTTGAAGCTTTTGTAGGCTTGATTTTCTTTTTCCTGAAAGGTAATTATACAATGGTTTTTTATTATTTATAATATGAAAAACCATAGCAAGAATAAACAATAACCCGAAAGCTGTATGTACCGATGCTACTACTTTATTAAAGGGTTTGAAATACATTAATAAACCTGAACCAAATAATACCAGTAGTTTAACAATTAATATGTTTCCTAAAAGTCTTCTATCCATAGTTTGCTTTTTCTATTTTAAATCCGTGGAATCATGAATCGTCCATTCACCTTTTATCAAGCGGGTAACATAGCAATTGTCGGCCTCTTGAATAAGCATCGATTTTTGCTCTTCTGTAATATTGCCAGATATTTTAATGGCAGAGTTTACTTCTGTGGTAAAACTTCCGTCTGCATTTTTTCTCGCGATTTGAGATAATTGGGCATCAACGTCTTCTATTTCTATTCTATGTCTTCTAGCCACGTTTCTTATGGTTGCGACTTTACACATAGAGATTCCTGCCAATACTAGTTCTGTTGGAGTCATTCCTAGATCGGTACCTTTTACTTTCAAAGGCTCGTCACCTACAATGGTGTGTTTTCCATTTGAAATGATTGATTGATACCCAGTGGGTATATTTTTTATATTTATTTCTGTTGCCATTCTTATTGTTTTATAGATTTTTTTCGACTAATTATTACAGCTTTCAAAACATACATTACAAACCTGTTTTTTCTCTTTGGGTTCCAGCTGTAAGAGCTTCACGTTTTGCTCAATATAGGCTCGAATCCATCCTTTTTTATGTGTTTTATTTTCTAAACTTTCAGTTTTTAAAGGCTTGTAAATTGTGCCTCCGTATTCTTGCCTTCCCCAACAGTTAGGACAAAAATCTTCAGTTGTTTTACCTTCCCTCACTTGAGGGGATTTATTAAAAAGGGAGATGATAATTTTAAATGAATTCATTTGAGTTTATTTTTAAAAGTTTAAAAAGGGAAGTCTGAAAAAGCAGGCTTCCCTTGGTTTTTTAAATACTTTCGGCTACAGGAAAATCTACGGGAACTTTTGTCAGGTTGTGTAAATAGTTCATGGCAGTTTTATCACTTACCTGAAGAATTAAGTCAACTAAATTTTCATTTGTATAACCTTGTTCAAAGAAGTTATTTAGGTTCTCATCGGCCGCATTTCCCTTGCTTTTGGTAATGTCGGCGGTAAGTTTTACCAAAGAATCCAACTTGGCATTATCACTTTTACCACGTCTAATATCTAACAATTGATCGTCAGTGAAACCATTCATTTTCCCAATTACCGTGTGCGCGCTCAAACAATAAACACAGCCATTTACTTCACTTACAATTAGGTTGATAGCTTCTTTTTCTTTGTTAGAGAATGATGTTTTTGCATTTTGAAAGTTCAAATACCTTCCAAGACCGTTATCCGAATAGGCCATGGTAGCATAGAGATTCGGCACAAAACCCAAGGCTTTGTTTAAATTGTCAAAAATTTCTTGATTACTAGAAGCTACTTCATCTCTTGAAGGAACTTTGAATTCTGAAACGGTTACATTTTCCATTTTATTAAGGTTTTAAATTATTTGTCATTATTGACAGTACAAAATTGGGTATTGCATGGTTGTTATAAAATGGATGAATTTCGTCTGTTGATGGACAATTTTCCCTACTATTAAAATACTTGCTCGAAAGTAGTTAGACGATGCCGTAGCTTTTTATTGCTGAAGTAGGAAGATTTATTTTAAAAGGAATTATAAACTCACAAATATTCAATTCAAATGATGTACTTGCCATGATTATTGTTTAATTTTATGAGTTCATGACTCGAGATTTTATCGATATTAACGATTTTACCATTTTGGTAGAAGAGGCTTTTTCTGAAGGTGTGACTATAGATGCTTGCCGATTTGATGAGCCTGTAATTGCTGTGGCTTTTTACGGTTCTGGAAATGTGGACCTTTCTGTTAACTATAAAAACAAGGAAAAACAATTTCAACAAACTAAAGGTTTGGCACTGTCTTTCTATGCTGATGATAATGTTGAATTTGTACATACGGTATCTCCAGAAAAGCCTTTGCGCTGCCTTTTAATTGCTACTTCTATTAGAAACTTAGATAGATTACCCAATGATGAAGGTGAGATTTTTTCAAGCTTATTAAATGAACTAGTAAATCCTTCAGACCATTACGTTGAGGGACCTAAATTTTTAATGACCCCCGAAATGGATCATATTGTTGATTCCGTGTTTAATATGAAATACGTTGGGAAAACAAAAATGATGTTTTTTCGTAGTCAAATGACGACCTTATTGTCACATTTTTTTGGACAATTAGCTTCTGGGCAAACAGAAAAGATAAATGCCACAGAAAGAGAAAAATTGTTTTTGGCTAAAGATATATTAGTTAATAATTTGGATAATCCGCCCACGCTTTCCGAGTTGTCTGTCCAAATAGGTTTAAATACCTATAATCTTAAAAAAAACTTCAAAGAATTATTTGGGACACCCGTTTTCAAATATTTGCAAAATGAACGTTTGAAAACCGCCCATGAATTAATTAGCAGTGAAAATGCCACTGTTCAAGAAGCAGCTTGGCAAGTGGGGTATGATAGTTTAGGATCATTTTCTAATGCTTTTGAGAAAAAATATGGCTACAGACCAAGCCAAATTAAATAAACTCCTTTTGAAACAAATCAAATTCTTTTTGGGATAACTTATTCCTTTCTTTAAGTGTGACTTTTGCTTCATAATTAAAAAATCAAATTATGAACAGTAACATTTTAGTGCTCGGAGCTACAGGTAAAACAGGTAGTCGAGTTATCAAACAATTACAAAAGAAAGGAATTGAACCAAGAAAGGGATCGAGAAATGCCACTCCTAAATTCGATTGGGATGATAAAGATACATGGGTGAAGGCTTTAGAAAATATTGAAAGATTGTACATCAACTATTATCCCGATTTGGCTGTTCCTGGCGCAAAGGAAGCCATTGAAAGTTTAACGTATTTAGCTAAAGAACTTGGTGTGAAAAAGGTTGTCCTTTTATCAGGGAAAGGTGAAACGGAAGCCGAAGCCTGTGAAAAAATCATCATGGATTCTAGAATAAATTACACCATTGTAAGGGCTTCATGGTTTAACCAAAACTGGAGTGAAAGTTTCTTTTTAGATCCCATACTCTCAGGAGATATTGCTTTGCCCATGACGGATGTATTAATTCCTTTTGTAGATGCAGAAGATATAGCTGAAGTGGCTGCTACTGTTTTGATAGACGATTCTTATAACGGAGAAATTATTGAAGTAACAGGTCCAGAGTTACTCACTTTTAAGGACATTGTCACAGCGATTTCAATGGTGAGTAAAAGAAATTTGACCCTTCACCACATTACTCTTGAACAGTATGTAGATGGCATGAAACAAATGCAATTACCAACCGATCTCGTTTGGTTGATTGAATATTTATTTAGTCATGTATTAACCAATCCTGAAAATCAAATAATCACCCACGACATAGAAAAAGTATTGGCTAAAAAACCCAAAACATTTTTACAATATGCCCAAGAAGCTTCTAAAACAGGAGTATGGCAACCGTATTAAAAACATAGGACTGCTCTAAATGGAAAATTATCCATTCTAAGGCGCATAATATCCATTTTATGATTTAGAATCAATGATCAAATTTGTAAGTCCAAAATTCAAACTATTAAAAACGATAAAATGAAATATATGCTTTATATAATTGTATTCATTGTAAATACAACCCTATCCACTTTTGCCAAGGAAAAGCAATTAAACCCTTTAAACCATCCAGCAAATGAACGTCTATTGAGAACGGAAACTTACATAATGGATTGGTTGATGCTAACTGATACTTCCGAGGTGAAAATAGGAGAAGTAGAAACTCAAATTCAAAAAAAAGACGCTGTTATCTATTTGATTACCAAGGTGAAAATGAATCAGTCTTCTGATAAATGGGTTGATAGTACTGTGGTTTCCTCAGAAAATTTTAAACCAATTTACCATGCTTCTTACAATAAGCAAAGAGATATGGTACTGAAGTTCGATAAAAATGTAACAGGTTATTACCTAGATAAACAAACAGGTCTCAAAACTGAAATTTTAGAAGAAACCTATCAACCATTTTTTGATAGTAATTTTTATCCGCAACTGATTCGGCTACTACCATTAAAAGAAAATTATTCGGCTACTATTTCGATTTTTGATTACAATCCAAAATCTAAAATAGGAGCTATTACGGCAACCATCAAAAACACCAAAAAGACAAATGAGATTTTTAATGATGTATCCATTGATGTTTGGAAAATTGAGGTTATGGATGATATTTCAGACAATAATACATGGAATACTTATTATATTGATGCCCGAACCAGAAAATTACTCAAACAAGAAATAGACTTTGGTGGTCGAAAAATGATCATGAGACTAATAGAATAAAACATATGAGACCCAAAATAGACCACTTTATGGGAGAAATAGATACTATCGGGAAAAGTGAATTTAAAGATGTAGTTAATGTTTGGGAAGCTTCCGTTAGGGCAACCCATCATTTTCTGAAGGAAGAAGATATTGAATATTTTAAGCCACTGATTTTAAACACCTATTTGGATGCGGTGGAATTAAGGGGTATTAGGACAATTGAGAATAAAATAGCAGGCTTCCTTGGTGTTGCAGAACAAAATTTGGAAATGTTGTTTATTCACCCTAATTATAGAGGAAAAGGACTTGGCAAAACGTTGCTAGCCTATTCGATTGAGCAGATGAATGTAAGGAAGGTTGATGTAAACGAGCAGAACGAACAAGCTGTCGGGTTTTACATCCATTCTGGTTTTGAAGTGGTTGGGCGCTCTGATTTGGATGCTTCTGGAAAACCTTATCCAATGTTACACATGCAATTAAAATCATTCAATTCTTGAAAAAGCCGAATTTGGTGATCAAAAAAAGTCAGTTATAATAGACCTGAATAAACAAAAAAGCGAAAAATGAACAAGTTTTTTAGAGTATTGAAAAAGGTAATATTATATACATTTTTCATTCTTTTATTTCTTTCAATTGGGGGATATATATACCTCTATGTCCTCCCAAAAGGACCTCAAATCACACAAACCAGTAAAATTAATGTTGGGAAAGACTCTTTTGTAATCTATGCTTATAAGGATAGTGAGAGAAAATCAATCAAGGTATGGACTTACAAACCCGAAAGTTGGAATGACAAAGACAAAATAGTTTTTGTGATGCATGGGGGTGGGCGAAATGCCGATGACTATCTAAATGCTTGGGTTGAATTGGCCAATAAAAACAACTTACTGGTAGTTGCCCCAGAATTCGAAAATAAGTTTTCAAAATATACAACGAACGACTATCAGGAGGGGAATTTATTTACCTTTTTTGGAGCTAAGAATCCAAAAAGTGAGTGGGCATATACCGTCGTTGAAAACATATTTGATTACATTAAAACAGTTAATAACATGACCAACGAGCAGTATAACATTTTTGGCCATTCAGCTGGTGGACAGTTTGTACACAGAATGGTAATGTTTATGCCTGAATCGAGAATTGGAACTGCCGTCGCTGCAAATTCTGGGTTTTACAGTTTGCCAAACGAGGAGCTTCAATTTCCTTATGGGGTTAAAAATACAGAAACAGATTTGCAAAAAGCCTACAACAAAAGATTGGTTATTCTTTTGGGAGAATTGGATAATGACCCTAGTTTAGGAACTTTTAGAACAACCGACCTGGCAATGGAGCAAGGAGGGCATAGGTTGGAACGGGGATCAACTTTTTTTAATGCCAATAAGGAATTGAAGAACAAAAATAATTGGACATTTAATTGGGAAATAGACACAATAAAAAATGTGGGCCACGACTATAAAAAAATGTCTGAAAATGCTATTAATTGGATAAAAAACTAAGATTAGCAAATTCAAAATCCATCTAAATATGACAATAGGCAGATCGATAAAAATTTAGACAATTGTAAGAACATCTTTATAATTGGGCATAAAAAAACGGTTTAGCCTTTGCTAAACCGCTTATGTACAATTATTTAAAATTTGTAGCGAGACCGAGATTTGAACTCGGGACCTCTGGGTTATGAACTCCGCTTTTAAAAAATTAAAAAGCTGTTTTTTAGTGAGTTACAAAATTTTAAAATTTTAAATCGTATGCACTTTTGTATGCAAATTTAACCTTAGTATTGATTAATGATTTTGTTGCAATTTATAAAAATAAAATTGACTCAAAAGCAATAGTTCTTTACAAAAATTAAAGTTAATTAATTTTGGTTGATATTCAAGCTATCTATTTCAAGTTCAGGTTTGGATTGAGCTATAGGGAGATTGAGGAACTAATTACCATACGAGGAGTGAAAGTAGACCATGCAACCATTATTCATAGGGGGGTCAATAAATTCAGCTCCCAACTGGAGGCTTCATTCAGAAGGAGGAAGCATAATGTAGGTAAGCGCTGGAGGATGGATGAGACATACGTCAAAGTAAAAGGTGAGTGGAGGTATTTGTACAGGGCTGTAGATAAAGAGGTGATACGATTGACTTCTATTGACCAAGAGGAGACAGCGAATGTCCGTCCAATCTTTTTTGATTAAGGCATAGACAACAATGGTTGCCCAGAACTAATGAATATTGACTAAAGAAGTTCTAACAAAGGAGCCATTAAGGTCTATAGAAGACGTTCTTTTGTTAAGATACGGATACGTAAGTGCAAGTATTTAAGAAACAAGACCATAGGTTCATAAGATAACGGGTGGGACAGGGTTACAGAGACTTTTGAGAGTGTCAGACGGAGTATAGTCGGAATAGGGATGGTGTGTATATGCTAAAGAAGGGGCAGATGAACAGCAAGTGTTTATCTACATATCTGGCATTTTATAGTTTCGCAGCATGAAGTTTTCCTAACTATGAGTTTTCAAATCATAATTTCACAAACGTGACAGTTCTGTTTTTTATTTTTTTAAAATGAAACAATTATTTGCTTTTGCATTGATGAACCATCTTAATTCGTTTTCTATTTCCGCTTCAATTTGTTTTCTTGTAACTCCAAATGGCCAAACCATTCATTGCTATAGCATAGGCTAATGTTTTTAAGGCCAAGGGGAAAATATCTAAAAATCCAGATCCTTTGAGCATAACCATTCGTATGATTTCCACAAAATATTTGATAGGATTAAATTCTGTGAGTATTTGTGCCCATTTTGGCATACTTTCTATAGGTGTAAATAGTCCGCTCATCAATATAAATATGACCATAAAAAACCAGGCGATAAACATGGCTTGTTGTTGAGTATCCGTGAAGTTTGAAATAAACAAACCCATGCCCATAATAACCAATATATAAACAGAAGTATATGCGTATAGCAGTCCTAAATTACCAATCATGGGTGTATTAAAAATAACTTTGGCAAGTAGTAAGCCTATGGTTAGCAGTCCCATTCCCAAGATCCAAAAAGGAAACAATTTTCCTATAATAAAATGATGCTTTTTTATGGGCGTTACATTGATTTGTTCCAAGGTGCCTATTTCTTTTTCCCTCACAATGTTCATTCCCGAAAGAAACAGCGTAATCATGGTAACAAGCAAAACCAAAATCCCGGGTACCATAAATGTTTTGTAGTTCAAGGTTTGGTTGTACCAAAATAGAGGAATGCTGTCAATGCTATTAGGTTTTTGTACAGTATCTGAAATCTGTATCAAATCTGTTGCAATGTGCTTGTTGTAACTCTGAATGATTTGGGTTATGTAAACATTAATAACACCTGCAGCCGCACCATCAATAGCATCAATAAATACGCCTATGGCGTTTGTTTTGTCATTTTGTAAATCCCCTTCAAAATGTATAGGTATGTTTAAGTAGGCATCTATTTTGCCTTCTTGCATGGCTTGCGAAGCTTCTTTTTCTGAAGAAAATCTTTCAGAAACATTGAAATACGATGAGGCTTCAAATTGAGTTATCAATCCTCTTGAGGTGCTGCTATTATCAGCATCAACATATCCAAATTGGATGTTTTTTATTTCGTAGGTCGCCGCATTGGATAAAATGACCAATTGTAGTACTGGTAAAATAAATATAATGGGCAGCATGCCTTTATTTCTAAAGATTTGCTTAAACTCCTTTCGTATGATATACAGTATAATGTTCATCTTACTCCAACCTGATTTTATATTTCTTTACACTTATGCCTATGAACAGTAAAGTCATTAGAACAAGAATAGCGGTTTCTTTAAAAATATAGCCAATGCCAACACCCTTTAGCATAATGCCTTTTACAATAATGATAAACCATTTTGCAGGTATGATATTGCTGATAACCTGAAGCGGTAAGGGCATGCTGCTGATGGGAAAAATAAATCCTGAAAGTAATATGGTAGGCAGCATTAAACCCATTAGGGAAATCATCATGGCCGTTTGCTGTGTTGCCGATATGGTTGAAATTAAAATACCCAATGCCAATGAGGTGATGATAAACAGAACGCTTTCAACTCCTAATAAGAACAGGCTACCGTTAACAGGCACATTAAAGACGAAAATGCTCAACAACACAATAACTAGGGCATTGATAATGGATAGAAAAATGTACGGAAACACTTTACCAATTATTACCTGAAATGGTTTTAAAGGCGACACCAATAAAATTTCCATAGTGCCTTGTTCTTTTTCCCGGGTGATGGAAATGGACGTCATCATCGCGGATACTAACATCAAGACAACGGTCATCACGCCTGGAACAAACATATAAACACTCTTCAATTCGGCGTTATATACCATCCTACTTTGCGGAACAATTTGGTAATCTATGGTGCTGTTTTTGTTTAATTCCTGCTGATATTTTTTAAGTATTGACGAAATATAATTACTGATGGTACTGGCCATATTAGGGTCGGTAGCATCGGTAAGTACCTGTACATTGGCCTGTTTTTCTTTAATGAGATTGTTCCCAAAGTTATTTTCAAATTGAACTACGGCTTTTACTTTTCCTTTTTTGAATATGGATTCTATGGATGATTCTTGCTGAATAATATCTACAATACTAAAGTGTTTTGAAGAGGCTATTTTATTTATTATTTCTTTAGAGGTAACATCATTGGCTTGGTCTAGAATGGCAATATTTACATTGTTGATTTCATTGGTAATGGCAAAACCAAACAGTAATATTTGGGCAATGGGCATTCCGAACAAAATAAACAGGGAACGCTTATCACGGAATATGTGATAAAACTCTTTTCGTACAAAGCCTACAAATCGTTTCATCCTCTGGCCAGTTTTAAAAACACATCGTTCATGGTGTCTGTTTTATAATGCTCTTTTAGTTTTTTTGGGGTATCAAGCGCTTCAATTTTACCATTGACCATTATGGAAACGCGGTCGCAGTATTCGGCTTCATCCATATAATGGGTCGTTACAAAAATGGTCGTCCCGTTGTGGGCGGCTTTGTAAATCATTTCCCAAAACTGGCGTCTGGTAATGGGGTCAACGCCACCTGTGGGCTCATCCAAAAAGACAATTTTGGGTTCGTGCAAAAGCGAAACCGAAAAGGCCAACTTTTGCTTCCATCCCAAGGGTAATGAAGCCACAAGACTGTTCGTAACTTCTTGAAGCCCTAATTCCTCCACCAGTTCGCACCGATTTAGGTCTATTTGCTTTTTAGATAGTCCATAGATGCCACCAAAAAAAGTGATGTTCTCTTTTACGGTCAAATCATCATACAAAGCAAATTTTTGACTCATGTAGCCAATGTTCTTTTTAATGGACTCGGCTTCTTTATACACATCAAAACCGGCAACGGTTGCCTTTCCCGATGTAGGCGATGAAATTCCAATAAGCATTTTCATGGCTGTCGTTTTGCCAGCGCCATTAGCTCCTAAAAAACCAAATATTTCACCTGCCTTAACCTGAAAACTGATGTTGTTTACCGCAGCAAAATCACCAAACAATTTGGATAAATTTTCAACTTCTATGACGTTTTTGTTTTTCATAATTTATTTTGTCACCTTGAGCATAATCAAAATATTTTTTGGTTCTCGACTGCGCTCGAACGGACAGTTATTTGGCTAATTCCATAAAGGTGTCTTCTATGGTAGGCTGGGTTTCTTCTATGTGAATATCCGTAAGCCCTTGTGATTCCAAATAGGCTTTTAAACTTTCCTTATCCATAGAGTCCCGCTTGTCTGTATAGTGTACAAACTCACCAAAAGGAAAAATACTGTAGGTATGTTCATACTTTGTTAAACTCGCAATAAGACCGTACATATTATCAGCATTGATATTGTATAAAGGTTTAGGGAAATGACTGACTATAGCGTTTGGTGAATCAATTTCCAGAATTTTACCATCTTGAATTAACGCAATACGGTCGCATAGAGCCGCTTCATCCATATAAGGGGTAGACACCAAAATGGTGATGCCTTTTTCTTGCAACCGCTTTAGCATTTCCCAAAACTCTTTTCTGGATACAGGGTCCACACCGGTTGTAGGTTCATCCAAGAACAATACTTTGGGTTTGTGTATCAATGCACAGCTCAACGCCAGTTTTTGCTTCATACCACCAGACAATTTGCCTGCCCTACGATTTTTAAAAGGTTCTATTTGTACATAAATATCTTTTACCAAATCGTAGTTTTCTTCAATGGTTGTTCCAAAGATGGTGGCGAAAAAATTTAGGTTTTCCTCTACGGTCAAATCTTGATACAATGAGAATCGCCCAGGCATGTAGCCAACACTGTTTCTAATGGACTTGTAATTATTAAGCACGTCATAACCTGCTACGGTAGCTTGTCCTTTATCAGCTATCAACAAGGTGGTTAGGATGCGAAATAAGGTGGTTTTACCGGCACCATCAGGCCCAATGAGCCCAAAAAGCTCACCGGGCTTTACATCAAAAGAAATAGCTGATAAGGCAGTTACCTTGCCATAGGATTTTGATATGTTGGATACGGTAATGCTCATTATTTATTGTTTAACCACATTTCGGCGGGCATTCCAATTTTTAAACTACCATCGTTCTTTACCTGAATCTTTACTGCATAGACTAGGGCAACGCGTTCTTCTTTAGTCTGGATGATTTTAGGAGTAAACTCTGCTTCTGAAGCTATCCAACTAATAGTGCCCTCATAGGTTTTCATTCCCTCTTGGTCATCGATTTTGACGGAAACGCTTTCACCTATCGTTATCTTGGCCAATTGGGTTTCACTTACGTAAACACGCAGTTCCATTGTTGATAAATCGGCAATTTTATAGAGTGGTTTTCCAAAAGCTACAATCTCGTTGGCTTCGGCATATTTTGATAGCACCGTTCCGTTTATTGGATTAACGATTTTACTTTTTTGAATTTGGTTTTCTACTTGTTGTAGCTGCACATCAAGTGTTTTCAGTTCATTTACCACAGGTGCATTTTGGATTTCAACGCTTCGTATTTGGTTTTTGATTATGTCTATTTCACCTTGCACGTCATCCAGCTGTTTTTGAGTCCCGGCATTGTCTCTAATTAGGTTCTCGACTCTGGTTTTGTTGATATTGGCAGATTTCAGTCTGGCCTGTAACACGTCAATTTGCGACAAGACACCTTTGGATTTGGAATTAATGACATCTTTTTGAACCAAAAGCTGTTCTTTTTTGAGATACAAAGGAATGGTGTCTATATAACCGATTAATTGATTGTGCTCTACAACAGTGCCTTCGTCAATAGTAAAAGCCATTAGTTTTCCTGTGTTTTCTGCGGAAATGGTTATTTCGGTAGCTTCAAAATTACCGTAGCCATCTGCTTTATCACCATTACTGTTACAAGCGGTTAGCAAAACTGCTATAGTTATTACAGTTATTATTTTTATTCTTGTTGTTTTCATCGTTCTTCTATTTAGGATCTCCTTTAAGGATGTTGTAATTGGCTTTGGCTAGTTCCAATTGGGTTTTATGTTGATTGAATACATTTTCTGTTTCGTGCAATTTGGTAAGTTCTGTAACATATTCAGAGGTTGTGACAACACCATTCTTTAATTGGGATTCCGAAGTATTCACAACTTCCTGTTGCAAAACCATAAGCTGTTGGTCTATATCAATGGTCTTTTCAAGGGTTTCAATTTCTTTGAGTTGTTCATTTAAAGCGGTGTTTGTATTCAGTTTAAAAACTTCTTCTTGATTGTCTATCAATTCTTTTGAATAGTCCAGTGCTTGCCGTTGCTTTTTATTGCCATTCCAGTCGAACACATTCCAGTTTAGTTTTAAGCCTACAATGTAATAAGAGGTAAAGTCGTTTTCCAGCATATTCAAGCCTGGGTTGCCATAACCACCCGTTGCAAAACCGTTGAGTTCAGGAACCAATGATTTTGACAGTAGGTTTTGTTGCTGTTCAATCTCTTGTTTTTGCAAGCTGTACAAACCTAATTCGGGTCTGTTCAATTCAGAACTTTCGTTCATTGAGACCAAAGGTTTTTGGAATTCTGTTTCAGCTGAAATGGAAATTCCAATTAATGCAGATAAGGAGGTTATCAATTTTGATTTATTATTGACGGCTTCTTGTTTTTGCTGTAAGATTTTAAGCAATTCAGCTTCTATAACTTTATCTGAAGTTGGTAATAGCACGCCGTTTTTTATTCCAGACTTCACTTCCTTTAGTTTAATTTGTAACTGTTGTCCCCTAACATTCAATAGTGCCGTTTGGTCATCAATCAGAAGAATTGAAAAATACAGTTGGTTAACACGTTGTTTCAACTGGTACAGATTGACTTCAACTTCCTGTTTTTTTCTATCGGTTGCAATATTCTGAAGCCCTTGTGTTGCCTTGATTTTTCCGCCATTAAAAATCAACTGGTTTGCCGTAAGGGTAGCACGGTATTGGTCGTTGTTCAAAGGTTCAATACCCGTGTTTGGCAAAGGCACTTCCGTAACGTCACTTTGATAGGTGGCTTGAGCATTCAGGTTGAATTGAGGTAGCGCTTTGGCTGTAATAGCCGAAAGTTCTGCTTCTTTTTGACTATCTAAAATAGCACGTTGTTTAACAAGTGGATAATTTGCATTTAAACCTTCATAACACTCTTGTAAACTCATTGTGCTTTGGCTGTACCCAAAACATGTTGTTAGCAGAAATAATGCATATATAAATATAGTTTTCATAGAGAATTAATTTCTAATGGAATTAATGATGAAATCGGATACTTCCTTTTTTCTTGCTTCCATAAGTGTTTTGAAGGTTTTGTCATCAGCATCTGTAAAGGCTTTGATTAAAGGTGAAGCAACAAAGGGAAAAATGTTTAGGGATATAATGTTGATGAACAATTGTTCTGCGCTAATCGGTTTTATGGTTCCTTTGTCCACTTCATTTTTTACTTGCTCCTTAAACTTGTCAATATTGGGAAAAGCAACATTGGTTTTTATTTTTTCAATGAACTGCGGATTTCTGTTAAGCTCTTGAATGATGAAGTTTGGTAAGTAAGGATGCTTTAAAATGAAACTGATATGGTTATGGGTGAAGTTCTTGATTTTGTCTTCCAAGCTTGAATCATCATTAAGTATGGCATTAAGCTGTGGTGCTAGTAAGGTAAATGCCTTTTTGAAAACAGCTTCAAACAAAAGTTGCTTGCTTCTGTAATAGTAGTGCAACATGGCCTTGTTGATACTAGCTTTATCTGCAATTTCTTGCATTCTGGCACCGTCCATTCCTTTAGATTGAAATATTTTTTGCGCTGCTTCCAGTATTTGTTCTTCTGTTTTATTGTCTTTGTGTTTTGCCATAATTCAACCATTAAGTTTAACCATTTGGTTAACAAAAGTACAAAAAAATAGAATAAGCTTGTATTAAGAGAGTGAAATATTTATTCTTTCTGTCGTTAAAGACTATAAGAGATAAATATTTCAAATAATCATTTATCAAAATGTTTATTGATTAAAAATGGGTGCTGGTACAAGCCATGATAAAAACAATATGAACAGCATTCCGATTATAATTGCAATGAGATAAAATTTTTTATTGGTCATTTTGAAATGTTATTCATGTATTGCTAGAATTGTATTGCCTCCCATTTTTTTCAAAGTAGAAATAATATTAGACTTAAAGAGACCTAATTTTCTCAATAACCCTGGTTTTTCATCAATTAAACAAACTATTTCATCATGGTGTGTCAAACCATATTGTTTCAGATGATATGATGATTTTGCATATGAAATTTCTATAAGCCTCTCTTGATTTTTTTTCATATAACCAATAAGTTTCTCGAGATTATTAGTTCTATGTTCAGATAACATATTTTGTTCGTCAAGAACGAGTATGCTAACTTCAATATTGGTATTTGATAACACCTCACAAAATATTTCAATTTCATTAGTATTAATTGAGTGCTCGAAATTTGATGCAATAGTAAGATGCACTTTTTCACAAATTGAGGAATCTGCCTGGACCACTAAAATTGGACATGACCTAACATTTTCCATAATGCTCTCATTGTTTTTAACTTTTTCTTTTTTATTACTATTGAATAATATAACTAAATCTATGTCCAAAAGCTCAACCTTCTTTTTGATGCCCTCTACGAGGTTTGACCATTCAGAAATAGCATAGAAATTATGGTATTTTCCAATAGAATTCATGGTAAACGCCTCAACAAGTTTACCTAATTCTTCAAGAGATTCTTCTCTAGGCTTATCAAACCATTCATCTCCTGCTTGCAATATTTCAAGAGCGTTTAAACTATTTGAGTTATTTAAGTAAGTATTTAAAAAATAAAAACTGCATTTTTCATTTTTAAATAGATTAACACTATACTCAATTGCCTGTAAACTATTGGTTGAGAAATCTGTAGGAATTAGAATATTTTTCATTTTTTTAAAAGTTTTCAGGTTTTAATTCATTTAATGCTTCAATAGCTTAGGCAAACCGCGAAGGAATCAACCTTCGCGGTATTTGTTCACAAAACCTCTAATAAAAATACTAACCAACCGATTTTGTGTGCCTAAGAGGGTTTTTTAAAGTTACCTTCAATTAAATTTGTTATTTTCTATGATATACTTTTAGTAAAGTATAAATGTGAATTTTAAAAGCATTATAATCTTTCATCAATTGTAAATAACTTTCGCGCTTTTGTTCATGATGCTTATATCTTTTTGCATCGTACTCAACATCTCCGTATTCATACTCAACTTTAAGTTCTTGTTCGTATTTACAAAAGGTTGCCATCGCCAGTATCATCTTTCTGCGTAAAGCTTTAATGTTATTTGCTACCGATTCATTTTTTATTAGCTGTTTTTCAATACTGTTGAAATGGTCTAGTTCATCATTGATACTTTCAAGTATATATATCCATAATTCTATTTCATTCAAGTCTTTTAGAATGCATAGTCTTCTATGCAAATCAACTTTATGTGTTAATGACATATTCTTCAGAAAATCAGCGTGTTTTTAATTGTGCAAACTTTCTTTGTATTTTATCGAAAAACTCATCCTTCAAACGACCATATTTATCTAGATGATAAACATAACTTCTTCTATAGGTTTCATGTTCTGTGATATACACCATGTCGCACTGCGTGTCCTCACATTCAATAATATTTAAGCGAGAAATTGAATATTTTTGAAGAGCATTCATCAAAATTTCATTTTCTTCCATTTTCTTTTGAAATCTTTCTAAAATAGTCTCGTTTCCCAAATTTATGCTTAACCCTTCTTTGCATAGGTTTACTAAGTTAATCAGTTCACCTTCAACGTACTTTAAATGATTAATCCAGTTATCTAATTCTATGGAATTCACTTTATGTGTAACATCTATGTAAGAATCGTGATTGAAGATTTCCATGTTTTTCATTTTCATAATTCTTCAATAGTTAAATTACCAAATCTATTCCGCTAAGGGTTTCTTCTTGTGTTACTGAAGTGATTTTCAATTGTTGTTTTCCACCTGGGAAATCCCACTCTAAAGTGTCATTATTTGAATATCCAAAAAGCGCTGCACCCATTGGCATTAGAACAGAAATCTTATTCTGAGTTACATCCCGATCCGATGGAATGACCACTTGCATAGTTTTCTCCCATCCAATATCTGAAACTACCGTAACTTTACTGTTAAAACGAATCACATCTTCTGGCATTTCTTCTTCATCCACTATGTGAGCTGTTTTGAGTTCATCTAAAAGTTTTTCTATGGACTTTTGTGTCTGGTCATTACTAGAGTAGCCAGTTATATTGAGTATGCGTTTTAGATATACATATTCTTTTTTTTCTAAAATTAAACTTCCATATTTCATAATTGCATCATTTTATTATTAAGGAAAAATGCCCCTCTCAATATAGGCACGTTCTATACGCTTAATGGCTAAACAATAAGCAGCAGTTCGCATGTCTAAGTTCTCTTCTTCTGAATAATCATGAACCTTATTAAATGACTCTCTTAATTTTTTTTCAAGTTTTACCATTACTTCGTCTAATTGCCAGAGTTCTCCGTTACGATTTTGAAGCCATTCATAGTAACTGCCTACAACTCCTCCAGAATTACATAAAATATCTGGTATAATGGAAACGCCTCTTTCCAAGAGGATTTTTTCACCTTCAACATTTGTTGGGCCGTTGGCACCTTCAGCAATAAGCGTTGCATTTATTTGCAAGGCGTTTTCTGAAGTTATCTGATTTCCTAAAGCGGCAGGAATACAGATATCACAGTTAGTTGCAAAAAAATCACTTTTCTTAATATGGGTTGCTCTTGGGTAATCAACAATACTACCTTTACTTGCTTTGGTATAATCTAACAAATCTTCTACCATAATACCTTGTTGATTTTCAATACTGCCAAAAGCATCTTGAACAGCAACTAAAACTGCACCCTCCTTTTCAAGGAAATGAGCTGCCCAATAACCAACATTTCCAAAACCTTGGACTATAAATTTTTTCCCAGTCAAGCACATGTCTTTTTTCTCGGCCCAAAACTTAATAGACAGGAACACACCATATCCGGTGGCTCTATCACGACCTTCAAGACCACCACTACCTGCAGGTTTACCTGTAACTACATGTTGGTTAGCTGTTCGCTCTGCCGGTGGGCGCGTACTCATATAAGTATCAGCCATCCAAGCCATAGTTTGACTGTTGGTGTTTACATCTGGTGCAGGAATGTCATGTTCTGGCCCAATATTGTCAGCCAGAGCAAACGTAAATCGTCTGGTAATACGTTCCAGTTCACTTTGTGAATATTTCGTTGGATCCAATTGAATACCTCCTTTACCACCACCATAAGGCAGGCCAGCAAGTGATGTTTTCCAAGTCATCCACATAGCTAATGCTCTTGCAGCATCAATATCAACTGTTGGATGGTAACGTAGACCTCCTTTATAAGGTCCTAATGCGTTGTTGTGTTGAACACGATATCCTCTGAAAATTTCTACATCGCCATTATCCATTTTTACTGGGAAGTTCACAACAATTTCATTATTTGTAATACTCAATATCTTTCGGATATTTGGGTGTAAATGGATTTTATCTGCAGCACTGTTGAACTGTTCCATAACATTATCCATCATGCCACGAACAGGTTGTTTTTTTGTTTCTTTTATTTCGGCTACTAGTGTCATATCTCTTGTTTTTTTAAATAAATGGGTTAAGCTAATTCTAGTTGGTAATCCGATTCTTGAACATTTTCTGCTTCATTTGAATTGGGGAGGTTATCGTCATACTCACTGCAAGACCATACCTTATCTTTTTGAGTTGTTAAAATACAAGTGTATTGATTAATGCAACTCAAACAAATACTAAAGTGATTTGTACTCATAAAACAATAATTAATTTTAATGGTTACTTGGCAATGCATGTGCCAAAGAAATCAACTACTGTATTATAAACCATCAAATCCCTTATTGGTAAAGGGATTTGATGGTTTTATATTAAATTTAGTTTTTCTTGTGAGTGGTTCAAAATTCCACAACCGGGGCGAAATGTATCAGTGTGTTTATTCTGAAAGTTTTTGACGAATTGTTTTTCGATCTATCTTAAGAATTTCTGCAGCTTTAGTTTTATTATTGCCAGTAGCGCGAAGGACTTTTTGAATATATTGTTTTTCTATCTCTTTTAAGGATAGTAATTTTTCAGATGAAAAATCAAGAGTGTATTTTATATGTTCTGGTAAATGTTCAATTTCAATAATATTTTCACACATAATTACTGCCCGTTGGATGACATTTTCTAGTTCCCTTATATTTCCAGGCCAATCGTATCGATTTAAAATTTCCATTGCCTCAGTGGTAACCTTTACAAACCTTTCTTTGTATTCAACGCCATACTTAAGGAGAAATTTATCGACCAATAATGGGATATCCTCTTTTCGTTCACGTAAGGGCGGTACATGTATTTCTACTACTGTTAAACGATAAAATAAATCTTCTCTAAATGTTTGTTTCTGTATCATGTCCCGCAAATTACTGTTAGTTGCGGCAATTATTCTGACATCTATGGATTCTGCTTTTGAGGCACCTACCTTCACAACTTCTTTTTCTTGTAGTACTCTTAGTAACCTTGATTGTACTGCAAGTGAGGCATTTCCAATTTCATCTAAAAAAATAGTACCCCCATTAGCTGCCTGAAAGAAACCATCTCTATTGGTTTCTGCACCAGTAAATGAACCCTTGAGGTAGCCGAAGAGTTCGGATTCCAATAAATTTTCAGGAATACCACCACAATTTACTGCAACAAATGGTGCTCTCGCAAACTTACCCTGGTAATGTATAGCACGTGCTACCAACTCTTTTCCAGTACCACTTTCACCTTTTATAAAAATAGTGGCCTTATTGTTTTTTACACGTTCAATTATTTGAACCACATCGTTTATCTTCTCTGAACTCCCTATGATTTCCCCATAAGTATCATTCACCTTTTTAAGCAGCTTAACTTTCTTTTGATATTTTGTTTTTGAAATAAGAAGTGATTTATTAATGGCTACTTTTAATTCATCTTTTGTAAAAGGTTTTGTTAAATAAGCAACAACCCGCGATTTAATTGAAGTTAGAGAATCTTGCGCCGAAGGATAGCCAGTAACCACCAGTTTAGGTAAGGTTGGATAATGTTCTGAAACAAATTTAATGAGTTCTAAGCCATCAATCTCAGGCATTTTTAAATCTGTTATTAACAAATCAATATTAGTATCTCGCAAGATTGTGACAGCTTCTTTTACTGAAACAGCTTTATAAATATGGTAATTCCATGACTGCAAATGTCTCTGCAATAGTTCTAAAATATTGACATCATCATCAACTATCAATATGTTTTCTTTTTGCAGTTGCATAGTTATGTTTTTGGCAATTTTACTGTAAATATAGCACCTTTATTTGGGTTGTTTTGTGCTATAATAGTACCTTTATGGGAGGCAACTATACCATGTACAACACTTAGCCCTAGTCCAGAGCCTTCGCCGGTTGGTTTGGTCGTAAAAAAAGGTTGGAAAACTTTTTCCAAAGCCTCTGCAGTAAATCCGTCACCTTCATCGGAAATTTTAAGAACAATATCTTTTTTTGTTTGAAAGGCTTCTATAGTTACTAAGCCTTCTTTTGGTGAAAAATAGATAGCATTCATCAATAAATTAAAAATAATTTGTGTGAGTTGAATTGGATCGGCTTTGAGCCACAATTCTTCATCTTCAATTTTTGCTAAGTATTTTACTTGTTCTTTTCTAAAGGTTGCATCCAACAAATCAATGGCGCTTTTTATATTGGGTATTATATTGACCCTTTTCATTTCCTGCGGCATTTCGCAAGAAAAAAACATGAGTTTCTTTACTACTTCTCTCGAGAAAATTGTGTTTTGAATAATTTTTTGTAAATCAGCTTTTGCTTTTTTGTTGGTTGCCAAATCACTCTGTAACAACTCAGCAAACCCCAGAATATTAGCTAATGGAGTATTGAGCTCGTGAGCAATCCCCGCTGTAATTTCACCAAGAATACTCAGTCTATCTGCTCGCTCCATTTGTCTTTTTAGAGAGGTCTCACTTTTTTTGATTTCTATGCGCTCCAGAAGATTTCCGACTTTCAAAGCCACACTGTCAAGTAGTAATTGTTCTTCATTTAAAAAGTCTTCATCTTCTTTCTGATACAGAAAGGCCCTAATTTGGCCATTATTTTCGTTGAAAACATTGATATTTGAGAAAATATTTAAGGCTTCTTGAGAGTAGTCCCCTGTACTTACAGACGATTCTCCTAAGTCTATGATAATCTCTGTTTTTTCAGGGTACTTAAATGCTTTTTTTAAACTAAGTGAAATTGCCTTTAAGGTATCTTGTAAGAAATCTGTATTGTAATTTACAATAATAGATGAAATTTCGTAAAGACAGGTCAATTCTTTTATTCTTTCTTTTAATATTTCTTCTGTATTGGTGATGGTTTTCATAAATAATATAGAATTAACTTCAGTTTTGAAAAATAGTATAATTCTAATATAACCTTTGCATTTATTAATCTAAGATTATATCTAATTGGATATCATGTGTTTCTATAGGGACACAGTCTATTATTTGGAAAGGATAGCAAACACCTACTTTTAGTGGGTGATTTTGATTAGCCAAAAAAGTGTCATAGTAACCGCCGCCATAGCCTAATCTATTACAATTTTTGTCAAATGCTAAACCTGCAACTATTATTAAATCATAATGCCCATTATGATACTCCTCATATTTAGGGTGATATGTGTTAAATATACCAATTTCCATGTCTTTTAGGTTACTCAATTTAAGATTTTGCATTTGCCTATTTTTGAGTGTTTTGGGTACTATAACCGTAATACCACAGTCAATTGCCTTTTGTAACAGAGGAAGAACATTTACTTCAGACTCCATAGTTAAATAGCTATGAATACTCTGAATGTTATTTTTCAAAATTAAATCCCAGAGTTGTGTGCAGATTTTTTCCGAATATTTTCTTCGTTCTTTGTGAGACATTTCATTCCGCTTTTCCAGCATTTTTCTCCTGAGATATCTTTTTTGAGATTTAATAGAAATAGATTTTTTATAAGATTCTGAAAAAAAAGAGGAGGTCTTATAAGGAAATACTATTTCATCTTTTTCAAAGTTTACCGTTTGTATTTGTACTTGAGGGTAGACAATTTCCAATATATCTCTTTTATTGAAGGTGCTTCTATATTCTGATCTGATTTCAATACTTTTAGCAAAACAGACATTACTTTCCAAGAGTGATTTTTCTTCAAAAGAAAGCCCATATAGAATAGATATTCTATGAGTGAATTCAGGACATAGTTTGAAAGTATATAACTCTAGTAATGATTTAATATTTTTATTAGGTTTAGTTGTAAATATTTCTGAAAATTTAAATTTCATTTTATTCTTTTATAAATTATATGTTTGTTAAATTAATTGATTGTTAGGTGATATTTAATTGCCATTATGTGCTTTTTAAATGAGTATTTTTTATAAAACTATGGCTTGATTAAACACTTTGTTTTTAGAGACATATCTTTTTGTCTTTTGCAATCTTAAAAATGCGTTCCAAATTATTTTCCGCTTTCAATAATTCCTTCTCATAACGTCGGGAAAATTCATCAAACTTTTCTTTTTTATGATTAAACCACCGTCTTACTTTTTCAGAAGGAACAATTTTTTTGTCCCACTCATATAAATTTGCCCCCTTTTTTGAAATACCGCGAGGCCAAAATCTGTCTACCAATATTCTGTATCCCGCTTCTTCTGTTGGGTTATCACAAATTTTTTAATAAAGATGTTGTTCATAAAATAAGAGTAAAATTAATTAGGATAAAAATGTCTTAATTATGATAATTGTCATATTTTATAATCCATATGAAAAGTAATTTTGTGAATAAATTAAATCTATATTATGAAAACTACACTAAAACTATCTCTTGTTTTTATGGCTTTACTTTTTATTAGTTGTGGAGGCAAGGAAGAAAAAAAGGAGCCATTTAATTATGGGAAAAAAACAACTACAACTGAAAAGAAAGTTGAAAAAAAGGTTCAGAATGAGGATTTAGCATCAACAAGAATGGATTTAACAAATAAAGGTATAGGTCCTATTAAATCAGTTGAACTGGGAGAAAACATTGACCAAGCAATGGTAACCCATGGTGCTGAGGTCTATAAAAAAATGTGTACGGCATGTCATAGACCAGAAAAGAAATTTATTGGTCCAGCCCCAAAGGGAATTCTTGAACGCAGAACACCTGAATGGATTATGAACATGATTTTGAATCCTGAGGAAATGGTGCAAAAAGACCCACTGGCCAAAGATTTATTAATAGAATTCAACGGATCTCCAATGGCTAATCAAAATCTTACTGAAGAAGAAGCCAGAGCTGTATTGGAATATTTTAGAACTCTCAAATAAGATTATATGAAAGCTAACAAGGGTATAATTTGGTTTGTATTGGGTTTTTTATTGATGTTCTCATGTAAGAATGCTAATAATGAATCCTCTACTACAAACGATGTTAGTGTTGGAGAAAACCCACAAACAGAAAAAACAGGACAAGCATATGTTACTGACGATGAAGGTAAGCCTAGTGTTTTAGCTATTGCAATAGGGTCGCAAGATCATACAACACTGGTAGCTGCTGTTCAAGCGGCTGAACTAGAAAATGCGTTGGTGAATGCGGGACCGTTAATGGTATTTGCACCAACTAATGAGGCTTTTGCAGCCTTACCAGAAGGAACAGTCGAAAACTTGCTAAAGCCGGAAAATAATGAGGTTTTAGCCAATATCTTAAAATATCACGTAACCCCTGGAAATTACTCAAAAGAGTTTTTGACCAAGTTCAAGAAATTAGGGCAGGCAAACAACCAATATATTGCTGTTGAGGTTGTTGAAGGCGAACCTATAATAGGAGGTTCCAAAATCTTGGCAAGTATACCTGCGGGTAATGGAATTGTACATGTTATAGACAAGGTTTTGCTCCCTCCTTCAAATGAATAACACTAATCTAATCATACAAAAACAATGAAAAACACATTAAAATTATTAATTGCCATAGTGGTATTTCTATTGGCATTTACAAATTGCGAGAACACTAAAAAGTCAGATTCTAAATCTGGTGCCTTGGCAGGTAACGTAGCCGAGAAAGTTTATGTGGCACCAGGTGAACACGATGAATTCTATGCATTTGTTTCAGGAGGCTTCAGTGGACAATTATCTGTCTATGGGTTGCCATCAGGACGTTTGTTTAAAGTAATTCCAGTGTTTTCTCAAGATGCAGAAAAAGCTTGGGGATATAATGAAGAAACCAAGCCTATGCTGAACACATCTCACGGTTTTGTGCCTTGGGATGATGCACACCATCCTGATATCTCACAAACCAATGGGGTAGTAGATGGTCGTTGGGTTTTTATCAATGGTAATAATACACCGCGTATTGCAAAAGTAGATTTGACTACATTCGAAACTACGGAAATTATTGAAGTACCTAATAGTGCAGGTAACCACAGTTCTTCTTTTGTGACTGAAAATACTGAGTATGTTGTGGCTGGAACACGTTTCTCTGTGCCAATTCCACAAAGAGATATGCCTATTAAAGATTACAAAGGGAACTTTAAAGGTGCTTTGACCTTTATTTCTGTGGAGCCTGAACATGGTAATATGGATATCAAGTTTCAATTGATTATGCCTGGTTTTGACTATGATTTGTCTCATCCTGGTCGTGGTAAATCCCATGGATGGTTCTTCTTTACAACTTACAATTCAGAAGAAGCTAATACACTTCTTGAAGTAAATGCCTCCCAGAACGATAAAGACTTTATCGCTGCTGTAAATTGGAAAAAAATTGAAGAGTATGTAAATAATGGTGGTGGCACGAAAATGCCAGCAAATTATGCACATAATGTATATGATGAAGATACACATATGGCGACATCAACAATGAAAAAAGAAGTTCTAACGGTTAATCCGTTGGATGTGCCAGGAGCAGTTTTCTTATTGCCTACACCTAAGTCACCACACGGTTGTGATGTAGATCCAACAGGTGAATATATTGTGGGGAATGGTAAGCTTTCAGCTAATCTTACTGTTCATTCATTTACTAAAATGCTTGACGCCATTGAGAATGAAAAGTTTGCTGGTGATGCTTATGGTATTCCTATTTTAAATTTTGAAGATGTATTAGCAGGTGTTGTTGAGCAACCAGGCTTAGGGCCTTTACATACTGAGTTTGATGATAAAGGTAATGCCTACACTACCTTCTTTATTTCTTCAGAAGTGGTGAAATGGAAAGTTGGTACTTGGGAAGTGGTAGATAGACAACCTTGTTATTATTCAGTGGGACATTTAATGATTCCTGGTGGTAACTCACAAAAACCTTGGGGTAAATATGTGGTAGCCATGAACAAGATTACTAAAGATAGATATCTGCCAACAGGTCCTGAGGTAACCCAATCTGCACAACTTTATGATATTTCTGGAGACAAAATGGAATTACTCTTGGATTTCCCAACGATTGGTGAGCCACACTATGCAGCTGGTTGTCCAGCTGATCTTATCAAGCCAAATTCTAAAAAGATTTTTAATTTAGAAGACAATGAGCATCCTTTTGCTGCAAAAAGTGAAGCAGATACCAAAGTAGTTCGTGACGGTAACACTGTACATATTTATATGACTATGATACGAAGCCACTTTGCACCAGATAATATTGAAGGTGTCAAAGTAGGTGACAAAGTCTATTTCCATGTTACAAACCTAGAACAAGATTATGATGTGCCCCATGGTATCAGTATGATTGGTGCTAATACATCAGAATTGCTCATTATGCCAGGGCAAACAGAGACGTTCCTATGGGAACCTAAGCAAGAAGGTGTTTGGCCATTCTATTGTACTGATTTCTGTTCAGCATTGCACCAAGAAATGCAAGGATATGTAAGAGTTTCTCCAACGGGATCTAACACTGAATTGAAGTGGTCTCTAGGAGAAGATATTGAATAATCATCGGTTAGGAGAATTTTAGTGTTTGTTTTTCTAACAAAGAGGCGAGAGCAACACGTTTCGCTCTCGCCTTTCTTTCAAAAACACTTAAAGATTTAATATAATAAATCATGAAAAAGTCAAACATCATTATGTTAATTGCAGCTTTGCTGCCACTAGGACTCTTCCTGTTTCCTTTATGGAAAATTACTTTGGAAGCGCCTCAATACCCAACACCGTTAGGGATGTATATCTATATCAATGACTTTTCTGATGCCAATCCACATGATATCAAAAATATCAATTTGATGAATCATTATGTTGGTATGAAATATATACCTGAAGCCATACCAGAATTCAAAATTTTCCCAGCTGGAATCATCATTACCAGTATTTTGGGATTGCTCATTGCATTTAAGGGCAATTATAAATGGTTCTTATACTGGTTTATTTTAATGATAGTTTTAAGTACGGCTGGTTTGTATGACTTTTATCTTTGGGAACATGATTATGGACACAATCTGGATCCTAAGGCTATTATGAAATTCACCAATCCAGATGGTACTCAAATGGGTTTCCAACCGCCTCTGTTTGGAACCAAGGAAATTTTAAACTTTACGGCTCATTCTTATCCACGTTTGGGAGCCTTTTTTCTAGCCTTCGGAATTGCTACCTCTTTTACGGCCTATTTAGTAGGTAAAAAACAACATAAAAAAACTATTTTCAAGTAGTAAGGACATACACAAACACTAAAACACTAAAAATGAAAAGCGCTAAACACTTTTACGAACACTTAACCAATACAAGTGTAGTGAGTAAAACACTAAAGAATGTCTTATTGCTTCCGCTTTTTCTTGCTATAGTTGGCTGTAACGTAAAACCACAGCCTATCGATTATGGTAATGATGGATGTTATTTCTGCAAAATGACCATTGTAGATAAGATACATGCCGCTGAAATTGTGACTAAAAAGGGGAAGGTTTACAAGTTTGATGCTACAGAGTGCATGGTTAATTTCTCTAAAGAATTCGACACAAATGAAATTGCATTGTATTTGTCCAATGATTATATGCGCCCAGAAGTATTGACCGATGCCACCCAAGCCACTTTTTTAATAAGTGAAAATGTACCAAGTCCAATGGGAGCCAACTTATCTGCGTTTAGTAATCAATCTGACGCTGGAAAAGTACAGTCTGATAAAGGAGGTGACCTTTACAATTGGAATCAATTATTAGCTAAATTCAGGGAGTAAAATCATGAAAAAGCACCTAGCTTTTTTTGTCTTTGCCTTTATGGCTTACTTTGGTATTGCCCAAAGCGTTCAGGTGTGCAGTAGTTGCTCTTATAAATCTTTAAAAGAAGCTATTACTGCTGCTAATGCCTATGATACTATTTTGATTAAAAAGGGCACATATAAAGAGTGGAACATAAAGGTTGATAAGCCCTTGGTTATCATTGGGGAAAATTACCCAGTTGTAGATGGACAGTTAAAAGGCGAAGTAATAACTATAGTTTCTGATGATGTAGTTGTTGACGGCTTGTTCATTATCAATGTAGGAACAAGTTACACTGAAGATTATGCCGCTATAAGGGTTAAGAAAAGTAAGAATTTTGTCATTCAAAATGTAGTGCTGGAAAAATTGTTTTTTGGCATTTATTTGGAGAAATCCAATTATGGTAAGATATACCACAATAAAATTGTCGGGGATGCCAAGGAAGAATACAACTCAGGAAACGGTATTCAGTTATGGTATAGTAACCATATTGAGATTGAGCATAATTATGTAGTGCATGTTCGCGATGGAATTTATCTGGAATTTTCTGATGATTGTCTTATCAAAAACAATGTGAGTTCTATGAATTTGCGCTATGGTTTGCATTTTATGTTTTCAAATAATGACATTTACCAGGACAATACCTTTGAAAAAAATGGTGCTGGAGTAGCAGTCATGTTTTCAAAACATATAAAAATGTATAACAATATTTTTAGGGAAAATTGGGGAACAGCCTCTTATGGTATGCTTCTTAAGGAAATAAACGACGCTGAAATCAAAGGAAATACATTTCAAGACAACACCATTGGCATCAACATTGAAGGCTCCAATAGGATTACCTATAAAAACAATGATTTTATCAATAATGGTTGGGCTGTAAAAGTGCGTGGTGCAACGTATTCAAATCATTTTCTGGAAAATAATTTCCTTTATAATTCCTTTGATTTAGCTTATAACAGTAAAATAAACGACAATAGTTTCGATAGAAACTACTGGAGTAATTACACGGGTTATGACCTCAATAAAGATGGAGTAGGTGATGTGCCTTACAGACCTATAAAACTGTTTTCCTACATAGTCAATAAAACTCCGGAAACCATTATCTTACTTAGAAGTCTATTTATTGATGTTATAGATTTTTCTGAAAAAGTATCGCCAATTTTCACGCCCGATAATTTAGTGGATGAAAATCCTTTAATAAAGAGAATAACATGGTAAGCATACAAAATTTACATAAAGCCTTTGGAAAAAATCAAGTCTTGAAAGGTGTAGACCTAGAGATTGAAAAGGGTGGAATTTTTGCTGTGTTGGGACCTAACGGTTCTGGGAAAACAACACTTATCAAATCTATTTTAGGGATGGTGATTTTTGATAAAGGAACCATTGAGGTACTAGGGAATAATATCAAAAAAAATGCTGATTACAGAAGGCAGATTGATTATTTACCTCAGATTGCCAATTTCCCTAGTAATCTTAAAGTGAAGGAGCTAATCAAGATGATTAAGGATTTAAGAGGAAAAGCGTCAGAAGATGAAAGGCTTATTGAATTGTTTAAGCTCCAGCCTTTTATGGATAAGAAATTAGGGAATCTATCTGGTGGTACCAAACAGAAAGTAAATATTGTCTTGACGTTTATGTTTGATAGCCCGATGATCATTTTAGATGAGCCTACAACAGGTTTGGACCCTATTTCCTTGATTCGATTAAAAGGCTTGATTAAAGAGGAAAAAAAGAAAGGAAAAACCATTTTAATCACCTCTCACATTATGAGTTTTGTGGAAGAAATGGCTGATGAGATAGTGTTTTTATTGGAAGGAAATATTTATTTCAAAGGAAGCATTCAAGAATTGAAAAATAAAACTGAACAAGAAGATTTTGAACACGCTATTGCTTCCATTTTAAATCAAAATTATGTTTAAGATACTAAAATATAGTTTTTTTGACCTGATGCGTAGTCGCTGGAGTTACGTGTACTTTGGATTTTATTTGTTGCTGGGTGTTGTGTTGTTATTCCTTAACAACGATTTGTCTAAAGCTGTCATTACTTTAATGAATGTCATTATTGTTCTGGTTCCCTTAATTGGAAGCATTTTTGGAATAATGTATTACTATAATTCAAGAGAGTTTACTGAGTTGCTTCTGGCACAACCCTTAAAACGGTCTACTATATTTTTAGGTCAGTATTTAGGTGTAGCCCTATCACTTTCCATGAGTTTGATTTTAGGCTTAGGTATTCCCTTTGTTTTTTATGGCCTTTTTAAAAGTAGTGCCATTTGGGATTTCACTTTATTGTTGATAACTGGTACTTTTCTTACCCTTATTTTTAGTGCTTTGGCATTCAATATGGGGTTAAGCAATGAAAATAAAATCAAGGGTTTTGGCTATGCTATTTTGTTATGGTTGTTTTTAGCAATAATCTATGACGGGATATTTTTAATGTCTTTAATCGTGTTTGAAGACTACCCATTGGATAAACTCTCATTGGCTGGAATCATGCTTAACCCAATAGACCTCTCAAGAACTTTGATATTACTTAAACTGGATATATCAGCACTTTTAGGGTACACGGGAGCAGTGTTCAAACAGTTTTTTGGCACCAGTTTAGGACTTTTAATTTCCTTTACTATGCTATTTATTTGGGTCGTTTTACCAATATGGAGAATTGTTTACAAGTCTAAGAAGAAAGATTTTTAGTTAAACTGAATAATTATGAGGGAAATTTTAACATCAATTTTATGTTTATCTCTTTTAATGGGATGTAAAAATGAACACGGTCATAATGATAACAATGCAGTAAGCTCTGTAGAAATATATCCAATGGATACTTTGCAGCTAAAATTTGACAAAGGTGAAAAGTGGTTGGCTAATTTTGAAACTCAATTAGGTGTTGAAAAAATAGATTCCATAATTTCGGTTTTTAAGACAAAAACAATTCAGGATTATAAAACTCTTGGTGAGAAGCTGTCTAAACAAACAAGCTATATAATTAAAAACTGTACCATGAAAGGGGAGCCGCATGAACAATTGCATGTTGTTTTGGTTCCTATGTTGGATCAGATATCTATTCTTAAGGAGTCCAAAGATTTACCAAAATTGGAACAGGCAAAATCAAATTTAGAAGTACTTATAGATAAGTATATGGATTACTTTAAATATGAATAAATTTCTTAGGATTAAACTTGGTATAATTTATTTTTGAACGGTGAAAATAATAGCACAAAAACTAATAACATTGATCCTGGTAAGCATTTTATTGCTTCACAACATTAATACATTGGTTATTGTAGCAAACTTTATTGCAAACCAGGATTTTATTGCCAAAACACTCTGTGTACAGAAAGACAATCAACAAGGTTGTAATGGGAAATGTCACTTAAGAAAGCAATTGGCACAAAATGAAATAGATACTAAAGGCACAGCACCAATTCAAGAAAATAAGCGAATAGCCTTAGATGTGTTTTTTGTTTCAGAAATTAATGCAATTAAAAAACAGTGTGTTTCATCACTTAGTGTGAAGCATAATTTATTTTATAGATTGCCCATATTGAGTGAAAACATGGTTTCTGTAGAAATACCACCGCCTAACATTTTTTAATTCATTTACTGAAATACTTTCACACTTGTTTTAGCAAGCTGTGCAGGATTCCTCATATTTTTTAATACTCAATTGTGATGCCTGGGTTGGCGCTCATGTAAACTTTTGAAAAATCATAAATTGAATCAAGATGAAATTTAAATATATACTACCAATAATTTTATTGGCTCTATTTTCTGTGTCCTGTTCTGAAGATGAAAACGACGATTTTCAACCAAACGAAATAGAAGGACTAACTAAAATACAAGAACTTTCAAATGATACCCACGTGATAGAACTTTATAACAAAAGCGGGATGTTCTACACTGGATACAATGAAGTGATTTTGCGAATCAAAAATAAGTCAAACAACGAGTTTGAAGAAAACGCAAACCTAAGTTGGATGCCTATTATGCAAATGCCTTCAATGAACCATTCCTGTCCAAAATCAAACCCTGTAAAAGCAGCAGGGAAGAATACGGTTTATCAAGGATTTATAATTTATCAAATGACAAATGCTGATGGTTCAGGTTGGTCTTTGAATATAAATTATTCCATTGATGGAATAGATTATGTCGCCAGCTCTGATATAGTGGTTTTACAGAATGAATTGCAAAATGTAAGTAGCTTTTTGGGTAGTGACAATACTAAATATGTTGTAGCCTTTATGGAACCATCTCAGCCCATTATAGGTATAAATGATTTGGTGATTGGTGTCTATAAAATGGAAACCATGATGTCTTTTCCAATAGTGGAAAACTATTCCTTAACATTGGACCCTAGAATGCCTGGTATGGGGAACCATAGTTCCCCTAACAATACCAATTTGGTTTATAACCTCTCAGATAAAATGTACCACGCCAATTTATCACTCACCATGACAGGATATTGGGTGCTTAATCTTAAGCTATTAAACACCAGTGAAGAAGTTTTAAAAGGAGAAGATATTACAGAGTTAAATACACAAAGTAGTCTTTATCTAGAATTGGAATTTTAAGCCGTAACGAATAGAGCATAGGTGGCAATATCCTTTGCCATCTATGCTTCATTAAAGTTTAAATAGGATGAAAAAGGGTGTAATTTTATTATTGATAATCGCCAACGTTACTTTTTCTTTTGGACAGGATTCCATTCCTTCTATGGAAAAAGATACTACCCAACTGGATGAGGTCATTTTGATTACTCAGCGTAAATTGAGCAACTATCGTCAAGAAAAAACATTGTCCAGTATTGATGATTATCTCGAAAAATCCAATAGAGTAACCATGATAAAAAGGGGGAGCTATGCATGGGAACCTAGCTTGAACAATATGACGAGCGAACGCTTAAATGTAACCATAGATGGGATGTATATTTTTGGAGCTTGTACAGACAAAATGGATCCTGTAACATCCTATGTAGATGTGTCAAATTTAAAACAAGTAGTTATTTCTTCAGGGCAGGAAGGAACTGAAAATGGACATTGCATTGGCGGTGCAATAGATTTGCAGTTGCCTGAATCCAAATATTTCGATTTTGGGTTAAAGTCAAATGTTGATTTAGGTTATGAAACCAATGGGAACTATCGTATTGCTGGTTTGGATTTCGAATATTCGGCTAATTCGTTCTATGCAAGTATTGATGCTATTTACAGGAAGTCAGACAACTATAAAGCCGGGGGCGATGAAGAAGTTATGTACTCTCAATTTGAAAAATACAACATTTCTGGTCAAATGGGATATAGGTTAAACCCGAATAATAAATTGGATGCCAATATCATTTATGATAGAGCTGCCAATGTAGGTTATCCAGCTTTACCAATGGATGTGTCTCTGGCAGAAGCATTTATAGGTTCTGTAGCGCATAATTATCAAAACGATTCAACATTTGTGAACTATTGGGAAACTAAGTTGTATTTCAATAGTATTACCCACATTATGGACGATTCGCAACGACCTGATGTACCTATTAGAATGGATATGCCGGGATGGAGTGACACCTATGGTTTTTATAGTAAACTTGGTGTTGACAAGGGAAAACATGGAATGCTATTTAATCTAAATGGTTTTTATAATCGTTCACTAGCAGAAATGACCATGTATCCTAATGATGTAAATCAGCCAAGTATGTTCATGTATACCTGGCCGGATGTAAGAACTTTTTATACAGGCTTGTTTGCAAAAGATAACTATGTCATCAACGATAATGAAGAGGTGTCAGTTTCTATGCGATTGGGGTTCCATAATAATGAAGTGGCTGAAGAAGAAGGCTTGGAGAGTTTGAAAATTTTCTATCCTGAAATACAGGATTCCAAAAGCAGATTCTTACTAGGTCTATCTTCTGAATATCAAATAGAGATGAAGGAATACGATTTTACAGTTGGGGTGGGTTATGGAGAAAGAGCGCCTTCAGTAAGTGAAGGCTATGGATTCTACTTGTTCAATAGTTTTGACAGGTTTGATTATATAGGAAACCCTACTTTGAGTAATGAGAAATCATTGGAAGTTAATTTAAAGACCAACTACTATTTAAAACATTTTAAAGTTGGATTGGAATCTTCGTATTTTCATGTTTTGGATTATATAATTGGCGAAATAGATTCATCAATAAGTCCAATGACTATAGGAGCCAATGGCGTGAAAATTTATTCTGCAATAGACCATGCTTCTATTTTTGATTTTTATCTCAATACTAGCTATCACTTTGCAGAAAAATTCTTGTTAAACGCTTCTTTAGGCTATAATTATGGTAAAGGTAGTAACGGAGAAAATCTTCCATTGATAAAGCCGTTGTCTTATTTAGCTGAAGTTTCATATAGTACAGAAAATTTCAATGTAGCCATGCAGTGTGAGGGAAATGGCAATCAAAGTAAGTATAGTAGCTATTATGGTGAAGATGAAACACCAGCCTATGGTATATTTAATTTGAATTTTGGGAATGTGGTGTACTTAAAGTCAAATAAGTTGGTCCTTAAATACGGTATTGAAAATATTTTGGATACTAATTATTCAACATTTGCTGATTGGAATAATATTTCAAGACAAGGTAGAAATTTTTATATCAATATGTCAGTTGTATTGAATTAAACATTTATCTCCAAAATTCATCATCAAGATTATCATTGAATGGGTCTTGATGGTGAATTTTTTCTATTTCAAGAAGCTCTGCTTCTGTAGCTTTTTCTTGAATTTTTGGAAACAGAATACGCTCTTCAAAGCGTATGTGTTTATCCAATTCTTTTTTAATTTTACTAAGTGAAATAGCTTTGTTATTGGTGTCTGCAAACAATCTATGTAAATGTTTATGCTGGGAAAGAGCTTTTTTTACTAAATCGTCCTCATTTCCTAAAATGATAAAGATGTGTTTTTCTTCAAGTTCAAAATGAGGAATCAAATGATTATTATAAAACCATAAGGCATAATTCCAGATACGTTCAGGATTGATATTCTTACTGAAACCTGTTTGTATTTTCCAAGCCAACAATAGCCCATGATGATGCTCTCTGCTCAAAGGTTGTAAAGCTTTGTGCCTTTTTTGTGGTTTAGGTTGCATGGTTTTTTTGTGTTATTAAATTCTTGAGAAGAAACATAATTCCTAAAGGAAGAAAGATACTGGCAATAAATAGAAACATATTAAAATTTGAAATAATAGGCTCATTTGTGTAATATAGATAGCCTTGGACTAATAACAAGAATTCGGTTAAAACAAACCCTATAATAAAGCTATAAACTCCCACAGATGTTGCTGCAGATGAGGATATTAGTTTATTCCTCATCATAAACGCAAATAAAAATCCTGTGATCACACCCAGCATCAATAGGTGAATAAATCCAATAACATACAGTTTATGCTGGTAGATAATCTGTGAAAATTCAGGAAATAAAGAACCTAATTGCAAGACTGCTTTTAAGCAGAAACATAAACTAGAAAAACTGTACAAATAGATTTCTAGTTTACTAGTTTTTGCTAGGATGGTGTGGAATGAGAATTTGATAATTTTTAGAAAAATAAAAAGTGCTGTTATTTGAAAAATTACACCCAGAGCATTCAGCCAGTAAAATAGTTTATTCGGAAAATACCAATATAGAGGTAAGGCAAAAGTGAGCACTGTGGATAGAAGTAGTATCCTATAAAAAACTCTAAATTGTTTAGAGTCTTGAATGTTTAGAATATGGAAAAAAACACCAATGACAGCAAATAAAAACCAACCTTTAAATTGAAAATGAAGAAAGAACTGAATAGCCACTTGATAAAAATCTGAAGTGTTACCATAAAGGCCAACGGCTGGACCAAGACACCAAACACCAAGTGTTGAAACTGCCATAAAGAGTAAGGCTGTTTTTAGTAGTACTGAACTAACGTAGCTTTTAGCTTTTAACTTCTTCCAGATTAAGAAGATAAAAATATAACTACATATTATGTGCAGGGTAGAAAAGGTAATGGAAATAGCAGCATACCCTTGAAAGGGGAAGCTAAACATCATGCCCCAAACCGATACTTGTGTTGTCCAAAACAAGCGTATATAGATAGTCTTTTTCTCTTGGACAAAGTAATGAACAATAAGTATGTACAGCATTAAATAAGCCCATCCTAACATGGCAGTATGGGAATGGGCATGTGTGAAAAATCTATAGTTTATTGATAGTGGATAAATGCTTACAAACCGCAAAAGTAACCCCATCAATGCGGCTATTAAGAAGTTTGAAAGGCATATAGCAACTAGTTTTTTTGGCATTCATTTTTATTTACTCAAGATGAAAAGTAGTCTAATTTGCTTGTATTTCAAATTGTTTTTCAAGTTTGACTGCACCAGGAAATAAAATGTTGTTTTCTAAATGAATATGTAAATGAAGATCTTTTTCAAATTCATCAAGCATGGCAAAAGTAACCCTGTAAGTGTTACAGGCATCAACAGGTGGTTGATAGTTATTGGTTAACTCTGCAATTATTCTGAATCTTTCCCCCTCATTATCATGTTCGTTCATCATCATAGCTATGGGATTTTCAACTGTTCCGAAGGCAGGTTGCAATACCATTTGAGAATCTAATTTTGCTCTGACCAATTTTTTTATGAAAGGGAAGAGGATGAGCTCTTCTTTTTTCATGTGAGCTGTCAATTCATTGGAAGATGCAATGAATAGTTTGTTTATTTTAAAAAGTTCAGGATGTCTCTCGCCATGAACTCGACATAGCTTGTCTAAAAATTGTTTTAGAATAGGTATTTTTTCTTCAACATATCTGTGGTGTGTTTTTTCTATATAGTCAATCAATAGGTCAAGAGGCCAAGATTTATAGTCTATAGATTGATTTGAATTTGAATTGAGTACTATTTCGAGTTCGTCAACTATTAGGTTTTGGTCTATTCCTTTTTTTTCACACACTTCTTTTAAAGTTCGGTGCCCTTTACAACAAAAGTCTATGTTATATTTTTTAAATATGGCCGCTGTTCTGTAATCTTCGGCAACAAATTGGCCGATATTCTTTTCTTTTATTTTGATTGTTTTTTCCATGATTTTAATTAAGATAAAATTGTCCTATTTATAAATAAATTTTTTTTCAATTATCTAAATAGCCTTTAAAAAAGCACTTCCATTTTTAAGGTTTAAGGCTAATTCTTCTAAGGTTGTTGTTTCTAGCATACTCCTTAAGCCTCCTCTTATTTCAACAAATTTGTCGTGTACAGGACACGGGTGTTTTTCATTGCAGGTTTCTAAGCCCAAACCACAACCCTTGTAAATAGCATCACCATCAATAGCATTCACGATTTGAGAAAGTTTTATATTCGGAATGGAGTCCTTATCAATTTCAAAGCCTCCGTATGCCCCTTTTACAGAGTTAATAATATTATGTCTAACTAATGCTTGGAGAATTTTTGCTGTAAAAGCTTGGGGAGAATTAATCTCTTTGGAGATTTCTTTTGGATTTACTCTTTTTCCTTCATAAGAATTTTTAGCAATAAAAATAGCAGCTTTAATTCCGTATTCACAAGCCTTTGAAAACATTACCCAAATTTAGAGTGCTAAGATACGAAAATGGATTCGGATAAATATATCTTAATTCATTTTTTATGTATGGCAATTATGATAATTTCTAGATTGTTTCGTCCTGAAATATGGCTACAGGTTAAACATAGTTTTAAGCTGTTCAATTTCCTTTTGTAGCTTTTTAATACGTGTTATTTCGTCTTTTGTTTCCACTTTGATTCTGGTATTCATTAGGTCTTTACGTTCATATTTCCTGATCCATTCGTTGATGGTAGTAGGATTGATACCGTAAAGTTTTCCTAATTGGTTCTTGTTGAGTTTTTCAGTGGTAAGTTCGTCTAAAATTTTCAATTTAAACGATTCGCTGAAGCGTCTAATTACTTTGTCATTTTTGTACATAATTATTAAAATTATGTAGCCTTATTTCCGGACAGGTCAGTGATGGATAAGAGACAAAATACATGTGTTTCATGCGGTAAGGAACTAAAAAGGAAGATCAGATAAGCGGTTTTGCGATTTGCACTGTAAAAGTTCCTATCACTATCGGAGATCTTTGGAGGAGGAGCCAAGATTTTACAATAAGGTGGACAACCAACTAAAACAGAACCGACGCATTTTAAAAAGCTATAATAAAGCAGGCAAAGCCACCGTGAGGTCCAGCACCTTAAAGGATAAAGGGTTTGACCCTCATTTCTTTACCCATTACTGGAAGAATACTAAGGGTGATGTGTATCTATTTGTTTATGAGTATGGATTTCTAAAAAAAATGGAAAACCAAATAGAGAAATACGTATTGGTGCAGTGGCAGGATTATATGAAAAAGGGTAGGAGCTAAGTAGTTAATGCTTGGAATGGATACAGGTAAACCAATTCTTGCTTTACAATATCATAATACGGTTTTTTGCCATCAGCAAGTGGCTCACCGTTTTTAATTATATGGTACCTACCTTTTAGAGCTTTTAAGATTTCGACCAAGTCCTTTTTGGAGGCAGGTTTGTTTTCTTCCTTGGTTAAAAGATTAGACAGAGCATTTACCGTTAATGTTCCAATGGCTGCATTTGTAATATCAGCGGTGTTAACAGTTTGTTTGATTGGAGTTGGAACTGCCAATTGGTTTTCCAATTTTCCTGGCAAGGTTTCCCCAGTTGTCGTTGCTGTTTTTCTGGCATGGTACGCCTTGTTCCTACAAGTGTTGCTGCAGTATTTCTGTACCCTTCTACGTTTGGGTATAAATGATTCAAAACAGTATTTACAGGTATAATATTGGGTTTCTTGGCTCATTTTGCGTCAAATAAACGTTGGTTTTACGTTAAATATTTATTTTAAAGACTTTTTGCAATAGTTCCAGTTCTGCCTCTTCTTCAGTTATCAGGATTCGCTTTTCACGTTTCTTTTTGATTGCCTTTTGTGAAGAAGGCTCAACTATGTTGACTGCAACAACAGAATCATGCTTATTTGATTTTGATGCCTTTTGACCTTCAGCAAAAGCCTTTATGAACTTAATGGCGTCCACATTGTTCATTCTGTTTTCTTCATATAGAACAGAAAAATGTTGGTTCAATTGAGTCATGTGGTACTCTAGGAACCTGCATTGCATTTTAAAAATGGATACCAGGTTTTGATCAAAGTTACCCTTTTCAATATAATCAGTTAACCATTGTGTCAAGAGATGTATGGTTTTCGCCTGTTCAGTATATTTTTTTATCAAATAACCGAAAGCATCTTTTGATAGGGTTTCTTTCTTTTCGATCAATTGAAAGATATTTTTTTCTAGGCGGCCACTCTTGCCAAAGAAATAAACATTGTTACGATCTTCTCGCCATTTAATAGGGCCTTCATAGTGGTCTATTATCAAAACGGTATCTATCCATTCCAATTCTTCAAGTTTGTCCAATTTTGTCGAATAATCCGGTGGTATAACGTCTCTAGGGATTATAAATATCAATTCATCATATAATTTTGATGATAGATCAAAGTAGTCTTTATATAAAATACTTTCTTCCATGTTCTACAAGAAGGTTGAATAGTCTTGGGGCAGTTCTGCGTCAATATCCCTTAGATATTTTTCCAAAGCTCCCATCGATGAATGTCCAGTTATCAATAAAAGTTTACTTTTTGCCTCAAAAGGAGTGGAATCCTTGGCAAGAGCCCGATATAATTTGGTGATAAAGGTGTGCCTAAAACTATAGAGGCCGTAATCTTCACCTAGGTCAAAAT